>JAWKKM010000013.1:0-136877 GCA_041393255.1 Bacteroidales bacterium | reverse complement strand
TATCCGGAGGCCGGATTTCATGTAGCATTTGCTTTTCCCTTAAGTGTTACCATCGGCTTATTGGCCATAATTTTTCCCGGAGGGCTTGGCGTCAGGGAAGGAATCCTTGTCGGTTATATGGTGCTCACCGGAATGCCAATACAAATAGCAACGGTAATTACACTGTATGCCCGTTTATGGTTTATATCCGGCGAGATTTTTATTTTCCTCCTGGCGCTGGGTTTAAGAGTTACAGGAAGGAAAACCTGAACAGTTGAGCTTTGATATTTCCTTATCTAAACTTTATTCCAAAAACTTATTTATTCAACCTGTCATTGTCCTGAATATCCATCCACATGGCAAAGAAAAGAGATTGAAAACCTGTAATGGTAAGGAAAACAAAAAAGATAACATTTTGTTCCGGAGTAATGCTTCCCCATTTAAAAAGGTGCACCAATAAGTTTATTAGAAATGGAATTGAAATAAGGAGTAAAACTATTCCCAGGTGGTAAAGCAGAAACAGCGGATGAAAATCCTTAAACAAGTATTTAATCCATAAGCGTTTAAAAAAGGATTTGAGCAGGAGCAAACTGATGGGCAGAATGATTTTAAAGACTTTCATTTTTGATTGTTCACCAATGTTGTAAACAGGCTTGATTACAACCTCTTTAATCGTGCAAAAAGCAATATTGAGCTTTACCAGTATATCATTTGGTACCCCGTATGAATGATAAATTTTGTAAATCTGGATAGCGTTAAGGGCATTTTTGGAGATGGCTGTATAGCCTGATTGTGTATCAGATACGCGCCAATAGCCGGAAGCTATCTTTGTAAGAATAGAAAGAATTGAATTTCCCAGGAACCGGGTTTTGGGAATGATTTCAAAAGCACTTGCATGTTTCAGCCTGTTGCCTTTCACATAATCCACTTCTTCCTCGATCACCGGCTTGCAAATGGATTCAAGCTCATAAGGATCCATTTGACCATCTCCGTCCATAATGGCCGTGCAATCCAATCCATAGTCTTTGGCCCATTTATAGCCGCGGGCCACACCGCCGCCTTTTCCCCCTTTTTCCAGGAAATTGATTAAAATGATCCGCTCGCTTTCCGGGTTTTTGTTTAGAACTTCAGAAGGGGTGAAATACTTCATTTCTTCCTGGTTTCGTTCCCAGATAATTTTTTCGGCAGCTTCGTAATTACCCCGTCTTGACATCATTTTTACTGTTGTCAATCGCAGGTCCGACTTATTATGATCAGTATCGAAATAAGACTTTACTACATCCAATGTATTATCAAGGGAGCAATCATTTATGATGATAATCCGGTCAACAAAATCAGGCATGGTTTCAATGACATCACCAATTTGTTTTCCTTCATTATAACAGGGTACGACGACTCCAACAGTTTTATTTTTATACATGGATTTGCAATTGAATTATTGTTTGCCTTCTAGCTCTTTCATTTGTTGATTGTAAAGCCATAGTGCATCGATTTTGATCATTGAATCAATAGAAATGCCTTTTTTTACTGCCTTTTCATGGAGCAGTTCCAACAATGAAGGGCTGTTTCTTAACATGATTTCAAACTCCTCAATGCTTTTGGAATTCTCAGGTTGTTCCGATTCTATCTTGAGCCCATCCCGAATTTTTTGTTCTCCTATGCTTATTTCATTCTCGGTATAATATTTCCCATGTCGTGCGGAAGGATAATCAGGCCAGACAAGTAAATCATAAAAATCGGGTTTGGGATATTTTTTCAGAAATGTATTCCAGTAGGCTTCTTTTGTCATGGCTACATAATGAATTGCTCCGGTAAAGTATTGTTGAGTTTGGAATAGATTAAAAAAGAACAGCAATACAAAAATGGTTATAAAACTATATTTAACGATTGCTTTTCGGTTAATTACCCAATCCAGTATAGCTGCAAACCCCAATGCCATTATGCCATACGAATCAATGTAGGAGCGAAGTCCGAAACCGCCTCCAAACCACCAGCACCACCATGAAGAAAGCACATAAATATTAAGCAGGGTAAATACCAGCACCGGGGCAAACACTTTTGGAGTTCTTTTTCTTAAGAAATATATACCCGCAAGGGTAAAAATCATTATTGGTGTGTAAACCAGCCATCCTTTGCGCCAGCTAAACAGGGAATACGTGATTTGCGGGTTGTCGAAAAAGAATGTTCCGCCCAGATAGCCGTAGGTGTTAAACATAAAACTTCCGGAAATAAATTTCCAGTAAATAAACTGAGGAACCCAAACCACCAGAAAGGCAAGCATCATTACAACAATCAGCTTGTAATATTTCAGAAAAAAGACCATCCTATTCCCCAAATCCTTAAAAGAGCCAACATTCCACAGAATAAAGAAAACCAGTACCAAAATATTCGTTGGCCTTATAAGGGTTATGAGTCCGGCAAGTGCGCCAGCGATCAAAGTATATTTAATATTGGGTGTTTCGTGCCATTTAATAGTATAATAGATGAAGATAGAAATCAGGGCAAAGCTGTATGCATGTGACATGATGTCTCCATGGTAGTATAATGCAGCAGGTTGGTTCCCAACACAATGACCAATAAGGTAATGGCTGTAACTAGTTGGCTGAAAAAAGTTTTCCAATACCCGTTTTAAAAATCAATCCGATAAATAAGTAAAACACACAACTGATAACCAGGGCAAATTTGTAGGGAGGCGTGTAACCATCTGCTTCATACCCCAGGTAAAGCTGGGGTTACCCAGTGGGCAATAATAAAAAATGGGGTATAAAGATAAGATAAACCCATGGAGGTAATGATTGCACTTTTTCCTGTTGCAGTTGGGAAAAGCCAGATTATCTTATTATACTTCTCAATATCCTCATGAATGAAATTAAAAGATAAATCTCTATAAATAAATGCAGCCGGAAGATAAGCATAATAGGAAAGAACATCTGCTTCAAGGATTTTTCGGGGATTATTATAATATTTGATATTGAAATCAATAATCAGGATGGTAAGAATTATAATATGATCGAAACTTGAGGTAATCTGCTTTTGCAAAAAAGCAATAGATCTCTTCCCTTTTGAAACAACGTATTTTTAAACACCATTTATGAATAAATATCTAACACCATTTAAAATTTTCAAATCGGTTGCAAAAATACGATTCTTTTCCAAATTCTTTACCTAACAATCCCATGCTTTAGCAAGTGTAAGATTAAAAATGATGAAGAATTGATATTAAAACTCATCCCAATGGTCAACTTCAATTATTTTGTCTTGCGATTCAACTTTGTCGCAATCAATTTCTACAGTAAGTGGCTTAAGGGGTGCTTCAAACTCTCCCTGTGAGATCCTTAAAGTTGAATCGGCATAGATCCTCTTCATGTACAAAGCCCAAATGGGCAAGGCCATGTTTGCTCCCTGTCCGAGGGACAAGCTGCGGAAGTGAGCTGCCCTGTCTTCGCACCCTACCCAGACACCGGTTGTCAGGTCGGGTGTTAATCCCATAAACCAGCCATCTGAATGGTTGTTTGTGGTTCCGGTTTTACCGGCAATGGGGTTTTCCAATTCATACTTTAGGCGTAGCCTTATTCCTGTTCCGTATTCAACGACCCCCTCCATCAGCTTGATCATTAAATAGGCCGTTTCTTCACTCATGGCTTCTTGTTGGTGGGGGGTAAAGGATTCAATCACATTCCCGTTTTTATCCTCAATACGGGTTATAAATATAGGCTCGATATATACACCTTTATTAGAAAAAGAATTCATTGCTCCAACCATTTCATACAAGCTAAGATCAGAAGATCCCAACACGATAGCCGGAACAGGATCCAGAAAACTTTTAACTCCCATATTGCGGGCAATGGTAACAACCGATTGTGGAGAAAAGCGATTAATCAGGTGGCCCGATATCCAGTTGTTGGAGGTTGCAAGTGCGTATTTTAGGGTCAGCTCCAGCCCTTTATCTTTGTTGGAGGAGTTCGCTGGCTCCCAGGTATCACCATTATCCAGGTAAATAATGGGCTGAATATTGGCAATTTTAGTACAGGGAGATAATCCGTTTTGCATAGCCAGGGTGTATAAAAACGGTTTAAAGGTTGATCCTACCTGCCGTGCACCCTGAGTAACCTGATCATACATGAAGTGTTTATAGTTAATTCCACCCACGTAGGCCTTTACGTAACCCGTCGAAGGTTCCATCGACATCAGGCCGGCCCGCAGAAAAAACTTATAATACCGAATCGAATCCATGGGTGTCATTACGGTATCAATATCGCCATCCCACGAAAACACCTGCATGGCGACAGGTGTATTGAAGCTGAGTTTAATGGAATCAATGGGAATGTTTGCATTTTTCATTTTTCGGTATCGTTCCGAACGGCGCATGGCCTGATTCATAATGTTATTGATCTCCTCTTTTGCATTGTTCTCAAAATAAAAGGGGGCATTGCTGTGGCCTTTCCAATGGTTGAAAAAGGCGGGCTGCAGATCCTGGCTCAAATGCTCAACAACTGCCTCCTCGGCATATTTCTGTAATTTGGAATTAACAGTGGTGTAAATTTTCAATCCGTCTTTGTAAAGGTGGTAATTGCTGCCATCGGCCTTATAATGGGTTTTACACCATTTGTTTAGCTCCGAGCGTAAGTATTCGCGAAAATAGGTAGCCAGTCCTGAAATATGATCCTGTCGTCCAAATCGGGACATGTCAATCGGCATCAGTTTAACAGAATCATAGATGTCTTTGGCCAAATATCCATATTTGACCATTTGGCTTAACACTACGTTGCGTCTGAATTTTACCGTGTCGGGTCGCCTCACAGGATTATAGAGTGCAGGGTTTTTAAGCATGCCCACAAGCACAGCTGCTTCTTCAAGTTTAAGCGAATCAGGAGTCGTGTTAAAATAAATTTTGGATGCAGACTTAATTCCTACAGCGTTGTTTACAAAATCAAATTTATTAAGGTACAGTTCTATGATTTCATCTTTCGAATAGCGTTGTTCAAGTTTGGCAGCAATTACCCATTCATTAAATTTCTGGACCATTCTTTTGGCTTTTGAGTCGGGTGTTTCATGAAATAAGAGTTTGGCAAATTGCTGGGTAATGGTACTGCCACCACCACTATAGTTTCCGGATAAGGTTCCGACAATAGCCCTGAGTAGTGCCCGAAAATCGATGCCCGAATGACTGTAAAACCGAATGTCTTCGGTTGCAATTAATGCATTTACAAGGTTGGTATCCAGGTCAGCAAACTTCGTATTCGACCGGTTTTCGATATAGAATTTACCAAGCAGAACGTTGTCTTCTGAATAAACCTCGGATGCCAGGTTACTTTGCGGATTTTCAAGTTCCTCAAAGGTGGGCATATACCCAAGCTTCCCCGATGAGATCAGTGCAAATAAAAGTACAATTGAAAAAATGGCCAGGAAAAATACCGTCCAGAACAAAATAATGTATTTTCTGTATTTCGGCTTATTTGGTTTCTCTTTTTCTTCCATCAAATTGTTTCATTGTTATTTAAATGTTACTTTGTTTCTCCAACAAAAAAAGTCTATGCAATAAACTTCAAAAGTATTAAATTATTATAATCTGTTATTTAAGAACTTAGTTCTTTTCTGATCAGGTTAAGTGCGGTCATGGCTGCCTTTGTAATATTTCGTTCTCTGTTATCGCCGAATTCATAAACTTTTGCAAATGTTTTGAATGGTGTTGAAATGGCTATCCAGGTTGTTCCGACCGGTTTTTCGTCAGTTCCTCCCCCTGGCCCTGCAATACCCGATGTTGCAATGGCACAATCCGTTTTGAACCGTGATTTTATACCCGTCACCATTTCAAGAACCGTTTCTTCACTAACGGCTCCATGATCAATCAGGGTTTGGGTTTTGACACCAAGCGATTGTTCTTTTATTTCATTGGCATAAGCAATTATGGAACCTTTAAAATAATCAGAACTACCGGCAACGGAAGTAATGAGATGGGCAATAAATCCACCGGTACAACTTTCTGCGGTAGAGATCGTCATGCCTTTTTCCCTCAGTAGTTGACCCACTTTTTGGGAAAGGCTATCGTTGTCAAAACCAAAAATTTCCGTGGGAATTATCAATTGTAGTTTTCGGATTTCCTCTTCAATTTCGTTCTCCAATGCACTTTTATCATTTCCTTTACCCGTTAACCGAAGCCTTACCGCTCCGGGTTTTGGCAAGTAGGCAAGTTTAAGGTGTTTGGGCAGGTTGTCTTCCCAGTGTTCAATTTTTTTTGCCAGCAAGGATTCGGGCAGGCCATGGGTTAAAATCGTTTTATGTACAATTGCACCTGTTTTGAATCTGCTTAGAAGCCCGGGAATAACAAAATCAGATAACAAGGCTTTCATTTCGAAGGGAACACCTGGCATTGAAACATAAATTGTATTTTTCTTTTCGAACCACATGCCGGGTGCAGTTCCGTGAATGTTTGGCAAAGGGATGCATCCCTCAGGAACTTCAGCTTGTTTTCGGTTTAATTCACTGATTTTATATCCCCGTTTTTCGAACAGTAGTTGAATGTTTTTAAAGACCTCTTCGTTGAAGGAGAGTTTTGTTTCAAAGTATTCGCAAAGGGTTTCTTTGGTAATGTCATCTTTTGTTGGGCCCAGGCCCCCTGTTATCAATATAATATCCGAACGATCCCCGGCTTCCTTCAGGGTTTTCAGTATGTGTACCCGTTCATCGGAAATGGTCACAATCTGGTAAACACTTATTCCACTTAAATTTAATTGCTCGGCAATCCAACTGGCGTTTGTATTGATTACCTGCCCGATTAATAATTCGTCACCAATGGAAATGATTTCTGCCTTCATACAATAAATCTCTATATTTGCCCTTTAAATCAAAGCAAAAGTAGAAATATTATATATGGAGCCCGGTAAAAAAATACCCCCAACAGAATTGATTTTGCATCCCGATGGAAGTATTTATCATTTAAAATTAAAGCCAGAGCAACTCGCAAAGACAATTATTTTGGTTGGAGATCCGCAGCGTGTTGAAAAAGTGTCAAAACATTTTGATCGAATTGTGCATAAAGTTAGCAACAGGGAAATCCATACCCATACCGGTTATTTGAAGAATAAACTCTTAACCGTCATGTCAACAGGCATGGGGACCGATAATATTGATATTGTTATGAACGAATTGGATGCATTGGCAAATATTGACTTGCAAACACGCATGGTTAAAGCAGAACATACCCAACTGAATATTGTCAGGTTGGGGACTTCCGGAGCATTGCAATCCAATATTCCATTGAACTCCTTTATTGTTTCTGATTATGGCCTTGGGCTTGATGGCTTACTTAACTTTTATCAAGAAAACATTCCAGTGGTTGACCATGCTTTAACTGAAGAGTTTATAACGTTTACCTCATGGCCTGAAGTTTATGCGAAGCCATATATTGTAAAATCTTCTCCATGGATAAAAGGATTGGAAGGTGACGAATTCATTCATGGTATTACTGCAACTGCTCCTGGGTTTTATGGCCCTCAGGGCAGGTTGTTAAGGCTTCCTCTAAGGCAAGCTGATCTGTTTGAGAAGATCAAAAAATTTGAATCACAAAACAGAAAAATTGTTAATTTTGAAATGGAAACTTCGGCATTGTACGGGCTTGGAAAATTATTGGGCCACAATGCATTGACCGTTTGTGTTGCCATTGCTAACAGAGAAAATAACGATTATAACCAAAACTATAAAACAGCAATTGATAATTTGATAAAATTGTTACTTAATAAAATTACAAATTGAGACACCTGATTTCGATGTAAATTTTTTCATGTGATTTTGACGGGATTGTTACATTCAAAATAAATAGTGCATTAAATATGTAATAATTTAAATGAAAAACTTTTATTTTGGGATTAAATTTACTATTTTGCAGAGATTAATTCTTAGATCAAATTGAGGAGAAAAAGAATCAATAAAGCCCTGAAAAGCCTAACCCTGACATTTATATTCCTGGGTATCCTGCTTATTTCCCATTCTCAAGTTGAGAATGAATTGCCTGAAATAAACCGATTGGAGGAACAGCTCGGCTCTGCCACTTTGAGTGAAAAAGTAGAAATATTAAACCAATTGGCGATTAAATATTTATTTGTCAATGCGGATACATCAAAAAGCCATGCGCTAAATGCATTGGAGTTAGCCAGGATTTTGAACAATAAAAATGCAGAGTTGCAGGCCCTTATGATTTTAGCCAAAGCAGATCTGGAGTTGTATAATTATGAAGATGCCATAGAATCCTATTTGTTGGCCTTGGATATTTCAAATGAGAAACAAAGCGACTCACTTAGTTCGGATATTCATTATTCATTGGGTTCAGTATATTATGCCCAAAGCGATCATTTCAATGCCAAAAAACATCTGTTTCAGGCGATTGAGTATGAACAAAAATTGGATCATCCATTGTTATTGGCGCACAGGTATTATCACCTTGGTGATATTTTCCTGATAACCGGCGAATATGATGATGCCCTTGTATATTTTATTAAGGCCCTCGGTATTTATCAGGAGGAGAAAGAGTTTCAAAGTATGGCAGATACCTATAATAGCATTGGTGTTGTTTATTACAACCTCGGTGTTTATGAGAAAGCCCTTGAACAATACTTAAAATCATTAAATCTTTTTGAGGATATAGAGAATAAGGTGGGGATGGCCAATTCATTAAATAATCTTGGTTTGGTATACTATGATTGGGGCAACAAAGAAAAAGCGCTTCAATATTATCAGAAATCCCTTCGCATTGAGGAAGAAAACGCAAACCTGAGCGGCATGGCTGGTTCATTTAATAACATTGGAATTATCTATGCGGATTGGGACCAGCATGACATTGCAATTGATTATTATCGGAAAGCGATGGATATTTATGAATCGGACAGAATCAGCAGGTATTTGCGGGCCCGCATGAACAATATAGAAGGGAAAGTTATTTTAGGTTGGGGAATCATCAAGCGGCATTGGACTACCTTCTGGAATCTCTTGAGATAGAAAAAAGCCTTGGAAATAAAATGGGTATAGCACAGTCGTATCATACCATTGGCCAATTGTATTGTAAAATGGGAAATTTTAATCGGCGATCATTACAATAGCTTTGGGTACTAAGATTGCATTGGGCTCTTGTGGATTGTCATCCATTTTGCAAGTCAATTATGAACTGTTTTATAAAATTTACTTAATGAAACAGGACTATAAAAAAGCCCTTGATTACTATCAGGCTTTTACCCGGCAAAAAGATACCATTTACAGCCGCCAGTTCCACAACCGCCTTGCTGAGGTGCAAACCCGGTATGAAATTGACAAACTGGAGAAGGAAAGAGAGGCAGCGCTGGTGGTATTTGGTCAAGAAAAATGAAGTAAAGACACAAAGGGTTTACCTTGTCATCATTTTTATATTGATGATTATATTTGGTATATGGTCTATTACGATATAAGGTCGAAGATCAAGGCCAATCGAAGTTAAAAACCGTAATGATGAAGCTTCATGATTAGGAAGGTTATCGACAATCATAGAAAAATATAAAAAAGCGAAACCAAGTTTAAAAAGCTATAGTTGAGAATTCCCCGACAGGTATTATTCATATCAATAATAAGGGCCAAAATTTTGAGGCTGAATAAAAGATGCTTGAGATGTTGGGTTCTCGGATGAACTCACAAAAAAAATAACTGCCGGAATGTGAACCTTAAGCGGGATTTGGGTTATCAATAAAGTCGATGAAACGGGCGAAATGATGCACAAGGAGAATTATTATAGGTCGAGGTGAGTTGACATTCTGCCATTCATTGCATTACCCAATAAGAAACAAACAATTGAAATTCCACCTCTCTTTTATTATTAATGTAGGGACATTACGTCGAAAATCTTGGAGCGATTCAAGGAAGCTGACCAGGAAATCATCGGTACCGGGATGTTGAGAATTTCCCATGAGCAATGCTTGTTATTGGGATGGTGATTATTTTTGCTGGAAATTTGATTAAAGGGTATCTGGTATTCGTTCGTGAACTTCAAGAAAGGATCGAAATTGGTTGGAAATTTTGTTGCACCCTGATGATTTCGATCAGGCTATCAAAAACGTAAAAGGCACTTGTTCTTAGCCGGATTCACCACATTTACGAAATTTTTGATTACATCCGAAAAGATGGTGAGACTCGCTGGATTGAAACCATGGGTTCGATAAGACAGATAGTAGGAAGTCACCTGATTTTGCTTGTTGCGGTGAATGTGCCAGAACGAAAAAATACTGAATCCATTCTCATTGCCTCGGAGAAAAAAATTGGAGCAAAAAGGCTGAATTACCATGAAAGATAAATTCTTTTCTCATGTTACTCATGACCTGAAAAAATTAACACACAACACGATATTAGGATTTTCCAACCTTTTGTATGAAGCCTATGACGAATTTTAATGAAGCGCAAGGAAAAAACTTTATTAAAGATATTTGCGAGGAAACTGAAAATAGTTTAAGTTGTTGCAAAACCTTTTGGAATGATTAGAACACCAAACCGGCAACTGTTAGTTACTAAGCCTGAAAATCTTAATTTAGGCATTGCCACCGAAGGTGGGAAATGTAAATCGGAGACCTTAAAATAAAGGAATCGTTCGGTCGGACGTTACAAAAAGTGTTGACTTACCGTACACGTTAATATGATCAGGGCTGTTATCGTAACATAACTTTCAAATGCTGTAAAATTTACAGAGCGGGGCGGTATTGTGAGCATTACTTCAAGTCAGTCTGACCACATGGTTGAAGTTTGTATTTCTGATTCAGGATGAAGTTGTTGGCATGCGGACCATTTTTTCCGGATTGATGATCAGTTCAAATTCCAGTAGGTACGAACAATGAACAGGGTTCGGGTTTGGACGCCATATTGCAAAGAAGTTTATAAGAAAAATCAGGAAAAATATGGGTGAAAACGAAGCCGGTATGGGAACAATTTTTATTTTCGTTTACATTTATTCGTGGTTTCTGAAATAGCATTTCATCAAACAATGATATCAGATCATTTTCATAGGTTTTTACTTACGGGTAATGTTTATAAAATTTGCAAAGGCAACAAGTGGTGAGTTTAAATTTGTGAAACCGAAAAAATAAAATAATGAACTAGGCGCTCATCGGATTTAATTGATGACTATAACAACTGTGTATGGCCCAAATTGAAAAAAGATTTTGTTTACTGGCATTGATGCTGTTGCTTTTCTAAATACATGGGATAATTCTTTCGATAACAATATACAGAACGAATAAAATCGCCCGCAACATTCAGCAAAGCCAGCGGGCAGAGAACCTATTTATGATGTACATGACCTGTCTGAAAAGTTCTGCCGTTTCTCATCTTAATATCCCGACCTCAGGAAGAAATGATAAGAAAAAGATCAAGAAAGTTGATTGAAGGATATTTAGCTGGAACTAATACCAACCTCATATCGAAAAAATAAAGGTCATTAATCATATCTTTTGATGCATTTTTCTGGTAGATAAATATAACACCCTCAAAACCATTTTTTGAGCAACCTTTGGCTCAGAGAGAAGGCTCAATTTATCAAGGTTTGTATGTATCATATAAACTAGGTATTCCTGTTTTTGAATCTTTGATCTCCCCAACCACATTTATCTTACCTATAATATGATGGAAATTTCACGAAAACGCGTTATTTATAACGAAATGAAGTTCATTTATATCATTGCCTTTGCAATAAGGGGGGCTGTTTTACCTGTACCGTCGAGTTATTCATCAGCATCTGAAAATTCACTTGCTTAAAGATAGCTATTACCAGCCTTGCGATATCTTCATGTTAAGAGGTTGCATTAAGCGATATGTTGTCGTATGAAAAAAATTGGGATACCTTGAACAAATGGAGGGGTAAAGCATATTGGCTGTTTCCAGTTCACCTGTCATTCCTGCTTCATGAAACAATCCCCCAGGTTTTAACAAAATTTGAATGGTTAATATCCCTTGGTGGTTTATCTGGTGTAAGTTCGTTATAGTTTTCGGGCATGATGATTTCAATGTAAGCTTTTGGGGGGTCGGATGATCATGAAGCAATTGCTTTCATCAATAAAAGCCAAAGAGGCGTAATCGGTTAAATAGGGCTTAACTTGGAGATAAAACTTTCATTTGTTCTTCGTTATATAAGTCCGCATATTTTCTAACTTCCGGACAGGCCCCAGAACATTCCACGATAAAAAATATTTATAAAGGCATTTAGGAAGTTTCGTCAAGAACTTTATATTTTCTGAACTAAAAAGCAACCTTCAATGATTCTTGCATCCCTTTTACTAACAGTAATCAATCAAGCTGTTAGAACTCCCATACATAGTCCTGAATTTGATGAAAGTTGAAGTACTTATTCTTTCCTACTCGAATTTGAAAATGAATATTCCAATACCCAGAATCCAATAACAGCGCTTATTGGATAAAAGATGTCGTGGCAGAAATACAAGCCCAAAAACAAAATATCAAAAATTCTTTTGATCGTAATGGCGTACTTTTAATCAGGTGTAGAATATAAAATGGATTATTCCGTTGATCGGTGGTTTTAAAGGGCGCTTTCAAATTGCTTTTAAAAAGCGAATATCAGTTTTCAAAAAAACAAGCGGATATCGTGATTTGATATTTTAGCATAATTATACCTTTTTGAATTCATTAAATACAGTCTCTTATATTTTTGCTATCTATATTGCGGTTCTCAAAACGTTCAGGATCTACGCCCACAACCCCATTATTTAACCCAGCCGGGTTTGTTTGACTTTACAACCTTTTCCTCCACAGATAAAACAGGAAACATCCATTTCTGCCGGGTTCAGTGGGGAAAAATGATGGCCTGAAACTAGTTTTGTGCCGACACAAACATTTCGGTGGCGAAATAGTATAAGGTTTGAACAAATCAGCAAAAAAACATTTTATTCAATGTGCTGAATTATTCATTCGGTGACCTACAATGTGCTCTGCGCTGATAAGCTATTCCTGAAAACCTTCACGGGAATATGGAACGTATGGGTGGTTTAGTTTCTTTCATTACCTCACTGAACGGAAGGATGTAACTGGTCGCAAAGGGTACCACGGTTGCCTTTTCAATAAAAAAGAATTTATCACCCGTATCATAGATGCTCTTCCGAAAGGTTCAATTGCAGTGAAGTTATGCCAGTCATCTTCTATGTCCGGGCCAACAGAAACAGTAAATCCAATCCGGGAAAAAATATCAGTAGTTTGCTTCAGGTTTGTAGTGTGGATGTGAAAGATCAAGTTCCAGAAAATTGGTACAGAAGATTTAAATCAACCGGACCATCTTCTGAAACGTTCCTTTCTGTGTTTTCTTCAACTCTTCCCAAACTTGCTGGTAATGTTTTCAATTCTAGTTGAACCATTTAATACCGGCTTCTCTGCTAACTCGGGGGCTACATTTCTCTAATACAGTAGCAGGCGCAGCCCACTTTTTGCTTAGGTGCCAATGAAATTCTTCAACCTATTATAGCTTTCAGCAACAAAGCCTTGATTCCAACAAGGTATTTATCAACTTTATCCTTCATTTATAAGGAGGGAATTATTTAATGATTTCATGGTTGTCTTGTTGTTTTTACAAGACACATCTTTGGCGGCTCAGGACTGCGGCCATTTATCCAACTACCTTCGTTGCGCTGATCCTTCACCATAAAAATGACAGGCCCATCAATCGGGCGTTCCTCCTATAGTTTGATGACTTCGCTTTGCCTTCAGGTGTGACCGGTGCTTCCCTAATATTAAACATTTGAAAATTCAGAGGGTCATAAACTTGTCCTGAACGTGTAAAACTGTGATGTAGTGAAGCCTTTTCGGGGTTTACCTGATCGCTCTGCCGTGCTGCTGATAATGCGCCCTTTTTGTGAAACTTGCCGGGAACAAATTCAGCCGGAACCTTATAGCCAGGATCCATTCTTCCATCAGCATTCTGTCCACCCTGGATCATAAAATTTTTAATTACCCGGTGCCATGGAGAACCTTCGTACCAGCCTTCGTTTACCAGTTTAACGAAATTATCACGGTGCTGAGGTGTTTCGTTGTACAACACAACTGTAATTTCACCATAATCGGTTGTAATGAGAACCTTAACCTGTTTTTCCTGAGAGAATAAACTTGTTGCTAAAACTACACTCAGTAATAATATTAGAGCAAATGCTTTTTTCATTGTAATAAAATTTGATTTATAATTTCTAAAATTTGAGGTGCAAAAATAGTAAATAAAATATAATTGGACTATAGCCGATTCTCGATAACATGAACGAAAGTAAAAATCTGATTATCTGATTTTGTTTATGGTTTTCTTCTCCATAAAACACTTCCGGCAAAGGGGAACATAACGGTCGGTCTCGCCCAGTAAAACGAGCCCTTTGCCCTCAACAAACCGATGGGAATATTGGGCCAGGCTGCCGCATTCAATGCAAATGGCATGGACTTTTGAAACATATTCGGCAGTAGCCATCAGGGAGGGTATGGGCCCGAAAGGGTTGCCTCGATAATCCATATCCAGCCCGGCTACAATCACCCGGATACCATCATTGGCCAGCAGATTGCAGACATTGGCCAGCTCGTTATCAAAGAACTGGGCTTCATCAATACCCACAACATCCACATTGTTGGCCAGGAGAATTATTTGTGAAGCAGCCTGCACGGGTGTTGATTTGATGGATGTTTCGTCGTGCGAAACTACGGCTTCTTCATCGTATCTTGTATCAATAGCAGGTTTGAAAATTTCCACCTTTTGACGGGCAATCCTGGCACGCTTCAGCCTGCGGATCAGCTCTTCGGTTTTTCCTGAAAACATGGATCCACAAATAACTTCTATCCAACCTCCTCCCCTTGCCTGTTTTGTGGTGTTCTCTAAAAACATTATTGCTACGGTTCTATAATTTTTATAATTTTATTCCCTAATAATTTTGACAAATTTAAGCAATTACTTGAATAATCCTGTTAAAATTGAATGTCAGAAAGGATTGATTTTTAAAAACAAAACAGTATGGACAAAAAGACGATAGTTTCCTCTGCAGAGGATTTACTGGATGAGTTTAGATCATTATTAAATGGAATGAATGCCGCTTTGGGAAAGCTGCCACAGGTAGAGATTGACCTGGCCAAAGAGAAAATACGATTGATTTATGATTTGTTACTGGAGTTGGAAAAAATCAACTCCGAAATCAATGAATCTGATGCTGCAAAATCATTACCCCCGGAAGAGGAGCCAAAAGAGGAAAGAACACCAAATATTGTAAATGTACAAATTCTTCAAATGGAAGACGAGGAAAGTGAAATAGAAACAGAAGAATTGATTTTAGAAGAAAACATACCTTCTAAACCGGACTTGCGTTCTAAGAAGGGCTTGGGAAGCCTGGATTTATTTGCGGAGCCATCGGTAATTTCGGATGTTGAGATGAAAAAAACGGTCGTTGATAAGATTGCTGAAGGGAAAAAGGAACAGTCAGTTGCTGATAAAATGCAGAAAAATAAAATTTTAGGATTGAAAGCTGCCATTGGGATAAATGAAAAGTTCTTTTTTATCAATGAACTGTTCGAAGGCAATATGAAAGACTATAATGAGGCTATTGAGAAACTTGATAATTGTGAATCCATTGAATTGGCCAATCAATTGGTTTCGTCTTATAGCGATGAACGGGAATGGGATCAAGAATCAGACGCCCTTTCACAACTACAAGGTTTTATTGACCGAAAATTTAAATAGAAAGCCGTGAAAAAAATCCTTGCATTCTTTATTGCAACAAGTTGTTTTTTTAACTCCAATGCCCAGGACTTTGACTATGTTAGATTTGTAGTGGATACCTTATCATCACCGGGCATGCATGGCAGGGGTTATGCAGGCAATGGAGATAAAATAGCTGCCGGTTTTATTATAAACGAATTTAAAGATTCTGGCTTGAAATGTTTCGGAGAAAACTATTTTCAGGAGTTTGCAATTCCCATTAACACATTTCCGGATACAATTAATGTATTTGTTGATAATATACCCTTAAAGCCAGGAGAAGATTTTGTTTTATTCTCTTCTTCCCCAAAAGTCTCAGGCACATTTGAATTGTTCTGGCTGTTAATGGATTCAACCGGCACTCTTCTTCCCGTTGAGGATTATGGCATGATTGATATAACAGAAAGGGTTATCGTTACTGATATGAATCAAGCGGATTTTAAGGATGATGGTAATTTTAAGTCAAAGGGTATTGTTTTTTTAAAGGAGGATAAAGTTTGGTGGCATGTATCGAACGGAACAATAGTCAAGGACTATTTTTCACTACAAATAGTGAGCGACAAAATACCCCGGACAGCTAAGCACCTTACAATAAATGTAGAAAACAGCTTTTTCGAATCCTATGTTACTCAGAATGTAATATCCTATGTTCCGGGAGAACAATACCCTGATCGTTTTTTTGTATTTACGGCACATTACGATCATCTGGGGCAAATGGGGGCTGAAACTTACTTCCCGGGAGCCAACGACAATGCCAGTGGAATGGCTATGTTGCTTGACCTTGCAAGGCACTTTTCTTTACCCGAAAACCAACCCGAATGTTCCATTGCCTTTATGGCATTCAGTGCAGAGGAGGTGGGCCTTATGGGTTCGGGTTTTTATGCTTCGAATCCCATGTTCCCTCTGGAAAAGATCAAGTTCCTGGTCAATCTTGATATGGTAGGTTCGGGAAGCGAGGGGATAAAGGTCGTGAACGGGGAAGTGTTTACGGATGAATTCGGCAAGCTTGTAAAAATTAATGATGATAATCAATATATAGCAACGGTCAGTCCGCGTGGTGAAGCGGCCAATAGTGATCATTATCCTTTCTATAAGAAGGGTGTGCCTTGCTTTTTTATTTATACCCTTGGAAAAGAAAGTAAAGAATACCACACTGTTTATGATACTCCTGAAAATGCTCCGTTCACTGAATATGTGGATTTTTTTAAATTGCTCATTGATTTTGAATCTTCCTTTTAAAGCCGTATGAAAAAAGCAGTACTTCATTGGAGCGGTGGAAAAGATGCAGCATTTTGTTTGTATATGCTTAGAAATTCGAAACAGGTTAAAATTGAAAAACTGCTTACTACAATCAGCGAGCCCTACAACAGGATTTCGATGCATGGAGTTCGCTCTGAGCTTTTAGACAAGCAAGTGGAAAGCCTTGGCATTCCTCTGGAGAAAATCGCTTTAACGGAAATGCCATCCATGGATGATTATGAAACAGCTTTAAAAAACAAACTGATTGAATTGAAAATGAAAGGGCTCAATGTTTCTGTTTTTGGGGATATTTTTTTGGAAGATATTAAATCCTACAGAGAGCGAATCTTGTCAGAAATCAATGTTGGTCTGGTATTTCCTTTATGGCATATCCATACGACCAAATTATCTAAAGAATTTATTACTGCCGGCTTCAAGGCGAAAGTGGTGTGTGTGGATGCCAGGTATTTGGACAAGGACTTTGCCGGGTTGGATTACAACATGGATTTTATAAATGCCCTTCCAAAAAATTTAGACCCTTGTGGCGAGAATGGGGAGTTTCATACTTTTGTTTATGCCGGCCCCGGATTTCAGAAGCCCGTTGATTTTATGCCAGGGGAAAAAGTTTACCGGGAATATAAAATGGCAGCAGGAAGCATTCCTGTTTCTGGTTTTTGGTTTTGTGATTTAATCCCAAATAAATAGCGATGTCAAAATTAGTTTTGGTTCCAACACCCATCGGAAACCTGGAAGATATTACCCTCAGGGCAATACGTGTATTGAAAGAGGCCGATTTGATCCTGGCAGAAGATACCCGCAATACAGGAAACCTCCTCCGGCATTTTAAGATTGATACCAAAATGAAATCCCACCATCAGTTTAATGAACATAAAACGCTTGAAAGTATTCTTGAAATGATCAATATTGGCTTAACCGTAGCAATGGTTAGCGATGCCGGTACGCCGGGTATTTCTGATCCTGGGTTTTTGCTGATACGGGAATGTATAAAAAATAACATTGAGGTAGAGTGCCTTCCGGGGGCAACCGCGTTTGTACCAGCTTTGGTAAACTCCGGCTTGCCTTGCGACCGATTTCTGTTTGAAGGTTTTTTGCCTCATAAAAAAGGCCGAAATTCAAGACTGGAGCAATTGGCACAATCATCTCATACAATGGTTTTTTACGAATCCCCATTTCGCCTGGTAAAAACACTTGAGCAATTTGTGCCGTTTTTTGGAGCAGACCGAAATGCATCCGTTTCCCGGGAGATTTCTAAAATCCATGAGGAAACAAAAAGGGATACTCTTACCAACCTGATTTCGTATTTCGGTGCCAAAAAAGTAAAGGGAGAGATTGTAATTGTTATGGAAGGGAAGAAATAATACTTTTGTTCGGTAGTGAACATTATTGCAATATACTGAACACTTTTCCTTTTTCTTTCAACACTCATTTTTTGTTTAAAGTCCTTATTTATTAGCGGTTTAACCTTTTTGGCACTATGTTGGAACAATTGTATTCATAGATTGATTTAAACCATGAAAACGCTTTTTGATCTAACAACTTAACTTCTCTTTACTTCCTTCCTTAAAGGTTTATGTTGGATTTGGCAACGTGCTTCAGAGTCCCGCTCACAGCGGGACTCTTTTTCTAAGTGCAATTTATTATTTTCGCACTGTAAAACAGAACTTATGGCAATCAAAAAATTAAATCAGGAAAAACATTCAAATCATTATGAACTGATTACACCGGAAGATACAGGTTCATCCCCTCTAGATTTATTTGCGCACCAGGTCCCTGCAGGATTTCCTTCTCCGGCTGAAGATTTTTTGGAGAAACGCCTGGATTTGAATGACTACCTGATAAAAAACCGGTCAGCCACTTTTCTTATTAAAGTAAAGGGTGACTCAATGGTAAATGCCGGAATCTTTGATGGGGATATTTTGGTTGTAGACAGGTCGGTTGAAGCAGGAGAAAATAGAATTGTGGTGGGCGTGCTCAACGGAGAGTTTACCGTAAAAAGAATTCGAAAAGAAGGTACTAAGTTATTGCTTTTACCCGAAAGCGATAAATTCAAACCCATTGAAGTTACAGAAGAAATGAATTTTCAGATTTGGGGTGTAGTTACTTTTTCAATTCACAAAACGTGAAGTGAGATAAAATAATTTCAATAACCGACTCAGGGAGAGTTATAAACGTGCAGCCTGTTCCCGTCATATTCCGTAAAATATTGCTTTAATGGATAGCTGGAAGGCCCGCCAATGGGGGAGCCATCAAGGATGTTGTATTTCGACATGCAACAGGAATCTATTAATATAACCCCTGAAGCATCTACCTCCACCCTCGCACATTCTTTTTGAGGGTCATATGGGCAGGCACGTTCGTAGGCGTTGAAGGTAAATTGATCAACACGGTAAATGATAATGCCCCGGTAGCCTTCACCGTCAAACGATTTCCAGCCCCCGGCCACAATGAAGTTTATCCCGTTAGGTTCAATTTCAAAATTTACATAAACATCTGGAATTATCCCCTGCGAAGGATTCTCTTCGTTTTTACCGCAAGCCATTAATAAGAGCCCCAGTAAAACAAAAAGACTAAAAATTCGTATTTGATAAACCATATTGTTCGTTATGTTTAATTCGATGCAAAACTAATATTTATTAATTTGGGAAATTGTTCAACGATTAAAATATTAGTTTATTGAAATTTGAGTCAATAATATTTCAGTTTAAAGAATGAAATTTTGTAAATTTATAGCTTTTATTCTAATCCTTTCAACCTTGTCTGCCGGCTGTGGGATTTTAAGGTTTAACGATCCCGTTAATAAAGCCCATATAAAAGAAAAAAGAGACAATAAGAAAGCCCAGAAAGCATATAGGGCAGAAATAAAAGAACAATATAAAATTCAATCGGAAGATACCCGGAAGCGAATGAAAAAAAACTGGAAGAAGGCTAAAAAGAGCCAAAAGACAAAAAAGAAAAAATCGGGATGGAAATGTACATGAGAATAAATTCAGGTGGTTCATGATGTTTACTATTAACCCATACCAAAAGGCCGCTTGTCCTTTAAATTGTCTTTTTCAAAGGGCCTTTCTGGGTGTATTTTTGCTCAGTGTTTTCTTTGTATTAAATGCACAAGATCAGGAATCTGTCAAATTTGACCATTTCAGCTCTGAAAATATTAAAATCGAAAAGGGCCTTTCGCAAAACTGGATTTATAGTATCATCCAGGATAAATATGGATACATGTGGTTTGGAACCTGGGAAGGGCTGAATAAATACGATGGTTATAATTTCACGATTTACAATGTAAATGATGGTTTGAGCGATCACATTATTTATACCATCGTAGAGGATGAGGAAGGGATGTTGTGGATTGGAACCGATAATGGCTTCAATCGGTTCGACCGAAAAAACCAAACGATTAAGCAATATACAGACTTGCCGGGTGATTCCTTAAGCTTGTATCAAAAAAGAATAAAGTCAATTATTCAAACGAAAGATGGAAAGCTATGGCTTGGTAGCGGAAACGGATTGTTTTGTTTTGATCGGGAAACAGAAACCATAACTCCCTATTTAGCTACCGGCCAGGAATATAGCAGTCCGAGAAGTACATACGTTCTGCACCTTTTTGAGGACCGAGAAGGGATTTTATGGGTTTCCACTACCTATGGCTTAATCCGATTTGATACCCGAACCAAAAGGTCAACCCGATACTACCATAAACAAGGCGACTCAACCAGTCTAAGTCATAATAACATACGTTGTGTTTTACAGGATAAATCGGGAAACTTCTGGATAGGTACACGCAAAGGCTTGAATTTCTATGACACTTCAACAGAAGTGATTAAGCATTATTTTCATGATCCTAAAAATCACAATAGCATTAGCGGTGACTATATCACGTGTATATACCAAGACCATTCGGACAATATTTGGATAGGGACCGAGTCATCCGGTTTGAATTTGTTTGACAAAGAAAATAAGCGTTTTATAAGGTTTCAAAATCAGTTTGGCAAGGAAACCAGCCTAAGTAATAATAGTGTTTATTCGATTTATGAAGACCGGTCTGGAAATATTTGGGTGGGAACGTACAATGGCGTTAATTTAAAGCGAAAGTATTACAATGACTTCAAGCATCAAAAACGGACAGCGAATAACAACACAAGTCTGAATAATAATATTATTTGGGCATTTGACGAAGATCCTGAAGGCAATTTATGGATAGGTACTTCGGAGGGTATTAATATCAAAAACAAACAAACCGGTTTGTTCTCTTACCTAATCCATGATCCACAAAACGAGAACTCTCTGTCTGAGGATGACATCCGGGCTTTGCTTTATTCGGAAGCGGATAATTGTGTATGGATCGGTCATTATGGCTCAGGTATGGATAAGTATGATTTACGAACAAAAAAGTTCACCCGATATGTTCCGGATCCTGGTAAAAGCAGCATCAGCGATACTTATGTTACTGATATTATCAGGGATGCGAGGGGCCATATATGGATTTCTACTTCTCGAGGACTCAATAGGTTTAATCCCCAAACCAATATTTTTGAAAAATTTTACCATTCATTTGATCATCCAAATAGTCTAAGTTCGGATATTGTTTATTGTTTGTTTGAGGATCGTCATGGAAACATATGGGCTGGTACAGAAAAAGGGCTTAACAAATATCTTGGCTCGGAGAAGGGGTTTGAGCGGTTTACACATGATCCAAATGATCCTGCAAGCCTAAACTACAATGCGGTTTTTTGTATTTATGAAGATAAAGCAGGGAATCTTTGGATTGGGACTTCAGGTGGTGGTATCAATAAATTTAATCCCATCACAAAAAAGTTTAAGGCTTATACAACCGAACAAGGATTGCCCAATAATTTAATATATGGAATAGAAGAAGATGAAAAGGGTAATTTATGGATCAGTACAACTTACGGATTGGCTAAGTTTTATGTCGCTAGTGAAACTTTTGTTAATTACGATGTAAAGGATGGACTTCAGAGCAATGAATTTAATTTAGGTGCATGTTATAAGGACAATGAAGGCCGGCTGTATTTTGGAGGAATGAATGGATACAATGTTTTCCATCCCAGTGAAATTAAGTTCAACCCGGTTCAACCCATTGTTGTTATTACAAAATTCAGAAAGTTTAATGAAATCCAGCCTGTTGAATATTTCAGTGGTGATACCATACGATTAAACCACGATGAAAATTTCTTTTCAATTGAAGTAGCGGCACTTGATTATTCCAATCCGAGCAAAAACAAATACAAATACGGACTTGAGAATTTTGACAAGGACTGGATTCTTGCTGATGCTTCTAACCGTCTTGCAGAGTATAAAAAAGTGAGGCCGGGTACTTATCGTTTTACAGCATTTGGTTCAAATAGCGACGGAATTTGGAATGAAAAGGGCGTATTCCTTACCATTGTTATTGTTCCTCCCTGGTGGGAAACCTGGATGTTTCGTATAATCGCCGTATTGATTCTGATATCTTTGATTTCCCTCCTTGTAATATGGAGAATAAAAAGGATCAGAAAAAAACATGAGATAGAGAAGAAAATATTTGAAATCGAAAAGCAAATGTTTGATCTTGATCAAAAGGCTCTTAGGTTGCAAATGAATCCTCATTTTATTTTTAATTCACTCAACTCCATTCAAAGCTACATACTGACCCACAATGAAAATAAAGCCGTAATGTATTTGAGCAAGTTTTCACAGTTGATGCGGCTTATTCTTGCTAATTCATCTTATAAGTATATTTCTATTAAAGATGAACTTCAGGCCGTTAAATACTATTTGGATCTCGAAAAGTTACGGTTCGACAATAAGTTTGATTATACCATCAGCGTTGACAAAAGTATAGATGAAGATTTTGTGGAAATCCCTCCCATGATCATTCAACCCTACATCGAAAATGCGATCATTCATGGACTTCTGCACAAACCGGATAAAGGACATTGTGAGGTCACCATTAAGCTGGATGGAGATCGGATCATTTGTACCATTCAGGATGATGGTGTGGGACGCGAAAAAGCTATGGAAATTGACAATGCCAGCGGCATTCGGAGAAAGTCGCGAGGGATGCTGATCACAAAGGCCCGGCTTGAAATATTAAACCGGCAAAGCCAGGATAATTATTCGGTTAACGTAATTGATTTAAAAGACCAAAAAGGAAATCCATCAGGAACAAAGGTGGTATTAAATATTCATTACAAAGAATCATAGGCTATGGTATTAAATGCGGTAATTATTGAAGACGAAAAACCCTCAAGGGATACCTTAATGGGGCTGTTGAAGCTTTATTGCAAAAATGTTGAAGTAAAAGGGTTTGCAGAAAATGTAAAGAGTGGTGTCGACCTTATCTGCACCCTGAAACCGGACATCGTTTTTCTGGATATTCAAATGCCCGACGGTAGTGGGTTCAAATTGTTAGAGACCATCGGTGAAATCAACTTTGATATTATTTTTACCACCGCCTACGATCAGTTTGCCATTAAAGCGATAAAATTTAGCGCACTCGATTATTTATTGAAACCCATCTATCCGGATGATTTAAAGGCAGCCGTAAAAAAAGCTGAGATCAAAAGGGATTTTAAGAACACCAAAGAAAGCATTGAGGTTTTGCTTGAAAATATAAAGAGGCCGGAAAACGAACATCCCAAAATTGTGCTCTCCACTTCCGATAAAATAAATGTTGTTGAAGTGGATGATATTATCCGATGCGAGTCGGATAATTATTACACTTTTTTTATTTTACCAATGGAACCCGGACGCTGGTATCAAAAACCCTAAAAGAAAATGAGGAATTATTAAAAGAGCACAATTTTATCCGGCCGCATAAATCACATTTAATAAATGTGAAATACATTAAAAGTTTTTTAAAAGTTGAAGGGGGTTTTATTTTGTTAAACGATGGGAGTAAAGTGCCGGTATCAAGAAGGAAGAAAGAAAGTATTATAGATATTATTAATAATTTGTAATCTTGAAAATACTTCAATTTGGAGATAAGTAGCAGTACAATATTACCGAAAACTGATTTAGCACTGCCGAAAACTGATTTTCTCTTTCATTTATTTTTAAATGTATTATATTTACGCACAAATTGAAATGCACGAAACATTAATTATTGCATGGAAGACTTATTACCTATTTTAATTGGAATACTTTGGGTTGCTTATACCTTATATAATAGGGGGCAAAAAAAGAAAAGGTCCGCTGCTCCGATATCTACTGATGAAAATAGTGAAAGAAAACCCTCCTTTATTGAACAGCTATTGATGGGTGGAGAGGTTGAAGAGTCCCAACCCTACGAAAATACAGAGTTATTCCCAATTTCAGAAGAACCGGCCGAAGAGGTTTCTGTAAATGGGTTCGTGCCGGAGTCGAGACAACCTTTTTTGAGGGATGAGCTGGCAAACTATGTACAGGTGAAAAATACGGTCTTAAAGTCAGTTGATGATGAGAAAGAGAATGTTCTTGCAGAGCTTGAAATTGAAACATTTGAATTTGATTTGAAAAAAGCAATCCTTTATTCGGAGATTTTAAACGCTCCTTATATCGGTTATAAATAAGCATTGTTTTGGGGTTTGGGCATAAAAAAATTTTGGAGATAACATTTTTTTATTAGTAACTTTACCCCCTTTTTGAAGCACAGTATATAATCTAACATAAAATGATATGGTATGTTAAGAAATTTACTATTAACAATTGGGTTTGTATTAGCCGCTAATCTGTTAGCCTTTTCACAATCAGACTCTCTGAAGGGAAAGATTTTTGACAAAGACACCAAAGAACCGATTCCGTTTGCAAATATCGTTGTCGAAGTTGGTGGAACGCTTGTTGGCGGTGCAACATCGGATTTTGAGGGAAATTTTATGATTAAGCCGATCCCTCCCGAACGTATGATCTCAGGGCATCGTATGTAGGTTACAACACGATACTCATGAAGGGTTTGATTATCAATGCTGATCAAATTCGTTTTCATGATATTGAGATGGAGTCAACGGCCGAGCAGTTGCCTGAAATTGTAGTTACAAGTTACAAAATTCCTTTAATTAGCAAGGGATAAAACTGTTTCCGGCGGACACGTTACGGAGGAAGATCAAGAAAATGCCAAACCGTAATGCAAATGCCATTGCTACTACTATTGGTGGTGTCTTCTCTGCTGATGGTGAAGGAAATGTGAGGGGTGCTCGTGATGATCAAACCGTAATGTATATTGACGGTATCAAAGTATTGGGATCTTTCTTTGCCTCAATCTGCAATTGAACAGGTTTCTGTTTACCTTGGTGGTCTCCCTGCCCAGTATGGTGATGCCAGGGGGTATTATCAATGTTACAACAAAAGGCCCTTCGAGGACATTTGGTGCAGGTATTGAGTTGGAAACATCTGAATTTCTGGATGCATATGGACAGAGCAGGCTTGGTTTTAACATTCAGGGGCCGCTAATTAAAGGTAGGAACGAAAACAATACTTCTTTGCTCGGATTCTTCCTTTCAGGTGATTTAAATTACAATCGGGATTCAAGGCCGACTGCAACCGGTGCCTATTATGCTGATGATGCGACACAACAGAGCCTTCAGGATAACCCATTGGTACCATCCGGATTGTCATCAGGTGGAACATACAGTGCCGGTGAATTTGTCAGAAATGAGAACCTGGAGCACAGCAAGGCGCATCGGAAAATGGATAATTATGGCGTTAATCTGTCTGCCAAAATTGATGTCCGGACTACCAAAACTACTAACTTAACTTTTGGTGGACAGTATTATTACACTGATGGACGAAGATGGACAAATGGTAATTATAGCCACCAAATGTTTAATTATGACAAAAATTACCTCAGGATGGAAAACACCTGGAGGGTTTTTGGCCGGTTTACGCAACGGTTTCCTACCAGTAATGAAAGCAGTTCGTTGATCAAGAATGTATATTATAGTATTCAGGCTGACTATTCGCAATATAAGACAAGCACGATGGATCCTGATCATAAGGAAGACCTTTTCAAATATGGATATCTGGGACAATATACCACGTATAAAATTCCTACCTATGCACTTCAGGATACAATTACCGTAAACGGAACCTTGTATGAAAATGCCTACGTGTTAAATAGTTGGGATTTTGATACTGCTTATGTATTTAACCCGGCAAGTTATAATCCCTATATAGCAAACTATACAAGCTCTATTTATGACCTGTTTCCCACAAACTGGGATTTTTATCCTTTTGGTGTCGGTAACTGGAGTAATGAAGATCAGTTGACTTTACGTGGTGGTTTATTAAACGGACAAACCGATAATTCATCAATTAATGGAGGGAAGCCAGATGCTTATTATGGCATGTGGAATGCACCAGGAACTATTCAAACCAGGTATGGAATTACGCAAAATAATCAGATATCTTTGAATGTCTCTGCTGCTGCAGATATTGGAAACCACGAATTGAAATTTGGATTTTTATACGAACAGCGGATTGAGCGGGGATATAGTTATATTGCCCCCGGTTTATGGACCCGCATGAGGCAATTGACAAACGCACACATTGAGTCATTGGATATTGAAAACCCGGTTCCTATTTTCAGAGATGGCGTTTTCCAGGATACCGTTCTTTATTATAGAAAGTATGATCCGATTACCCAAACTACCTTTGATAGAAACCTAAGAAAGAAATTGGGCCTTCCTGAACAGGGACTTGATTTTATTCTTGTTGATTCTTATGATATTGATAAGAAAACCATCCTTTATTATGATAAAGATGGAAACATGCATTCTGTTAAAATGAATGACGATCTCTATTCCATTGATATGTTTAGCGCAGATGAATTGTTATTTGATGGTTCATTTGTAGCTTTCTATCAGGGTTTTGATTATAAAGGTAATAAATTAACTACGAAGCCCAGTTTTGAAGACTTCTTTAATGAAAAGAATGAAGAGGGTGATTACACAAGGCCTATTGGTGCATACGAGCCAATTTACATGGCTGGATACATCCAGGATAAATTTGCTTTCAAGGATTTGATCTTCAACGTTGGTGTTCGTGTTGACCGTTTTGATGCCAACCAACCTGTGTTAAAAGACCCATTTTTACTTTTCCCGGCATATACTGTAGATCAGGTTGATGCTGTTGCCGGCGAACCGGTTTCTCACCCCGGAAACATGGGTGATGATTATGTTGTATATGTAAATAATTCCAGTGATCCTTCTGATATTGTTGGGTACCGAAATGAATACACTTGGTACAATGCCAATGGGGTTGAGATACAGGACCTTTCGATTTTGGGGCCTGAAGCCGGGCCATTGTTGGTTGATCCCAGCCAGAAGAAATCAACGGATATTGATATTCGTTCATTTACCGATTATGAACCGCAGATCAGTGTAATGCCAAGGATTTCATTTTCGTTCCCCATTTCAGACGAAGCTTTGTTCTTTGCACATTATGATGTGTTGACTCAGCGCCCACTGGGTAATGAGGTTGCTGACCCTTCGATTTATTTTTACCTCGATAATATTGGCTTTAATATTGCTAATCCAAACTTAAAACCAACTAAAACAATTGATTATGAGTTAGGATTCCAGCAAAAGCTGACGATGAAATCATCCTTAAAGCTGACTGTTTTCTATCGTGAAATGAGGGATGATATTCAGGTTTATCGTTTTAGTGGTGCATTTCCAAAGGAATATACGTCTTATAACAACATCGATTTTGGTACTGTAAAAGGTTTAACGGTTACCTATGATTTAAGAAGGCTTAACAGCAACATCAGGCTTAATGCCAGTTATACCCTTCAGTTTGCAAATGGTACGGGATCCAGCTCAACTACTGCTGCTGCACTTGTTGCTTCCGGCCTTCCAAACTTGCGTACCACAAATCCTTTGAACTGGGACAGGAGGCATAACTTTAACATTTCGGTTGATTACAGGTTTGGTGAAGGAAAAGAGTATAATGGCCCAACCATTACCAGTAAAAAGGGAACCGATAACGAAAAGGTTAATCAAATACTTAAAAATACCGGTGTAAACTTTACCGTAACCGGTGGATCAGGTACTCCTTATACAGCACAGGAAAACATTGTTGCATACAACTCTGGCGGGACCAGGGTCTTGAAAGGAACAATCAATGGCTCAAGGTTACCCTGGCAATTTAAGATAGACATGCGTTTGGATAAAGAATTTCATCCAAAATGGGGAAAGAACAATCGTGAAGTATTCTTCGATGTATATCTGCAGATTCTAAACCTGCTTAATACAAGCAACATTCTTGGCGTATATCCTGCAACAGGTAACCCGGATGATGATGGTTATCTGGCGGCTGCCGAATGGCAAACAGAAATTAACCAGCAGGTTGATCCGCAAGCGTACAGAGATCTTTATACACAAAGAATATCTGTTCCCTGGAACTTAAGTACGCCACGACAAATTCGTTTAGGGCTACAATTTAACTTTTAACTAATAGATTAGCTAAAGATCAGATTAATTGGAAATTTAAATTATACTAATTATGAAAAATATATTCCGAATTCTAGCTATTTCGCTGTTCATAGTGGCATTTTTGCAGACAAGCAATGCTGTGGAAACACAATTCGGTAATTTCAAAAGTACGGAAACCATAAAATCAACTGCTGCAGGATGTGGAGCTCCCTCGGGGTTTCGATTTCTAACAGTAAATAACGTGAAAGCCCGTATCAATACCGGAGGTGATATGTGGTGGGATTTGCCTGGTGGGATCGGTGCTCAGTATTATATTCCAGCAAACTCTCCTACAACATCCTTGTTTTCCGGTTCTTTGTGGATTGGTGGCCTTGACATTAACAATCAGCTCAAACTTGCTGCTCTTCGTTATCGTCAGGTAGGACAGGACTACTGGACCGGGCCATTAACTATTGACGGAACCGCAGCGATTGATGAGGAAACCTGTTCGGAATGGGATAAATTCTTTTTGTGTAACCGTGCTGATGTTGATGAATATATTCTGCATACCGATACATCGGGGGCTTTTATTCCAAGTGCAGATTATACGATTCCCAAATGGATGACCAAAGAAGAATATCCTGCTCATGGCGATATTGAGAAAGGACAAAGCTATTATCTCGCACCTTTTAAGGATGCTGATGGTGATGGAAATTATGATCCGGAAAGAGGGGATTATCCTTATTATGACGTTGATAATGAGTTATGCCCTTTAAATTTTGCCGGTGATCCTGATTATGTTCCCGCTCCTACTTTAGAATCGGAAGAATATGAATACTACTTCGGAGGAATACTTGTTGACCAGGTACTTAAAGGTGACCAGACATTGTGGTGGGTCTTTAATGACAAAGGAAATTTTCACTCCGAAACAAATGGTGCCGCAATTGGAATGGAGGTTCATGCTCAAGCATTTGGTTTTGCTACCAACGATGAGATTAACAACATGACATTTTACACGTATGAAATTGTGAACCGTTCGACCTATGTTTTAACGCAAACCTATTTTAGTCCCTGGGTTGATACAGATTTGGGTTATGCATGGGATGATTATGTAGGATGTGATGTAGAACGTGGTTTGGGTTATTGTTATAATGGTTTGCCTGTTGATGAAGGTGGGCCGGAAGCTTATGGTGACCAGCCGCCAGCTATTGGAGTCGACTTTTTCCAGGGCCCATATATGGATCCTGATACCTGTGATAATCCGGCCTATAAAGGAGACGGATTATTGGGCCCAAGCTTTGCAGATAAAGATTGCCGCATTGTTTCCCAAAATGGTATTGAGATAACTATGGAATATGGTGAAAATGATGAGTTTAGTGGCGTTTTTAAAGTTCAATCGGAAGCAATTAATGGTGTGAATTTTGGGAATGGCGTCGTTGATGATGAGCGATATGGCATGAGGCGTTTTGTATATCATAACAATACCGGGCCTGCTTATTCCACAGATCCGGATAATGCTCCAGAATATTATAACTTCCTAAGGGGAATTTGGAAAGACAATACCAAGATGTTATATGGTGGGAATGCACATGCATCAACGGGTGCAGGTGGGCCTGAATGTGATTTTATGTTCCCGGGTGATTCCGATCCCTGTAACTGGGGAACGCAAGGACAGCCTCCTGCAAACGGATTGAATTTTAATGGACTATACTGGACAGAAGAACTTGCAGGTAATAATCCTGGAGACCGACGGTTTATGCAATCAGCCGGACCCTTTACCTTGAAACCAGGTGCTGTAAATTACATTACTGTTGGTATTCCCTGGGCAAGAGCTATTGCAGGTGGCGCCTGGGCCTCTGTTGAATTGCTTAGAGTTGTTGATGATAAAGCACAAGCCCTTTTTGATAATTGTTTTAAAGTTGTTGATGGACCCGATGCTCCGGATCTTACTTTCAAGGAGTTGGACAATGAAATTATTGTTTATATTACCAATAGTCCCAATTCCAATAACTATCTTGAGAGTTATGAAGAATTAGACCCACAAATTAAAGCCCTTTCCCTGGAATTTGACCCTTATTATCGATTTGAAGGCTATCAGATTTTCCAGCTTAAAAATGCCGATGTTACAATTTCCGATGCACGTTACGATCCTGATCAGGTTCGTTTGGTTGCCCAATACGATGTTAAGAACGGTGTTGGGAAATTGGTTAATTACAAATACGACCGTTCCATCGGGGGTAATGTCCCTGTTGTTGAAGTTGATGGAGGTGATAATGGTATTAGCCATTCATTTGTACTTTATGAAGATGCATTTGCTACCGGCGACAGAAGATTGATAAACAATAAACAATATTTTTACAGTGCCGTGGCTTATGGTTACAATAACTATAAGGATTATGACCCAACCCTTCCAAATTTCCTTGATGGGCAGAAGGAACCTTACCTTGAAGGACGAAAGAATATTCAGTTATATACTGTAATTCCGAATATTCCGATTAATGGAATTATTGCCAATAGTCAATATGGTGATGGTCCGTTGGTAACCCGAATTGATGGACAAGGCAATGGCGGAAAAACCTTGGAATTGACAGATCAAAGTGTTGCTGAGTTGCTTAGTAAGCCCCCAGCCGGTCCAACAAGTGGTGGTGGAACTATTGTATTTGGTGATGAAGATTATCCAATAATTTATCAACCCACATACAAAAATGGCTTTGGCCCTGTTAATGTAAGGGTAATTGATCCGCTAAACATTGCCAATTCAACATACACAATTCGTTTTGATACCGCTTTTGCACATTATACCTATTATAATGTTAGCGGAGGTGAAGCAATAGAACCGGGTGGCGATACTGCCGGCGTTCAATATACAAAGAAATGGTGGTTAAAGGACGAGTCAACAGGAGATGTTTATTCCTCAGAAGTTGGTACAAATGTTGAATACTGAACAATTGTTTACTGAGTCTGGCCTTTCCATAAGTTTTGGCCCGTATATTATCCTGTATTTGTATAAGGTCGGTGAAAAGTATAATGCCGGTGGTGGAGGAACTCCCTCCAAGTTATGACGACGTTAATGTTGTGATGGCTCAAAATAATGGATTGATTGAGTCCTCCATTGAATATTCTGATAGTTCTTTGCAATGGCTCGGTGGTGTTCAGGATTTCGATATCCCCAATAATTCGTTTAACTGGATACGGTCCGGAACAAAGTCCTTCAATGATGGTTCACCGGATGATGACTGGCGCACACGACTTGAAACTTATGATCCCGAGGAAAACTACGAAAAAATTGTAGGTGGTACATGGGCTCCGTATTTTATGTTCTTATGGCGATCAGGATCCAAATGGAGACCTGCTCCAGTATATAGTTTCGGTGGTTCTGCTCTGAGTAAAGAACTTAATCCCGGATTAAGTGCATTGGCAAGTGTGGATATTGTTTTAACTCCAGATAAATCGAAATGGACACGATGCCCGGTGCTTGAGATGTGTAATGAACAGGTTTTGGCTGAGGGAAATGCAAAACGATTCGACCTTCGAAAAGCCCCGTCTGTTGATAAAGATGGTAATCCTTCCGGATGGCCAGGTCAAAAAGATGCTTCACTCAATCCGGATGATCCAAATTATATTATGTCGCATGGTATGGGATGGTTCCCGGGTTATGCAATAAATCTCGAAACAGGCGAACGAATGAATATGATGTTTGGGGAAGATTCCTGGTTAGGTGGTGACAATGGCAGGGATATGCTGTTTAATCCTTCCCCAAATTTTACTTCTTTCCCAACCGGATCAATATTATTTGGAGGAAAGCATTACGTTTATATTTTAGCCAGTGGTGAGTTTGAAAAAATAACAGTTAATGACACGATAAGCTATAAATTCCCGGCCTACGATACCGGTTACTCAATAGCTTATGCAATTGATACCATACCAGCAGGCTTTGAGGGCGTTTATAAGCCAATTATTTTATCAAGCCCAATGTATGTTGGTATTCCGTTATCTGTTCCTGATGTTCCCTGGTTGGCTAACGAAGCAAAAATACGGATCAGAATAGCAAAGCCATATGAAAAGTATTATGCAAAACCAGCGGATATTGTCACTGAAAATTATAATTACCCAATGTATCAATTCTCAACTGAGAATCTTGCTACAACTACTTATAGTCAGTCAAAAGCTGAAAGAGACCTGGATTTGATCAACGTTGTGCCAAATCCTTATTATGCTTATTCATCTTACGAACTGGTACCTTTGGAAAACAAGGTAAAAGTTACAAATTTACCCGAAAAATGTGTGGTATCTATTTATAATGTAAGTGGTAATCTGATACGGAAATTTACGAAAGACGACCCTGTCACCTATATTGATTGGGATTTGAAAAACCATGCAGGTATACCTATTGCAGGTGGTGTTTATCTCGTTCATGTAAAGGATCAAACTACCGGACAGGAGAGGATCATTAAGTGGTTTGGGTCGTTGCGTATAGAAGATTTCAACGAATTTTAAAAGTTTATAGATCGGTTATTAAAAATAAAAAATATTTAGCATGAAAAACTTTTATAAATATTTGATTGCGATATTCCTGATAGGTGTTATTACCTTTCCCACGCAGAATGTATGGGCAGGTAATAAGGATCGAACCGGACAAGCAGGAGCAGAGGAACTTTTAATCAACCCCTGGTCGAGAAGTTCAGGGTGGGGAGGAGCTAATGTTGCTTGTGTTCAGGGCCTTGAGGGAATTTATAATAATGTTGCAGGTGTAGCGCATACCGCAAAAACCGAACTAATTGTTTCCTATACGGATTGGATTAGCTCTGCTGATATACGGCTGATGGCATTTGGAGGGGCGTTCAGGGTTGGTGAATCAGGTGTTTTTGCCGGGAGTGTTCAATCCATGAATTTTGGCGACATTGAGATAACTACCGTTGATGATCCGGAGGGAGGAATTGGTACCTTTTCACCCAGCTATCTTACAATTAACCTGGCTTATGCAAAAGCCTTTTCAAACAGTATTTATGGTGGATTGAACCTTAAGATCATCAACGAATCGATCGCTGATGCATCTGCTATGGGAGTCGCAATTGATGCCGGTATTCAATACGTAACCGGGGAAAAAGAGAATATCAAGTTCGGGATTTCCCGGAATGTTGGTCCGGATATGAAATACAAGGGAGATGGCTATTCATTAAGGACTACTTTACCATCTAGTGACAACAAATTTACTATGACTCAAAGGGGAGCTGCTTTTGAATTACCTACGCAGTTAAATATTGGTGCCGCTTATGACTTCCTGTTTGAAAAGTCAAGGTTTTCATTGGCATTTAACTTTGCGTCAAACTCTTTTAAAAAGGACCAGTTTATTTTAGGCGCGGAATATTCGTTCCGTGATTATGTTGTTTTAAGAGCAGGATATGCTTATGAAGAGGGTGTTACAAAACCCATTACCGATCCTGAAAGAACCAATTATGACAGGGGGTTCAACGCCGGATTTTCTGTTCAGGTTCCGCTTAGTAAAAGCAATGAATCCATATTTGCCATTGACTATTCGATCAGGCCTGCAGCTGCTAACGATAATTTTAAGAGCATAAATTCAATCGGAATTAGATTTACTTTATAGGCCAGACGAGAGCAACCAAATAGTTTACTATTTTCATAAAAAATAAAGGGCCCTTATTCTAAGGGTCTTTTTCGCTTTTTTGTTAATTTAAGTATTTAAGTTATGACAAAAGTTTCGTATTATACTGAAGAAGGACTACAAAAACTAAAAGATGAAGTTGATCACCTTATTAAGGTGGAAAGGCCTGCTATTTCATTGCAAATTTCGGAAGCAAGAGATAAGGGCGATTTGTCTGAGAATGCTGAATATGCTGCTGCCAAAGAAGCTCAGGGGTTATTGGAATTGCGTATTTCCAAATTGCAGGATTTGGTTCAAAACGCACGTATTATTGATGAATCGAAACTGGATGCTACAAAAGTGCTGTTACTCTCAATTGTGAAAATTAAAAACCTTAAGAACGGAACGGTTATGACCTACACCCTTGTCCCGGAACAGGAAGCAGATTTTAAGTCGGGAAAAATATCTGTGACATCTCCAATTGCCAAAGGACTTTTAGGGAAAAAAGTGGGAGATAAAGCTGAAATTAAAGTTCCTGCCGGCACAATACCTTTTGAGATCATTGAAATTAGTCGATAGTAATAGGGATCGTTTTAAAATTAAATATCATGACTTCAATTTTCACGAAAATTATTAATGGAGAAATACCCTCCTATAAAATTGCAGAGGACGACCACAATTACGCTTTTTTAGATATTAACCCTTTGGCTAAAGGACATACACTCGTTGTCCCCAAAGCCGAGGTAGACTACCTTTTCAGCCTGGATCAGGAGCCCTATGACCGGCTTTTTTCTTTTGTTAAGAAAGTTTCTGCGGCAATAGAGGCAGCGATCCCTTGTAAAAGGCTGGGCATGGTAGTTTATGGGTTGGATGTCCCCCATGCACACATACACCTGATTCCTCTTCAGGGTAAAGGTAATGAGTTGAATTTTAGTAATCCTAAAGTTAAGCTGTCAAGCGAAGAGTTTATGGAAATCGCATCAAAAGTAAATATGGAATTCAAAAAAGTGCAATCGTAAATCTGAAATCTAAAATTAGTACGCTCTTTCGTCCCTTCCTTCAATGTAGTTGATAAAGGATTTATTTACTACCTTATTGCCTCCCGGTGTAGGATAATTTCCGGTAAAGTACCAGTCGCCTTTGTGGTCGGGAATGGCATCATGCAAATCTTCAATGGTTTGGTAAATGATTTTAACATTAGCAGTTATGCTTTGACTGGTTAGCATTTTTGCAATCTGATCCGATATTTGTTCCGGGGTAAAAGGCTTGTACAGCTCTTTTACATAATTGACGATTTCTTCTTTTGGTTTGCGCTCTTGTTCTTTACATTTTTTATAAACCCTGTTGATCACATTTTCCCGGTTCGTCTCTTTAAGGAGCGCAATGGTTGCCCTGAAAGCGATAAAATCATTCAGCCTTGGCCTATCAATTCCATAACAGTCAGGATAGCGTATTTGAGGAGCTGAGGAGGCTACAATGATGTTTTTAGGGCCAAGCCGGTCCAGTATCTTAATAATGCTTTGTTTTAAGGTTGTTCCCCTAACAATTGAATCGTCCAAAACAACCAGGCTGTCAACACCTCGCTTAATAATTCCATAGGTTACATCATAAACGTGGCTAACCAGGTCATCCCGTTGATTGTCCTGGGTGATAAATGTTCTGAGTTTAACATCCTTAACGGCTATTTTTTCAATCCGCGGTTTAAGTTTGAAAACCTCATCAAGTGCTTCAGGCGTGCAGGAGTTCCCTAAGTTCAGTATTTTGTCTTTTTTAACGGCATTGCAAAAAACATCCAGTTCTTCAGCTAAACCCCGAAAAGCAACTGCAGCTGTGTTGGGTATATACGAAAAACAGTGTTTTCCATGGCCGAAATCAATTGCTTTGAGTATTGATGAGGCAAGAAGCCTTCCAAGTTTTTTCGCTCATTATAAATATTCTGGTCAGTACCGCGCGAAAAATAAATCCGTTCAAAGGAGCAGGATTTCCTTTCAGTCGGAGCTTTAAACTCATATTCACCCACCTCTCCATTCTTTTTAATAATCAGTGCATGGCCCGGCTTAAGTTCTTTAACCTGTACTATGGGCTATATTGAAAGCTGTTTGAATAGCCGGCCTTTCAGACGTAGCAACAATTATCTCATCGTTTTTGAAATAATAGGCTGGTCTGATACCCGACGTCGCACGCATGACAAAAGCATCGCCATGCCCCAGCAAGCCTGTAATGGAATATCCTCCATCCCAGTAAATGGATGATTTTCGAAGGATTTTCTGGATATCCAGTTCTTCTGCTATTTTTTCAGTGCTTTGTTGTTTGGTGAATCCTTCTTTTTAAACCGTTGATACTGTTCTTCATTTTCTTCATCCAGAAAATGGCCGATTTTTTCAAGTATGGTAATGGTATCAGAAGTCTCAACAGGATACTGGCCATATTCTACCAGGCGCGAAAACAATTCATCCACGTTGGTCATGTTGAAGTTACCGGCCAGTACAAGGTTTCTGGTCTTCCAGTTGCTTGCCCTTTTAACAGGATGCAGGTTGCCGATTTCGTTTTTGCCAAAAGTTCCATAGCGTAAATGGCCCAGAAATAATTCCCGGTAAAATCAAGGTTTTCCTTAAGCCACTGAACATCCACCAATCTTTTTGGGTTTGTTTCTTCTTGTCTGGCAAAGGCTTCATATGCCTGGCTAAAAATGTCCTTGATGGGAGATTCTGAATTGGAACGTATTCTGCTAATGTATTTTTTCCCCGGTTTTACATCCAGCTTAATGCTGGCTATTCCTGCCCCGTCCTGGCCCCGGTTGTGTTGTTTTTGCATCAGCAGGTGCAGTTTGTTCAACCCGTAAAAGCTTGTCCCATATTTAGCGAGGTAATATTCCAGGGGTTTTAGGAGCCTGATCAGGGCTATACCACATTCATGTTTTATCTGCTCGCTCATTTTATTTTAAAGTAAGAGGATGTTTTTTATAATTTAGCACTTTAAAGCCAGCACAAAAATACTATTAAATATGAAGAATCTGATTTTCGTATTTTTTTTCACACTCGTTTATCAATTCGCAATTGGTCAATACATTACACCGGGAACCGGGATTGTTTGGGATTTGGAAAATTTGGTGGAAAACTCTTCAGGAGTTGTTTCCAATAGTGGCGGAGTTTATTTTATCCACAACGATTTAATAATTTCGGAAACCGATACCATTCGGATAATTACGAATGAAACAATCAAAATTGAGGCCGGCAAACTGATAACTGTATTGGGTGTTTTGCAGGTGAACCTCCACAGGAAATTTTCATTACCGCTGCCGACACCACACAAAACTTTAAGGGATTCCGGTTTGAAGAATCTGATGCATCTTTTTTTAAAAACTGTGTTATTGAGTTTGGCGGAGGAATTGATCATTTATACTCTGATATTTTGATTGAGGAGTGCGTGATCCGCATGAACGATAAATCCAATTCCACCGGAGCAATTGATCTCTTTCATTCGAATCCTCATATTTTAAATTGTGAAATAATTTTAAATCAGGGGCCCGCAATTCTTTCCGGTGCAAATACTGAATCTTCTCCTACTATTTCCGGGAATTATATATATCATAACAATACCACCAATCAAAACATGCCGCAGATTAACCTGGGGACTAGTGATCCTGAAACGGCAATAGAGATCATTAACAACCATATTGAAGGAAATTATACGATGGTAGGAGGAATTGCAGTTACCACATTGGCCGGCGGAACCATTGAATGCATTATTCAGGGAAACACCATCATTAATAATCGATATGGAATAACCTGTTATGGCTTTGATATCAACTCAATCATCGACAACAATATCATCCGGGATAACAATATTCAAAACCAACCCATGCAAGGCGGAAGCGGCATTAATTATTGGGGTGGGGTTTCAAATACTTCCCTGGTTTCGCGAAATACAATTTCTGGAAACCTATGGGGAATAACAGTTACCGGGGATGCATTGCCCAATCTTGGCCAGGTGGAACCGGATACAATAAATATTGGTAAAAACTACTTTTACAACAATGGTAATGAGGGGGTGATTTATGATTTGTACAATAATTCGCCCAATGATATTTTTGCCGAAAACAACCATTGGGGCACCTATAATTTGGATACGATTGAAATGCATATCTTCCATCAGCCGGATGACCCTTCCCTGGGTTATGTAGATTATTTGCCGGTTAAAGATTATATTACCGAAGTCCCGGACAAATTTTATTCTGATACTGAAAATGTTCTTCTTTATCCCAACCCTGCCATGGATCATTTCTACATAGATTTTGACGTTGAGGAGTACCGTGTTTCAATTTTTAATTACATTGGGAAAAAGGTTTTATCCGATTGGATTTCTAATCCCAGTGAAGCCATTGATATTTCCTCCTTACCCAAGGGAGTTTATGTGGTTGAGGTGAAAAGGGAAGAAAATTTATGGGTTGGCAAATTGATCAGGCAATAAGGTTAGCTATTGGTCGTCACAGGTTCACAATTTGAACAGGAACTTTAATGCATTATCTGCAAATCTGTGGCAATTTAATTGATGTTCTTTTCTGAATTTCAAAAAAATTCTTTTAACGAAAAATATTATCCTTAGATTTGTGGTAAAGTAATCTCTTTTATGATTGATGTAAAGCGCGCAGAGCGGGTTGATATTCCAACTATAGTTGATTTTCAAATAAAAATGGCCTTCGAAACAGAAGGTTTTGAATTGAATAAAGGTTCCATTGAAAAAGGTGTGCTAGCTGTTTTTGACGATCCCTCAAAGGGCTTTTATATTGTAGCTGTAAAACAGGAAGAAGTGATTGCTTGCCTGATGCTGACCCCCGAATGGAGCGATTGGCGAAATGGCTTTTTTTTATGGATTCAATCTCTTTACGTTGAAAAAGAATTCCGTGGACAGGGCGTTTTTGGGCTAATGTATGCTTACGTTCAAAGTCAAGTGAGAAGTTCGAATGATTACAAAGGAATCCGGCTTTACGTGGATCTTGATAATGTGCTGGCTCAGGAAGTTTATAAACGAATTGGTATGGAGGAAAGTCATTACAAAATGTTTGAATGGATTAAATCAGTGAGCCTATGATTTTAAAAGTTGAAGACGCATTAAAATCATTTAGTCGAACTGATCCCGAAGTCGAAGCACTTCGGGATCTCGGGGTTTTATTCCCCGCAGCTTGCTGCGAAAATGGAATATATTTTTCTTTATTATAATACCTCGATAGCTCTGCTTCGGGGTCGTTTATTAACAGTAGAACCAAAAAACCAAAGTTGTTTTTTTAAACAGTCTCTAAAACAGATGCAATCTCTTGACGGCTGTTCACCCCGGATGGGTTGCAGGGGTTTCAAGCAAATTATGATGCGTTTAACTATGCCAGTTTCAACCCATTCGCTAACTGCCTTTCAGGAACGGCTAATACGACCGAATTATTAGCTTGTGTAAAACCCGTTACAAGGCATTCGGAAACAAAAGGCCCGATTTGCTTGGGAGGGAAATTCACCACACCAATTACTTGTTTGCCGATGAGTTCTTCTTTTGAATAGAGGTTCGTGATCTGGGCACTCGACTTTTTAATGCCGGTTTCCGGCCCAAAGTCAACCCAGAGTTTATAAGCCGGCTTCCTTGCTTTCTTAAAATCCTCCGCTTTTATAATTGTTCCAACCTGAAGCTCTACGATTTCAAAATCATTCCAACTGATGGTTTCCATAAATTGTGTTTTAAGGTACAAATATCAGAATACTTCTTTAAGCAAGTTGTATAAAGTGTGTACTTTTGGAATCTAAATAAAAGAACTTGGAACGCTACGCAATTACAAACTGGATACCTGTCACTAAAAAAGAGGTGGACCAGCGAGGCTGGGAACCGCTTGATGTGATCCTGATCTCTGGAGATGCCTACGTTGATCATCCATCCTTCGGCACAGCCGTTATTGCCCGGATCATTGAAAAGATGGGATACAAGGTTGCCATTGTCCCGCAGCCCAACTGGCAGGACGATCTCCGGGATTTTAAAAAACTGGGAAAGCCACGCTTGTTTTTTGGTGTCAATGCAGGGGTGATGGATTCGATGGTAAACCATTACACAGCACATAAACGCCTTCGTTCGAACGATGCCTACACTCCGGGTGACAGGGCAGGGGCCAGGCCCGATTATGCGGTTACAGTCTATTCTCAGATTCTGAAAAAACTATTTCCTGATGTGCCGGTTGTGATTGGAGGTGTAGAGGCTTCACAGCGGCGGTTTACCCACTACGATTATTGGTCGGATCAATTGAAGCCTTCTGTTTTGGTTGAAAGTGGAGCTGATGTTTTGGTTTATGGCATGGGTGAACAGGTGGTTAAAGAGTTACTTAAATACTATGATCAGAAAGGTAGTCCTTTAAAAAGTATTCTGCAAATTGGTTATTTGTCTGATTCGATACCCGAACCTGACGGATCCGACCAATTTGTTCTGCATTCGCACGAGGAGTGTTTAAGAAACAAAAACAAGTTTGGTGAAAACTTTAAGGTGATCGAGACCGAGTCGAATAAAATGCATGCAAAGAAGCTTATTCAAGCGGTAAAGAATAAATTCATTGTTGTTAATCCACCATTTCAAACCCAAACGGAGGATGAAGCGGATGAAGTATATGATCTTCCTTATACCCGTTTGCCACATCCCAAGTACAATAAAAAACCGCCTATCCCTGCTTTTGAGATGATTAGAAATTCGGTTAACATGCACAGGGGTTGTTTTGGAGGTTGCAGTTTCTGCACCATTTCAGCCCACCAGGGAAAGTTTATCAGCAGTCGTTCGGAAAAGAGTATTTTGAGCGAAGTTGACAAGATAGCCAATACTCCGGGTTTTAAAGGAACCATCTCAGATATTGGAGGTCCTTCGGCCAATATGTACAAAATGAAAGGTAAAGACCTTAGGATTTGTGAGTTTTGCGAAAGGCCCAGTTGTATTTTTCCATCGGTTTGCCGGAACCTGGATACCGACCATAAGCCGATGACAAGGATTTATAAAAAAGCTGCCGAACACACTAAGGTGAAAAATGTATTTATCGGGAGCGGTATCCGTTATGATTTGTTTATTGATAAATCCGAAGAAGAATCAAAACGAAACGGTTACGAGGAATACACTGAACAGGTTATCAGGCACCATGTCTCCGGTCGGTTAAAAGTTGCACCGGAGCACACTGCTGACAATGTGTTGAAGATTATGCGCAAACCTTCGTTTAGTTATTTTGATAAGCTAAAAGTGAAATTTGATGAGCTGAATGAAAAGGATGGCACCAAAAGGCAACTGATCCCCTATTTTATATCGAGCCACCCTGGATGCAGGATAGAAGAGATGGCTGACCTTGCTATTAAAACAAAAGAACATGGATTGCGCCTTGAACAGATTCAGGACTTTACTCCAACACCCATGACTTTGGCGACAGTAATGTATTACACAGGCATTGATCCCTATACCGGCAAAAAGGTATTTCGGGCCAATACCATTGAGGCCAAAAAGCTGCAACGAAAATTTTTCTTTTGGTACAAACCGGAAAATTATGCAGTTATAAAGGCTACTTTGAAAAAGATCAGGATGTCGCACCTCATCAATAAACTTTATGGCAGAAGTTATTAGTACAGAATAACTTTTTGACTCATGGTTTTCGATTTCATAATGAATTCAGCACTATAGATACCCTTGCTTAATCCTGTAAAATCAAATGATTTTCGGAATTTAGTGTCTGTTGGATAAAGCATTTCATTAAAAACAATCACACCATTCGAATTTCTGAGAATGAAATTAATCTCTTCAAAATTATTGTGAGATTCAATACTAAAAAATCCATTGGTTGGATTCGGGAATATTGAAATTAGTTTGTTAGACAAAGTTTCATTTACTGCATTTTCACAAGAATCGAAAACAACGATCGCATAATCCTCAATAAAACAATCTGCAGCATATTGAACACGAATCCAGATGGTATCCTGGCTGGTAACAGGAAATGTTATTTCACCCGGAATTGTTGATCCGTTCCAAAAATATTCTGTATTGGTCCAACCATTGAAATTGGTTGCATTCAGAATTAAAGTATCTCCCCAGCATGCCTCGTAAGTAACGCCTGAAAATCCATAAAAGTAGTTTGGAGAATTTTCAAAAAGCCATCCCGGCGGAGGAACAGGCCAACTTGAACTGGATTGTCCGGCATAAAAATTCAAAGTGGCACTTTCAGCAGCAACACCATTTATTACCAAAAAATCGCAAGAAACATCATGAGCACCATAGTCCTTTCGTAAATATGCATACTCAGCAGTGTTGATTGAAGTAAGAGTAATATTGCTGCACTGGTTGCCCCTTATATACAGTGAATCGTTTATTGTTTGGGTCGTGCCTGGACCGAAATAAAAAATATTGCCTTCTGCAGGGGTGACTTCTGCTGGGAGCAGGACAAGGGTATCAAATGTACAATTGCCATGAAAATAACTCTTTTTATAAAAAACACCAAATTCAATATAACTGGAATCTAATATATGGAGGATACCGTTCACTATTAATTTTCCAATATGGTGATTGTTTTTAATAGATGTCTGATCTGAACCAATCATTACAATATCAGTCATTGAATATCCTTGCAATGTTGACCCACTTCCTGTTAGAGAAACCGAATGTGCACTGAAATTACCGTTAATTAAAGAATACATTCCTTCTAAAACAATATTTTTATAGCTCACATCATTGTTTATGTTGAAAATACTATCAAGAGCACCTAATAGATTTATGTCCCAAAATGACAGGTTAAATCCGTTTTTATTGATAAATTTTGCATTTTGTCCTGTAAGGTTAATGCTTGAATTTTCGGCAATAATTGTGAGGTTTTCACAATTGGTTAGCCATGCATTTCCATTTTCTTTGTAAAGACTTATAGCAGAGTTTTCAATATTTAGAATTCTGGGGGTTTGATAATCCGACAAGAAAGACTCACCCACAATCAGGACTCCATTTGTGAAGAGGCTGCCTTCGATTAAATATAAACTGCTTATTGAATTGTCAATTTGAAGGATCAGGTTATCCAAAAGTGTCCAGGCACCGCCGCTTCCGTTGAATATGATGTCATTGTTAAGATGATTGCCATTCATGGCAATGGTATTGTCTTCCTGGGTAGAAACAAATTCCAATTCACCCTCAAACTGATTAAATACATTGGATTCAAAATGAAGTGATCCGGCTATGGTGAGTTTGGTATTTGGTATGTTCCCGCTCAAAATTACCTGGAAAGGAAGATTTTCCCAGATCATACTCTTGCAAGCAGGATTAATAATATCTATTGAAACCGCATCAAATGATTGTTCAAATGAATTTGCATTGAAAAAGACATTGTTCATAATTCCTGGCAGATCGATCGGCGTTGAGCCGTTTTCTAATTGCCAGTGATTCAAATCACTCCAGTTCCCCTGGCCCCCAACCCAATAGTAATTATCTTGTGAAAAGACTGAAACGGAAATGAGCATTGGAAATAAAAATGAACCTAGATATTTCATAATGATCAAGGTTTAATGTTGAATTAGTGTTGTAAAAATAATAAAACTTCATGGAAGTTCCATTATATCGGATCCTTGTTCCTGAAACGGAATGACTTTGAGCCAGCCTGTTTTCAATTCAAAAGCTAAAGAAAGTTAATTTTCATATTTATACATAATTGAATTCTGATAAACTTCGTTATATTTGGACTAACCCCAAAATATATTGCTATGAAAAGAATGATTGTTCTTCTTCTACTTGCCTTTCCCTGTTTTGCGTTTTCTCAATATATCCTCAAGGAAGGCTACATAAGCCTCGAAGCAAATGAAAATGTTCATCGCGACTTTACTTTTAAAAACCTCCGGATATACCCTTTGCTGGGAGGTAACGAATTTCAGGCTGCATACAGTGATGTGGGAAGTTTTACTAATCTTCAGGAGGCTCTTGAAAATGAAAAAGTAATTATTTCAGAGAAGGGCGGAGCAGTGCTGCAGACTGCCGGATATAATAATGATGAACTGCTGGATGAAAACTATAGCATTCAGCAGATGGAAAGCAGGCAGGCCACCGAACAGGATGGCGATGTTAATGCACTTTACATTGAGAATGTTTCGCAGGATACTGTTTACCTGATGGCAGGCGAGGTTGTTAAAGGTGGTAAGCAAGACCGGGTTTTGGCTTCTGATAGGGTACTCCCTCCGGGAAGTGGAAAAGTTGAACTTCCTGTTTTTTGCGTTGAACATGGGAGGTGGAATTATCTTTCATCCCCGGCAGGGTTTTCAGAATATTTTTCGGTTTCATCCAATTCAGTCAGGGGAAAAGCGGTTAAAGAGAAAAACCAGTATGAGGTTTGGGAAGCTGTGGCTGAGGTTACCGATAAGCAGGGCGCAAAATCAGGAAGCGGAACTTATACTGCTCTTCAAGATGCTATTGATTATACAAAATCCCTTGAAGAATATTCTAATTACTTCAACCAGCAACTAAAACAGCTTGATGACTGTATTGGTTTTGTTGGTGTAACGGGAGACAGGATCATTGGCTGTGATATTTTTGCGACACCCGGTTTGTTTGCAAAGCAATGCGATAATTTGTTGGATGCTTACATAACCGAAGCCATTTCGGAAGGTGAAGCTCTCAGCATCAATGACAAGGATGTTTTTAACTATCTAAATGAGTTTCTGTCCGATGAAGCCAGCCAGGAAGAGGTTGTAAGGGCTAAAGGTATGGAGTTTAAGCATAAAGGCAGAAAACTGCATGTGAATACTTATTGATGGGTAGAAGAATTGGTAAGTCCTTTTTTTGTTTTATTGAAACTGAACTTGCCAAAGAAATTTTTTGTGAACCCCCAAAAAAACTTGAATTGACCGAAGATAGTTCCATAAAAAAGCAATAGCATAAAATATGCAGGGGTAATTGCCAAAAGGTAAACGGTTACTTTAATCCAGGTTTCAGTCGATTCAGTAATTCCCAGAAAAGCATAAATAGGTATTTTAACAAACATTGAAGAAGTGCCCGAAATGGCAAATATTCCAAATATCAGCCAAAACTGAAAATTGCTTTTTATACCCCATTTATTTTTTAACTTTTTAAACATTGTTTCTTCCTAATGATAATTGAACAGATTTAGGCGTTAATTGTTTATGAGAAAGCTTAAAAAAGCTTACTTTGATAAAACCCGACCACTACTTCAGTTTTTTTCTGTTCTTTTGCCGTGTTCAAAAATAATAATAAATGTTGCTCCTTGTAATTCTATTATCTCTTCTGCTCATCATCGGAGTTTGCTTTTTGATGATGACAAAAATGTATACCAATAAGTTTGAAGCCCACATCAAAACTCCTGGTGATTATGGAATTCCTTTCGAAACTGTAAGGTATCAGACAAGGAATAATAAAAAACTTTATGGCTGGTGGATCCCTTCCAAAAAGAATAGTGCCGTAGCACAAACCATCCTGTTGGTTCATGGATGGAATCGCAATGTGGGCCGCATGATGCCTTACATTAAAGAGCTGTACCCAGAAGGTTATAATTTGTTGGTTTTCGATTCACGAAACCACGGTAGCAGCGACGCTGATGAATTTTCATCCATGCCCAAATTTGCCGAAGATATTATTGCTTCAATTGATTTTTTAGAAAAGAAAGCGCAGATGCATTGTGATGATTTGATGGTTATCGGGTTGTCCATGGGGGGAGCTGCATCCATTTTTGCTGCCTCAAAAGACAATCGTATTGCAAAGATCATAACCGTTGGTGCCTTTGCTCATCCCGGCGAAGTAATGAAAAGGGAAATTCAAAAAAGGCATGTTCCTTATTTTCCTGTGATCTGGATGTTTTTAAGGTATGTTCAGTATAAAATCGGAAATTCTTTTGATGCGATTGCGCCCTTAAACAACATAGGGAAAGTGAAATCAAAAATTTTATTGATTCAAGGTGAAGAGGATGATGTAGTTCCGATGGAACAGGCTGAAAGAATTAAAACAAGCAGGCGATCAAACAAGGGTTAACCTTTGGCTTGTCCCGGCAAGGGCCATTCCGACTGTCATGATGATCCTGAATACTGGCCTAAAGTCAAAGCATTTTTAAACGAACCCAATATAAAATAAAAAAGCCGCATCAGCGGCTTTTTGTCTGATGGATATCTTTTATCAATCCTTAATAATCACTCCTGCCGCTTCAAAAGTGTAGGCCGGTTGAGGTTCTGTAATGGCATCGATCTCTTCCTTCGATTTCCCATCATCTTCAGCATAGTGCTTCAGTAAATCAACAGGAATAAAATCCTTTTTGGCATATCCTTCAACAATGGCCGTTTTGCCTTTCGAATCAAGTGGAATGGTAAACTCTTCATCCCGGAAAGTTACCCTAATCATTTCGTCGTCCCCAAAATCAAGATCCATCCAGCAGCCGGAATGTTGGCAATTAGCTACAATTACCGATTCCATTGTTACACGAATGGAGTCACTATTAGCAAGCCTTGCTTTCAGTTGTTCGGCAGTAATGGCTTTTTCTGCCTGGACTTTTGCCCCATAGTGGCCTGGTTCGTTTTTCGAAATACTGTTGTCTTTTGTTTTTGTATCCTGAGAATTACAACCCAAAAGAACGCCGAAAATTATTAAAACCCATATGTGATTTAACTTCATGGAGCGAGCTGGATTTATATTTTAATAGGATTGATTTCGATATCCTGCATGTCTTCTACTTTCAAAAGTTGATCATCAGTAAAACCATTGAATTCTTTCAAAACATAATTGATAACAGCTACTGCCTCCTCAATAGTTTTTACCTGTGGAGTCATCGGTGCATGATATTTTTGTCCATTAACAATCATTTCTTCATTTGAGCCATTGAGTGTCTGGGCAACACCTCTTTTCAGGTCGGCCAATAAATAATCAGAATTGGCAAGCGGAGGAAATGCGTTTGGCAAACCTTTAGCATCAGCCTGGTGGCAAACGATGCATTTTTCTTTATAAAGTTTTTCTCCCAATTGAAGTTGCGCCTCCAAGGCTGAAGGTTCAGCTGCCATAACTTCTTCTTTTGCTGGTTCTTGTTTTTCGGGAGCTTTTGCTGATTCTCCGCCACCTCCGCATGAGGTCATCAAGGCAATAGCAAAAATGGAAAATACTGCGATAATCGTGTTCCTGTTCATGTTTTTAAATTTATCCTGTTAATATTAATTTTTTGCAAAAGTAAATTTTTTTAAAGACAAATAGATGGAAATTTAATATGAATTAGTGTGAAATTATAAGCTTTGCCAATCGAAGAAAAAATCAAATATCCTATTTCAAAAATCAAATATCACATTGCTTAGGTTGTCATTTTGTCATAAATCCTTTACTGGAATAATGTTTGATTCGCCGCACTCAGAAAACAATAAAATTTATATACAAATGCAAAAAGGAACAATTAACGTACAGACCGAGAATATTTTTCCGATCATAAAAAAGTTTTTATACTCCGACCATGAAATCTTTTTAAGGGAACTTGTATCGAATGCCGTTGATGCTACACAAAAGTTAAAGACCCTGGCCTCGATGGATAAGGTAAAAGGTGAATTGGGTGATCTTACGATTCAAGTTGAAATTGACAAGAAGAATAAGTTACTTAAAGTTATTGATCGTGGTATCGGCATGACTTCCGAAGAAGTGGAAAAGTATATTAACCAGATCGCTTTCTCAAGTGCCGAAGAATTTGTAAAAAAATACAAAGGCAAATCGGATGCTGATAAAAATGCTCTGATTGGCCATTTTGGACTCGGGTTTTATTCCTCTTTTATGGTAGCCAGCAAAGTTGAGATCCTTACCAAAACATACAAAAAGGGTGGTCCGACCAAAGCCGTAAAGTGGGAATGTGATGGAAGTCCGAATTACACTATGACAGAAGTGGATAAGGAAGATCGGGGTACAGAAATAATTCTTCATATTGCAGATGATTCATTGGAATTCCTGGAGGAATACAGGATTCTTGATTTGTTGAAAAAGTATTCAAAATTCCTTCCTGTACCCATTCGGTTTGGCACTGAAAAGTCTTCTGAAAAAACGGGAAAGAAAGACAAAGATGGAAATGATGAATACACGGACATTGAAAAGCCACGGATCATCAATAACACCAAACCGGCCTGGGTTCAAAAACCCAGCGATCTGACTGACGAGGATTACAAAAGCTTTTACAGGGAATTGTATCCCATGAATTTTGAGGAACCCTTATTCCATATCCATCTCAATGTTGACTATCCATTCAACCTGACAGGCATTCTTTATTTCCCAAAGGTGAAAAAAAATATTGAAGTTCAGCGCGACAAAATTCAATTGTACAGCAACCAGGTTTTTGTCACCGATTCAGTTGAAGGCATTGTGCCTGATTTTTTAACTTTGATGCACGGTGTTATTGACTCGCCTGACATCCCATTGAATGTTTCCAGAAGTTACCTTCAAAGCGATTCCAATGTGAAAAAGATTTCGAATCACATCATGAAGAAAGTTTCGGATAAGCTGGAAGAACTATTCAAAAACAACCGTGAGGACTATGAAAAGAAATGGGATGATATAAAAGTATTTATTGAGTATGGTATGATCTCGGAGCCTAAGTTTTATGAACGTGGCGAAAAAATTTCTTTATTCAAAAATGTGGATGGCAAGTGTTTTACATTTGATGAATACAAAAAGCACATTGGTGAAACTCAAAAAGATAAGGACAATAAGCTGATCTATCTTTATACAACCGATAAGGATGAGCAACATGCTTTCATCGAAAATGCCAAGGAAAGGGGTTATGATGTACTTGAAATGAGTGGTGTCCTCGACAATCATTTCATCAATACGCTGGAACAGAAATTTGAAAATTCTTCTTTTGCAAGGGTTGACGCTGATATCATTGATAAGATCATAAAAAAGGAGGAGGATCAGCCTTCAAAGCTATCGGAAGAAGATAAGGAAAAACTGAAGCCTGTTTTCGAAAAGTTTGCTAAAAAGGACAATTATTCAATTATTTTTGAAAGCCTCAGTGAAAAAGATCAACCGGTTATCATTACGCAGCCTGAATTTATGAGGCGGATGAAGGATATGTCGAAATTGGGTGGCGGCGGAATGGATTTCATGGGTACCATGCCCGATTCATACAACCTGGTGATCAATACCAATCATAAATTGATCGCTGATATATTAAGTGAATCAGACAATGATAATCAGGAAAAACTCGTTAAGCAGGTAACTGACCTTGCAAAGCTTTCACAAAATCTTTTGAAAGGACAGGAGCTCACCGACTTTATCAAACGCAGTGTCGAAATTATAGGTAAATAACACAAATTGATGAATGTATGAAATAAATCGGATTTTGCAGGCTCTTTATCGGTTTATAGCTTACATTTGTATAAAAACTTAACCACTATACAATGAAATCGAAAAAAACATGGATCATATTAGCCGTTGTGGCTTTGATCGTTATTATTCTTTATTCTTCCATTAAGGGGACCTACAACAACATGGTAACCCTTGACGAAGGGGTAACTTCGCAATGGGCACAAGTAGAAAACGTTTACCAGCGGCGGGCAGATTTGATTCCCAATCTGGTTGCAACGGTTAAAGGTTATGCATCCCATGAACGGGAAACACTGGAAGGAGTAATTGAAGCAAGATCGAAAGCAACTTCTGTAACCATTGACCCTACCAATCTGAATGCACAATCCATTCAACAATTTCAGGCTGCCCAGGATGGTTTGAGTTCTGCCTTGTCAAAATTGATGGTGGTTGTTGAGCGCTATCCCGACCTGAAGGCCAATCAGAATTTTCTGGAGCTTCAAACTCAGCTGGAGCGGACCGAAAACAGGATTACCGTTGAGCGGAGGACTTTTAATACTACTGCACAAAATTACAACACTTTTATCCGACAATTCCCAAAAAACATTTATGCATCCTTGTTTGGGTTTGAAAAGAAGGCCTATTTTTCGGCACAAGAAGGGTCGGATCAGGCACCAAAAGTTGAATTTTAAATTAAGTCAGGATGTCAGTAAGTAATTTTTTTACAGCTGTAGAGAAGGAAGATATCACCCTTGCAATTAAAAATGCAGAACTGGATACTTCAGGAGAAATCCGCGTTCATATTGATGAAAAATGCAAAGGTGATGCACGTGATAAAGCAGCTATTTATTTGAGAAGTTGAAAATGCATGAAACAGAACAGCGAAATGGCGTGCTGTTTTACCTGGCGTTAAAAAACCGGAAATTTGCTATCCTAGGGGATGTTGGTATAAATAGCGTTGTCCCTGATAATTTCTGGGATGATATACGCGATAAGATGTTGGATCATTTTCGTGAAAACGAGTTTGTTGATGGCCTGATCGAAGGGATTATGATGGCCGGCCAACAGCTTAAGGAGCACTTTCCTTACCAAAGGGATGATGTAAATGAGCTGCCGGATGATATTTCATTTGGGGTGAAACAATGATTGAGTTCGAAGTTTTGGGTTGAGGGTTAAAAGGTATAGTTACATGAATTTGAAAAATAAAATATTAACGGCTTTTACTATTCTCCTGTTCGGAACAGGAATTGCTCAGGATATCCTGATAAACCGACTCCTGAGAGATTGGTCAACGATTTTGTTGGATTGCTCAGTAAACAGGAAAATAATTACCTAGAACAGAAGTTGGTGGCATTTAACGATACGAATTCTACACAAATTGCCATCGTGATTGTAAATACCCTCAATGGTTATGATATAGTTGATTATGCCCAACGCCTTGCACAAAAGTGGGGGATTGGCCAAAAGAAATATGACAATGGTGTGATCATCCTCTTAAAACCGAAAACAACCGAATCGAAAGGAGAGGTTAATATTGATGTGGGTTATGGGCTTGAACCAATTATTCCGGATATTACAGCCAAAAGGATTGTTGATAATGAGATGATACCTTTTTTTCAAAACAATGATTATTTTGGAGGTTTGAATGAAGCAACGGATGTGATCATGTCTCTCGCTGCGGGTCATTTTTCAGCTGATGAATATGAAGATTCTGCTGGCAGTGGAAGTCCTCTGGGATTCCTCGTACCTATTATTGTACTCATTATTATTTTTTCCATTGTAAACCGTAAGCGTAGAGGCTATTACAATTCTGGTGGAAATAGTTCATCATTATTGATGGCAATGTTGCTTGGAAGTATGATGAGCAGTGGAAGCCGAGGAAGTTCATGGAGTAACTTCAGCTCAGGTAGCGGAGGTTTCGGTGGTGGCGGTCGTAGCTTTGGAGGTTTCGGTGGTGGAAGTTTTGGCGGCGGTGGAGCCAGTGGCAGCTGGTAACCGGAAGGCCTTCATCGAATGCATTGATAATAATTTCTATTCACTCTATAAATGACTTTTTTTGCCATTCTTGGACTGGCCTTAATTCTTTTGGCTTTTCACCTGATCCCGGGTAAAAGCAAAACGTATACATCTGCAGGGCAAATAAATGGCCTAAAAGACTGGTGGTCAGTTCCGGGTGCCGGCACTCCAAATAATTCATGGAATAATTTTCATTCTGGTTCAGGAAGTTTTAAAAGTAATTCAGGGGCCGGAGGAAATGGTTTTGGCGGTTTTGGCGAAGGCCGATTCGGTGGTGGAGGAGCCAGCGGAAGTTGGTAGATTCACCTCTGATATGCTAATGATCTTTTTTTGAATTTAAGTATTTCATTTTTAAAGCCGAAATAGTTTTTAATTTTGAGCATCTTTTTAATATCGGGATGCGTCATGAAATATTATAGCAAAGGGGAAAAATCAACCAAACAGGGTTTTGGAGAAGGTGTTCTCGAAGCTGGAAAAATGAATTCCAGGATTGTTGGTATTGGTGCTGATATTACTGCATCAGTCGGGATGAACCATTTTGCAGAAGCATTTCCTGAAAGGTTTTTTTCATTAGGAATAGCCGAGCAAAATTGTGTGGGAGTTTCTGCAGGCTTTGCTTTGGATGGGAAGGTTCCGGTTTTTTCGACCTACGGTGTTTTTGCAGCAATGAGGGCTACAGATCAAATCAGGATATCTGTTTGCTATAACAATCTTCATGTTGTGATTGGGGGAGCTCATGCCGGGATCTCGGTCGGGCCAGATGGAGCCACACATCAGGCCCTGGAGGATATTGCCATCATGCGGGTGTTGCCAAACATGACAGTAGTGTCACCTTGTGATGCCACCCAAACCAAGATTGCAACCCTCAAAGCCATCAATGAACTTGAAGGGCCGGTATACATTCGATTTGGCAGGGAGGCAGTCCCTGATTTTACCCAGAATGATCAGCCCTTTGCAATTGGCAAGGGCCAACTACTGAAAGATGGGAATGACATTTCTATTATTGCTACGGGCCACCCTGTATGGGAAGCATTGCAAGCGGCTTATCAATTGGAAAATGAAGGAATTGATGCAAGGGTAACAAATATTCATACCATCAAACCTATTGACGAAGAAATTATAATAAAAACGACCAAAGGAAACTGGTGCCATAATCACCGCTGAAGAGCATCAGATTATGGTGGTTTTGAAGTGCCGTTATGAAGTGGTGGTCAAAAGTAATCCGATCCCAATGGATTTTGTGGGGATGAATAATTCCTTTGGCGAACGGGTCAACCAGAAAGAGGCGATGAAGAAGTATGGGCTTACATCAAAGGAGATTATAAAACGGGTAAAGAAAATATTGAAGTTGTTTAAAGTTGACGTAATAAAATAATTGCAAAAAAGCTAATATATTCAATGCTTTCCAATGAATTTTGTTTGTTTCAAAACGGATCAAAATAGCCTTAAATGCATCCAGCCAAGCATTGGTCGCTTTCCACAACAGACCTGCATTTGTAGAGTAAACTGTCAAAAAGGTGTTCACTTTCACTACCGTTTCTTTTATTTTTATCAATATTATCTATTATATCATTCCTGTAACAGAAAGCACGAAAGCTCTCTATATCAAACCCTGCATCGGCATTCAGGAATAGCCAGTCTGTCCTTATGTTTGAAGAACGCAGGCTTTCAAACATATTCTCCACGAACTCTTCCATGCGATACGCATCATTATGTTCTCTGAAATAGCTTCACTGCAGGCCAGTGGGATACCCTGGCTATCTGTCAGCACAAAGCATGTTGCTGGTCTTCGCCTTTTTCCTGCCTTGGTAGCCTACTGCCTGTCCGCCCCTTTTTGATGGGGTGTGTGTGCCATCAAGCTGAACACTTGATAAATCAAGTAGATCCCGATGCCTTTCCAGAATATGTCTCCAGGCTCTTTCCCAACTACCATCTTTGCACCACTTCTGAAAGTGATGATAGACACTTGCCCAACCATACTTACCCCTAAAAAATTGCTTCATTGGGAGCTGTCTCCATTGACATCCTGTTTTTAACCGGTATAAAATTGCTTCAACCACTTGATAACACTTAACTTTTGTGTTTTTTCGACCGTTTCCAAATTTCAAATGTGGGCAAATCTCTTTTTTATTGTACTTTACTTAACACGTTTTTTTGAACGAATGATACAACTTATTGAAATCCAATTTTTCTGTATCATTCGTTCTTTTAAACATTCGTGTTTTAATATCTCATTTTTTAACTTTTAACAACTTCAATAAATAAATCAGGTAGTTCATACTAAGACCATCAAAAACTCATGAATGAAACAATCAATGTATTGCTCGTGGATGATGAAGTCAGGGCCACAGATTTATTCAAGGAATTATTAATAGACTTTGATGAGGTCAGTATTGTTTCAACAGCTCAAAATGTAGATGATGCAGTTCAGGCAATTCTTGACCATCAGCTTGATATTGTTTTTCTTGATGTGCAAATGCCAAATAAAAACGGTTTTGAGTTATTACACGAGATCAAAGATTTTGATGTACAACCTACCATTATTTTTGTTACTGCCTATGATGATTATGCCATAAGCCATCCGTCCTCTACTTTTGATTATCTCACCAAACCCGTTGACCCCAGACATTTAAAAAGCCATTCGGCGTTCCAGTGTGAAACCAGCTAAATGGAAAGGAAAATATTAAGTTGGTTTTAAACCATCTTACCCAAACAAAATAAAATTCAATACCTGATCCGGTTCCATTTTTCTATCGCTACAGAAGATATCTTTACCTGCAAGCGAAGGAAATTATGCCGAGATATTTTTAACCAATGAAACATCGCATATGGTCAGCATGTATTTGTCTACTGTACTGGAAAAGCTACCCGAACATATGTTTTTCAAGAATCAGTCGGTCGGTTGCTATCAATTTGAATTATTTAAAACACCTAAACCGTAAAAGAAAATCTGTGAACTGGAAGTGGATGGAAAAGCCTTGAGTTTAAAATGCCGGTGAAGTATATCAGGTTGCTGGATGAAAATATAAAGGTATTATTAACCACTATGAAATTATTAGTTAGGATACTTTTTAATCCGTTTGTTGCTTCCATTCCTGTTGCAATTATTATCTTTTTGATGCCATCCTTATTTGACAAAATACAAAACCGAAAAGGTGGATAAACAGTATATGTATAGTTCAAAAGTTTATTATAGTGATTTGGACAATGATTCTTATAGTGAGTGCATTAATTTGCATTATAGCGGTAACTACACTCCTATAGACAGTGTATACAATGTGCCTGCGATAGTATTAAAAACCGATTGTATTGCAGAAAATTTAACTCGAATAATTGACCAATTTAATTTCTCAAAAAAATGGTTTAAAAATCAAAGCCTCTATTTTGGCGATTTTGATAACGATGGTTTTAAGGAGATTTATTTTTATACTTATAGCAATGATTCTTTGTTTTTGCAAGGGTTTGATGGATTCATAAGAAATGGGTTCTTTCTCGAAAAATTCATTTGCAGATTTAATATTTACAATAACCAGCCTGATTTATTCTTTGGCAGTACAATAATTGATTATGACTATAATGGTGATGGCAAAAATGAAGTGGTTGGATCTGTAATTGGAGGATATAGTGCCCTGCCCCGCTTTGTTTTTGTATTTGATATTATTAACGATACCTTGTTTAAAAGTAAAACTTCGTGTATATACCTAAGTGTCAATAATATTATTTATGATGATAAGGGCAATATTTATTTTTCAACAGGTAATTGCGCTCCAGGAAACGTTAAAGTTTCAATGTTGCCGGACATTGAATTTACTGATTACAGTTCATGGTTTGGTTTGTTGGACAAGAACCTTGATTTTTTGTTCCCCCCAATTGAAAATAAAGGTTTGGGTTCAGCAGTACTCTCATACTTTCAAAAAGAAAATAATGAAATATTTGTTTATTCCATTGATATTTCTCCACCTGGCGACAGCCTGTTTATCCTTAAAAAGTACAACCTAACAGGCCGGGTTATTCGATCAAAAATCTTTACAGGCCCCATTGAAAGGAATGTTTACCGAAAAAAAGAACATGGTGATAACGTTTTGTATTTAAAACAAAAGCAAACATTCCAACGAATTGATAGAAACCTTGAATTTAACAACCCTAAAGATGTTGAATTCAGGAATATTGAGTTTTTTGATTTGGATTTTGATGGAAGTGAAGAGGTTTTTAACTGGCAGGAAGGGGAGGGTTTTGCATATTTGTATACCTCTGATTTTACCCATCCTGCTAAAGTGGAAATAAAAGATTTATTTTTTGGGTTTATACTGTCATCGTGCAAGTTTAAGGACAATTCCGCCAATTTTGCCATCCATTCGGGCGATTTTGTTTATTTGTTCAAATACTTTAAAAACCCATATTATTTATTCCGGTTTCCTGTTTATCTGGGGATATATCTTTTGGTTTCATTTTTATTTTATATTGTGATGTATTTTCAAAGAAAATCATTATTACAAAAATTCTCCCAGGAAAAACGTATGACCGAACTCGAATTGCTCACTATCAAAAACCAAATTGACCCCCATTTTACCTTCAATGCCATCAATACACTTAGCTCCATTTTTTATAAAGAAGATAAAAAAACAGCCCACAAATTCCTGGTTGATTTTTCTTCATTGATTAGGAATACATTGAACAACAGTAAAAAAATTGCCATCCCGATAAAAGATGAAATTGATTTTGTTAGGAATTATTTGAAACTACAGCAATTTCGGTACAGCGATAAATTTGATTTCACCATCAAAATTGATAAAGATGTTGACGAAAATACGATGGTCCCCCGGATGATCATCCAGACATTCGCAGAAAATTCAGTAAAACACGGGCTGGTTAAGAAGGAGGGAAAAGGGACGCTTTCCATTACTATTCATCCGATGACTCGAAGTCATCGGATAAATGAAATTAGTCGGCTCCAAATTGAAATCACCGATGATGGTAATGGCCGGGAAAAATCAAAGCAAGTCCTAAACTACAAACAAATATCAACCGGCAAAGGGCTTGAAATAATTAATCAGATTGTGGGGATGTACAACAGGTTGGAGAAAGCGAAGGTTGGATTTGAGATAGTTGATTTAAAAGATAATGAAGGAAATAATTTTGGCACAAAAGTAATAGTTGTTATTTAAGGTCAACTATTTTAAAAAATCTTCTAACTCAATTCCTGCCTGCTTAAGAATCGCCCTTAAAGTTCCTTCAGGCATATCACCAATATGGTTAGGAATTGTTGTATACCTGTTGGAGGTTTCATTATACCAAATTTCATGACTTCCGGCAGCCTGACGATAAAAGGTAAATCCAAATCTTTTTAGTTTCTTTACTATTTGCCTGTATTTAAAACCTGATAACCGTCCCATTTTACACTCCAACAACTAAAGGGTAGTCAAAAGCATCTGTCGTTTCGTTAAACAGGATGTTTGTGCTTTCTCCCTGGGATTCAATCAACTTTCTTGCTACATCCCTTGCGATTTCAATGGTTTCGTTAATTGTTCGCCCCTGTGCTATTAATCCCTGAATAGTATCCGAAGTTGCAAGGTAAACCCCTTCCGGTAGTTTTTCTATGTGAATATTTACTATGCGTTCCATATATATTATTTTAGCAAAGTTATGCTTATTTTACTATTTAACCGAAAAAATCAAAACAGGTTCAAAACTCAAGTAGATTTCAACCGGCAAAAGACATGATATTGTTAAAAAGATTGTGGAAATGTATAAGCGGTTGAATGAGACGGAAGTTAGTTTTGAGATAATTGATTTGAAAGACTCTAATGGAAAAAACTACGGCACAAAAGTGATTATTCTTATCTGATAATCCTTATAATATTCCTTTTCTTAGAATAAAAATCTCACAAATACAATTTCCTTCACCCTGAGAAATTGGGTGTTCACCCTGTTATTGGAAAGGTTCACATGATAAGTATTTTGATTGTCTGTTTCAACTTATGTAGAATATAAATTTATCCCCTCAAGGACATTGTTAACATTAAAATAATTAGTTATGAAAAAAACAATTTTACTTTCAAGTATTATTTTGATTTGTATATTCCATTCATGCAAAATGCCAGAACTTGTATGCGATGAAAAGTATATACCTGAATATAAAAGCATTTCAAGCAAGGTAACTGTGAGTCCAGGTGATTTACCTGATGTTAATGGGAAATTCTATAGTGCCAGATGGATTACCGATAATCAAATTGCGTATGTTAAATATTCAGATGAACTATTTCCCTTTATTGCAGATATAAGCCCAACCAAGAAAAGTAATTATGAATCTTCCCCTGACGTCATCTTTTTTTCTTTAGATAATGGAAAAACTTTAGATATTAATTCAGAACATCAATCAATTATTCGAGAAACTTATGACGAATTATTTCATGTTGAACCTGTAAAGGAATCAGTTGGTACTTCAATGTTAAAAGTATTCAGTTCTCTATCTTTTGATTATATCGGTTGGATCAGTGATATTCAATCTTCAAATAAGATAAAATTTGAACTTCATGTGTATGGGGATAAATCCAATAAAACTATAACGAAATTAACATTAGAAAACGAAGAAATGGGATATAAAAGTTTATTTGCTGAAGAAAGTTACGATAAAATTAGGTATACTACTGGTTCACGATCAGTACTTTCTATTAGTAGTATGCAGGTTTCTCCTGATGGTAGGTTTGTTAAACTAGGAAACAATATACTTGACATCAAAACAGGTGAAAAGATTATGCTACATAACATTAATGAAAGTATTCTTTCAAATGACTGGAGAAAAATAGTCTTTTTCTCAAGGAATTCTGAAGTTAAGGGAGCAATTGATATTACTACTACAAAATTTGTTATGCAATAAGTCCTGTTATATTTACATCAATCCAGATGACTGCTATTTTGAAAGATATTAACTTTATTAATTATCAAAGAGTTATAGTAATATGTACTATTTTTTTTCTTCTTAGTTCTTGTAGTAGCTCTGTTGAATTGATTAGAAGACATTGTAGTAACAATGATATGGATAAGATGTTGAAATATTCAGGAAGCCGTGATGAGAGAAATAAAAGAGCAATTATGGAATGCTTAGCAAAAAAAAGGGATGCTTCTTATATTCAAAGAATTATTGATATTGCAAATGGGGCAGACCCTGTTACTGTCAGATATTCAATTGAACTACTAGATCAATTCAACGATCAAAAAGTTCAGGAATATTATCTTAATTTATTTCAAAGCCCAACGGCTAAATTATCAGTAAAAATAAGCGCCATAAATGCATTTTGTAAGTACATCACTGTAAACAACAAACAACAATTAACAAGTTTTCTATCTCATGAAAATGACGCTATTAAATTAGTTAGTGCAAAATCGTTTGCAATAGCTGGATTTAAAGATGGGGAAGATGAGGTTTTATTCCTATCAACTAATTCAAACATTATTGTTCAAAGGGAAGCTCTTGAAGCTATTGGTTATTTTAAAAATAAGGATCATATACCCCTGCTTCAAAAGTATATTAGTGATCCTGACCCGATAATAAGCAAAAATGCAAATTTGGCTATTAAAATGATACTTGGAGATAATTTTAATGATTATTTACTTCAATCATCTCAAGATGGGCAACAATCAGAAAACCAGAACAATAATTCTTTTCTTGTAGAAGAATCTACAAGAAATAGGGCATCTTTTGAAAATAATACTAGAAACAGTGATATTGATCAGAATATTCCTATTACAACAACAATTGCATCAAATAAATTTGCATTAATTATTGGCAACGAAGATTATTCATCATTTCAGAAAAATTTAAATTCTGAATCAAATGTTGTTTTTGCAAGAAATGATGCAATCACATTCAGGGAATATTTAATTAAAACATTCGGCATACCAGAAAATAATATTATTTTACTTCTGGATGCAGGGACCATCGAAATGCACAGATCAATCGAGAAACTTAAATTACTTGCAAAAAACTCAAATGGAAATTGTAAACTTTTATTATATTATGCTGGTCATGGTTTGCCTGACCCAGTTACACAGGAGGCACATATTATTCCTGTTGATGTAACCGGTAGTGATTTAAAGTTTGCAATTAATTTAAAAAGATTGTTTTCTGATCTTATAGAATATCCATCTATAAGCGTAACTATTGTTATTGACGCATGCTTCAGTGGTGGTGGAAGAGAAAATGGGTTAATAGCATCGAGAGCATCGGGATTGAACCTAAACCAAATTTGCTTATTGGGAATTTCGTGGTTTTTAATTCAAGTTCAAAGGAACAGTTTCATTACCATATTATGATAAAGCATGGATTATATACATATTTTTTCCTAAAAAAAATTCAAGAAACAGAAGGCAAAATTTCATATGGCGAACTCGAATCTTATCTGTATAATAATATTAGTATTAACGTGTTGTGCGGTTTAATTCGCGAGCGCATATTTTAAATGATTTAATGGTTTATCGTTCTTTAAATTCATAAATTGCAGCAAATCAACCGCGGTAATCTTAGATAGAATGCGGACTGACAATCCAGAAGTAATGTTTTTGCATAGTTACGTTTGAGCATAAATTGATCACATAGCTGAAACAATGTTGTTCAATTCGTTTTTCTGACTTTTCTAAAGATTGACGGGTATGGTTTATAATCTTTCACAGTTGGCTCTGTAAGGTGTTTGCAAGGGTTACCTGGCATGAAGTAAGCAGGTCCAACTGATGAGTTGCAGATAAGTATCCCTTATCCGCAAGTAATGTGCAACCTCCAGCTGATTTCTTTACTTCTTGTAGGTAGTGAACATCATGTACGCTGGCTTTAGTTAGATCCATGCTGAAAGATTCCTTTAACCAAGTAAACCGTGCAGTTTGTAACCATAAAAGTAAGTTTTGTTGACTGCTAGACTATCCGCTTTTGTCAGGAGCGGTTTCAAAATTTGTTTACAAACTTTACTTTGCTACTCTGGCGTTTTTGCAAACGGGAATGGGGATTAGGTCTACTACGTAGATATTTTCCCCATCATTAAGGCCTTGAGGCTATTATTTGATTTAGCTTCTCAATAAAAGGATACTTAGCCGTTTGCGCCGTCTATTAAAATTGCTGCGATCAATTAAGTTGGGAAAATCTTCGGCATGATCACTTTTGAGTTTACCCAGAAGTAGTTCTCACTGTCGATGCCTAAGGTTTCTCCGGTAACAGCCAAAGCAATGATCTGGCAATCAGACATCTTTGGCATGTTGCGATAAACAAAGAAATTATCGTACGAATTAATACGATTAATAAATACGGATTTGGTGATGTTAAAAAACTTGTCGAAATTTGATTTCAAGTTATGCATAATAGAAGTGTTTAGGTAGTGCTTTATACTTCTAAGATATTGAATATCTGTATTATGCATAGCTTTTTCAATATATACTTTTAACATTCTTTTTAACATTTTAAACCGCACAAGACGTTAGTATTAGATCTGTTTTGATAAATAGTAAAGAGCAATTACCTACTTTGAATGCTGGTGCTGAGATGGGTGAAGAATGGAAAGAATGGAAATTTGTTGAATAGTTCAGTCGTTTTTGAGGTTTTGGTATCGAAGTTGTTTAAAGTTGACGTAATAAAATAACGCAAAAAGCTAATAAATTCAATCACTTTCCAATGAATTTTATTTGTTTCAAAACGGATCAAAATAGCTTTAAAAGCATCTAGCCATGCATTGGTCCGTTCCACAACAAACCTGCATTTGTACAGTAAACTGTCAAAAAGGTGCTCACTTTCACAACCGTTTCTTTTATTTTTATCAATATTATCTATTATATCATTCCTGTAACAGAAAGCACGAAAGGCTCTCTACGTCAAACCCTGCATCGGCATTTAAGAACAACCAGTCTGTTCTTATGTTTGAGATCATAGGTCTTGAAACATTTTGTCCACGGACGTACTCAGTTGATAGCCATCGTATGGTTTCCTGAAACGAAACTACTACAAAGGCCAATGGGATACCTGATTATCTGTTAGGATAAGCATGTTGCTGGTCTTGCTTTTTCCTGCCTTGGTAGCCCACTGCCTGTCCGCCCCTTTAATTGGGTGTATGTGTGCCATCGGTGAACACTTGACATGTCCAGCAAATCCTTGTACTTTTCCAGAACATACTTCCAAACTTGTTCCCAGCTACCATCTTTGCACCATTTCTGAAAGTGATAATAAACGCTCTGCCAATGGTATTTTACCCTGAAAAATTGTTTCATGGGCAGTTGCCTCCGGTAATATCCTGTTTTTAACCGATATAGTATCGATTCTACCACTTGATATACTTTAACCTTGGTATTGTCCATCGAATTTCCGAACTTTAAATGTGGACAAATCTCTTTTTTATTATACTTTTTTTGTTCAACATGAAGTTTTGAACGAATGATACAACTTATTGAAATCCAATTTCTGTGTATCGTTCGTTCTTTTTAACATTCAACTTTTGACAACTTCATTAAAATCTTAAGAATTTCTTAATATTAGATTAAGATGTATCTCAATTGGAAACTATACTTTTGCATCAGAAAACATAGATAAATCGTTTATCTATACGGAAATAAAAGCGGTGGTGGCCAATGTATGAGCAGACTGTCGCGAAAGGGGAAAACAAAAAGTGATCCTCAAGATGCTGGAGAAGTCCGGCTTTTTTTATGCCCTTTCCCAACCAATTGAAATTCGAAACTCCTATTTGAATAGTAAATTTGACCTCAGATATTATTACTTTTGCTTTAAATAAAATTGGTTGAGTATAATTCGTTCAAATATTGGCTTTATTATTCAAGCAAGGGTTGGTTCATCTCGCTTACCCAATAAAATGCTATTACCCTTTTATAAAGGAAAATCTATCCTTGAAATTCTGATTGAAAGATTCAAGAACGAATGTAGTCAATTTCCATTTGTCTTGGCAACAACTTTAGAAAAGCCGATAATAAGATTCAAGGTTTGTGCGAAAAGAGAATGTTAATTTCTTTCGTGGCTCTGAAGAAGATGTATTAATAAAGTTTATTGAAGCAGATGAAAAGTTCAATTTTTGATTGGATTGTCCGGGTATGTGCAGATAATCCACTATTTGACATAAAAGGATCGTTAAAATTATTAGAACATGCAGATCGGACTATATTTGATTATCTTGGATATCAGGTTTATGGAAAACCTTCAATATTATCACATTTGGGTTTTGAGACGAACTGGATTTCATTGGATGCTTTAAAAAGGGCCCATGATCTCAGTCGAGTTTATTTTATAAAGAGCATGTTACAAACTATATTTATTCTAATCCCTAAAGTGTTTAAAGTGAAGACATCAATTCTCCAGCCACTGATTTATTAGAAGATGAAATCGAACACGGCTTACAGTTGATACTCAAGAGGATTTGGATTTGATGAAAAATATTTATTCGAAGCTTACAGAAAGTGAAATTGATATCGCACCTAATGCTATTCTACACTTTATATCTAGAAACCCGGATTTCAAAAAGGTGATGAAAGCTCAAATAGAAATGAATAAAAAATGATCAAACATCATACATATCTGATTGGAGAAATAGGCCAAAACCACAATGGAGACCTGGACATTGCAAAAAGACTGATTGATGTGGTTTCCGAGCCTGTTGTTGATAAACTTTTTGGTGAAAAGCTTCAACCCATGGATGCGGTGAAGTTTACGAAACGCGATTTATCGGAAGAGCTTTCCGCTTCAGCCATGCTCAAACCTTATGACAATCCCAATTCTTTTGGGAAAACATATGGAGAACATCGTGCATTTCTTGAGCTGAGCGATGAACAACATTTTGAGCTTTACCAGTATGCGAAAACCAAGGGGCTGGGTTTTGTAGAAACGCTTTGCGCAAAAGGGTGCTTGTCGATGATGCGCTATTTTGAACCGGATAAGTTGAAAGTGGCATCCCGCGACCTGACCAACCTGCCCCTTCTTGCGGCATTGGCCGAAACCAGGATACCCATGATCCTTTCAACCGGTATGGGTGGAAAAGAGGAGTTGGATGCAGCCCTTGAGATCATTTCAAGGGTTCATTCAGATATCACCATTTTACATTGCTTATCACAGTACCCCAGCGAGTATAAAAACATAAACCTGAACACCATTTTATTTTTGAAAGAAAAATATCCGCAATACAAAATTGGCTATTCCGATCATTCCATTGGAATTGTTATTCCGGTTGCTGCTGTAACAATGGGTGCGGAAGTGATAGAAAAGCACATTACCCTCAACCGAAACATGAAGGGTACCGATCAAAAGGGGTCGCTGGGTCCGGATGGAATTTTTAGAATGGTGCGGGATATTCGCAATCTGGAAATGGCTCTTGGAGAAAAAAGAATATTTGTAAGCGATGTTATCGAAGAGACGAAAACGAAACTGGAACGCTCTATTGCTGCAATCAGGAATATTGAAAAAGGCGAGATAATTTCTGATAGCGATATTCATTTGTTAAGTCCGGGTGATGGATTTAAATGGACAGAAAAGGATAAAATTATAGGGAAGGCTGCTAAAATGGACATTCCCAGGGATGAAATTATTTACAAATATATGATTAGCTAATGGACCTTAAAATTGTGTTGACCGATATCGATGGTGTTTGGACAGATGGAGGAATGTATTACGACAACAGCGGAAATGAGTGGAAACGTTTTAATACCTCGGATAGTGCCGGTGTATTGTTTTGCCGCAATATGGGACTACTGGTTGGAATTATCACCGGAGAGGAAACGGAAATTGTAAGGCGACGCGCTGAAAAACTCAAGATCGACCATCTTTTTATGGGAATTAAAGATAAGTTGAAAGTTGCACATCAATTGTGTAAAGAACTGGAAATTGACCTTGAAAATGAAGTTGCCTATATTGGGGATGACATCAATGATATTCCGTTGCTTCAGAAGGTCAGGATCAGTGCAACTCCGGACAATGCTCCTGAATATGTGAAAACATTTGCGAAATGGCATATGAAGAAGAGTGGGGGAGATGGTGTTTTCAGGGAGTTTGTTGAAAAAATTATGGACGAGTATAGCCTGGGAGATGAAATGTTAAAATCCTATCTCGACCAGTTTAAAGATTCCTAGTTCTACTCCCATATTAATTTCGGTTTATAAACCAAATGTTTCTACTATACTGAATGGATTATTTTGCCACTAAGACAATAAGGCTCTAAGAATCACAAGTTTAAAGGACAAACCTTCGGATTCCATCTTTAATTTTGGGCACATTAAAGTTTATTAGGTACCCTAACCGATAGCCTGTAAGTTTTAAATGGCTTAGTATTTGAGCTTCCCAAACAGGATTTACATTTTCCAATGCCTTCAGCTCACAGATAATAAAATTTTCAACAAGCACATCCAACCTAAGGCCTTCTTTAAATTGCAGATTATCATATACAATAGGAATATTGACTTGTCTCTGAAAAGAAAGATTTCTTTTAGAAAGTTCATGGCAAAAGCAAACTTCATAAACCTTCTCTAGTAAACCAGGCCCCAAATTGTAATGCACATTATAGGCTGAATCAACAACAAGCCTTCCAATTGCCTCAACTTCTTGTGGAAGAGGCTCAAATTCTTTGCGTTTCTTTGTGTTTTCCTGGCTTTGTGGCATATATGACTTTGTAAATCAGTTAAACCTTTTTTGTTTATGGGTTTAGATTATTAATAAAATGTATAATTCGATCGGCAACTTTTCCATCTATTTTAAAGGCATACTTTTCAATATACTTTTTGTATGCTGTTTCATTGAAATGAATATCACCTGCAATCAGCTTTTGAAGATAGTGCTGTAATTCTTGGGAATTTGCAGCCTGGAATGCGATGCCTTCACGTAAATATCCCTGTATATCTTGCTTCAGGTGATCAAGTATAATGAGGGGTTTGTTGAAATAAACCGTTTCCGCTCCAACTGTTGAAAAACAAGTGATCATTATTTCAGAAAGGGAAATTAGCAAGTAAAGATCGAACTGTTCTAGAATTTGGTAGTTAGCACAACCAGCTTTTTGGGCGATGTTATGGTAGTAACCGAAATCGTTTTTTTCAGCCGGATGCAGCTTTACTACAAGATGAACATCTGCCAAATCTTTAACCGAAGTAAATACATCAAATGCTGCCTGGTACCTGAGTTTTGGATCACGTTGGGGTTGGGATGCAAAAACAACAATCCTGGAAGCTTCAGGAATTTTCAAATAATCATGGGGATTCGCAGTTTTTAATTTGTGGATAATGTCGGTTCTAATCTGGCCTGTGATTTCCAAAGAATCAGCTTTGTAATTTCCATGTTCAATTAAAAATTCAGACCAGTATTTCCCCCAAACCATTGTGTAATCAGGTACTATATTTCTTTGCTGATCTTCATTTGTATAAATATAGGCTGGGTGTAACTCATGGATGGTACCATGTTGAATGCCGATGGTATTAATGTTTTCGGCTTTAGCTGCATCCAAAATGGATTTAATCCTGGCGCTGTTTTCGTCAATACTGGTTATGGAATTAAAATGATATTTAGTAAAAAACTTTTTATAAGACAGGTATTTAAACAAAAACAGCTTGCTGGAAGCATGTAGCGAAATAAGCTGTTGTATTGCTAACTTGAATACGGGATCATTTGTTTCAGATTCAATTTGCTTGTATTTTGCAATCAATTTCACAGATAAGCTCTTCAGGTCTTTTCTGATTTTACCTGAAAATAATCCCCGGAATAGAACCCACTCTCCAAAAAAAGTGTTTTCCTTTAATTTAAAATAGGTTGTGTCAAAAACAAAATCAGCTCCCACCTGAAATTTAGGAATGTCCAAATCATTCAGTATGATAAATTGATCATCCAGCTCATCAAACAAATATTGAAGGTTGTAGTTTCCCGGCTCAGGTTGGAGTGTATGCAGATTTAAGCAAGTTTGTTTAATGGCATGGTCAATTACAATATGTTTTTTGTTTTTTAGCCCAGGTAGCTGAAAAACTCCCAGCAATGCCCGAATTATGAAGAAGATCGAAAAATGAAAAGCTGTTTTTTTCGAAAAATTGGATCTGTTAACTTGTGGAGTGCAGATATTGATTTCAGCCGATTCAAAACGGATTTCTTGTAAAAGAACATTCTCGCTGTAGTAATAAATCCTGGAATATTTTGACCCAAGCTGATTGATCAACTCAATTTCATAATACAGGTTTCTGATTGAGAAATAAGTCCTGAACTTATGATAATGCCATATACTTACTTTTTCAAATGTTAAAATATCGGTTATGGCCCGATTGTCGATTTTCATTTCCCCAAAATCGATGACCTTGTCAATGATCCTATAATTAATCTCCCTTTTTTCTTCAGATGAAAGTTCTGCTGGCCCTGAACAATATTTATCCAATGATGCAGGCAATTCGACATTTGCAAACAGCTTGGGATTTTTATCTTGTTTCAGTATTTGAAGAATTTTCTCCTCTTCTTGATCTGCTAGTTTTCGGTTAATTATAATTGCTTCCATCTCCTGGCGATAATTTTTTGAAGTTCATTTTTATACAAAACAATCAAGCTGGCCACTATTGCCAAAACAACCATGATGGAGGAGTAAAATGGGTTGAGATCAAAGCGAAACTTTACAAGTTCAAGGACAATTGTAATCGCTATAATTATAAAAGGAAAAACCAATAATTTATTAAGGTTCCAGGAAATGGTTACAATTTTATTCTGGTACCAATAAATGCCAACAACCTGCATCGATTGTGAAACAATTATTGCCGTTATTGCACCGTAAGCCCCACAGGACTGGTACAAGAAAGTATAGCAATAATAAATTAACTACGAGAACAACCAAATTTAACCAAAGAAAAACCTTTGTTCTTTTTTCGAAATAAACCGGAAAAGAAAAGACAATATACTGTGTTCGCAAAATGTATCGGACAAAAACAATGGCAATAAACCCAGCTGCAAGCCTTAGTTCAGTTTTAAATACAAGGCAATAGGCCATGGCCGGAATGATAGCAGCGGCAATCAATAGTTGGCTCTGGGCCATAAGCAGGTTGGAAAGCTTTTTAATTTCATCGAGGTTCTTATTTATCCCGTCTTTCATCAAACGGAACATTTCGGGTTGAGATGCTCCCTGAAGTCCTTGCAACACAATTTCTATGCCCCGTCCCAATGCCAAAGCCTGTGCATAAATGCCGAGCACTACCGGGGAGCTTTCCAAAAAATACCTGTCGGCAAAGTTGATACCCCATGCCACAAAAGCATATTCAAATAAGGGCAAAGCAAATCGGTTGGGTTGGCGCAAAATTTTTCTGGAGTAATGAAATCCCGATTGCCTGTAAGTATAATATAAAATAAGGATAGAAATAAAGGTGCTTCCTACACAAGATCCATACACATAACCAATAAAACTCATGTCGTAGTAAAATACACCAACTAACTGAAATATCGAACGGATAAGGCCCAATGAAAAGCTGAGGATCAGATAGAACCTAACCTTTTTCTCATTGCGGTATAAGGCAAATGCAGTCATGTTGATGGCCCGGTTTATACCGATAATGATGGCGGCAAATCCATAGGAAGAAAAATCCTGTAATGCAGGCTGGGAAAATACCTTTCCAATGTAATCCCTGAAAACATAAGCCAGAACAAAAATGATAAGACCTCTTAAAAGGATAGAATTAAAAATGCTGGAAATAAGTTGTTTATAACCTTGTTTATCATCAGTGTAGTCATAATAGAACCGAGAAATGGCATTGGTCATAGCAAAGGTTGCAATGATGAATACCAAGGAAATAATGGTCTCCGTGATCTCAATCTGAGAAAAATCAGCCGGGGCCAGTTTCCCATTTCCCTCGATCAGAGGCCTCACCAATAGGTTTAGCAAAGGGGGAAATGCTGCAACTGCAGTATAAAGAAAAGACAGTTTAAAGAATTCTTTGTTATCTAATTTCATTCAAATAGTAAACAGGTAAATTCATATTTGCGTACAATATTAATCATTTTTTTACCTTAGCAGGGTCACACTTCCTTTCTTCTCAAATTGCTGATCCGAACCCATACATTTGTACTGTACTAACCAAAAATAAGTTCCTTCATCAGCTTTTCTTCCTTTATAGTTCCCATCCCATTTATCATCTTTGTTTGTGGTTTCCCAGAGGACACCGCCCCATCTCGAAAAAACCGTCAAATGAAAATCCAAAATGTCTTTTGAAGCTTCAGCGAAAAAATTTTCATTGTAAATATCCCCGTTAGGAGTAAATACAATGGGAACAAATAAATCACAGTTAATGGGTTCGATGTGGATGGTGTCGGCATTATAACATTGCCCATCAAAAACATTCACCCAATAGGATCCACCTTCAGAAATTGTTATTGTTTGAGAATCTGATCCTTCGCTCCAAAGGTATCCGTCAAAGCCTGAACCAGCATTTAGCTCAATCTGGCTGTTCAATTTAAGTATGGTATCATTGCCAATAAAAACGAAAGGTAATTGATTTAAGAGGACAAAAACAGAATCCATGAAGTTCCGCAAACATTGGTTGCCATAATCCAATACAGCCCTTCCTCCCAAATTAGCAAAGTTGAATCGGCAGACCCATCCTGCCATGAATACATATATCCGTTGCTTTCAGGGTATGCAACTAACCTTAAGGAATCACCATCACAAAAAGCAGTGTCATTGCCTAATGAAATGGAAGGGGCGAACAGGATATCCAGGTAAACCGAATCGCTGCCAATGCAACCCATGGTGTCAATCACTTCGCACCAGATAAGGCCTTCAATGCTTGCCGTGTAGTAACTTTTTTCTGAACCATTATTCCAGAAGTAATTGACGAATCCTTCAGATGCATGAAATGTAACGGAATCGCCTGAGCAAATGGAAGTGTCGTTTCCAATTTCAGGATCGGGCAGAACAAATACCAGATTGATGGTATCATAAGCAAAACATCCGTTTTCATCCTCGACCTCAACCCAATAGGAGCCGGTTTGGTTGGCACCCAAAAATTGATTGGTAGAACCATCCTGCCATAAGTATGAGTAGAACCCAAATCCCGGATTCAATAAAACATATTCATCATGGCAAACGGTTGTATCATTCCCCAAATCAATAATTGTTTGAGGATGCATTTCAAGGACAATGGTATCACTGCCCGAACTACAAGGATTTTCAACAAACACCCAATATATACCTGCTGTATCGGCAATAAAAATTGAATCGTTCGAGCCATCCTGCCATTGGTATGAAGTATATCCTGAACCAGCGTTTAGAATGAAACCCGTTCCAGGACAAAATATAGTATCCGGTCCCAATTCCAATTCTTCATTAGCATAAGGATAGTAATCTATTTGAATGGAATCAACGGTGGAGCAAGAATAATCATTGTAAACTTCGACAATATAAATTCCTGAAGTGTAAACTGTGATGGACGAATCAGTGGAGCCTGTATTCCAAATGTAGGAATTGTAATTGCCATTAGCATTAATAATAATACTATCCCCCTGGCATAGAAGTGTATCATTACCAAGATTGATTTCGGGACTAGGATAGAAGTCTATATGAATTGTATCACTTCCAGTACATCCAAAAGTGTCAATAACCTCCACCCAATAAGTTCCGGAGTTATATACAACAAAGCTAGTATCTTCAGAACCATCTTGCCACAAATAGTTAGAATAGCCTATTCCTGGATCTAAAATGATGTTTTCGTTTGAGCAAATTGTTGTATCGTTTCCAAGATCAATTTCTAATGGCGTATAGGGTATATTACTCTCATTTACTATCAATCCTGATAAAATCCCACCATTTTCGCCACTCGTTGCTCCATAACTGCTATTATAGTGTGGTGAATTTGGGTTAAGAATTAATCCAGGTTCACCGCCTGATAAACTAACATTGGTGTTGGTAGGAATTGAATTCATCGTCCATAATATTCCACCACTTCCACCCCCTCCAGGACTATGTGTGTTATCAAATGGAGGATTACTATTACCGCCCTTTCCTCCATTAATTTCAATATTAAGAATGGAACTACTATTTATTGAACTATGTAATAATATCGTACCTCCTGCACCCCCGCCACCTGATCCATCCATTTCGCTAACTTCTTCAACATTAGAACCATTTGATTTAATATAGTGGTTGTTGCCAATAATAGAGTTCGCAATAATGATAACTATTCCTCCTCCATTTTGTCCAGATGTTCCAACATTATTATTCATGTCGCCTGCCCCTCCACCTCCACCGAGATAAACTCTATTTAATGAATTAGAATAATCAAGAGGTTTTCCCCCAATCCCTTGACCGGGACTGGAATCGACTTTGTTTTTTCCCACCTAGCCCGCCATTTGAATAATTAGCGCCACCCCCCCACCTCTGTTATGTCCGTTTCCCCCACCGCCGCCATTTGCAGTTGAACCTTTTCCACATTCGTATTGAGAGTCCAATTCAGCTTTAAAAATACCTTCTCCCTTTCTGGCGCCTTGACTCTCACTTAAATGGTAAAAATAACTGATGCTTCCATATGCACTATATTGGTTTTCTGTTTGAGCCCCCCTAAACCCCTTTCCGCTTACATTAATATCCTCATTTAGTATTATTGATCCAACTACCTCAATAGCACATACCCCTCCTATACTTCCGTTCCAAAATTCACAACTTATGGTATTATTTACAGTCAGGTTTTCATATATTGGAACTTTAATTATTTGAACTGAAAATTCAACATCATATTCGTTTAATATCCGATTTAATAAGACAATATCGTTTCCGTTGATTTCAGAAATACTATTAAATTCATAGTTTCCAGCATTTTGATAATTAATGATATTCCCAAAATTTTCTGTGTTTGTTAAATTTATTTCTGCACCTTTCATTTGTATCAACAGAATTCGATCACCAATATTATATCCAGACAAATTGACTACTGAAACTGTATTTGTACAATAATCAATATTGATAACGGGAAGGTAAAGATTTACAATTGTATTTGTAGTATTTTTTGATGTGTCGGTCTGAATATATAGTTCTTTAAGACAAGTCTCAGATTTAGCAAATTCAATCTTACCACTTTGGGCATATAAATTACACTGAGTGCCAAACAATAAAATAACAAGTGTAAGTAAGAATTTCATAATATTAGTATAACATTATCTCATTAAAGTCACACTCCCTTTTTTAATAAAATCTTGATCGGAAGCAGTGCATTTATATTGTGCTACCCAGAAGTAAGTTCCAGTATCCGCTTCCTTTCCATTTCGGGTTCCATCCCACCGAAGCGAAATCCGGTCTGCTTCCCATATCGTTTCGCCCCAGCGATTAAATACTGTCATATTGAATTCTGATATGTCATTGAAACCGCTTGCATAGAAATAATCGTTGAAATGATCCCCGTTGGGAGTAAATACAATGGGAATGAATACATCGCAGTCAACGTGTTCAATATAAATACTGTCACGATTGTAGCATAAGCCATCGAAGACTTCAACCCAATAGGTTCCCTTTTCCTTAACGACGATGGTTTGTTGTGATGATTCGGTATTCCAAAAGTATGCATCAAATCCATAGCCGGCATCCAGTTCCAATTCATCGTTTAAGGCTAAAACCGTGTCGTTGCCAATGAAAACAAAAGGAAGCTCAATAAGTGAAAGATAGAGTGAATCCATGTCAGAACCGCAAACATTGGTCACTTCAACCCAATAAAGGCCTTGCTCACTTATCAATAGCGTGGAATCGGTTGAACCATCCTGCCAGATATAATCATGATAGTACTTATCGTAGCCAGGAGATAATTCAATGCTATCAAATATGCAAATACTTGTGTCATTCCCTATACCAACATGGGGAGGCAAAAGTATGTCCAGATTAATCGTGTCTCTACCCACACATCCCATGGTATCCGTCACTTCACACCAGAAAATCCCGGATGTGTCAGCAACATAATAATTTTGAATGGAGTTATCATGCCAAAGAAAAGTAACGAATTGACTATCCGCATGAAAAGTAATCGAATCCCAGGGGCACATAATGGTGTCGGTGCCCAGGTTTGGATCCGGAAGTACAAATTCAAGGTAGATGGAATCAATGTTATGACAAGTATTGCTATCTGTTATGTCCACCCAATATATTCCGGTTTGGCCTGTGTAAAGGAACTGGTTGGTAGATCCATCCTGCCAAAGGAAGGAAGTGAATCCAAACCCGGGATTGAGCAATACAAAATCACCATGGCACAGTATAGAATCGTTCCTAAGGTTGGCTTCCTGAACAGGATAATTTGTTAAAACAATAGTATCTGTGTTGTTACCACAAGGATTATAAACATCTACATAATAGGTTCCCGGCTGGTTGGTAATAAATATAGAATCATTTGATCCATCTTGCCACGCATACGATGTATATCCTGAACCCGCATTGATTAAAAAATACGTATCCGTACAAAACGAAGTGTCTGCACCCAAATTAAATAGTAATGGATCTGCATAATATCCAATTTGAATGGAATCAATGGCACTGCATCCAAACTGATTGGTCACTTCCACCAATAAATGCCTGGGTCCTCTACGATCAAAATCTGGTTGCCGGATCCATCACTCCAGTTATATGATGTAAACCCGGCCCCGGCATTTAGAAATAGATGGGTGCCCTGACAAAATAAGGTGTCATTTCCAATATCAATTTGCGGAGAAGGAGCAAAGTTTACAACGATTGTGTCACGTGCAATACATCCCATTTGATTGGTCACTTCCACCCAATAAGTTCCGGATTGATCAACAGTAAAATAGGGATCCGAAGATCCATCCTGCCAAACATAGGTTGAATAGCCATAGCCGGCGTCGAGGGTTAAGATTTCGTTCTGGCAAATAACCGTGTCCTCTCATAAGGTTACTTCTGGTGCAACCGATAAATACGGTGCTGTAAATCATCTAACAGCATGTTACCAAAATATTCTGGTAATTGAACATAATAAACTTCAATGATTAAGTATTCAGCATTGCAATCCAACGGGCTGATGGTTGTTTCATAAGCTTGCCAATTATAATGATTTATTGGCGGTGATTCCCACAGCAATTCCTTTCGCAAAGCTTTGATCCGAACCGTACATTTTCAGCATAACCGGATTGTCATATGATATCCAGCCGGCAAATGAATCGTGAGCCCATTCTTCGGAAAGTGCCAAATCAATGGTCATGGAATAACATTGCCCAATTTCGAGTGGCTGAAGCAAGAGCGCTTGGGCATCCTCCCAGAAAAAGGCATTGCTGCCGGTAGCGCCCCTGGTAACCATACCCATGTAGGTATCGCCATCGGAAGCCGGCGTGGTAACAAGCCAAATACCGGGTTGGGTATCGGGTGTGCTTTTAAAGTGGCAGGGTTCCCAGGACGGAGGAGGTGTATGCATTGCGGGAGATCCTTCAAATGAAGGATTTTCAATGAATTGTGCAAAAGAGGTAAATTGCACAAGCACAAAAACCGATAAGCAATAAAAATAATTCATCAAATCACTTTGGGTCTATCTGAGCAATGTAATATTTCCTTTCTCTTCGATGACAAAACCATCTTTGCAAATGGCTTTTAAATAATATGTGAAAACATCTTCTTCCTGTTTGGTGCCATTAAATGTTCCATCCCATTCTTTATCAGGATCATTGGTTTCAAAACTAAAGCCCTGTATCTGTTGTAAACCTGAAAAGTTAACTGTGAGAATCCGGAACTAAATACTTGCAGGACATCATTATCCGTATCTCCATTCGGACTGAAAGCAGTTGGCACCGCTGCATAGCACTCAGGATATTCATCTATGATGATCTCGTCATAGCCGGTACAACCATTTTTTCAACATGAACCCAATAGATTGCACCTCCTTCAATACCCAAGGCCTCGATCGTTTGGGTTGTTTCGCCTGTCGACCATACGTAAATACTTCCCGGGTGACCGGCATCCAGAGTCACCGTTTCATGGTTATAAATAATTACATCATTACCCAGGTCAACCACTGGAACCGGCAGGGACTCAACAAATACTGTATCCCTGTTTTTGCAGCTATTTGTGCCTGTAACTTCAAGCCAGTATTCTCCGGTAGTACTTACCGGAATCGTTGGGCCGGTGCTGCCATCGCTCCACAAGTAATCAGCGTATTCTCCGGTAGGAGTAAAGTCAATGATTTCCCTTCACAGATTTCACGATTGTCTCCACAGTATGCTCTAGGAGCGGGTAGGAGTTCAACTGTAATGGTGTCTGGTATTTGGCAATCTTCCGAATAAATGGCAATGACATTATAAATACCTGGCTCTGATATAGTATAGGTCGGGCTGATTGTACCGTCGTCCCATTGGTATTGTGTGTCGGGGTTCCCGTTAAAGTCTTCGGTGGAGATCACCAATTCATCGCCCTCACAAAGATAGGCATGATCAAGTCCAAGCCCGTAAATATATCCTTATGCATCATCCCATATCCAGCCGGTATTATTGGATGTATTCTTACTGTTGCCCCCGGCATAGAAAACAGCACCTCCGTTTGCATGAATGTCTTTCATTTCAATAAAATCACCTGAAACCGTGTCATTATCCATAAAAATATTTGCCTGCAAACCATTTGCATGAGATTTAAGTATGATCGGAAAACAATTGTTCTCTGAATATTGAATTGATGATTGACCGATTGTGTCTGGCCGTTCATAAGTGTGTATCTATTGCCCGGTGTGAAAGTCAGGTATCAAATACGTTCGCGCCTCCAAGATCGCCCCAGTCAAGCAGTAAAGCATCATTGATAAGGTTGTTGCCAAAATATTGGCATGCCCGTGGATCACCAGATTGTTTTCAACTAAATTATTTCCACTAAAGGTCTTGTTCAAAAATGCTAACAGAATTATTAAACACATTATCTCTTGGATGAAACCCGATCCATGAATCTCAACAGATGTTTTGAACAGGTTTGTTCCTTCTATAAAACCGTTATTATGTATGATTGTAGTGTCAATAACATTGTTGCCATTAATATTTCCATCGGAGTTGAAAATTGCTGATAAAACCTCATTGGATCCTGTAATCTGGCCGTCATTCTCAAACACTGCTGATTTTACATAATGCGCGCCATCGATTGAACCCGTTGATTTAAAGTGAGCAAAATTTATGGTATCACTGTCGAATATAATCCCATTTCCAACAGGTTCAAAAACAACTGTATCAATGAAGCAATTTCCGGTAATACTTGCATCCATATGATTGCTGAACGTAATGTAATCGAAATAACAATAAACACTATCATTCTGGATTTTCGATCCGGGTGTTCCTGTTAAATGTACCTCGTTATAGGTTATTTTATCCCCGTTAAAACTGTGAAATAGGTATCCCGAATTTATAATACTCGAATCTCCATCAAAATATAAGTTTTGAGCATTGAGTTGCCATGTCTCCTCAATCAATAATTCCGATTCCCTTAAATCAATTTCCCGTTGATTGGTATCAACGGAAATAAAATTCTTGCATAATATTTTCTGGTTGTTGGTAAAAAGGCTTCCATATACAAGATGATTGGTATCCGTCGTAGCAAAGTCATCAACCATCGACCAGCCGCCGGTTCTTCCCTGGAAAACAGTGTGATTATTAAAAGGCTTTTCGTTGGTTTCGATAGTCCGTCCTTTTGCTATGGATTCAAAATAAGTAACTCCCAGATAATTCAGCTGTATGGCATTATTGAAGAGAAGAGAGCCATAGATAAAAAGGCTGTTTTGAACCTCCCCTTCGAAAACCGGGCTTAAGCTTTCCGAACCTGCCCAGCTCATATTTCGACAGGTGGCATTTTCTATATCCAGGAAAACAGTGTCATTTACTTCGAGGAATGAGTTTTCGTCGAAATATACATCATCAATGGGAGATGGGATGCAATAGGGGCCCTGCCCGCCACTTACCGGAGCCCAGTGCAACGAATCACTCCAGTTTCCGGTTCCGCCTACCCAATAAAGGGCCAGGGGTTCTGCCATACTGATATCCCAGTTTTCATTGTTTCCCAGGTCAATGGAATTGTTTGCATTGAAGGGTATAATCCCAGATGCCTTTATGTCTCGTATATTGGCATATTCAATTTCAACATTCCCGTTTTCTTTTTCAATAATTGCCTGTTTGCCATCAAAATCTGACATGAGGATGATGTTCCCTGTGCATCTGCCGCTTGCAACCCAGTTGTCTTTTATGAGCCTGCGTAGAATCGTGTTGAAAAATATACTTTTTTGCGTGTGTTAATGAAAGGTCATTGAATTCATTTTTTCCATTAAACCATCCGTTATCTTTCAGTGTGGCAGTCCGAATGATATTTCTTCCGGTAATATTGGCATCCTTAAAAATAATTGTGGTATCAATCCGGTTGTAGCCAACTACGATTCCTTCATCGTAAAAGAGGGCTGTATCAACCCTGTTGCCATCTTCTATTGAACCACTCATATAGTAATATGCAATTTCAACTACATGGTTTCCTTTCAACAATCCCTGATCGCCATAGAAAATAGCTGTTTTAATCGTGTCGTTTGTATAAATACCGCTTGCATAACCATACATGATGGAGGTGTCAATGGTGCATGGGCCGAAAATAGTACTCATTGCTCCGAGATGGGTTACGAGGTTATAAACGCAATAGGCATCGTTTGTGATTTTTGAAAAGGCACCATTTTGATGAACATTATTGTAAACTAAACGGTCTGCATTTCTGCTTGTGATTTCAGCATAATCAGAAAGGGAAAGCAGGACTGATGAGTCAGCATGCAGTTCAAAATTGGCTCCATCCAGTTCCCAGACTTTCAAACTTCCGGTAAGCCTTAACTGTATCGGTATGCAAAAACAACTGACGGTGGTTGGTGTCGGCTGAGGAATAATGATTGCATTGAATGTTAGAACCGGCTGTGGATACTGCACCACGTTCATGATAAATCGTATCTTCACAGTTAAAAACATCCAGCAGGGTCCATTCTCCTTCTGTTCCATTGAACCATATATGATTCAGAAAAGTTTTTTCAGCGGTAAATATGGTTTTTTCACCTTCGGTATCTTCAAAAAAGTTTCCCCAAAACTGTTGATCCATTGCATGGTCAAACTTCAGTGAGCCATATATTATCAGGTTATTGGTGTCAGGGCCAAACAATACAGGGCTACTCACACCTGTCCAATCGGTATTGAAGCATACAGCATTTCGGGTATTGATGAAGATTGTGTCATTTGTATTTACCGAACTTCCATCAAAAAAAGCATTGTCAAACTCAGTAGGAGGGCAATGGCCCCCAGGTCCGCCAGATGCTATGTCCCAATGGTTGGGGTCATTCCAGTTTCCCTGTCCATTGACCCAATACAAATCCCGGGTTGTAACCGTTTCAATGTTCCAGTTTGGATTGTTTCCAAGATCAACGGATTGCAATGCCGAAAATGGGATATTACCACTTGCTTCCATATCCCGAATGGAAATATGGGATGCATGCACATTTGCTTCTGTGGAATGAACTGTTGCCTGAATACCATTGTAAGAAGACTTAATAAAAATGGGTGCTTCACAACTTCCTTGCAGGTTCCATTCTTTGTTGATGGTTTGCATTGTCTCTTTTTCAAAACGATATTCAAATCCGGGTGTAAATGTGAGTGTGTCAAATGTATTATTTCCAACAAAACTGCCATCGCAATTGAAAAATGCATACCGTGCAAAGTTATTCTCTCTGATATAGCCCATCTTGTTTAGAAAAAGGTAATTAATGGTGTTGTTCCCCTGAATGAATGCTGTATCTCCAACTTTCAAATAATTAATTTGGTTGCTTTCAAGAATGGTCCCCTGTTCCCCGATTACGGCATGTTGAATTTTGTTTTGACCCACGATCAGTCCGTCGCAATAAAACAGGGTTGTATCAATAGTGTGGCTTCCGCTGATAAGATTATTTTCAATAGCACATGAATTGAATTGTACATAGTGTATAGTATCGCTATCATAGAGGGAGCCATCCAGCTCAAATTCAAGGTAATTGACTGAACAGTTGCCTTTCATGATTCCCTGGTATTGAAAGTATACCGAATCGTAACGGATATACGCATTTTGGTTGTTAACTGTTGAGGTAAAGCCCTGAAATACAATTGTATTGTAAATCAATTCGGTATTGCCACTATTGGATAGGTTTAGCCCCACAAACAATTGGGAGTTTCCTGCATCGAATAGCAAACCAGTAGAATTGATAGCCCATGATCCGTTTAAATGAATTATTGAACTTCCCAGTATCAGCTCTCTCGGATCGGTAGTAGAAGATGAAAACCCATCACAAATGATTTTTTTGTTGTTGGTAAACAATGCCCCGTAATTAAGAAAGATATCGTCCTCGACAGTCAAATCATCCTGAAGGGACCAGGCACCATTAATTCCGTTAAAAACAATTGTATTCAATAGGGCATGTCCTGAAGTTAGGATTACATTGTCGGAAGTTGTTGATTGAAAAGTAAGGCTGCCCCCGTACTCATAAATCATGTCGGGCGACAAAACAAGGGAACCAAAAATATTTATATTTACTGAAGTGCTGTTGATAAATTTAGGATTATTTGCAACCGAAGACCAGTCAAGTGTTTTGCAAAGTGCATTTTCAGTATTGACCGTTACAATTTGGTTGGGATTGTTAAATGAGTTTGAATCAAAGAAAACGTCATCATCGGGAGAGGGAGGGGTGTTATGAAATACAGTGCCTCCGGAGGCCGTAGCCCAATGATTTATGTCGCTCCAGTTGCCACTTCCACCAACCCAGAAATAATTTTCACCGAAAGTAAAATGAAAGAAACCGAGACAAAAAAGGAGCAAGGTTAATTTGATTCTAAAGGCCCTTAATAACGCCATTCTTAATTTAGTTATCTGCCAACTAAATTAACAAAAAAAGCAATACTATTAGTATGGAACTGTTAATAGATTATTAATTTTTCGGAAGATACCTGGTTGTTGTGATGAATAACCAGAAGATAAATGCCTTTTTGAAGTGATGAAACATCCAGCTTCAGTTCCTGTTCTCCCTTTTGCAATTGGGAATTGAATACATTGTTTACCCTTCTTCCTGCTAAATCGTACAAATTAATTTGGACTTCGCTGCGGTCAGGAAGGTTAAATGTAGCAAATACATGGCCATTAGCCGGGTTGGGATAGATCTTTAACGTTGATTCAGGAATCACAAATTCTTCAAAGCCGGGAGTAATAACCCCGCCCCCGGCATTTTGCGTTAGAAAAACGGTCACACCTGTACCCACGGCCAATCCGCGGTTACTATCCAGAAAGACAAGATCGCGCAGGTTGTTATAAGTGCCCGAATACTGTCGAAACCAATTCTCTCCTGCATCCATTGTTTTTAGCACTGTACCACTTTCTCCAATCACAAAACCCGTATCCTGCGATGTAAACCACACACGGTTGAGCGGAGTTTTTGTTCCAGATTGCAGGGATTCCCAGCTTTCACCATCATCAATTGATTTAAGTATTTTACCATTATAGCCAACTGCATAAGCTTCGGAATTCTCCCGGAAATACAATCCGTAGAGTGGATTATAGGTTTGTGAATTTAAAATAGAAATCAAACTATCGCTTTCAATCCTCATGATCAACCCCGAATCGCCGACTGCATAGAGAACCCTTCCATAATTTACAGTATTTACTTCCTGCAATGAATAAATGTTTTTGGTCGTCTTACTGTCAATTGTTGTCCAGGTTTCTCCACAATCTTCAGTATAAAGAAGTTTGCCGAAGGTTCCGGCAGCAAAACCGGTAAAGGTATCTTTAAAACAAACCGAGAACAGAGATTTATCTGTTCCTGAATTCTTCATTTCCCATGATATTCCCTGGTCAGTTGATTTGTAAATAAGTCCGTTTTTGCCGGATATAAAACCGGTATCGGAATCAATAAAATAAACATCAAATAGATAGTCCAATGTATCACCCAGAACCTGAACCCAATTATTACCGGCATCTACCGACCGCAAAATTGTCGATTTGCTGGTCTGTAAGTCACCACCTACCGAGAATCCCAAAGTGTTGTTTGGGAAATTGACGGCATTCAGTGAGAAATGGCTCCCTCCCGAAAGATTATTCCAGGAATTCCCATTGGAATCGGATTTGATAATGATTCCATTAACACCACTGGCAATTATATGAGCTGTATCAATTTGGTGAATGGATTTCAAGGCCAATGTTGTTGGCGTAGGCTTGAAAGTCCAGCTTGTACCCCCGTTTTCAGTAGAAATAACAATTCCATATGCCCCGGCAGCGTATCCGTTTTGATCATCAAAAAAATGAATGGTATAATATTCACTTTGCAAAGCTGCATAAGAAATATTGGTCCAGGTTTCACCTGCATCAACGGTTTTAAGTATCATTCCTTCTTTCCCAGCGGCATATCCTGTAGTTGGGTTGGTAAAGTAAACTTCGTTAAGCGCCAAATCAAAACCGGATGAGATTGTGTTCCAGTACTGACCACCATTAGTAGTTTTCAGTATCAGGCCACTATCGCCAACAATGATGCCCGTTGTTGGATTTATGAAATGCATCGAATACAAGCTGGTATTGGAGTTGGTATTGATAACCTGCCAATAGGTTCCTCCCGTTTCTGTTTTTAAAACAAAACCATTGTAACCGGCCACAAACCCAGTATCATTATTAATAAAAAACACCGAATTTAACCGGTAGTGAATATCGGTGTCAACCCATTGCCATGATCCACCCCCATCACTTGTTTTCAGCAGGGTGCCTTTGTCTCCCGAAATATATCCGGTATTGTTGCTTGGGAAATGTATGGCTGTCAGTTCAGATGTTATGACACTGTCCACGGTGACATCTGAACTCCAGCTTGCCCCATCATCTGTTGTTTTTAAAATGACTCCATAACCACCGACTGCAAATCCGGTTGTGCCGACAAATGCGAAGTCATTCAAGTCGTTTCCCTGTGGTTGTGGATTGGCCCAATTCCATTGAGCATAGCTTTGGATTATACCAAATAAAAAAAGAGCCAGAAACAGAAAGGAAAAATTCTTCATAATTAATGTTCAGCTACTAAAATTCCAGAAATTTACACGGTTGCCTTTTTGTTGATCCGCGGTAGCAGAATCGTTTGACTAATGAAAATTCAAAACCACCCTGGTAATTAGAGGCCCGGCGTTGTTCTGAGATGTTGATATCATAGGTGAAAAGCATTGTAAACCCACTATATTCGAGGCCGAGGGCCGGAATAATATCCCTTCCCCACCGATACCACAATCCGCCTACCAATCTTAAATCGGTATATCCATAAACGAGATTTGAGCCTAAAAGTGTTTCCTGAACGCCTTCATGTGCTATAAAATAGACTTCCGGTTTTAATAGCAACATCTCCGATAAAATATGCTGTGCCGTTCCATGAACAATGTATTTCATCCCAACTCTATTTGTATTGTGCAGTATTGTGCCGTCATCAAGTTCGATGTATTCCGGATAAAACGATTCATGAGGCCTATTTACATGACTTATGCTACCACCAACCTCATACAACCACTTATCATTAACATAATGATGAACCGAAAGACCTAAATTGAAGTCGAGATAAAAAATAGAAGGATTGGTAATATTGGTTATGTCGGGCGATATTTTATCTAAATTAAATCCCAGCATTTGCGTATTCCATTGATCTCCATAAATAAGGCTTTCTTTGTTTACGCTGCGATTGGTAACCCCCAGTCCAATGCCCAGGCTTCCGTACAAGGAATTATCTGAGTTAAATCCCTGGCTGTAGGCAGTAAAAAACATACCCTGCACTTTTTTAAGATCGCCATTTCCTGCATTATCATAGTAAAGATTTGCACCAAGGCCAATCCAACCCCTGTTTCGTAAAAAGGCGGGTGTTACCTTGGTATCGCCCCATGCTGAATAGGTGGTAAAAGGTATGGTGAAACTTGCTGCCTGCTGGCGATAGTTAACTCCTGCCCTGTAATCGCATTGGTGATTGCCGGTAAAAGCAGGGTTGAAATAAAGCGGGGTGGAATACATCTGAGAATAATGTATGTCCTGCGCTTCAACACTAACATTAAAAGCAGAAACAATAAACAGCGATAGTATGTATTTTAACGAATCTTTCATTTATTTATCTTAACAAAGTAACATTGCCGGTTTCTTCAACAAGGCCGCCATCTGCAAAAATAATTTTGAGATAATAGGTGTAAACCTCTTTTTCCTGAGGAAATCCATTGTGTTTTCCATCCCAACCACGCAATTCATCGTTGGTTTCAAAAACCATTTCACCATAACGGTTATAAACCCTAAATACCACCTCTTTGAATTGCGACCCATATACATAAAGCCTATCGTTGTCTCCATCACCGTTGGGCGAAAAGGCAGTTGGAACTCCGTATGAGTTGGGTTGGTACATGTTTATGACTTTAAATCCGTTTCCGGACAAACTTCATTCAATATTACCTCGACCTGGCATATGACCGGGCTATTTAGGCCCGGAATCGAAATGACTTGCTGGTCGGGATTTGGGATGTCAACTGTGAGGTGTTGATGTCCAGCCTATAACTATCACCGGGCCCGGCATCCATTGTTATTGAACTGCCAAAGTCAATCCATTCTGTTTCCCGTTCCTGTTGGGCAAACCTGTGGAATAGGTGTAGGATTAACAACCACCGTGCGGTTAGGGGTCGAAACACAATTGTTGGTTTTGTCTTTTACTTCAACATAAATCCCGGTGCCGTCAAGGTCCATACTTGCCACAATTCTGTCAGTGGTTTCTCCGGTTGACCATGTGTATTCATAACTTCCATTTCCCGGATTTACTTCCACTGGTATTTCCCATCCTTCACAATAAAGTGTCCGGGGTGGGATTTCTGTTGCCTCTCGTCCAAAAATTCTGGCAACAACAATATAATCTTCTACTGAGCAGCCCGGGTAATATTCAACAATGATGGGGTAGGTTCCCGGCTGGGCAACCGGGTAAGTATTGCCACCCGGGTAAGGTGAACCATTCCAGTAATACTGCGTGTTTTCATCACCATTAAAGACATCACCATCAATTACATACGTTTCACCTTGACAGTAATAATCTGTCCGGCCATTGAATCCGGGGATATATCCCTGTGAATTATCCAAAATCCAGAACTGGGGAGCAGCCATTCCCAATGGATAGGATTTACTGTTGATACCGGCATAAAACTCAACATTGTTTTCACTGCGTGTGCCAACCCCGTAAATATCAAGATAATCGCAATCAACCGGAAAGTCTCCATTGTCTTTTCGTATAAATGCTTCTTTTACAGGATAACCCATTGAATGCAATGCAATGCTGGCACATTGAATTCCCCTGATCCGCAGGGAATCCATTACAAACTGGGTGGAATCGGCCTGGAAGTTGGCTGAGTTGCCAATGCCATTGGCATTTCCAACTCCAGCGTACAATACAAGTGTGTCGAAAACATTTTGCCCAAAAAACCAGGCATCGGCATGAAATAAGCCTTTTTCAATTTGGTTTCGTCCTGCAAATAGGCAGGGGCTTTTACAATACAGTGATTGATGTCGTGCAAATAGGGTAAACGTACTTTTTATTTGACAGCCTGACTTCTTCCACCAATACCACATTGGTAATCGAATTGTTTTCCATTAGGCATCCACCGTTTCTGGTATGATCACGGAATCCGCGATAAAATTCCCCATAAGCCTTGAAGATGCCCCATCCATGTAAACTACATTGTATTCAACCTTATTGAAACCATTCGTGAGTTTGTTTTCCGGATTAGCCAAAACAACATCATTGTATTTCAAGTAGCTTACAGCGTAGCGGTTATAAATTGTCCCTTTATCGGCTGAATCATGAATGGTTGAATTCTGGGCAAATAAATTCAGGTTCGTTCCATTTACAAACCATAAGTGTCGTTTTTCTTCTTATGCGCAATACAACATCTGAACCCGTCATGTCAAAAGGGTTCTAGGATGCTTAAAATCGGAAAAAACATCCTGCAATCCAACTTGTTCTGGTTAAGGTTGAGTGATCCGTGCTCGAGAAATACATTTTTGTATTCAAATTGCGTCGGGTCTCTTCAGGATTAATCCATAACAAGGTTACATCATCATCCAGGATCACTTCATCATCAATTCCCCCAAAATAAACATCGTTTAGGATAAGTTGGCCGGCTGAATAAAAAATGGTTAGGAAGTTCAGGGGCAAGAACAGGTGTATGGTCAAAATAAATCTCGCCATTGAACTGATAATTCATGTTTTCAGTTAACTGTAATCGCCATAAACGAATAAAGCAACCTGTGTCGGCACTAATAAAAGTGTATAAAGCATCCGTATTTAACCACAACATATCATTGTAATAGGCGTTCAATACTTCAACTGTTACAACATCATCAGCATTTATAAACGAATTGTCATCAAAAATCACGGTATTAATTTCTTTAGGGGTACATTCTCCTTCAATCGGTTCCCCACCGCTTTCAAATGACCAATGCTGCCAGTCGCCCCAATTGCCACTTCCACCTACCCAATAATAATCCCCATCAAGCGATTGGCCTGTAAAGGATAGTACGGTGTTGTTTCAAGGTCAATGTAATTATCCGCAACGTATTCCATCCCATTGTTATCAACCATATTAATGTCACGGATGAGGCAAAATTAAAAGTAAAGTCTGTATGCGTAGGTTCTTCGGCAAGGTAAAGGATATTTGCCTGTATGCCTGCAGAATCGGAGGTGATCCTTATTGGGCCATCACAGTATCCATTTACAATAAAATCTTTTACAATCGTTGTAACGGCGCCCTCATCTTTACTACCTTTATTCTGGAACTTATACCGTTTGTTAGGGTATAATTCCATTCTTTGATATGTATTGCTTCCGAATAACTCTGCATTGCCTTTGAAGACAGCTGAATCAATTTCATTGGCAAACAGGGTGGAAATAAATTTATCGGCCTGCAGATACCTCGATTTTATGATAGCGTAAAGCGGCCATATCTCCAGAAACAATACGGTGTCAATGATATGATTGCCAATGAGTGTATCTCCATCGCTGTATGCAATAACAAAGTCAATCTCGTAAACATTTTTTATTTTACTTCCGTATGCCGTTTCATAATAGGTCAATGTATCAATGTCTCCATTACCAATGGCCTCACCATACTGGCAGTAATAATCAACCAAATGGTAAAACGTTTTTTGCTTCGCTTTTAAGGATGGATTTTTCACCTTCCATAAATTCTATGTTGTAATAGACTGCCCCATTTCCAATATAGGTCTTAATGTGGCAAATTCCCGGAGGTGCTCCCGGAGGGGGGGAGATATCTCCCATTGACCGAATGGTCGAACGCCCTGATTCGAAAATCAGATTGGGTTTTTCTTCCTTTTCGATACCAAAAGTATTCAATACCCATGCATCCGCATTGTATTGATGAACCTGCACAAGGCAGGTATCAAGAAGGTAAAGCTCGCGGTTAAGGGTGTCATCGGCGTTGAAGTTATAAAAATCGAGGTTTTTTTGCGGAACTTTCAGCGCACCCATTTTAAAATAGGTAGTATCTGCTAAGTTGGTTAAATCACTTAGTAATTCCCATTTTCCGCCGGAACCGTAAAAGTAAACCTGGTTCATAAATTCTAATGTACCGCCATTGGTCATTTCCAGGGTTTCAAATTCCTCATCATCTTCCGATTCAAAATATATTTTACCCGGGAAATCATAAACCATATTCGAGGTGAATTGGAGCGATCCCCATACCCTTAAGTTGTTGGAATCAGGCCCCGAAAGTGTTGGCAACCCGTTTACATCATCTTCCCAAATGATGTCGCGGCAAAGGGAGTACTTATTGGATACAGTAACTGTTCCTCCTGCCGGAAATGAGTTGGCATTAAAATATACATCGTCGAGAATGGTTGGGGGGCATTCCCCTCCCGTGGCCCCATCAAGCGACCAGTGAGCTGCATCGTCCCAATTGCCGCTTCCTTCAATCCAGAAAAGGGTTCGGGAAACGTGTGAATCAATCCACTCGAATCCTTCGTTGTTGGCAACATCAATTCCTTTTTCTACCACTAGTGTATTTCCAATATTAAGAATATCGCGAGCCATTATGTAATTCGTAGAAATGCTGCTTCCCTGATAATCAATGATCGCCGGTGTATCTTTTTTCCCTGAAGTTATTATTGACAAACCTTTGTTACAATCCCCTTCAACTTCAAGTTGTTCCCGTATGGTTTGCCTGTATGTATAGGTGGGATAACTACCGGGTTGCATGAGGGAGTCTATGGACATTTGATACCAAAATCCTGTACTCAATGTAAGCCATGTAATGTCATTGTTGCCTCCAAATTTTCCGTCAGCAGCAAATACCGCATGGTTGATATCGCTTTTCTTTCCCATTTCACTGCTCAAAGCACCTTCCTTATTAAAGAGCAAATATTCATTAACAATATTTTTTCCCGAAAGAAGGCCAACACACCCAATAAATTGAGCGGTATCCATCTCGTTTTCAGGCCCCGCCAAATAACTGTCAATAGGACAATTATAGTCAATACGATGTATAAAACTTTCCTTCAAATCAACATAGCCCATGGTCAAGTTAATCTCTGCATAGTGTATGTCGAAATAAGGGCCATTCAATACATTGGGAATCGGGCCTACCATAGGGTCAATAAAACCATCGTATATCAAAGTATCAATAGTAGCACTTCCTTCAAGTCCGGGTGTTCGCTTACCGGAAACATCACCACTACCTAAAAAATGCACCTTTCGGTGATGGGTTCTGATGTCGGTATTGGTGATACTTCCAAAGGGCATTTGGAAATCAATATCATGATAATACAAGTTTTCGCCTGAAAAATTGTTCATGTTACCAGCGATTAAAAAGTACGAATTTGTGGCATTAAAGTGTTTTGAACAGCGCACATTCACATCGCCAACAACATAAACATTGCAGTTTTCTGAGTATGATTTCGCGCGATATATTGGTTGATGTACTAAGCCCCATCGTAACGATAACCTGCTCATTGGCATTCAGTTTTCCACATGTTGGTTGATTATCGGGTACCCTTTGGGATCCTGAATTTCTTCACCATCAAAAACAATGGCTTCCACTCAAGGGTATCGAAAACCACCGGGTATCCATTATGATCCACTCTCCCGACCCATTAAAATTTAAATCACCTGCAAATCTTGAACCGGCACAGTCAATTGTGTTTCCCGTTTCGTCCGACATCATGTCTATTTGTCCCCGGTAGTTATTGATGACAAGCGGATGCAGGGTGATAGAACCATAAACATTGAAATACGTTGAACCAGCAATACCTCCTTCTATAACAACGGGCATCTGGATATTGGTAAAGGTAAGGTTGTTGCAAAGGGGGTTATTTGTTTTAATAAAAACAGTATCGAAGGGTTGGAGAAATGAATTCTCGTTGAAAATAATATTATCCTGTGCATCTGGAATCTCATTTGGTATTTCACCACTAACCAATCGCCAACTGTTAAGATCAGCCCATACACCCTGACCTCCCACCCAATAGTAGTCGGCCTGGGAAAGTCCTGCGTAGAAAGAAAACAAGAAAAAAAATATCGGTACTATTTTGAGGTATTTCATAAAAAAAATGTTTGTTGGTTAATTAACTCCCCGTGCCCAAAATCGTCAAACTCCCCTTGTATATCTTTTTGATATTGTCGTTTCCGTAATTGACTTCGAGTATCCAGAAATACGTTCCTTCATCAACGTATCTTCCGTTTTGTTTTCCGTCCCAGCCATCAGCAAAATTATTCGATTCCCATACGATTTGTCCCCACCGGTTGAACACTGTCATAGTGTGATTGTTAACCCCGGTTAAAGGAGAAGTTGGTTCAAAACGGTCGTTATAACTATCTCCATTTGGGGTAATTGCATTCGGTATCTCAACATTAAACACTTCCACTTTGATTTTATCCGTGTTTTTGCAAAGCCCGTCAAAAACTTCTACCCAGACCGTATCAAGAACACTGATATCGCCATACGAAACTGCGTAACTTGATTGATTGGAGCCATCCTGCCACAAGTAGGTTGTAAAATTACCAGGTGTCAGCGTTATACTTTCATCAGGGAAGAGCAATACATCCGGGCCCAAATCGGGTTGTGGTAAGGGATTTTCCTGTATATATACCTCATCGTTCGACTGACCACAGGCATTGGACATGGTAAGTGTATAATCACCTCCCTGTTGCACGAGATAACTGGCTTGATCGCTTAATGGGCCGCCATTCCAGGAATAGATAAAGGGGCCGGTAGGGGCAGTAAGAAATAAAGTATCACCTGAACATATCTGATCAGCACCACTGATCACTGCTTCTGGTTTGGGTAATTCTGAAACATACACAGAATCCGACGACGGGCATCCATAAAAGTAGTTGACATCTACCGAATAATACTTATTTCCTTCTGTAACATCAATTGACTGAACCCCGTAATCGCCATTGCTCCAGGTATAAAAATCAAATCCGTAACCTGCATCAATAGTAATTGTTTCTCCGGTACAAACCAATAACGAATCATCTAATATATTGACCGTTGAACCGACTTCAACATATACAGTATCTGAACCGGGACAGCCATCTGTGCTGATGACATCAATAAAGTATAGCCCGCTTGCAATCACATTGTAAAATGGTTCCGTTGAATTGTCCTGCCATTTGTAGGATTCCATTGGTTCTGACCACAGTGTAACAACTTCTCCTTCGCACAGCTGTAAATCCGGGCCCAATCCTGGATCGGGATAATCAAAATTACTACGGTAACTTGATCACTTGCATCCCCACAACCACTTACAACAGACAGGGAATAGGTACCAGGCTCCGTAACTGTAATTTTTGATGTGGTATCACCTGTTGACCAAAGGTAAGAAATAAACACACCAAATAAAGGTTCAAGTATTACTTCTTCTCCCTGACATACAATAACATCATTACCCAAATCAACCGATATGGCAGGGTCGTCAACATATATATAAATCGAGTCGGTATCGCTACAACCATCCATTGTCACATCCACATAATAAAGGCCTGTTTCGGTCACGGTATAGGTTGAACCGCTTGACCCATCCTGCCAATTGTAGGACGTAAATCCCGAACCGGCATTTAGTACCATCGTATCTCCGATGCAAATGGTTGTATCAGCCCCGAGGTAAATATCCATATAGGAAAGGGTTACATAAATGGAATCGGAGGTACTACACCCTACTGATGTCGCCACGGTCACAAAATACAATCCGGGTTCCGTTACAGCGTATGTGGGTTCAGATGAACCGTCCTGCCATGTATAGCTGCTATAGCCACCACCTGGTTCCAGAAATAGAGTATCCCCTTCACAGATTACGGCACTATCGTTGCCCAAATCAATATCGGGTGTGGGAAACACCATAACATTAAGGGAATCGCTCACCGTATCCATACACATGTCAATTACATTTATGTGATACATGGTTGTGGTATCGGGAGAGACCGTTATTGTATCATTCCCCGATGCAACTTCATCCCATTCAAAAGTATAGGGCGGTATTCCGTTATATGTATTCAATCCGATGTCTATTTCCTGGCCCTCGCATATCATGGTATTTCCACTGGTTTGGGTGAGCATATCCACATAGTCAACAATAATAAATTCCACCGTATCGTAACGGACAATGCAACCCAGGGTGTTTTCGATGATCAACTGTATGAGTTCATCACCTTCAATTAGTCCATCTTTCAGCGGAACCACATGAATAGCTACTGAATCCTGTCCATCTTCGAAAGTAATACAGTCCTCAATTTCTTCATAGTCTACACCATTTGTCGCATAGCCCGGTCCTTCCACAATTTCGAAGCAAACTGTGATGGGTGCATATTCAGCATGGGGTAATCTGAAAATAATATCCGCTTCAACGCATCCTTCAATCATGTTATCCGAAACTCCTTGCGGAAATGGATCGGTTTCAACTTCAATTTTAGGACTTTCAAAACTATTTTCTTCGATAAAAACACCAGAGTCGAAAATGTGGTCACCCACATCTGCTACACCAATAGATATAGTATAAGTTTGACAGGGAACCACTTTGAGGGTAGCTGTGATAACCGTTGTAAAAGCATCGTACTCCAGGGTCAATCCACCCGTGTTATCAGCAAAATATGCACAATTTGTACAAGGCCCTGTCGGGACAATGCCCGGGTTTGCATAACCATTATTGACGTTGTTAATCGTTACACTGATATTTGTATTGGGTAAAACGGCCACGTTTTGATTCGTGTACATTCCGCCATCAGGATTAGGCCCAGTTACAAAGAATCCGAAAACATCATTAAAAATACTACCGACATATTCATTGTACTCATCAGAGCCAAACTTATAACGAAACCTCAAGGTATCCGATTCGGGTACAAAATCAAATTCCAATACACAGGCATCGTATGTAGTTCCGCTTGTAATACCGGTTAGCAAGGGATGGCTGCCCAGGTTATTACTGGACCCTGAACCGGATCCCTGTATTCGGCCCCGGAATTACATATCCAGAACCTGATGTCAGGAAAATTCCGCTTCCAATACCCAGATTTGTTGCGCCGCCATTGTTGAATATTCCTCTTGAACCGGGTGCGCCCTGAAAGGTGATCGTTGCTGTATTCAATTCCATCACCAACAATGTTTTCTACCATGTCTTCTGGGTGTCACACCTGGGCCGGGAAGAATTTCTATTTGTGCAGCAATTGGTTTTGCAAAAATGATTAAACCGAACAAAAAACGGTAAAGATGTATAAACTGAAATTTTTCACAAACAATATGTTTTAGTGGTTAATTAAATTCATGCTTAAAATCAATCAGTTACATGTGATATTTAAATAGTAATAACTGTATTTTGAAAAAGACAGATATTGTATTAAAAAAGTTGCCTGAAGTACTATCACCCCTGTAAAAAAGAATCAACAAATTGCAGTGCAAATATAGGTATATTTTTATTTATTCTAAATAGTAAAGAATTTCATTATTAAACGACTAATTTATAGGAAAATGGACAAGGCTGAACATATTTTTAACAATCGTTTGAGAATGTTCAATAAAATCGCAGGGGAAAATTTAAACTTTCATATAAATGAATCCGGCATAATGAAGCTAAAGCAACATCCCCCGGCCAGGAAAAACCGTGATTACAGAATTTCATTGCCATTGATGAACTTTGTGTTCCTGGCTTGGACAATGCTGGCATTTAATTCAAACCCAATTAATACGATAAGGGCATTAAAGTATATCCACACTAAAATTATCAGTAGTGTTCCTATTGAGCCATACAAAGCATTGTATTTGGAAAAATTCTGGACATAGTAATTAAACCCGACGGATGCAAAAATGGATAAAATGGTCGCCAATGATGAGCCTGCTGAAATGAACCTGTATTTACTGGATTTCGCCGGGCCAAAAAAGTAAATGCAGGAAATGGAAAAAAAGAACATAGCCACCAAAATTACCCACTTTACAACTTCTAAAAGATAAAGGGAAATTAAGTTCGTGAGAATTCCCTGTTCCAATAGGAATTTTAAAACAATGGATCCCATTGTCATAAGTGCAATTGAAATTACAATAATGATGCTGGTCAATATAAACAGCATCGAGGAAATCAGTTTCTGTTTGATCCAGCTTCTGGTTTCAAGGGTGTGATAGGTATTGTTGAAGCCTTCGATTATGCTGTCAAAACCATTGGTAGCAAAAACGATAGCCAGAACAAACGTTATGGATAACAGCCCTCCCCTGGGTCGGGAAACAATATCTATGATGGTGCTGTTTATTATGTCTTCTGCCGAATCAGGGATAAAGTTCGCGATAAAGTTTAATAGTAAATGTTGAAAGTTATCAATCGGAACAAATGGAATCAATGTAAAAAAGGCAATGATCATGGGAAAAATTGCCATAAAAAAACTGAATGCAATAGAAGATGCCCTTGTGGTAAGTGACCCTTTAAATAATCCCTGAAAGAAAAATGAAGCGACGTTGAAAAGAGGTATACCATCGAAACCAGGCAAAATAATTCGTTTGGTATATTGAAGAAACATGAATACCGGTTTGCATCTTAGTATTTTGTATGTTAATGCTTTTTTGTCCGGCAGATTAATTTTTTTCATCCTCTTGTTCGGGTCACAATATTTAATATGCAAGTAAGCTCATATCAAGGCTCTTGATCTGATGCGTAAGTGCACCCACCGAAATATAATCCACACCGGTTTCGGCATAGGCTCTCAGTGTATCCAAGGTTATTCCACCGGAAGCCTCCGTTTCAAACCTGTTATTTATTATTTCAATGGCCTTCTTTAGATCAGCCGGAGCGAAATTATCCAACATGATCCTATCGACTTTACCGTATTCCAGCACTGTGTTAAGCTCCTCAAAATTTCTGACTTCTATTTCAATTTTAATATTTTTTGAGTTTTCTGTCAAATATTTGTTTGTTGCTTCGATAGCGTTTATTATTCCCCCGGCAAAATCGACGTGGTTATCTTTGATCATGACCATGTCAAAGAGGCCCATTCTGTGATTTTCACCTCCACCGGTTTTGACGGCATATTTTTCAAGCACACGCAGTAAGGGTGTTGTTTTTCGGGTGTCGAGGAGTTTGGTTTTTAACCCTGTTATTTCGTTCACCATTACATTTGTAAATGTGGCTATTCCGCTCAGGCGTTGCATAAAGTTAAGTGCCAGGCGTTCCGCCATTAGAATAGATCGAGAGTGACCTTCAACGGTAAAAGCCTCATCCCCTTTAACTATTTTGCTCCCGTCTTGTATCAATAAATTAAATTTCGTTTTGGGGTCTACCTTTTTAAAGACTTTTTCGGCAATTCGAGTGCCGCATAAAATCCTGTTTTCTTTTATCATCAAACGGGCTTTTCCCATTGCCGTTTCAGGGATTGTGGCCAGCGAAGTATGATCGCCGTCACCAATGTCTTCCCGTAGGGCTTCATCAATGATTTTGTCAATTTCCAATTCAGGCATCTAAATTCGCTGAAAGTGTTAGCAGAGATAACGGGGGTTGCATGAATACCTGCCGCAGCCACTGCCACTTTAATCATTTTCAAACTGTAAGTGGTGAATCAAATAGATATCGTTTTGCTTTTTTAGAAGAATATAAACCCGATATACTTTGTCAACAGTCTTGTAGTTTCCAATTATGTATTTCGATCCATCATCGGAAGAGCCCTGATGTTTGATCTCAAAAGATTTGACAGGTTCTTTTTTTAAAAAATCACTCATTATCATCTCTGCTTGTTTTTTGCTATAACTTCCATCAATTTCTCCCACTTCAAGGTTGACGGAAGAATAGAAATAATCAGAAATTTTGCTGGCATTAGCTGATTTCAAAGCTGCTGATATTTTGTCAACGATATCATCTCCTGCATACAATTTTGCTGGCAATGCGGCCATCGAAAAAAAAGTCATGATAAGTACAATGAGTGTTCTCGAATTCATTTTAAATCTTTTTGATTACAAATCAATTTCCAGTCCGTAGTTGAGAATTTCAACAAATAGAATGGTTACAAACCTACACAAAAAAATGATAAAAATTTTAGAAATAGTGAAATAAAAAACTTTGTTGCTGTTTGTATGGTAAAGCTTAAATTTGCAATTTTTAGTAGTACTTTATCTTTTTGGGAGTGCAAATTTTGCCTTTTAGAAATGGGGTTTGATGATTGTGTATATCCGCATTTATAGCAGTAAAACAGATATCATGAATATTGTAATAACAGGTGCATCAAGGGGTATTGGGTTTGAAATAACAAAAGCATTTGTACGTGATTCAGATCATACCATTGTCGCTATAGCACGTAATGCAGACAGCAGAAACTGAAAAAAGAATGTTTTGGGTTAAACCCCGATGCTCAGATCGTCTCTGTTCCCTTTGATTTGAGAAAAAGGGGATAAAAATGACTTGATCAATATTATAGGGATTCTGCCCGGTGTTGACATCCTAATTAACAATGCAGGTGCGTTGATTAATAAGCCTTTTGAAAATTTGAACGAAGAGGATTTTGATCTTCTTGATGTAAATGTAAAATTGTTCCAGTTAATACAGGCTTTGTTCCCTACCTAAAAGAAATAGCCATATTTTGAATATCAGTAGTATGGTGGTTTTCAGGGCGGTTCCAAATTTCCGGGATTGTCACTATACAGTGCAAACAAAGGTGCTATTGCTGTTTTAACAGAGTGTCTGGCTGAGGAATTCAAGGACAAAGCTGTGAAGGTTAATTGCCTTGCTCTTGGAGCTGTTCAAACTGAAATGCTTGCCGAAGCTTTTCCCGGATACAAGGCCCCTTTGTCTCCGGATGAAATGGCTTTGTTTGTTCAGGATTTTGCTTTAAAAGGTCATAAATATTTCAACGGGAAAATATTGCCGGTAACCTTGTCAACACCTTAAATTGGATTCAAATGACTGAAAGAATAAAAGATACAGCCTGTGAACCGGATTCTATAAAACATGATGGCATAATCAAGAGCATGGACAGCCAAAGCTTTTTTGTTTCCATTATTGCTCAATCTGCTTGCGCTTCCTGCCAGGTAAAAGGAGTTTGTAATGTTGGTGAGATGCAGGAAGAAATTGTTGAAATCCCGATTGGAAATAGATCCGGATTAAAGGTTGGGGATAAAGTTGAAATAATGATGGAGAAATCACTGGGGACTAAAGCGGTTTTGCTGGGTTATTTTATTCCCTTTCTACTTTTATTATTTACCCTTATTATCTCTTTAAGTTTATTTGATAATCAAGGAGTAGCGGGAATTCTGGCCGTTCTAATTTTAGTTCCCTATTATTTCGCTTTGTATTTTTTCAGAGATAAACTGAAAAAGACTTTTATCTTCAGCATTCGCTAAGGTTTTTCTTATCTGTATTAAAACCATACCTTAAGATTTTCAATTTATTTTGAACTTTTTATGGTTTGGATTGTAAGTAAAAGGATTCTTAATTGTCGAATTATTGTTCAATTTACAACTATTTCACAAGATTTGCTGTCATAAATTTATAACTAATAAATTTCATATTCTATGAAAACCATCTTTTCATTTATTGTTATTTTCTGTTTTTATTCTCAAATTATTTTTGGCCAGAGTAATCCTGTTGCACCAAATTATATTTCAGACGCAGTATATTTTGATGTTTCAGAGCCATTGAAAGATTTTCCACCGCTAACTGCAGAAGAGTTAGAGGAAATGAAAGAAGAATCAAAACTGAAAAGGAATGTAAAGCTAAAGGACAGGCAGTATCCCTTTTCAAGTATTGCCCTGCCACACGGCCCTGACGCTGTCTGGCAGAAAAAGATGGGCGAATTGAAAACTGGCAAGGGCCCTATTCTTAGTTTTAACGGACAAAATTCCAGCTCCATACCACCCGATTGCAATGGTGATGTTGGTATGAATTATTATTTCCAGGGTGTTAATGCCACATATTCTATTTATGATAAGTCAGGTTCGACAGTTGTTCCCCCAACAGCCTATAACTCATTGTTTGCTGGTGTACCAGGAGCGAACAACAACGATGGCGATCCGATTATTTTATACGATGATCAGGCGGATCGTTGGATGGCCGCTGAATTTTCAGGTGCCTGGTCAAATCCTGATTATATGCTAATTGCAGTTTCAACTTCAGGAGACCCAACAGATACGTGGTACCGCTGGTCTTTTTTAATGAATGGATTTCCTGATTATATGAAATTCGGAATATGGCAGGATGGATATTACATGGCTACCAATACTTATAGCGGGAATGATGTTTATGTATTTGAGCGGGAGGAAATGTTGGCTGGTAATGCAAATCCGCAAATGGTTGGATTTAATAATCCCTGGAGGCCAAGTACAATAGATGGTTTTCATTGTATCCAGCCACTGGATAATGATGGCTCTTATGCCCCTTCCGGTTCTCCCGGAATGTTTATTACCATAAATGATGATGCCATTGGTGGCGGAAATGATGAATTATGGATTTACGAACTTGATGTTAACTGGCAAAACCCTCCAAGCTCCACATTTAACCGCATTCAGCAATTACAGGTCTCAGCGTTTGATAGCAATTTTGGAAATAGTTGGAACAACATTGTGCAGCCGGCTACCGGACAAAAACTGGATGCTATCCCCGGCATACTGATGTACAGGGCTCAATATAAGAATTTTGGTACTTCACAACACATTGTTTGTTGTCATACGGTTGATGTTGATGCTACAAACCATGCCGGTATTCGCTGGTATGAGCTAACCTTGGAAGGGAGTCAATGGGATGTAAGGCAGCAGGGAACCTATGCTCCTGATGAGCACTCACGGTGGATGGGAAGTATTGCTATGAATGACAATCATGAAATTGCTATCGGGTATTCCATTTCGAGCTCCACTGAATACCCGGGGATACGTTACACCGGACAATCCGCATCGGCGAATGCCCAGGCCAATGGCCTTTTGGATATTGCTGAAAATATTGTTTGGACGGGGACATATTCCCAAACCAATGCAGAGCGCTGGGGCGATTATTCATTACTAACGGTAGACCCTTCTGACAATCAAACCTTTTGGTTTACAACTCAGTATATGATCGGAAATGGTAAGAAAACGCGCATTTGTGCTTTTGATTTTACCGATGTTTTACCACCTACAGCTTTTGCCGGAAATGATACAACAATTTGCGAAAACACTTTATTTGATACAAATCCATTTGCTCAATACTATAATTCGGTACAATGGGAAACATCAGGTGATGGAATGTTTCAAAATCCATCGGTTTTAGATGCCAAATATTTACGAGGTAATCAGGATATTGAAAATGGTTCCGTTGAGCTTACGTTAACTGTTTATGGTTTAGACCAGGTCAGGAAGCCTCTGACGTAATGACCTTAAGCATAACAAAAAGAATAGTACGCGAAGATGCAGGAAATGATACCCTATTTTTTTAGCAACACTATTCTTGGTTTAAATGGCCAGGCTTCGGATTACTCGAAGTTAGATATCTACTTCGGGTGATGGAATTTTTAATGATGTTTCCCTTCTTAATGCGGTTGCCTTTTCCAGGAATGAATGATATAAGTAGCGGACAAGTAAATCAATGCTAACTGCATTGCAACAGGCCAACTTAATGAAAGAAGAAGATACCGATAATATGACGGTTACTATTGATCAGGAAACCTCAATTAATAGCCAGAGTTTTAATGAAGGATTGATCCGTATTTACCCAAATCCAGCAACGGAAAATCTTTGTGTTAATTGCAGATGTGAAATCTCAAAAGCCCTTAATTACGATAAGCGATTTGGCGGGTAATAAAGTGTTTGAAAAGTATGCTGGAATGGACGAGAAAGCCATTAACCTGGATATTTCAAATCTTAATAGTGGAATTTACCTAATGGAAGTAAAGGCAGACACATTTCGGAAGATAGAAAAAATAGTTGTTAAATAAGTATTATGAACTGATCCTTTAACTTGTTCTATATTAATTGTATTTTAATTGCAAAATATGCCAATAAAAGTGGCGCTTGCGTTACGAAGTGGAAATCCCTGATCACAACCAGAAGAGGCCATTAAGCCAGCCGTGGCGAGGCGTATAGGAAATGGTTCCAACTGTTGATTTTGTTGGGAGAATTGTGGTTACAATCATCGCTTCTTTTGGAACAGGTTCAGGAGAGAAAACAACTTTAAATACAGTGTGTATTCCCCATCCATGAAGTTTTTTCCTTACCACCTGGGCAAATGGACAACCGTAATAAAATTTGGAAACATCAGTGATTTTTTTGCTCGTACATCGAGCCCATTGAACTGACCAAGGAGAAGATTGCGTTCCATACAATTTTAATAAAAATATTTTCGGCGACAAAGTATCAATGCCATCTACCACATAATCAAAATCCTGTATTAATATTTGTGGAATTGCTTCATCTTTTAAATATATATTTAAGGTATTAAGCTTCAGGTTGGAATTGATCTCCATCAACCTTTCTTTCATTAAATCAACTTTAGCTCTCCCCCTCTGTTTTTCGAGTTGCCAGCAGCTGCCGGTTACAATTTGTAATTGAAACCACATCGCTGTCGACAATTGTCATTTCGCCCACCCCTGACCGGCAAATGGCTTCCGCTGCATAACCCCCAACACCACCCAATCCAGCTACAAGAACATGTGAATTTTTAAGCTTTTCAATGTTCTCTTTTCCCAGTAACAATTCCGTCCGGCCAAGCCAGTAATTCTCATTCAACATCAATTCGGAAACATTTATTAAAATTAGACTTAATTATTTGTTGAATATCAAGGACACTTAATTCTCGCAATTCTGCCGCAGCAGTATAAATATCCTCGATAGTTGCCTCAGAATCATCCGTTTCAAGAAAAAAATGATCTTTAGGAACCTTACCATATCCCTTAAACGATGCCCTGCAGTTATTAATGCCTTCCCAAAACTCAAATCCATTTTCCAAAAGGTGATCTGCGATTTGTTGATTGGATTGGGAAACCCATATGAATGATCAGGAATGTTCGATTTGGTTTTCTTTTTCTTTTTAAATTTGCTTCTCTCATTAAAAGACTTAACACAATGGGCAATAAGGGTTTATGAAGGCTTTGTGCAAGAAGAATATGCCTTTCAAAGATTTCACACCTGAAGGTTTATGTCCGGCCCATGAATTTTTAGGTTTTGGAACCCATAGTTTGTCTCGTGCATCCAGATACCGGGGTGTAAACCGATGCTGTAATTTTGTTCAGGATTCATTTCCATGAACCTACCCGGAATGGTTAACTATTGCAGAAACGAAGAAAGTCTTTCTTAACTAAAACCTCTTAAGATTGATGCCCGCCCCCACTGTAATTACTTTATGGTGGGGGTTTTTATTCGAATCTATTTAAAACAACAGAAAAAAAAATTCTATTTTGAGTACTTGACATGATTGCATTGATATTCAAGCAAGAGAATTAAAATGCTTAAATCTCAAACGTTTGTCATGTGGCTACAAAAAAAACCACCCTTCCACAACAGAAGGGCGGTTCATCAATGATTAATTACCTAAATCAATAGTATTTACAAGTTTGCGTATTAGTTCATAACTTTTTTACGTACGTCATAGATTTTCTTGGATCCGTATCCTAATGCTAAGGATAGTAATATGATCAGTCCACCACCAATGGGTGCGCCTCCACCTACCGGTGCGCCTCCTGAACCTCCTCCAATTGAAGGATCATAGGGCATTGGCTGTGCTGATAATATAACCGGTACCAAGATTACCAATAGGATTGCTAAAATCTGAATTACTTTTTTCATATCTTGAATATTTTTTGATTTTTTACAATTTATTTAATTTCCTGTTTTACTTGATATACACCTTGCCGGTTACAGCATTGTCGCTTGTTAAAACTTTTACTACGTAGTAAGTATTAACATCGTTCATAGGTATTACAGTACGCATTGGCTCCATCTCTGCACTTACTACTTCCTGGCCCATCATGTTGTAAACAACTACGGTTCCGGTCATGTCAGCTGGAGAATCAACTACAATGCTCTGCTCGTTTGACCAGATGCTTACACTGTTGGCACTCAGGTCTGAACTTCCCAATGGAGTGAAATGTACGAAGAACCTGTCGGCGTCATCACCTACAGTATATTCGAATGTATAGCTGCTGGTCAACAAATCAGTTTGTTCGCCGGTCATTCTGTCTTCCAATACTACATTGGCAAAATTACTGGTTTCAATAGCTGATATGGTGTAGCTGCCCGATACTTCTGAAGTTAATCCCATTGGTACCATAGCCGTTTCTGGAAGTGCGTTTACCGCTAATTTATCATCACCTGCTGTGGTGTAAATTTGAGGTACGGCTGTTGAGAACAGTTTGTGGAAGTCACCATCTTTGGCAAATCCAGCTTCTGCTTCGTCCATGAAACGGATGTTTGTAATATCGCTTCCGGTTTCACCTGTGATTTCAAGGGTCACTAAGTTAGAAACACCATCTTTCCAGAACCAATCTGCTCCATGGGCTCTTTCCGCTCCTGTTAAAGCAAATGTACCGGGGGCAGTCCACTCGGTGAAGAATCCAAGGCCTGGTGACATGCTGTAAGCACCCAAAGCAGGTGTCCAGTATACATAGTTACCGGCACAGCCATCATAATAAGCAGCACCTGGTACAGCTGCAGGATCCCATGCAATGGCATTCATATCCAATCCACTTGGGTATGGGTTGCCAAACAGGTTCCAGCCTGACCATGCACCACCACTGAATGTAGCTCCGGCTGAATAACCACCGGTATGAATATCTACAAATGCTCCCATAAACTCAAGATCCAATCCTGTTCCGGGATATGTAGCTTCGCATGAATAATCTGCTGCATAGTTTATACTCCATGCTTCCATTGCTCCTAATGGTACATTGGGGCCTGGTGAAGTACAATTGGGTGACATCCCTTCTACATGCATCCACATACTTGTTGTTTCATCCCATGCATTTACATAGTAATCAAACAGATCCCATGTGCTAAATCCATCGATTGGGGCTGCCAGATAATGCCATCCTAAAGGATCGGCTGAATATTGGCTGATACCTGTACATAACATGTTACGGGTAAAATAGAACATACCGCCACCGGCTAAACCGCCTAAATCAATAAATGATCCTGAATAACCACTACCATTTTCGGTCATGATATAGAAATCTCCATCACATGTGAATAAACCATTGGTTGTTAGATCGCCTAAAGGTTCTACAGTCAGCATGGCTCCGGCTTCTACTGTTAACGCTCCGGTTGTTACCGAACCTGCTATAACAGGTGCAAAAGTGTAAGCTGTTGTGATCGTTACATCAGCTCCGTCAGCGGGTACGCCCATTGTCCAGTTCAGAGGATCAGCCCAGTCGCCACTTACAGCTCCGGTCCACTCTGTGGTGCCTGCAGTTGCGAAAATAGATCCGTCAACTAAACTTACTACGAAAGATCCGAAGAAGTTGTGGAATGCTGCTGTGATACCTTTGATCTGGAGGATGTTCTCAGTTCCCTGAGTCTTATTGGAGGTTCCCCATACCATGGGTGATGTTCCATCCAATCCACCGTTATAGGTAAATACATACTCAAACAAAACATCGCCATCTCCAAAAGGTATTCCCAAATAAGTAGGATCCTGCCAGGTTACGATCATCTCAGTTCCATTATCGTTAAACAACCAGTCTGAAGGTGAATAAGTCAATAAAGGATGGAAGTTCTGCACTCCTGTCAGCGGAGCCGGACTTGTTCCTTTCCAGGTCAAAAAGCCATGGTCAAATCCGATAAACAAATCGAATCCTATACAAGTGTATCCCGGTTCCATATAATTCATGTAAACAGGAACTACAACATCGTCGCCAGGGTTAAGTGCGGAAACATCTATGTCATCAAGTCCAAAGGTGATTCCCTGTCCGAATGACATGCTTGCACTTAGCAAGAAAGCTGTTACAAAAAATAATAATTTTTTCATTTTTTTTAAATTTAGTTTTACATTAATTTTCCAATTATTTTATAATTCTTACTTAGCAGGGTGTGCATGATTTAAGGTGCAGGTGTAAAACTACCATTCACATCACCTGAGCACAATCCTTGATAATCAGTTGATCCAATTCCAGAAACTACGTCCAATGTTTGTGCTTCGAAAACATAATCTGGTGCAGTCCAAGCTGGGTAGCTCAAAGCAGCAATCCTACGTTTCATCATAATAACATCCAAACCATCTGGTGATCCATTTTGATTTACATCCGCTGCCAGTAATTGAAGTGGTGTAAAAGTGTGAAGACTGGCAATAAATCTCTTTGTGAGAATTACATCCAGACCATTCAGCCCACCCCAGGCCTTGGCAGTAGTGTTTTCAAGGGTATAACTACCATCATCCATACTGGACATGTTATAGTCACCATTTACATCACTTACATCCATAGCTGTCTCAACTGCACCACTCATCAACTTAACAGTAATGTCGCTAAGAGCAGATGATCCAGCATTGGCATAAGTAATATTACCATAAGCAGTACTAAGCTTATTTGCGATCAGGTCATTGTCATAAACACCTGCCTCAAGATACTTGATCGGATCAGTGGTTGTAGCCGACTGATAATACTGTCCGCCATCCATCAAAGCCGCATCGAAGAGATCCCTGCAGTTTGTGTATTGTCAATAATATCCATAGTAATGCGTAGAAGTCCTGTGAAGGTAGAGGGCATCATATTAAAATAGGTAGCTGATCCTGACTGTGTCATTTCATTGTTTGCCTCGGTAATGATGGCAACCTTTGAAGTTGTGTTATCAGTTCCAGCAGGATTTACAAGGACATAAAAGTTGTCCAACAAAGTCAACGGGGCAATGCTGATATTTCCACCTGAAACAACATCAGAACCAAATCCTGCTGTGTTATAGTCGAAATAAACCTGCAGGTCGCGATGGAAAGTAGTAGCTGCATCAGCTTTTACCTCTACATCAAACTGCAGTTGCGTACCCATGTTGATAACCTCAAAGTTGGCAAACTGCCAGGTTAACTGAGGCTGGGGAGATCACATAACCACTCATGGTGGCTATCAGTGCGAAGAGTAATACAATTTTTCTCATGATTATCGATTTAAATTTCTAATGAATACTTCGGCTTTTTTACGATTAATAAATGCAAATGTAACATCTTCGCAAATAAATTCCAAATTTTTTTATTTTTTTGAAAAGTTAACATTGCCTTAACAATTAGGCAATGTTAACTTTTTCTTATAATGTATTAAGGTACTACGATCGTATAATCTTCAACTTCGCCATATGACATGGCTCCACAAGGGACAGGAGCCTGTATTCCATGACATTCTTACACGCATGGTGTACGTTCCGGCAGGTGTTCCTACGGGTACAGTAATGTTTCCTGTAAATTGTGCACCTGTTCCGTCACTGGTGAGGATGAACTCTTCATTACCACCCTGGTCGAAAATAAAGTCATTACCCCAGTCAACCCAGCAAGTAACAAAATCACCGGAATAAATAGCACCACCATTATTAACTGTAATTGCTTCAGAAGCACCGGCAGCAATACTGGTTGATTGAGCAGTAAAATCCTCATATCCGCTTGAACAACCATTTGCGAGGTTGTTAATGGTACCACAAATTACATCACCGATCCACTCACCACAAGGAGTTGTAACGGTAGTAGTACAGTAACCTGATACAATATATTCAGTAACATCCACATCCAGTGTGAAACCTTCCTGGAAAGAACCGGTAGCTACAGGATAATAGAATGTTCCTGGTCCGGGAACTCCAATCCAGGTTAAACCAGTAACACAAGGAGCAGTGAATGTAAATCCACCACCTGTTAAATAATCTGCACCGTCGCAGCTGCACTGTACAGTTGTTCCAACGATCCATCCATTATCGAGCAATGCGTCACCGCATAGGTCAATAACAATTTGGTTGGAGGCATAAGGCAGGTCAATAGCATACCATACCTCACCGCTTGCCATTGGCAGGTAAGTTGGGCAACTTTCGGTTGCAAATTCAGTTGTACCAACAATGCCAGTTACAGGGTATGGGCCGGTAACGGCTACGGGAGTTGCACAATCATCGTTGGCAGGGATCTGGAATTCAGGAGTGTGCGATCCGTTTACGTCACCTGAACACAGTGCTTGGTAATCGGCAACTACAGGCGCACCGGCAATGGTTACATTTTGATCATAGAAAATATAATCAGGAGCAGTCCAGGCTGGATAGGTCAAGGAAGCAATTCTCCTTTTCATCATAATAACATCCAAACCATCAGCACCGCCGTTTTGATTAACATCCGCTGCCATCAGTTGGATAGGAGTGAAAGTATGAAGTGTTGCAATATACCGTTTGGTCAGAATAACATCCAGTCCATTCGATCCACCATGTAGTTTAGTTGTGGATGACATCAAGGTATAGTTTCCATCCGGAGCCATAATGCCTGAATACATACCGCTACCATCCGTTTGGCTTGTTCCGTAACCGGTCAACTCAACAGTAACAGCGTCCATAGCAGTCATACCAGGATTGGCATAAGTAATGGTACCACCAATATCATACATTGGAGGAACAACACTTACATTTAAAATACCGGCACCTACTGCAGTACCATAACCACCAACTTCAATTTTGAAGGTTTCACCGGCTGTAACAGGACCCCATACAATTTCTGACTGAAGGCCACAAGCGTCGTCGTTACAAGCTAATGCTACCATAGTTCCACAATCGAATGCATCATAGAGAGCTAATTTTGTATCGAATGAACTTCCGCAAAGGCTGACAGTAAGGTTACCATCAGTAGTAGCGGTATAGTTGTACCATAAGTTTGCTGAAGTCATACATGATCCATAAGTATCAGCAGTTGCAAATGAAGTATTGAAAGGAAGATCAACTACCTCACCGATAGGTTCTGCATTAGCACAATCGTCATTGGGAGGAAGAACAAGCTCAGTTACATCAAACTCAACAATAAAGTCCATTTGAGGAAGCATGTAAGCCGGGAAGAATATTGTTCCGGGGCCTGGGATGTTTAAGAAATCCATTTGACCAACAGTAACACCACCCGGAATACCACAATCGTAGAATGAATAAGCATCAGCAATTACATAGGCTGAACAATCAGAGCAATCGTTGTAGTATACAATACCGATAGTAGCCTGGTCGTCAGTACCACAATAATCTACATGCATATTATTAAGTGTATAAGGAAGTGTTACTTCGTACCATACGGCATTCCAATCCAATACACCCGGGCAATCAACAGTAGCACCAAAAGTAGTACCATTAACTGTTTGTGGATAAGGGCCTGTAACCAATTCGGCATTCACACAATCGTCGTTAGCTGGTGGAGGAGCCGATACAAAGCTAACTTTGACATAGATACTAACATCGCCTGGGCCGCAGCTTGCACGAACAAAAGCATCATAAGAATCGTTTAGTGTTAAACCAGTAATTTGGTAAGTATAAGGAGCACCAGGATAGGTTTCTCCATAAGCTGTTCCGGTGTAAGGACCTACTAAAGGATCGAATCCGGGAGCACCCCAAACAATATCATAGGTATTTGCTGCATTGGCATCATCCCATGATAAATCAGCTGTAGTTCCAGTCAAGTTACTAGCCATAACATTTGTAGGAGCTGGGCAAGTGATGGCAGTACAATAACCTGCAATACCAGTTGTTCCAATAGGGTTTGGCCCATCGCTGAAGACCAGTACATCAGTATTGTCATATACTTCATAAGTTACTTCGCTATCCCATGAGCCAGGAGTCCAAACTACATCAAGGGTTGAACCGTCAACCATTGGGAAATAAACTGTTTCAGGTCCAGTTGTGGCAGGGCCTGCCCAGTTTAATACCTGGTTTCCATTCAATAACATGGTAACAGAACCGCCATTCCAGCCGTCTCCGTATGAGTCATATCCAATTACATACCACTCACAGTCACCGGCAGTAGTAAATGTAGCACTTGCCCATCCACTGTATGATCCACCACCGCAATCTGCACGTACATAAAAATCATAGGCTGTAGCAGCTGATAGTCCGGTAATGGCTTGTGGGTTGGTAGCAGGGCTAATGGTAGTTCCTGTTCCTTGGGTAAATCCGGCAATACCGTATTCAACTTCCCATGAAGTCGCAGCACCGTTTTCAGTCCATCCAATATCCATAGAACTGGAAGTAACGTTGGAAGGAACAATATCAGTAACTTGTTGACATGGGTTTAGATCGTTGTCCAATTCAAGTGCCCACATAGATACATTCTGATTGATACCAAATATTGACCATTCACCCGGAGCTACTGATGGGAATGTACCCGGAGGAGTTATTGCTAATCCACCAGCCAGGTTTCCAACAGCATGTCCTAATGCAGTACCAACGTCATAAGTAATTCCGGTTTCAACACCACCCGGATAAGTCATTTGGATCAACCACTCAAGGCTGACATCAATTTGAGCATAACCCCAAATGAAAGGTCCACCGGTTGAATAGTTGTCAAAAGCAAAACCATAATAGCTTGCTCCGACAGGGCCTACAGCAAAAGTAGACTGAACAGCACCGGATAGATTAAAAATATTTACTGCAGTTGACCAGTTGTTACCAAATAAGAATTGGTTAACATCATCACATCCAATTGCGCGGATGGCAGTAGGGGCAATTATTGTACTAACCAATGCCTCTGAACCCGGGGTAAAATCCATTTCAAAAACAGTAGTTGAAGCAGCAGCGCCATAAAAATAACCGGTTGTTGGGTTATAGGCTATATCCCTTTGCAAAGATGCTCCCTGGAACTAAGAATGTTGTGATGTAAGTACCATTCATGTCATACCGGTAATAATTACCTGTTTGCCAGTGGCAAGTATAAATGTAATTACCATCAGTCTCAATACCCACACTCACCGCATCCGGGTTAACCAGTGGCCAATCAAATTGAAAGTCAAATAAATAATCTGAAGGGGGAGCCGAAGTCATCTTCCAGTTCGGATCTTTTCTCCTGCAGTTACCCAATCTGCTTTCTTTTGAGCAATTTCGGCAGAAGTCATTTCACCAGCAACCGCAAATGGCTTTTGAACCTCAACAGACTTCTGAGCAGAGGCTTCCACCTTCTGTTTCATCGTCTGCATAGCATCAACATCACTTAACTTTTTAATAGGCTCGATTTTTGAGCCATCAAAACACCTGAAGATAGTACTAACACTACCATCAGTTGCCATAATCTAGTAAACTTTTTCATACATTTTAAATTTAGGTTAACAAATAATGAATTTTACTAATTTTTAATTTAATTATTCTTAATTAATTCGATTTGAGTATATAATTATTGATAATAAGCTTCCTTGTTCGTAAACGATATGAAGTGCATATCATACAATCGGCAACACTTAAAACTCTCTTTTTCATTATAGTATACAAAGCTAACAACCCTGACTTGTTCGAATTGGCATTTATTTGTGACTTGCAAATATAGAAAAAAATAAATATGCAACTTTTTTAAAATATTTTTTGCCTGTTTTGAAAAAATGCCTGTTCAACAACGCGAATTAAGTTTTAACCAAAATTACACTTTTTTTTAACAATTGATGCATTTTATAAAAATAAATTTAGAAATATTTTTTTAAAAACCCGTAGAATATTCAAAATCAATTAATAAATATCCCAACCTGATTTCAAAAAACATTCATGGACAATTACACAATTTCTCGGCAAAATAATCCCACAGCGGATCGGCGGGAGGATTGGCAACACTGGTAACAGTATCTTTCGTAACCGGATGAACAAAAGAAACACTGCGCGCATGAAGATGGATGGAGGCATTGCTATTGGAACGCGGGTATCCGTATTTCAAATCGCCTTTAATGGGGCAACCAATATGCGCAAGTTGCGCCCTGATCTGATGGTGCCTGCCGGTAAGCAATTCGATTTCCAATAAATGATAGTTATCACTACCTGATAAATGGGCGTATTTCAACTCGGCCCTTTTTGCCTCCTTGTTCTTTTCTGAAACAATAAACGATTTATTCTTTTTACTATCTCTATAAATATAATGTATAAGGTGGCCTGAATTCGATGGAGGGGATTTTTAACAATGGCCAATGCTTTTTTGTTATTTCCCGGTTTTTGATCATGTCATTAAGCCGTGCAAGGGCCTTGGAAGTCCGGGCAAAAATCACCACCCCGCTAACCGGCCTGTCGAGGCGATGAACAACACCCAGGAATACATTACCGGGTTTGCCATACGCTAACTTGATATAATCTTTAATGATTTCGCTGAGGGGTTTGTCGCCTGTTTTATCACCCTGTACAATTTGTGAGGGAAGCTTGTTGACAATGATCAGGTGGTTGTCCTCGTAAAGTATCTGATCTTTCGTTGGTTTCAGGTTCAAGGTTTCAGGTTGCCGGGTTAAAATATAAAATCGTAAATACCAATTCTAAAACACCTTAATATTGTTCTCTTTCATTGGGAAAACTAACTGACTTTACATCATCAATGTAGGTATTGACCGAACCTTTGATCTCTTCGCTTAGGTTGTGGTACCGCCTGAGGAAACGGGGAGAAAACTTGAGTGTGATCCCCAGCATATCATGACACCAAAACCTGGCCATCAACACCACTTCCGGCTCCAATTCCAATGCAAGGTATTTTTAATTCTTTTGTGACACGAGTCGTCAGGGTAGCTGGAATTTTCTCCAGCACAATGGCATAACAACCGGCTTCCTCAAGCAAGTGCGCATCGGCAACAAGTTTTCCAGCTTCATCATCTTCCGTTGCCCTCACCACATAGGTTCCGAATTTGTGAATGGATTGCGGGGTCAAACCCAAATGACCCATAACCGGAATCCCGGCAGATAAAATCCGCTTTACAGATTCTATGACTTCCTCGCCACCTTCTATCTTTATCGTATTGGCTCCTGATTCTTTCATGATCCGGATAGCAGAACTCAAGGCTTCGATGGAATTTCCCTGGTAGGTTCCAAAAGGCAAATCCACCACTACCAGTGCACGGCTCACACCACGCATCACGGATGATGCATGGTATATCATTTCGTTTAGGGTAATGGGCAAGGTTGTTTTATGGCCGGCCATTACGTTGGAGGCTGAATCCCCAACCAATATTACATCGATACCTGCTTCATCCAGTATCCTGGCCATTGAATAATCATAAGCCGTCAACATCGCAATCTTTTCCCCTTTTAGCTTCATTTCCTGCAAAACATGGGTAGTGATTTTCGTATAATACTGACGTGAATCGTTTCGTGGTTTCATCTTGCTTTTTTTTGACAAATGTAAAAAGATTTTACAATTATTATAACAGCCATAGAAGTTTATCAGAAATCCTAAAACCCGCTACTTGTAAATTGATTTGATTCATTGATAAATTAAAAGAGGGAGGTTCAAATGTTTCCATTAAATTTACAGCCTTTTCTCTCAATACAGTAAAAGTGAAAAAATATAGCATAGGCATTGTTTGTTTGATGTTCATCATGATTTTCGAATCGTGTGATACGGAATTTGAAACAATCGCTGAGTGGAGAGATATTCCGGTAGTTTATGGAATACTTGGCCAGCATCAGGCTGTTCAAAACATCAAGATCAATAAAGCTTTTATGGGGGAAGGCAATGCGCTTGAATATGCCCAAAATCCGGATTCCATTTATTATCCTTATGGTCTTGAGGTTTGGGTTGAAGAATGGTCTGAAACCGGAACTTTTATCCGGGCTATCCAATTTGATACAGCAACAATTGAAAAAGAAGAAACAGGCATTTTCGGCAGCACACAAATTATTTATCGGTCACTTCCTTACAACTATCACAAAATAAGAGCCGAATATGATTTTTGGGGGAATCTGCTTAGCATAGACACTTTTTGGCTGAACGAGACCAGCAAATACAAATTGATAATAGACAATCCGTTTACAGGGATCGAAACATATTCCGAAACCCTGCTGGTAAGGGATTTTGAAATTACCAGCCCGGGAGACAATACCTATATTAAGTTCAGCCCAAACCCCCAATTCCCCGAAATATTCAATTGGGACAAACCGGACTACAGTGGCAAACTAAACTTTGAAGTGGTATTTCATTACAAAGAAATTGGTGCAACATTATCCGATACAATATATAAGTCAGTAAATTTAATCTATGAGGAGTATATTACTTCGCAATATGATTATGAAATGACCTACTCGTATTGGGACAATCTCTTTTTCAGTTCATGTGTGGAGGCCATACCTTATGACGATCCTGCTCAGGAGGTACTCATTGGAGAGCGTTTTGCCGGAAAGATAGATTTTATGGTTGGAGTGGCTGCCCCTGAATACTCTGCTTATCTGGCTATTTTCCAGAATTCAATGCTCCCACCCAATGGCGATTTGGTCTATTCCAATATCCAGGACGGAGTGGGGATATTTTCGAGCCGTTATAAAAAGACGAAAAGCAAAAGATTGCACCCTGAAACAGTTGCAGTTCTTGACAATTTGGGGCTAAAATTTCAATATTAGTTCCTTTGAAAAAAAAACAGAAAATACAACAGCATATAAAAAACAATATTTTAAAGGTTTGAAAAGTTTGTATTTGAATAAATATATACATTTGCAATAATTAACATGACTTCAAGTTAATCAACATCATGGGAAAAATAAGAAGTTTACTATTAATATGTGGGATCATTGTCATTTTCAATTCTTGTGAAACAGACTTTGACACCATTGCGGATTGGGAAGATATTACAGTTGTTTACTGTCTTTTAAACCAAAAGGACTCCATACACTATTTAAAAGTTAACAAGGCGTTCCTGGGAGAAGGCAACGCGCTGGTATATGCCCAGGAGCAGGATTCCATTAGTTATCCTTATAGCCTGGATGCCTGGATTGAGGAATGGACCGCTGAGGGTGATTCATTGCGGGTCGCTTTTCAGTTTGATACAACCTCTGCTTTTCAAAAAGAACCCGGAATGTTTTATTATCCGGATCAAATCCTTTATAAGGGCGGGCCGGATAATTGGTATAAAATAAAATACATTATTCAACCGCCGAATGATACGGTTGGCTTTGAGAAGATTTGGTTCAATGAAGACCATATTTTTAAGCTGAAGATCAGAAATCCAAATACAGGAAAAATAATCTGGTCGGAAACCATCCTTGTAAATGATTTCAGAATTACAGAACCATCTACGTCCGGGCAGTTTATCAAATTTGTTGAAAATCCGCTATACCCGAGAACCTTTGAATGGAAAAGGGCTCCCAATGACGAAGATGGCCGGTTCAGGTATGAACTCAATGTGGAATTCAATTTCCGGGAATACAAAAACAATGGAGACTCATTGGACAGAACGCTTCCCCTTACTTCAGCCGTTGCCTACCCTTCATCAGGAACGGATTTGATTTCGGTATCGTATTGGGATTATAGCTTTTACTCGACCTGTAATAGTGAAATTCCCTACAGTGATCCCGCAGTAGAGCAAACCATTGTGAAACGCAAATCGCTAAATATTAACACAATTGTAGGTGTAGCAGCTGAAGAGTTTAACCTCTACATGCAGGTGTATGAACCTTCAACCAGCATCGTTCAGGAAAAACCCCCGTATACCAATGTTGAAAACGGTATCGGCTTGTTTTCATCACGCTATAAGAACAATACTACAAAGTTATTGCATCCTGAGTCCATTTATGACCTGGATATTGATTTGAAGTTCCGATAGATAGCAGTTTTTTCTTGATCAAAACTCCCGGAAAGGATTTCCAATTCAGGCCTTTTTATATAGTCATTGATGATGCTTTGGCTTTATGCTGCCTTTTTGTCATTAATATTCTCCCCAATTTCAAAGTGTCATCATTTAAAGCAAAATTAACATATCTTACTGTTTTTCAACACATAAATCTTTCCGATCAGGCATATCAACAAGGTGCAGCATCATGACAAGCCTTTTGGCATAATGATTGAGAAACGAGGGAAAACAAGTTTGGAATTATTAAAATTAATAAAACATAAAAATATAAAGATATGGGTAAAATAATTGGAATCGATCTTGGAACAACTAACTCCTGCGTCGCCGTTATGGAGGGTAATGAGCCGGTTGTTATACCGAACAGTGAAGGCCGTCGTACAACACCTTCTATAGTAGCTTTTACCGATAATGGTGAGCGTAAAGTTGGGGATCCTGCAAAAAGACAAGCAATAACAAATCCGGAGAAGACAATTTTTTCGATCAAACGGTTTATGGGTGAAACTTTTGACAGGGTAAGCAAAGAGGTATCAAGAGTTCCTTATAAAGTGGTTAAAGGAGACAACAATACCCCACGGGTAAAAATTGACGACAGAAAATATACCCCACAAGAAATTTCGGCAATGGTCCTTCAAAAAATGAAGAAAACTGCCGAAGACTATTTGGGACAAGAAGTAACCGAAGCGGTAATTACCGTACCAGCATATTTTAGCGATTCTCAAAGACAAGCCACAAAAGAGGCCGGAGAAATAGCCGGACTTACGGTTAAACGGATTATCAATGAGCCGACAGCTGCCTCCCTGGCCTATGGACTGGATAAAAAGAACAAAGACATTACCGTAGCCGTTTTCGATCTCGGTGGTGGAACCTTCGATATTTCAATCCTGGAATTGGGCGATGGTGTTTTTGAAGTAAAGTCTACCAATGGAAATACTCACCTGGGTGGTGATGACTTCGATCAGAAGATCATGGACTGGCTGGCAGAGGAATTTATAAAAGATGAAGGTATTGACCTGAGAAAAGACCCAATGGCATTGCAGCGTTTGAAAGAAGCTGCTGAAAAGGCTAAGATTGAATTATCGAGTTCATCGGAAACAGAGATCAACCTTCCTTACATCATGCCTGTAAATGGTATTCCTAAGCACCTGGTAAGGAAATTGACAAGGGCAAAATTTGACCAATTAACGGATGACCTGGTTCAGGCTACAATAGAACCTTGTAAAATGGCAATGAAAGATGCCGGATTATCTGCATCCGATATTGATGAAGTTATTTTGGTTGGTGGTTCTACACGGATGCCTTCAATCCAAAAGACTGTGCAGGATTTCTTCGGAAAAGCCCCTTCGAAAGGTGTAAACCCCGATGAGGTTGTTGCTATTGGAGCAGCTATACAGGGAGGTGTATTGACCGGTGAAGTAAAAGATGTTCTACTGTTGGATGTAACTCCATTATCAATGGGTATCGAAACAATGGGAAGTGTTATGACAAGGCTCATTGAATCCAATACAACGATACCAACGAAAAAGTCGGAAACATTTTCTACCGCTGCTGATAATCAAACTTCTGTTGAAATACATATTTTGCAGGGAGAGCGCCCCATGGCGAATCAAAACAAAAGCCTTGGACGTTTCCATCTGGATGGTATTCCTCCTGCGCCGCGTGGTGTACCTCAAATTGAAGTAACCTTTGATATCGATGCTAACGGAATTCTCCATGTAACAGCTAAGGACAAGGCAACTGGAAAATCGCAAGATATCAGAATTGAAGCTTCTTCAGGTTTATCGGACGAAGAAATCAAAAAGATGAAAGACGAAGCCGCTGCCAATGCCGATGCTGACATGAAGGCAAAAGAAGAGATTGATAAGCTGAACAGTGCTGATGCCCTCGTATTTCAAACTGAAAAACAGTTGAAAGAATACGGTGATAAAATACCGGCTGACAAAAAAGGCCCCATCGAAATATCATTGAATAAATTGAAAGAAGCGCATAAAAACAAAAATATCGCAGAAATTGATGTTGCAATGGGTGAACTGAATACTGCATGGCAGGCTGCCAGCCAGGAAATGTACAAGGGAACGCAACAAGGTTCAGGGCCTGGAGCTGGGCCGCAAGGTCAACCAGGTGGAGATGGGGCTGGTCAGGATTCTTCAAAAAATGATGAAGTGACTGATGTAGACTTTGAAGAAGTGAAAAACTAAGAAGTTAATATTATTCTACATATACTCACGGCTCCCAATTGGGGGCCGTTTTTTTATTCCTCTTCCCTTAATTTTTCTTTGATTCGGGAAGTTAATATGTCAATAGCAATTTGATTTTTACCCCCCTGGGGTACAATGATATCTGCATAGCGTTTGTTGGGCTCAATAAAAAGCAAATGCATGGGCCTGACAAATCGTTCATAATGCTCCAGAACCTCTTTAAAGGAACGGCCACGTTCTTCAATATCGCGCCAAATGATCCGCATTAGCCGGTCGTCCGAATCGGCATCCACAAAAACTTTTATATCCAGTTTTTTTCTAAGCCGTGGATTTGTTAAGATAAGAATTCCTTCAACAATAATTACTTTTTTGGGTGCAATCGGTATGGTTTCATTTGCCCTGGTGCAAGTCAGGTAGGAATATATGGGCATTCCAATGGTATTTCCTCTTTAAATGGTCAATGTGCTCAACCAGTAATTTGAACTCAATGGATGAGGGATGGTCAAAATTTATTTTTTCTCTCTTCCGGCGATAAATGTCCGCTATTGCGGTAATAGGCATCCTGTGAAATGACCGCAACCGCATCCCCGGGAAGACTTTTTATGATCTTTTTTACAACGGTTGTTTTTCCTGATCCCGAACCACCGGCTATACCTATTATTAACATGAGAAATGACTAAAATGTAGATTGTCTAAAACTAAAAAGTGCATGACGTAATTATGGTGACTAAAGTACTTAAAGTTTATAAACCAAAACCCCATTTCCCAAATTTACTGTATTCACCTTAATTTACTGTATGTGCCTGTTTACACTCTCATCCACCCACCTTCATCACAGGCATATGCGGCCTGTTTTCCACATACCCCGCGTGAAATCAGGGAATTGAATGGGCCAGCCTCCGCTTTGCTATGGATTTTTCGCTTAGCTCTGTTACTGCACTTAACACAGCTGCATCATACACATCCATGTCCGGTTCTATCCCTGTTAAAAGTGCATTGATCAAACGATAATCCTCCAGATAATCCATACCGCCATGTCCTGCACCTTCAGCATCCGACTCCATTTGTTTCCACAAAGGATGGTCATACTCATCTTTATATGCTGAAAGGTCACTCCCATCGATGGCTTGGCTTTTGCCCTCAATATGGATTTTTTGGAGTTGGATATTTCCTTACTATTCCATCTGTTCCCTGAATCAATATATCACGGCTGTGGGCCTTGGACCGCTGGGTGTCATGTGTAACCATGATGGTTTCACCATTCATTGTTTTTATCAAGGTACTAACAACATCACCCAGAACGAACTTTTCATCCACCTGTGGACTTTCATGAGGGAAGTTTTCGATAGCATATTTGTGCAAACCCATTGACTTCGTGCTAAAGGAAACCAGATAATCAAAATAATTGCCCCGGTTGATATTCATACATTGTGCCACAGGGCCTAGTCCATGGGTTGGGTAGAGATCGGCATTCCGTTTCATTGACCAATCACGACGCCAAACACCTTCACCATTCATATCATGTTTTACCGCTCTCAATCGTGCAAATAGCCACATCGCGCATGGAGCAAATCACCAAACAGGCCATTCTTAACCATATCTTTCAAAATAATCATCTCTTCCCGGTCGTAATTGCAGTTTTCCATCATAATACAATGTTTGCCTGTATTTTCAGAAGCCTCGATCAATTGCCAGCATTCGGAAATTGTCAAAGCAGCCGGAACTTCTGTAGCTGCGTGTTTTCCAGAGTTCATGGCTTCGAGACAACCGGAACATGCCATTTCATGGAGTGGCTGTGAAAACAAGATCAATATCGTCACGATCACACATTCGCTTAAAGTCATATTCTCCGTTTGAATATCCGGCAGGTTTTTGAATCCGGCATCAACAGCCATTTTCTGTGCCCGCTCTACCCGGCTTTCCATAATATCGCAAACTGCCACAATTTCACATCCTTCGATTTTGAGGAAATTACTGACATGAGAAGTCCCCATGCCACCAACTCCGACCATACCTATCCGAACCTTGTCAAGTTTTTCCAAATTGAAAGGATAGGATTCAAGGAAGGTAATGGTTGATGAGCGGATGAATTTAAGGCGGCACCCCACAAGGCAAACCCCAATCCTGCCCTTGTTGTTTTTTTAAGAAAACTACGACGGTTAAATTGATGACTCATAACGGAAAGATTAACTATCATTTTTGCAATGACAAAAATAAAACAATTCATGGATTAACCACCCATCAGATAATAATGAGGCCATATTCGTTTTTTCCAAAAGGTGCTTTTGCCCGGCTACAGGGGAGCCAAATACCGGCACTAAAATATTGAAAATAAGGCCAGCCCGATAATTTTAAGAATTCTTATCTCCGGTTCAAAAGCCTTTTTCCCCTTTGGCAGTGCTGGTTATTCACCAAATAAATCAACTTATCTAAAGCAAAAAACTCAACAATATACCGGCAGCAACTGCAGAACCAATCACCCCGGAAACATTGGGCGCCATAGCATGCATCAATAAATGGTTGGAAGGATCCGCTTTTAATCCTTCGGTTTGAACTACCCGGGCACTGTCGGGAACAGCTGAAACACCTGCAGCCCCGACCAAAGGATTGATCTTATTGCCTTCTGCCAGAAACAGGTTCATCACTTTGGCAAAAATAATCCCGCCGGCAGTTGCAACCATAAATGACATAGCACCTAAAACAAATATTAAAATAGATTCTGATGTTAAAAAAACATCAGCCTGAGTTGAGGCTCCCACGGTCAAGCCCAAAATGATGGTTACAATGTCAATCAAAGCATTTCTGGAAGTTTCGGCAAGACGGCGTGTGACACCACTCTCTTTCAGAATGTTCCCAAAAAACAGCATCCCCAACAAAGGCAAAGAACTGGGAGAAATAAAAGCTGTTAGCAGCAATCCAATGATAGGAAACAACACCTTTTCAAGGCGGGTAACCGAGCGGGGAGGCTTCATTCGAATTATCCGCTCCTTTTTATTGGTTAGCAACTTCATGATGGGCGGCTGAATAACCGGAACAAGTGCCATATAGGAGTAAGCTGCAATAGCGATGGGCCCGATCAGGTTCTTTACATAAATGGGATCGCCTCCGGCAGTATGGCCGATAATGTTTAAACCATTGGCAAGTTTGGATGAAAGGAAAATAGCTGTAGGGCCATCTGCCCCGCCAATAATCCCGATTGCTCCTGCTTCAGCAGGATGAAACCCCAAAACCAATGCTCCTAAAAAGGTTATAAAAATCCCCAACTGTGCTGCTGCACCCAATAACATCAGCCTAGGATTGGAAATCAGGGACGAAAAATCGGTCATGGCTCCAATACCAAGAAAAATGAGGGGTGGATATATTCCGGTTCGAACTCCATAATACAAATAGTTCATTACGCTGCCATCCTCATAAATACCAATTTTCAATCCCGCATTCAACATAAAGGGGATATTCCCAATCAAAACACCTACACCAATCGGAATCAATAGCAAAGGCTCATAATCGAAACGGATAGCCAGAAAAATAAAAAAGAGGCCGACAACAATCATAATGATATGGCCCCATGTAGCATTGGCAAAACCCGTAAAACTGAAGAATCTGTTAATCCCCTGCGCGGCATCCATAGTATTGTCCAGATCACCTGCTGAGTGGACATTCGCAGTAGCGGGATCAACAACTTCAACCTGCCCTGCTTTCTCATCGGTTATTTTTTCTTCCGAATGGATAAATCCGGATAAAACAGCCAGTATAGCAATGATTCCGAAAACCGTAAATACTTTCTTTATTGCCATGATTTAGGATATTTCAATTAACGTGTCACCTTCCAAAACACTGTCTCCAACATGAACTTTCACAGTAATTATGTGGCCATCCTTCTCAGCCAGAATATTGTTTTCCATTTTCATTGCTTCATACATTAAAAGCTTATCTCCCTTTTTAACCTCATCTCCAACCTTCACAAAAACCTGCATAATATTGCCAGGCAATGGCGCTTGTATAGGGGTCGCTCCAATTGACTTTTTGATTTTGGTTTCACTTCTTGTTGGGGAGGGAACTTCCTGCCTTACGAAAACCGGTGTCTTTGTATGCTTTAATTCCTTATGAACCTCCACCTCATAGCGGGTTCCATTAACCTCCACTTTGGCAATGTTGTCTTCAATCTTCAACACTTCCACATCATAATTATTTCCCTGAATGGTAAATTTAAACTTCTTCATTTGGGCTATTGCATTTTGTAATAATCATTAACACTATAAATCCTTGAACTCCATGGGGTGTAAGAACGCTGAACATTTTTAATGGTGAGTGTATGGCTTTCTTCATCATGTTCATTCATATATAAATACCAAGCCATACTGATGGCTGCGTTAACTTCACCCACAACCGCCAACTCTTTTTCTGCTTCAGTCACTTTTCCTTCTTTTCTTAGTTTTTGACGAATTTTTAAATTGATCAGCTTTGGGATATTGTTGTAAACATAGTACATAATTACCAATGCCATAAAAACAGTCAAATAACCAACCACCGCTACAGTTATAGCAAATTCCGAGATCGCAGTCAAATCAAAAGTAATTTCTGAAAGTATCATTATTTTGCATGTTTAAAGTGGAATATTGCTATGCTTCTTAGGGGGATTCTTATCCTTTTTGGTCGAAAGTGTTTTCAAAGCACGGATAATACGAAATCGTGTATTTCGTGGTTCGATCACATCATCAATATAACCGTACTTTGCAGCTTCATAGGGAGTAGCAAACTTCTCACGGTACTCATTTTCTTTCGCTGCAACATATGCAGCCCTTTCTTTCGGATCTTCAATATTTCGAATGTTTTTCCCTCCAGAACCTCAATGGCACCTTTGGCCCCATCACGGCAATTTCAGCAGTTGGCCATGCATAATTTATATCGCCACGCAATTGTTTTGAACCCATCACATCGTGTGCTCCGCCATAAGATTTTCTTAATGAAATGGTAATCTTTGGAACCGTTGCTTCGCCATAGGCGAACATCAGTTTAGCCCCATGGGTAATAATTCCTCCGTATTCCTGCGCACTTCCCGGTAAAAATCCAGGAACATCAACCAGCGTAACAATAGGCACATTAAATGCATCACAGAACCGAACAAAACGAGCAGCTTTACGGGATGAATTGATATCCAAAACCCCCGCCAGATAATTGGGTTGATTGGCTACTATCCCACAGGGCATTCCATTAAACCTTACAAAACCAACAACAATATTCTTTGCAAAATGGCGATGAAACTCCAAAAACTCATTGTTGTCAACAATGGAATAGATAACATCTTTTACATCATAGGGTTTGTTGGGATCTTCAGGGATGATCTCATTCAAATGATCATCGAGCCGGTCAATAGGATCATCACATTCAATAATGGGCGGATCCTCCAAATTGTTCTGGGGCAAAAACTCCAGTGTTTTCCGAATGAGCATAAAACCTTCTTCTTCATCATCAGCCCTGAAATGTGCCACACCTGATTTTGAAGTATGCACATCAGCACCTCCCAAATCTTCGGTTGATATATCTTCGCCGGTTACGGTTTTTGTTACCCTTGGGCCAGTAACAAACATATAGCTTGTTTTGTCGCTCATGATAATAACATCGGTGAGGGCCGGTGAGTAAACGGCTCCACCGGCACAAGGGCCGAAAATTGCTGATATTTGTGGAATTACCCCTGAAGCCATGATATTCCGCTGGAATATCTCGGCATATCCGGCCAAACTTTTAACCCCTTCCTGAATACGGGCACCACCACTATCATTTATCCCGATAAGAGGGGCTCCCACTTTCATAGCCTGGTCCATCACTTTGCATACTTTTAGGGCAAAGGTTTCTGACAGTGATCCACCAAAGACAGTGAAGTCCTGAGAGAAAATATATACAACCCTTCCGTCAATAGTTCCATGGCCTGTAATAACACCATCCGAAAGATAATGCTGGTTTTCAAGCCCGAAATCGTGGCTGCGATGGGTGACAAACATATCGAATTCCTCAAAGCTACCTTCATCAAGTATCTTCTCAATGCGTTCGCGAGCAGTATACTTGCCTTTCTTATGCTGATCCTGTATCCTTTGTTCGCCTCCACCCAATCGGGCTTTATCGCGCAATTCGACCAACTGTCTTACTTTGTCCTGATTACTCATTGCTTTTAATTAATTGTTAATAATAAAATGTTAATGACTGGTTACTGCAACAACCAATAACCATTAACACCCAACCCTTTACTCTTTCCCGCAGAACTCCATCAATACGCCAAAAGTTGATTTGGGATGCAGGAATCCAATATCAAGACCCTCCGCCCCTTTTCTGGGTTTCTGATCAATCAGGCGAACCCCGCTTTCTTCAGCTTCTGTTAAGGCTTGTGTGACATTCGGCTGCGCAAAGGCGATGTGGTGAATTCCCTCCCCTTTCTTTTCAAGAAACTTACCAATTGGACCTTCAGGGTCTGTTGATTCCAATAGTTCAATCTTAGTTTGGCCAACCATGAAAAAAGCTGTTTTGACTTTTTGGTATATTACTTCTTCAACAGCATAACATTCAAGCCCGAGAACCTTTTCGTAAAATGGTATAGCATCCTTCAGACTCTTTACAGCAATTCCAATGTGTTCAATATGAGTTGGTTTCATGACATTTTTTTATTGTTAATTAATTCACAAAAGTAGAGGGTTTTTTAGAAATACCAAGAGAATATGAGGTTTTTTTAAGAAAATTTTATTTCCTGAAAAACATCCATAAAACTGAGTCAAATAGCATCCTTTAATTTGATTTAAACAATAGTCTTTCAAATAATAGAATTCGCCAAAAAAACAAAATCCTTTCCTGTGGCAGAAAAGGATTTAATACATCTGATAATTATATGAAATTATTGGTACTATTCTAAACTATAAACCAAATTCACTTTTGACAATTGCTAACCACTTATCAATTCTTTCATCGGTGAACTCAGGCTGGGAATCTTCATCAATTGCTAAACCAAAAAACACATCATCCTTCATGCCATCCGAATCTGTAAATTCATAGCCTTTTACCGGCCAATTTCCAACAATTTTAGCGTTCCGCTTTTCGAATTCCACCTGAAATACGCCCAATCCATCAACAAAATGGTGCGGATATAATACCTGGTCGCCAAGTCCATAAAAAGCAACTGTTTTCTTTGGCATCTCAATCCCTTCAAGCAACTTGAAAAAAAAGTGCCACCTGTTTGAATCATCTGCATCTTCCCAAACATGTGATCCTACAGTTGAGCCACCAACAATCCAGAAATCAGAATCATTTAATAACTCTTTCGTAACCTTAGCTACCGATACCTTTTCAATTTCGTTTTCATTGAAACGGCTGTATAACTTATCAGCAACACTTTCTGCATTTCCCCCTTCGGGCCAAAAAATAAGGGCAATTTTTTTCATTTAACTTAAAATTGTATTGTCTATTTATCCTGATCGCAAAAGTAAATAAATTACACCAAAAGCATGAAGGATTGTTTTAAAATTTTATTCAGGTTCAAAATGATTTTCAGTTGACGCGAGATAATATCCACAAGCAGTTTTAATGGATTCCTTTACAGGTATAAACTTAAAATCAAGCAATTTCTTTATTTTCTGATTTGAGTACGTATAAACATTCTGTGCAGTAGCAGAGGTTTCTTTTGTAATTAGCGGCTTACTGCGGGTTATTATGCTTTGAAGGTAGGAGAGCCGCCAGGCAATTTCGGCCATTACCGGGGTTGCACGAATAGCTGGGGGAGGTTTATCAATGCTTTGTGCAATGGATGTCATCAAGTCTTTGTAAATTACATTTTCAGAAGATAAAACATAACGTTCAGCGGTTATTTCACTATTGGTCAATCGAATCATAATCTCCGCGACATCCCTAACATCTACATATCCATTGATACCTGTAGTATAAAACTTCATCCCTTTATTAACGATGGAAATTAATTTCGCTATCCCACTGTTTACCTCTCCAGGGCCTAAAATAATTGACGGGTTCACAATAACCCCTTTTAACCCTTCCTCAAATCCCCTCCAAACTTCCTTTTCAGCCAGGTATTTACTAAGTGCATAGCGTGAATTTCTTTTCGATTCTTTCCAAACCGTTTTCTCATCAATTAGTTTTTCATTATCGGCTCTGCCTATAGCAGCTATTGAGCTGACAAAACAAAACCGGTCCACTTTCCTTTCCAGGGCAGTGTTCACCAAATTGGCAGTGCCCCTGACGTTCACACTCATCATTTCTTCATGGTCAGCCGGTTGAAATGAAACTTTTGCAGCCACATGATACACCTTTGTAATTCCTTCTAAAATTTCATCTAGTGAAAAAAGATCAAGCAGGTCGGCGTCCTGCCATTCAATCCGATTGAATTCCTGCCGGCAGTTTTTCGTATAAAAAGAAAATACCCGATGAACCAGGTCGAAGGAGCTTTGCGCCCTTTTTAATGCCCTGATTCTCTCTCCTTTTTGCAACAGGTGATAAAGAAGATGCGCCCCTAAAAATCCGGTTCCTCCGGTTACCAATACCATTTCGCAAATTTAACAAATAAAAATTCTCAAGCCAGATGCTAATTGTGATCAATTCTTTTTTCTATATTTGCATCACCAACCAAAGGATATGGAAACTAAATTTTTTAGTTTTTGTATAATTACCTTGTTTTTGATGTGTTATTAATAGACTAAAAAATATAAATCATGAAGAAAGCTTTTTTAATTATTTCAGGCCTCATTTTAATTGCTTCCCTAAATACCCATGCACAAAAAGGGAAGGAGTTGATATTGGGAGTTGGAGGCGGATTAACCAGCGTCTGGATTGTTAATCAAAACAATTATGGAGAACCTGAACTTAAATATTTGCCCAAAATGGGTTATGCAGCCAGTTTTAATTTGGGATATAATTTTGATGAAAGCATGGCCATCATGACAGAGTTACAGTATTCGATGCAAGGACAGAAATACGATGGCAAACAAAACATTCAGGGAACTACATACAATGTAGACAGAGACATTAACTTAAGGTACTTCAACATTCCTTTGTTTTTCAAATATGGATTTGGGACGAGCAATACAAAGTTTCGTTTTCTTGTGGGCCCTCAATTTGGAATTCTTTTGGAAGCGACCCAGGAATACTTAAGAGATGGGAAAAAGCAAGGCCCGCTATTGATAAATTTAGATAATGAACCTTTCAGCCCCTACAAGTCAGATATCACTGATCGCTATGAAAAAACCGAGATTTCATTGGTGTTGGATGTAGGAGCCGATATTCACCTGTCCGATCAATTCTTCATCAGTGCCGGTGCCAGGATCAACTACGGATTAAAAGACATCAATGTTGAGGCCTATCGTATGAATGACCTGGAAAACAATGAATACTCACCTTCTCACAATTTTTGGGGCGGTTTGTATGTGGGGGTCAATTATAAACTTGATGTTGAAGGATACAGTCAACGAAGCTTTTAGATAAGTTTTCTTAATTATTCTGAGGGAACAATTCCTTATAAATGCGGAGCATATCTTCCATATCTACCAGCACATTAATGATCAGGTAGGTTCCAAATCCGATCAGCACAACACCAACTATCCGGTTCATCCAGGTTAGAACTGAAGGGGTTACAAATCGCTTAAATTGCTTAGATACAAAGCATTTAAAAATATCGGTAGCAAAAATGGTTATCAATACACCCGAAAGGAAACTGTAAATGGAACTGCTGTTAACACCAAAATTTGCACTGATTGAAACAACAATGGTAATCCACAGGAACCACATCCCCGGATTAAATGCATTTAAAAAGAATCCCTTGATAACATATAGATACCTTTTGGGCAGCTTTTCTTCCTGTTCTTCATTATCTGATCGCTGTGCACCTTTGCGGGTAAAAGTATAGGTTCCAAAAATAATAAGGATTATACCCCCGATAATACTGAAATAAATATTCTCACGCGGATCGTCCCCCAATATTTGCGAGGCTCCAAAATAGCATAATAGTAAGGCAAACAAATCACTTAGAAAAATTCCAACAGCGAGCAGTGCCCCTGATCTGAACCCCCGGTGAATACTGGTTTGGATCAATGCAAAGAAAGCAGGTCCCAATAAAACTGCAAAAGTTAAACCCAATAATGTGCCTTGTAAAAACGGACTCATTGATAACATTTTGGAATTAGGTTACTGGTACTTTTCTATAAATGATTTCCATTCAAGATGGAGTTGCTTTTTTAAAACTCTTGGGAATTTATTGGCGCCACCCTCCTTGCCTTTCATTTTCATCCATTCTGAAAATGCTTTGGTTGGCAATACTTTAACAAAGACATCGCGAATGGCCTCAATCCGCTCAACCCGGTAATCATCATTCAATACCTTCAGGTGGCTATCAATCTTCTGCCTAACCAACGCTTCATCCAGGTCATCGTTACAACCAATGTACCACTGGTGTGCGAACAAATTATCATATTCAATTCCGGCCACTGTAAATTCACGTATTTCAACATTGAGTTCGCTTTCTACCATTTCAATTGCCCGTGACATATTATCAAGCGATAAATGCTCACCACAAATACTTAAAAAATGGGCAGTACGACCTGTAATGATAATTTCGCTTCTTGCTTTTGATGTAAATTTAATAACATCGCCAATCAAATACCTCCAGGCCCCTGAACAGGTTGACATCAGCAAGGCATATTCCTTATTCTCTTCAACTTCTTTTATGGTTAAGACCTCAGGTTTACTTTTCAAATTACCATCAGCATCAAAGTTCTTATCGTTAAAAGGTATGAACTCAAAGAAAATGCAATTGTCGAGGATCATTTGCATACCGTTAACATCAAAGCCATTTTGAAACGCGACATATCCCTCTGATGAAAGGTATGACTCCTGGAAAAAAACTTTTTTACCAAATAGCTTTTCAAAACTTTTTATATAAGGCCCGAAAGAAACTCCGCTGTGGACATAAACCGATAAATTTGGCCAGATATCATGAATGGTTTTTAGTCCATAATGGTCAATTATTTTCTCCAAAATAATTTGTATCCATGCCGGAACCCCAACAATAACGCCAATGTCCCAATCCTTGGCTTTTCTTACAATTTCCTGAAGCTTAGTTGACCAGTCCCTTTCCTTGGAAATACGCTTTCCGGGTTTGTAAAAGTGCTGAAACCAGAATGGAAGATTTCCGGCGGATATCCCTGATAAGTCTCCCTCATAGTAAGTTCCATTATACTGGAGGTGTGTACTTCCTCCAATCATTAGAAAACCCTTTTCGTAAAAATCAATTGGAAAATCATAATTCACCGTTGAAACCAATTGCCGGATGCTTGCCCTGCTAATGGCCCGGATCATATCGCTTGTAACCGGAATTTGCTTGCTCGATGCTTCGGAAGTACCGGAAGTAAGGGCAAAATATTTTACCCGCCCAGGCCATGAAACAAATGCCTCACCATTGAGTGAACGGTACCACCACTTCCTGAACATGGAGTTATAGTTGTAAATGGGTACGTTTTGCTGAAATTTCTTTACAACATTGTCGTTCCTTAACAAATCCGTAAAATCGAAATGCTCACCAAAGGCAGTGAATTGCGCCTTTCTGATAAGTTTCTTTAAGACCTTTACCTGAGTTTGATACGGGTCAGTCTGCTTCCTCTCCTTTTGATCAATCGGAATCTTTCTGAGTTCGTATGCCTTTTTTATAATAGAACCTAATATGGGCATCAACGATTATATTTGATTGTGGCAAAAATAGAAAATTATCAGAAATAAATTGAGAGATATAGCATATCCCTAAGATATTATAGATTTCCATTCATGTTTAGTAAAAAAGCAAATCAGAAAAACAGATTCCACCTACCTTACCAGCATCATTTTATGCTGGAGGTTAACACCCTCTCCTACCAATGAAAAATAATAAACACCTGCCGACAGCTTATAGTTCAGCGCATTAAATTGTTCAATGTACTTCCCGGCATTGCGAAACTCATTTTTTACTATTGTAGCCACTTCTTTTCCAAACATATCGTAAACTTTTAGAGAAATATTCCCTTCTTGCTTAAGTTTAAAAGAAATAAAAGTACTTTGCATAAAAGGATTGGGGTAATTGGGTTCAAGTGTGGCAAAAGGAACTTGTTCCTTTTCCAGAATGCTGGTAGTTATAGCTTCTGCATCAACGATGGCTGTCCAAACTGATAACTCTCCATTTTGCAGCCGCGTCCATATCGGCCTTACCACATTATTATGAGATGATACATTATTATAGTCACCAAAAAATATATTTGACCATGGGAGAAATGGTTCTTCACTAACCTTAAAGTTAATAAATGATTCTCCTCCGTCTTTCGATACGGCCATAAAAACATCTGTATTCTCATCATCATAATTTCTCCGGTCGTACCAAACAAACCATAAGTAACCTGTAACCTGATCAATACTCATCCAGGTAAAAAATTGCTGCCTTCCGGGCTCATCATCATTCACACGGATTGGATCAGACCATGTATCGCCACCATCAGTTGACTTCACAAGCCAGACATCGGTATCATCCTCTCCGTTGCGCTGATCCGACCAATTAATGTATATGGTACCATGGTTCTCGCCGCCACTTAAATCACAGACCGTAACAGGCAATCCGTTACACCGTTGAATTCCGGGGATGGCATAGTCCCAGCCTCCCGGTATTTCAGATACAAAAATATCTTCATCCAACCATGTCTCTCCCTGATCCATTGACCGATCAAAAACAAGTCCGGCAGGGCCTGCCCAACCCACATAAATTTCTCCATTGGGGCCAACGGCAGGGACTGCACCTTCAACCGTTTCATCGCTATCAATACAATCTCCATCTATCTCATTTATTTTAAGAGCCTCACTCCATGTTTCACCCGCATCTGTTGATTTTGAAAAAAGGATAATGCTCAGGTCATTCGGATCTTGACTTCCATAGTCATCAAACTGTGTCCATGTCACATATATATTGTTATTTGTCCAGTCTACCACGGCCCATTCCTTATCCTGTGCCTTTTCCCCATTCAACCCCATATAGGAACCATCGTTCCATGTTAGTCCATTATCGGTAGATTTCTGACAGACAATTCGATCAATCCAGTTTCCTGATGATGGCCATGCAAGATGAAAATAATAATAGTTTCCTGCCGTATCAACAATGCAACAAGGGTCGCCCCAAACACCGTTTTGCTGGGATTGTAACACATTGGCCGACCAGGTATAGCCCCCATCATTTGAAATGTATACATTGTTAATGTTGGCACCTCCAATTAATTCGTCAGGATTTAGAGGATTCACATAAATAGACGGTTCTTCAGGGGAATATGGCGAACTGGAAAATGGAAGTTGGATGTTTTGGTGCTGGGCGAATATGAAACCGGCCAGAACGTGAACAAGAAAAATTATTGAAATACTTTTTTTCATTTGCTTAATTTTGAAAACAAAGATATGCTGATCTCATAATGGAATGACACAAATAATATAGGATTGGTTGGCACTTAATTCTATCTTGTCCGATAGTTTTTTACAACACAAATCATGAATCTGTTTAATTTTATATATTTTCGTCAATTGAATTTTATACCCGATGAAAAAAATAAAATTACACTGGCAGATATTAATTGGTTTGATACTCGGAGCCATTTACGGAATATTTTTTTCTGAATATGTTGTTTACATTTGTTGGATGGGAGATATTTTCCTGAGGGCATTAAGGATGGTGATTGTCCCTTTGATCCTGAGCTCCATTATTTCGGGTGTGGCCAATATTGGCTCGGCTGAGAACCTGGGCAGGTTAGGCCTGAAAACCATGCTTTATTATGTGATGACCAGCACCCTGGCTATCCTAACCGGTTTGTTTTTTGTTAATCTTTTCCGACCGGGTGCGGGGGCTGACCTTGGTTTTGTTAGTGAAGTAGAAGGTCTTGGACTGGCAAGGGATTCATTTGGACAAACATTATTAAAAATAATTCCAACCAATATTTTTGAAGCTTTCTCAAATGGACACATGCTATCCATCATTTTCTTTGCTATTCTTTTTGGATATTTTATTACCCGCTCTTCTTCAAAATCGAAAAAGGTGATGACCAATTTTTTCAATGCCACTTTTGAAGTCATGATGAAAATCACCATGTTCATTATTCAATTTACGCCCTTTGGTGTTTTTGGAATTATGGCCTACCAGGTGAGTCAATCTACTAACATTGTGGAATTGGCGCAAAGCATGGGTTTATATATGTTGACTGTAATCCTGGCACTGGCTGTTCATGCGATTATTACACTACCGATGCTCACCCGTTTCATTGGCAGGGTAAATCCCATTTTACATTTCAGGGCTGTAACAACCCCCCTGCTCACCGCGTTTTCTACTTCTTCTTCCAGTGCTACGCTTCCTTTAACCATGCAAGCCGTTGAAGACAACGATGGTGTTTCCAATAAAATTACCAGCTTTACTTTACCGCTTGGCGCGACTATCAATATGGATGGTACTGCACTTTATGAATGTGTGGCTGCCATGTTCATTGCCCAGGCATATGGAGTGGAGCTTAGCATACTGCAACAAGTCATTGTAGTAATCACAGCGCTGTTGGCGTCTATTGGTGCAGCCGGTATTCCTATGGCCGGGTTGGTAATGATCTCTGTTATCCTGACAGCTGTGGGACTACCCCTTGAAGGGGTTGGGCTTATTCTTGCCGTGGACCGTATACTGGATATGTTCCGAACTTCTGTGAATGTTTGGAGCGATAGCTGCGGAGCCGTTATTATTGCTAAATCGGAAGGGGAGATATTAAAGGTTTGATGTTCATTTTTCCAAGTTTGAAATTTTGTCTACCGATCAAGCCACTTTTTAAATTGCTTCACCTTTTCTCGGGCAACAATTACATCCTGGTCATCAGAATGTTTTAATTCAAGTTTCAGACGGCTGTTTGAGTAAGCAATAATATCTTCAAAGGAATCCATGCTCACAAGGTACTTCCTGTTAATTCGAAAAAACCTATTGGGATCAACCAGATTTTCAATCTGTTCAATGGCATAATCCAAAACATAATTGCGATCGTCAGCCGTATGTAAAAATGTGGCTTTTTCCAAACTGTAAAAATAGAGGATATCATTAACAGAAATGGATTTGATGTGCTCGCCGACTTTAATAACAAATCGTTGTTTGAAATTGCGAGTAATCATTTGAACCACCTTATCAAAAATTTCCTGTTGCGATTCGAGCTTAACTGATGCTACACTTTTTTTAAATTTATTAATGGCGGCACTTAATTCATCCAAATCAATAGGCTTTAACAGATAGTCAATACTGTTAACCTTGAATGCCTTGATCGCATATTCGTTATAGGCAGTGGTAAAAATTACAGGGCATTCAATTACCGTTTTTTCAAAAATCTCAAAACTCAAACCATCGGCCAACTGAATGTCCATAAAGATCAAATCAGGATGTTTATTTTCATTCAACCACTTCACACTTTTTTTCACCGATTCAAGTACTGCAGCAACCTCAACTCCCGGGTCATATTTATGGATCAGGGATTCCAACAGCTCAGCTGCATGCATTTCGTCTTCAATAATGATTACCCTCATTTATTTAAATTTTTACTCTACATTGCTGTTTAAATACTTTTGTACTGAATAAATGGAAGTTTTACAACAAAATATTCTGAGCTTTCTTCAATGACAACAGGTTCATCTGTAAGAAAAGCATACCGGGTTTTAAGATTTTCCAAACCAATTCCTCCTGTATCATCCAGTGAAGATTTCTTTTGAAGGTTGTTCTTCACAATGATATATTCAGAATTATTAAGGATGCTAATTTCAAGTGGTTCTTCTTTCGAAACAATATTATGTTTGATGGAATTCTCAACCAGCATTTGAACTGATGCAGGGATCAACAATTTGTCATTACAATCGCTTATGTCAATTTTAATCTTCAAATGATCCCCAAGCCTGATTTGCTGAAGATAAAGGTATTTCTGCACAAAGTCCATTTCAGTTTTTACTTCTACCACTTCACTCTCTTCATGTTCAAGCACGTAGCGATACACTTCCGAAAGTTGTTTTATAAACTTAGCGGCCACATCCTGATCTTTGTAAACCAGGGAGGAAAGTGTATTAAGGCTATTGAACAAAAAGTGTGGGTTAACCTGATTTTTCAAAGCCCTATACTGAAAAGCCATGCTTTCCTTTTTGAGCCTTTCTTCATTCACAGCTGATTCACGCCATGCCTTGAAAAAGCTAATCGAAAACAGGATGGAAGTGATCAATATGGTAACAACAAATTCGATGATCATGATCAACAAGCCCTGGCCAAGAAGAAAAGAGGCTTGCCTCCCAAACAGCAATACCCACCAAACATAATTGACACCGAGAATAGCAATACTGGAATAAATAAACATCCCGATAAGGTTCCAGCGCAATGCTTTAAATGGATATTTTTTTTTATCAATTTTCCTGCCTATGATCCATCCAAGCAGTTCATTCCCTTTCCAGAGAAATCCGCCAATAACTAAGGAATAAAGGGAATTCCACAGGATATACTGGATAAAACTACTCCAGCTGGAATGAAAGAAAAAAGTAATTACATCGCCAATGAGGATAACTAAAAGCAAATCGAGCAAGTGATGGAAGAGCGTTCTTTTATGTCGTCTTGTACTCATCAACAAGATTTTATTCTGAATCCTGGCAATTGATTATACTTTGGTTATAGTTTTCTTCTGCTCCCCAGCTCGGATCCAAAACATGATCAGGCACCTGGTTTTTATAATTCTCATTGCCTTGCTCAAAGTAAGGACATGCGGCGGCAGCGCCTCCGCCCAGACCTTCCGGAGTATGAAGGACATTTAATCCCAGCAGGTAATAAGCCCTGGGATTATCAGGATTGTACTCTATTGCCATTTCCAAGGCTTTTTTGGCTTTACCGGAATAATTCCTTCCACGGGATTTGGGGTCTACCTGAATCCTTCCCTGATACAGCAAACCTTGCAATACCATCAGTTCCGATTCATCAGGATAAATTTCAAGAGCCCTATCCAACAATGCTTGTGCCTGATCAAGATGTTGATCTTTTATTTCTCCTGCTTCGGATTTAAAACTCATATTCACATGGCAAAAGGCCGCATAATACAGAGGATGCCATTTGTCGGTTTGTGCATTGGCTGTTCTTTCAAAATCATCAGCAAGGGCCTGCAAACCTTCGATAGTTTTTGTCATGGAGAGGGTTTTTATTTGTCTTGTCATGAACATTATATAATCCTGATTATTTTGTGTAAACCCATTGATTGACAAAAAAGTGACCATTAAAATAACAGAAAATTTTCTCATAAAATCATTTGTTTTAAAACCATTTCGATTCCCAAAATTATTCCAATTTTTATAGCAGAAATCTTAAAAGTATTAATTGTTGCAAAATTGAAACATTCTGAGTTCATATAAAATTTTTTACTACCCTATTGTTTAAAATTGATTCCCAACTGTCAATTCCAATCATTGAAGCCTCCCTCGTAGATCAGATGAATTATTATTTTGCCAGCCAGGTTTCCGGGTTTAAAATTGTTTTTCCCTGCCAAAGTTCGAAATGCAACTCTGTTTTCAACTCCTTTGAATCGGTATGGATCTTTCCTATTTTCTGCTTTGTTTCAACCCTATCTCCCTTATTAACAAAAACTTCAGCAAGATTGGAATAAACAGATAAAAATTCCCCGTGCCTGATCATGATAACATAATTGTAATTGGGTATTGACATAACCCGAGTGACTTCACCGGCAAAAATGGCACGTGCATTAGCATTTTCCTCAGTTAAGAGATCAATACCATTATTTTTGGTTTTCACCCCTTTCAGCACCGGATGGGCATGCTCCCCAAACGTACTGGAAATAATTCCCCTTTCCAATGGCCAGGGAAGCCCTCCCCTATTTAAGGTAAAATCAGCCGAAAGTTGCAATTCTTCTGGTGTTAATGCATATGTGCCGGTTTCGGTGGTTCCGCTTTTGTTGGCAGCCAATCTGATCTCTTCAGCAATGATTTTTTCTATCTCTTTTTGAAGCTTTTTAGCTGCCTTTTCTTTTTCCTGTATGGTGGCCAGAAGTTCCTTTTCCTTTTTTGTCAGATTTTGGTAGGTTTGGTTTTGCTGGATCTTCTCTGAGTTTAACTCCGCCCTTTCTTTTTCCAGAGAAGATAAAAGTGTCAATTTTTCTTTTTTACTGTCATCCAAATTCTCCAACAACTCATTGATCTCTTGCCGGGTTTGTACTATTAACTGGACTTGTGTTTTCCGATACGCCGAATATTGCTGGAAATACTTGAGCCTTCTAAAAGCCTGATTAAAATCTTCGGATGAAAAAATAAACATGAGCCTGCTGTAACTATCCCTGTTTTTATATGCATAGTAAATCATTTTAGCGTATTCATCTTTTAGATTATCCAGGTCCTTTTCTAATTCACTTAACAATTCATTATTCAGGTTTATCTGGTCATTTACAATTTTAACCTGTTCGTTAATTGCCTGGATTAATCGCTCCCGTTGACTGATCTGGTTTTTTAATATTACCAGTTGATTAATTGTTGTACTTTTCGAATTCTTTGTTTCTTCAAGCAATTTGGAATTGTAGAGAATCTCTTCCTCTATCTTTTTCTTGTTGTTCTCCAGAAGTTCTTTCTTGTCCTGCGCCTTTGCAGGGACAACACATAAAGAAAACGACAACAAAACAATTGTTATCAGCATGCGCCGGGCAAACCTATTTATAAAAGGTAATTTCATTAAATCAGAACAACTCAAAAGTCAAAATTAAATCAATTATTGAATACGGGTATACTTTGACGAAACTTTATAAGGGAACGATTGGGGCTCATCAATGGTGATTTTAGAATAGTACAACTCCACAACAATAGGTTTATCAGCTTGTAAATCATACATTATATGATAGGGAAAAAGCTGGTCGCCAACAGGATGAAAATCGGAATAAAAAGCATCCAGTTTTTTATTTTCTTTCCTAACCTCTTTTATTTTCATCTGAGTAATTTTAAATGTTTCGGTATCCAGAAAGATATTCTGAATAAAAACCCGCTCAACATCTTCCTCTGTCTTAATGTATTTTTTAAGCTTGCTCTGGCCGCAGTAACCAAATGATACTCTTTACTATCGTATGATGCCTGAATTTTCCATCTTCATAATACGTAAGATCATTTCCCAATAAAATGGATTGTAAAACATCAAAATCAACATTTGAATCAAGGAAATCATTCACCAATCGATAGTCACCTTCAAAATATGTTTTATTGATCCTGTTTATAAATTTGACGGAATCCGTGGTAACTAACAATCTTGCCATTTCAATTCCCAATGCAGGGGAGAAGGAAATCCAGATAACGCTGTCCTTTTTTACTCTTAGTTGGCCAGAAAGGGATGTTTTCTTTTTGTCAATAATCAGATCCAAGTTGTATTTGGCCGTAAACCAATCAAATTTCAATTCGTTTTCTTTCAATTTTTCAAACAAATAATCTGCACCGTATTCCTTGATTGGTTCTTTAATAACACTCCGGTTTGTTTTACAGGAAGTGGTAAGGCTAATGAAAACAATAAAAGCCAAAAAGGAAATGAAACTTCGGGAAAAAAGTCCTTTTGAAATAAATCCATGACTAACGTAAAACCTCTTATTCATAAAGCATTCTATCTTCGACTTTCTTTTCCAGGAACTCTGAGCCCTTTCCCGCATCTAAGGCTTTTAGCCACCAATCATAAGCCTCCGATTCATTTCCCAGTTTCCACATCACATCGCCATAATGTTCCAAAATTACAGCACTTGGATCGCTTTCATTTCCGATGGCCTTTTCAATCCAAATCCGTGCTTCTTCATAATTTCCCATTTGATACAATACCCAACCATAAGTATCTTGATTGGAAGAACTGTTGGGCTTAAGCTCAGTTGCCTTCTTTGCCATCTCGGCGGCTTTCTCCAAGTTTTCCTTCCGCAGCGATAGGTAATAGGCATAATTATTCAGGACGTAATCATTATCAGGTGTAAGCCTCAGAACTTTGTCATAAGCTTCATCCGATTTTTTATCTTCATTAACCTGGTTATAGGCATCCCCAAGGTAGGCGTAAAACTGAGCCTCCATTAATACATTGTTGACCACATAATAAACCCCCTGATTTAAAATATCTATACATTCATCCCACAATTTCTTTTGATACAAAACTCCGCCCGCAAACAAATAAGGTAGTGGTTGTTCAGGAAACAATTCAATAGTCATCCGGCTTTCATCAAGCAGGGCATCAATATCATTCAATTCCGACTCGGAAAACAACAACTGTTCCCACACAAGGTATTTACTGCTGTCCAGCGAAATAACTTTTCTGAAAGCATCTCTTGCCCCTTCAAATTTTTTATCCTGGTAAAGAAAATCCCCATAAATTGAATAGGATTTTGGGTTGTTGGGATGTGCTTCAATCAATATTTCGGAGAGTTCCAATGCCTGATCTTTCAAATCCTCATAGATTTCCGTAACCGTATAATAGGTAATCAAAATCTGAACCTTTGTATCAATCTCCAGCTTCGGATTGGCAAATCCCAGTTTCAATTCCTCAAATGCCTTTTCTTCCTGGCCCATTTTCCGGTAATAGTCAGCAAGGGAAATATGGATATAGGGATCTTCAGGGTCAAGTTCAATAATTTTTTGATAAGCTTCGAGGGCTTTATCCTCTTTTCCATTCGACAGGCACAATTCGGCAAGAATGGCATAATACCTTGTTTCATTGGGAAACTGCTTTATCAAATTTTCTACCTCTCCAATCGCTTTATCCACTTTTCTTTCCTGAAGGTAAATGGCTTGTTTTTTTAAGGAAACTTCTTCGGTTATTCCAATTTTTGCTTCCAGGTCATCATATACTTCAATGGCATCATCTATTTTATCAGCATACAGATAGGCAAGCGCAAGTTTGTTATAATACTCTAAATTCATCGGATTACTTTCAATGACCTTTTGATATACCTTTGCAGCCTTGTCGTATTGATCAAACGACTGGAGCAGGCTGGCATATAACAATTGATAGTATTCATTGTTAGGGTCGATTTCAGCGGCCTTTCCAGCTAAAACAAATGCTTCCTGCGGGGCATTTTGCATGATCCTGAATCCGGGCAAGTTCGAACATAGAAACATCATCTTCCGGGTTCATTTCAAGGCACTTCTCAAACAATTTTCCCGCTTCTGAATAATTGCCCAGTATTTTTTGCTTGTTAGCCTCGATAAAAACGGATGAGTTATCGGTTGGGTTTTAGCAATTTAACCTGTTCTTCCTTTGAATTGTCTTTTTGCGTTGATATTTTCCCGGCTGATTTACAAGAGATAGCAAACAACCCCATGAAGATTAGTAATATATAGAAAAGTCTTATAAACATAGTTTAGGCTTTAGTTAAAAAATCATCCAACACCTGTACTTCCAAAACCACCAGCACCCCTCTCGGTAGCCATCAATTCGTCCACTTCTATCCATTCTGCCTGCACATGGCTGGCAATAACCATTTGTGCAATGCGCTCCCCGTTATTAACAACAAACTCTTCATTGGAAATGTTGGCCAGGATAATTTTAATTTCCCCGCGATAATCAGCATCAATGGTTCCGGGTGTATTGAGAAGGGTTATTCCCTTTTTTATGGCAAGGCCGCTACGGGGCCTTATCTGGGCTTCATATCCTGCCGGCAATTCAATAAACAAGCCTGTCGGTATCAATGCTCTTTCCAAGGGCTTTAATAGAATTGGTTCATCCAGGTTGGCCCTCAAATCCATGCCTGCTGAGGCAGGCGTTTCATACGATGGCAAAGGGTGTCCGGATGTATTTACTATTTTGACTTTCATATTATTGCTGATTAAAAGGAACGCAAAAATAGATAAAAAAGTGGTTTGCCTCCGTTAAAGGATGTTAAATGATTATTGCTGGGAAAATGCAAATACTTACTGATAAGATGATTTGGCAAGGTTAGACTTTTCAAAGATGTAAACTACTGCCAGAAAAATCATTAATAAAACAGTTTTGGCCAAAAGGTGGGTGATAAATCCCCCAGGTGTAATATAGCTACTGCTGGCATAAAGTACAATGGCTAATAATACATATAAAAATATTCGCTTAACATCATAGTTGACAGGGAAATGCTTTCGTCCCCAGAAATAGGAAATGATCATCATGACAAAGTAGCAGGAAAAATGGGCCCAGGCAGAACCAAGGTAACCAATAGCCGGTATCAGAAGAACATTTAATACGATTGTAACAAGCGCGCCCACGATGGCAATAACAGCTCCATAACGGGTCAGATTGGTGAGTTTGTACCAAACAGATAGGTTATAAAATACTCCCAAAAACAAATTGGCCATCAGCACAATGGGTACAACATTCAATCCTTCATGAAAATTGCTGCCAATAAAATATTTGAAAATATCTATATAAAGCATGACTACCAAAAAGATGATCAATCCAAAAATGATAAAATACTTCATGACTTCAGCATAAACCATCTTGGAGTTTTTTTCGTTTGCCTGGGCAAAGAAAAAGGGTTCGGCAGCATACCGGAACATTTGTGTAAACAAGGTCATAAGCACCGCTAACCTAAAACACGCGCCATAAATGCCCACCTGATCCAGGGCTGTTTCGGGGTCAGGCCACAGGTATTTCAGAAATATTTTATCAGAAACCTCATTGACCATTCCAGCAAGGCCAACAATCAACAGCGGCAATGAATAGGTCAACATTTTTCGCAACAGGTCTGCATCAAACTGAATTTTGGTTTTAAATAAATCAGGCATCAATAACAGAAGGGTAACAATGGTTGCAACCAGGTTTGAGATAAAAGCATATCCGACTCCAATTTCTTCAGAATATATCCATTTAACAACAGAATCGGGATGGTTATCCAATATGGCAGGGCATATCCATAAAAAGAAAAAGTTCAAGCTGATGTTGACAACCACATTGACTATTTTGATAAATGCAAACCGGGCAGGCTTTTTCAGTTGGCGTAATCGTGCAAAAGGAATAGAAGTAAAAGCCTCAATTCCAATAATAAAAGCAAAATAAACAATGTATTCCACATTGGCAGAATACCTGATTATGTCCGCAAGTTGCTGTGCAAACAATACCACCAGCACTACAAAAATCAATGAAGTCGTAAACAAGGAAACAAGAGCCGTAGTATATACTTTGTCCTTATTTTTAGCATCTTCAACAAAACGGAAATAGGCTGTTTCCATTCCATAGGTAAGCAAAACCAGCAAAAAAGCTACAT
>JAWKKM010000012.1:0-140929 GCA_041393255.1 Bacteroidales bacterium | reverse complement strand
TATTGAAATCCAATTTCTGTGTATCGTTCGTTCTTTTTAACATTCAACTTTTGACAACTTCGTTAAAATCATGTATTGAATCTTAATTCTTTGGGAAAAAGTTGGGAAATTCAAGTTGGTTTTGAACATTTTTGAAAAAATTCAAATTTTTTTTCAGTTTTTTGGAAAAAGTGATCAATAATGAAAGAAAATATCCAGTAATTTTAAATTTGGATTGAAAAATTGCACGATCCTGTTATTATTTTGAGACAAAGTATTAAATCAATGCCTTTTCTAGTTTAGATTCGTGCAAAATTATGAACTGACGTCCACACCCTAAAAAATGCATTACTTCAATTCAAATTATTCGGAATAATTTTTTATTTTTGAACTCTGCTTCCCAAATGTTTAAGAATTAGTAACACATTCCTTTAATGGTTTCGTAGATAAGTATATTTAATCAAAAATATAAAAATTATCAATTTTGAAATCACTTGTACTTGCATCAATTTTTTTAATAATTTCATCTTTGTGCATGAGTCAGAAATGCAAATTTGATAAAAATGAAGAAATTGATGACTTATCCGGATTGCCTGTGCTGGAGCAAAAAGGAACAATATTTAGTGGAATCTCACCGACTAGTGTTTGGTTTTATTATTGTACAAATCGTTGTTGGATTCATTTTAATGTCTTAATAAGTTGGGGTAGTGAATTGCACGAAGAAGTAGAGTTTCATACTAAGACTCCAATTATATTTTTCTTTACCGATTCGACTTCTTTCCCACTCTTTCCTTCAATTGAGTATTCTTCACTTTCACAAACCGTAAATCCTACCTATTCTATATCAAAAGAAGAAGTTGAAATGATAGCATCAAAACCACTGGAAAAAATCAGGATTAGTTATTCCCCTAAAAATTATGGAGATGTAATTGAAGACAGCAGTAAAATAATTGTAAAATACAAGGAAGTTTCTATTAGGGGAGGCCGTTTGGAAGATATTCAAAATATGTCTACTTGCATATTGGGTGTCGACTTCCTTGATTCGGCTTCATGCTCAGAAGCCGGGGAAAGAATAAATCTAAAAATAAATCCGCCAAAATCAAATGATGAAATAACACTTGAAAGTATTCGAAAAGGTGCTAAAATCAATGAGGTTCAATATCACAATGTTGATGAATCACAAATAGGCGATATTGTTAAATACAAAACTATTTATGGTGAATATGTATATGGGATTGTTACTGAAAAGGTGGGGAAGAACAAAGTAAAAATAAAATCCTTTCCCCACCCAGGAACAGAATTCTTTATAGAAGAAAAGATCAAGCAAATAGTAAAGATTGAAATTATAGAATAAATGCTACAACAATTAAAAGGGAAAAATCCACCCACAGCATAGTTTGCAACTACACTGTCTTGGTCACAATCTCTGGTTTAGTACCCCATCCAGTGCTCCATTTACCATTTCAGCTTTAGCGTAGGCTATCGAGGACTTATTTATTCTTAGCATTTACAATGCCTTTCCCCTATTAGCCTCCCGCATTACTTCATAATGTACTACTCCCAATTGTTAGGACAACTCAAAGCTAATAATTAATTGTTATGATGCCATTTTTTTATGATAATATTTCTGATTCGGTGGCATCTTTCCGATCTCAGTATGTCTTCGTTTTTCATTGTAAAACTGAATATATTCTTTAACCATTTGGTACAATTCTAACCCACCATTTGGAGGGTTTAAATAAATCTTCTCCTGTTTTATCGATCTCCAAAAACGTTCAATATAAACATTGTCAAGAGCACGACCCTTGCTATCCATTGAGATCTTAATTTCATGATCTTTTAATACATCAATGTAATCCTGGCTGGTGTATTGTGAACCTTGATCAGAATTGTGGATTTCCGGTGCACCATACATCCTGATTGTATCTTCTAATAATTCTTTAACCCATTCTGCTGTCATGGAGTTTGAGGTACTCCAGTTTAATATTTTCCTGCTGTAAATATCAATAATAGCAGCCATGTACATAAATCCCCTGAACATAGGAATGTAGGTTATATCTGTTTGCCAAACCTGGTTTGGGCGTTTAATTTTAACCCCCTTCAACAAGTAAGGGTAAACAGCATGTTCCGGGTTCCGTTTAGTGGCTTTGGGCTTTGCATAAATCGTTCTCAGGTTCATCAATTTATATAATCGCCTTACACGTTTTACGTTTACCCTGTAACCTAAGTCCATATTTAAATAATCAGCCATTCTTTCCACTCCGTAATAAGGGTGATCTATGAATTGCCTGTCGATTGACTCCATCAGCCTAAGGTTGAGTAAGCTTTCCCCCTTTGGCTTATAGTAAAGTCCTGAACGGTGAATGGAGAGAATAGTACATTGTTCTTTGAGACTGAGTCTTGGATGATTCTTCACAACATTTTGCCTCTTTTGAGTTGTGCTCATTTGCCCAAGACTTCCTTTAAAAAATCAATCTCTACTTGCATCTTTCCGATTTTGTTGTAAAGTTTCGAGCTATCTTCTTCCTTATTGTTTGAAGAAGATTTATTTTCAAATACAGAATCAGCGTTCTCCAAAAGTTCTTTCTTCCATGCAGTTATCTGATTTGGATGAAGCTCGTATTTGGAGGCGAGTTCTTGTAGGGTTGATCGTTCTTTAAGTGCCTCTAAGGCTACTTTGCTCTTAAATTTTGAACTGAATTTTCGTCTGCTTTTTTTCATAGTCGCAAATTTAAAACTTACACTTTAATGTGCTGTCCTAAATTTGGGGAGTACTATATAATTATGCTAGGGTTGAGGTGAAAAACTCTAACAACAAAGCGCCCTATTAGTTTGCCAGTATATTTATTTTTATAATTAAAAGATAAAAACCTTTAATCATACTGCAGCTTTCACTACGTCTTTCTTAATTGATAATAATGTCCTTCGTAGTTTTTTCATATGACAGAAATTATAAAATTAATAATTTTCTGTCCAGTTTTTTTAGACCACTACACTTCCCTCATCTGTAAAAATAATCAACTATTTTTGATCTGTAAACCATATCTTGTTGTATTCGGATATTTTACAAATTAAAATCCGTAACCTTACTCTGCCATTTATTAATTTGCCTTTCTTCAAAATTCTCCAGGTAGCTGGCTGTGGTTTTCATATTGCTATGACCTAATTGTTTTGAGATGAAAAGGGTTGGTGCTCCATGCCGCATAAGGTGGGTTGCATAACTGTGTCGGGCAGTATAGGTATATACTCTAACTTCAATACCCACTTTTTGTGCAACCCGGTTTATATATTTTATTATTTGCTTGGTAACCTGCTTTATATTGGCTTCAAATTGCTCGGGTGTCAGGTTCCTTTTCAGGATTGGAAAAACATAGCTGATTGGCTCTTTGGGTTTTTGTCCCCATTTATCAAGGATGGCCTTTATTTCTTTTGAAACCGGAATGATTATTTCTTTCCCGTTATAATTGCTCCTTTTCGTCTTTTCCCGCTTGTAGTAAATCTTATCCCTGACAATTTCACTGTATTTAAGGTTACACATGTCCTTTACATTCATGCCGCAACATAAATAAGAAAACTTCCATAGATCAACAAAATAGTTCTCAGTTTTGGTTTCAAAAGCATCATAATTGAATATTAGGATTAGTTCGTCGGTAGTTAGGGCTATCTTTCGCGCTGGTGGATTTTTTATGGTATAATGGTTATTCCCCTTACCAAAAGGATAAGTTGATGCCAGTCCCTTCTTTAAGGCTACATTAACGATGGTTCGTAAGCACCTTAAATATATTCCAATGGTAGTTAGTGATTTACCCTTTTTAATCATTGCTTTTTCATACTTCTCCAAAAAACTTGCAGTAATTCTATCAAAATCCAGCGTATTACAATTACAAAACTTTTGTAATGATTTCTTTGAGTAAGTATAGCTTTCAGCAGTATTGATACGACCTTCCGCTTTCACTTCAGCAATGTATGCATCGTAATATGAAAACACATCATCTGATCCATTGGTACTTTCAAAATAATCTTGCTCAAACTTATCAAAGGAGAATGTTTTTAGGTTTTTGATCACCTCATCAGCATCGTGTTTTGCTTCATCAAGTTTATACCTTATGCTTCGCAAATTACCCCTGGGCTTATCCGCCATGACTTTGTGGAAATCCTCAGTTGACAATGATTCCTTTAAAATGGAATAATATTTCCTCTTCCTTTGAAAAGTCACTCTTAATTTCACAGGATAGGTATCATCTGTTTTTACCCTCCTGGTATCTAAATAAATTGAAGTTATCGCTTTTGAATCGTACATATGAAAATTGAATTTGATACACAATTTGATACACAAAACTACGTTAAATTGGATTAATATACAAAAACTAAAATTCTTATCTATCTGTATAAAGCTTAATATACATAAGTTATAGAAGGTAAATTGATAAAGATAGATTAAGGGTGAGGCTTGACTGGCAGTCAAGAGGTCATCGGTTCGACTCCGATATGCTCCACGGAGAAAATCAGGCAGTTACAAGATATAAAAGTAGCTGTCTTTTTTATTTGCAAGCCATTTGCAAGCGGATGAAGTTTTAACCAAGATGTTCAGGGGTTAGTTTTTCCTTCATCATCCACTGATGAGTATTTGAAATTTCTTTTTTTGAGAATTGTAACTTGCGATCAGACCAATCATAAATTTTCTCGAACAGTTTGTCTTTTGAAAATGGTTCATTGTCATTCTTGAATTCCTCCAAACAAGCATAGATCGTTGCAACCAGTTCCACATCTCTGGTTTTTGATTTCTTAAAAGTATCAAGTATCCAAAAGAAATTGTTTTTATCAACAGTGAAGTATCTATCAAAATATTCTCGTTGTTTATCTAGCTTATCTAGTGGTTTATAAGCATATTTTTGATACCTACCTCTGTTTTCTAACTTAACATCAAACCATCCTTGTTTTTTAAATTCACGATCAACCGAATGCATAAATTTATTATCACAAGGACCTGCAGCTTCTTTAGAGTATCTTTTCTCAGTGTTAAGTTTCAAAACTTTTTCACATAGATAAACAATCTTTTGAAATTTAATATGACCAAAAGTGGGTTCACCATGTAACTGACTCGCAATTTCCCCAGCAAGAACCATTCGTTTGAAATAAATATTATCCTTTCGTTTCTTTTTAATAGGTAATGATTGGATTTCCTCTTTCTCTACTTCCATAAATATCTGTTCTGGATTAATTTCGTTACCATCCAATTCATGAACAAAATCAGAATTGTTTTCCTGGAACCTCTCTAAATCTGATTCAGTAATTGGGAATTGAAATCCAAGAGAGCTAAGGTAGCTATCAAGATTTTTTTCATTTAACCGTTTTTTACTTGAGTCCATATAGTTCTAGGTATTCATTTATTTTATCAACTGTTTCCTTTTTATATGCCTGAATTGTAGACTGTTTCAAATCTAGTTTTTCACGCATTTCGGCAAGTAATTTTCTTGGCATTTTATATCCATTAAACTGGTAGGCACTATAGGTTAAGTAAATTGCTTTATGTTTATTCGATAATTTTGATAATGCCTTTTGAACAGCATCAGAATGAGATGGGGAATTTGTAATTTTCTCAGAATGAATAAGTTTATATTCATTAGGTAATTCATAAATGATAGCTTCCTTTCCAGAATAAGGAGATATATTAATCCCAAGTTTTTCATTGTAATAATCAACCCTTACATTTCTAGCAATTTTATTTAAATAGAGAAGAACAGCAGTATCCGGATTAGTAGAGGAAGATTTTGTGATGTCAAAGTTTTTACAGTATTTTAAAAACCTTTTGAATGTTCTTTGAACAATCTCAACAGCATCCTCTTTATTTAGTCCATTTTTATTACATATGATTTCACTTTCTTTTGTTAAAGCAGAAGTGAATCGAAAGCAAAATGCATGAAAAGCCGCTAGAGCCTCATTTCTATGAGAATCTTGTCCTCGTCTTTTTATCAACTCTATAAGTTCACTTGTATCCCTTTCAGAGTAAATTTTCCAATCTATCATTTGCTCTCATTATATATACTCAAAACCGTTGGGAATGATTTCGGTAATAGAGTGTATGAATGTACAAAAATACTAAATTAGGCTATGCTTTCAGGCTAAGATGAAAGTAAATTTTAAAACTAAAATAATGAGTTATAAAATTAAAATTAATGGAAGGACACTTGTTTTTGAAAACAAAATCGTTTCCGGCAGTGACATTTTGGAAAAGGCAGAACTCCTGCCCATTGAAAAATTTGATTTGTTCAAAAAAATTGAAGGAAGGGAATTTGAACCTATTCAGTATGATGAAAAAGTGGATTTGTCTGAACCTGGGGTAGAACGTTTTCGAGTATTAGTTAAAGAGGAGCTAACTTTTAAAGTTGATGATGAGCCATATTCTACTAATGAAATAGAATTATCATCAGTAGATATATTAAAAATGGTTGGTAAAAGTAATGAGACACACTATCTCAAGGAAATAAGGGGACATATGGAGATCACTTACAAAGAGGATGAATATAAACTTATTGTAATGATTGGTCATCCTGTGTTTTTAACATGTAAAAAAGACCCAACAACAGTTTCATAATTCTATTACATGAACTTAGGAAATTCTGTTATTCAAGAACAACTTGAAAAGTTAGGTTTTAAGACAAGTATCATTAATAATCGCTTTGTATCTTTTGAATTTATTGTTCCGTTGGGAAGATTTCGAGGTAAAAAAATAGAAATAGCGTTGGAAGCACCTCAGTTTCCTCTTAATCCTCCTTCCGGTCCTTATATAAAGCCTCATTTAATGCCTAATTCTGGAGGCGGAGGGAAGCACCCTACCGGAGGAATCCATGCAAGAAATCAACCTTCCCCCGAATGGCAATATTGGAGTAGGCCATTTCATAACTGGAATAGCTCACAAAAGAACATGTCAGAATATTTGGCATTTATAAGAACCTTATTTGATTTTGAATGAAATATAGTATCGCACTTACAGAAGAAATAAACAAATGTTTGAAAAGACATTTAATCAGATCAGATGGTCAAGAAGACCTTTGTTTTGCACTTTGTCATCTATCTAATGGAGAACATAGAATAACTGGTCTAATTAATGAAGTAATTTATCCAGAAGAAGGGGATAGAAATATCCACGGAAATGTCAGCTTTAATTCGCAGTATTTCGATAAAGTAACCCAGAGAGCTTTGTTAGAAAACAAAGGAATTGTTTTTATTCATAGTCATCCGTTTCCAGGCTGGCAAAATATGAGCTTCGATGATTTCAAAGCGGAGGAAGAAATGTCTCCAAGGGTAAAAGTGATTTCTGATATTCCTTTGATTGGAATGACAGTTGGTAGTAATGGGGATTGGAGTGCACGATTTTGGATCAAGACAAAACCGAAAGAATACAAACCAATTTGGTGTGAATCAGTTAGAGTTGTAGGACGTAATATTTCAATTACATTTAACGAAAACTATTATAAAACAGTAAATTTTGGTGAAGAAATTTCTCGAACAATATCGGCCTGGGGTAATAATAAACAAAAAATCATTTCTCGATTAAAAATTGGTATAGTCGGAATAGGTAGTGTAGGGAGCCATATTGCCGAAGCAGTAATGAGGACTGGATTTCAAGAAATAAAACTTATCGACTTTGATATTATTGAAAGAAAAAATCTTGATAGGCTACCTGGTATTTCATCAAAAGACATTGGATACTTAAAAACAGACATCTTTGCTCAAAATCTTGAAGAACTAAAATTATTTCCATTTCAATGTGTCAATTCAATTCCCTATAGTGTATTTGAATCGAATGGCATAAAAGCAGCACTGGATTGTGATATTTTGTTTTGTTGTGTTGATAAGCCCAGAGCAAGGTTTGTACTGAATTGTATAGCTTATTCTTCTCTAATCCCAGTCATTGACGGAGGAATAGATGCAAGTTTTTCGGAACACAAAGACAATATTGACCAGGCAAGATGGAGAACATTTGTAGCATCACCTCAACGAAGATGCAAGAAGTGTATGGGACAATACAAACCCGAAGATGTTGCTTTAGAGCAATCTGGATTACTGGAAGACCCAAAATATATAAAAGGATTACCAAAGGATCATTTTATTAATAGAGGTGAAAATGTTTACGGTTTCAGCTTAGGTCTTGCAGGATTACAATTTCAGCAACTTTTATCCTACATTCTTAAGCCTAAAAATGTTGTTTATGGCCCAAAAGAAATGGACTTCATTACTGGAAATATAGATTTCAAATTCAGTTTTCAGTGTGATCATGATTGTGAATTTAATGATATGATTGGGTTAGGAGATTTAATAACTGATTCACTTATTGATAATTTCCCATTAGCGGAAGAAATTAGGGGCAAAGCTTTGGCTATTGAAAATGGTAATCAGAAACAAGTTGGAACTTCGAAGCTTTTCAGAATTTATAACATTATAAAAAGAATTCGCAATCTTCATTTATTCCGGTTCCATCAAAAGAAAACAAAAAATCAATGTCACCCTTAATGCATGTTGGATCTTCTTTGTACTTCCTCCTTAAAAATTTAATGATCGGTGGTGTGGCATGAGGTAGTAAAATAACAGCCCCTTTTCCAAGTTCAATCTCTTCGGCGAAGAGGTCTTTTTTTATTTTTATTTTGTGCATGAGGGAAATTGGGTTAAGATAAAAAACCTGCCTGCTTCTGTTTTAAGTTCTTCTAAAACAGGACAGCAGACAGGCTTTTGGAAATTTCGGGAACCCTTAATAACTCAAAACCACTTTTTCAAGAAATGTATTTTTTCAGGAGAAATTCAGATTTTTAAATTCCTTTTGACTTCTCCCTAGATGGCATCTAAAATTAGCAAGCTATCCGGTCACTGAGATTCTTTGATAGCACATTTTATAAATCAGGTTAAACCGCAATATAACTGCAAAAATCAAGCATTTGATCGGGAATGCGTGATTTGGGACCAGGGGGTCGGAGGTTCGAGTCCTCTCACCCCGACCATTTAAGCGCTTATAGAGCAGAGAAACCTGAACACAAATTGTGTTAATTGATGACTCAGTGACCTGATGGCATAGCCATAAGGTCATTGAGCCATGTCTGAAATTCAAAATCTCCACAACCGGTTCTGTCAGTATTCAGAAGTTTTTAAGGGAAACACAAAAAGTACCATTCGATGGTTGAAGGGAGATTTTTCTCTATTTCTTTCTTTTTCAAATATTGAAAAAATTAATGAACTTACGAGAAATGTTATTGAGGATTGGATTGTTAAAGGAAAACTGGATTCGAACTGGTCAGCAAAGACAATTAGGTTGCGGATTCAATCAATGAGCCTGTTTGTAAATTATTGTGTCAAAGAAAAAGTTATTGAGAGAAATTTTGTTGATGATATTCCAAGACCGAAAGTACCATTCATGATTCCTAAACATCTAACAGAGGAGCAAACTGAATTTTTGTTAGACTGGGTAAGAAACTATCCATATGATTATAAGTTTGATAAAACCAGGTCTATTGCCATTATTGCCACGTTTATTTATACAGGAATAAGGAAAGAGGAGTTAAGAAACTTGAAATCCACAGATGTTGATTTAGATAACAAAACCCTATTCATTAGATCAGGAAAAGGTGGAAAGGATAGAATAGTTCCTTTGCATAGCAATCTTATAAATGCCCTGAACGATTATTTAAAAGATCGGAAACGCCTGAAGAAATCCTGCCCCTATTTTTATACCTCCATGCGCCAGGATTCAAAAATGGGAGATCTAGTGATAAAGCGATTAGTGAAAAAACTGAGAGAGAAAAGTGGGATTCATTTTTACCCACATTTGTTGCGCCATACCTTTGCCACATTAATGCTTGAGGGTGGTTGCAACTTATATGCTTTGTCCAAAATGTTAGGGCATTCTGATATAAAAACGACAACCATTTATTTATCGGCAACTCAATCCCATTTACAGGAACAAATAGTGAAACATCCTTTATCATTTTAAATAAGCTGAAGGTTATTGAAGCTCTTTTTCATGCTTTCCGTTGAAACGGAAAGATAAATCTGGGTTGTGCTGACTTCACTGTGCCCGAGAATCTCTTTGAGTTTGAAAAGATTGAGGTTGGCATCAATTGAGAGCCGGGCGAAAGTGTGCCTTAACACATGCGGACTGAATTTTATTCCCGATTGCTTAGAAATTTTGGAGCAAATTTCCCTTACATTTTTTTCATAAAGCCTTTTGTTTGAATGGATACCGGTAAAAAACCACTTGGAACATTTACCAACCCGTTTTCGCTCCTTCAGATACCTTCGAAATACAATTGTTAATCGGGGATGAATGGGAACAATACGATCCTTTCTCCCCTTTCCCTGGATAATCGTGATTTCCCCATATTCAAGATTTACATCGGACATTTGCAACAGCAACAGTTCCTGTAACCGGATTCCGGTAAACAGGAAAGTATATATTATGGCTTCATTCCTGTACTTTTCAATGTCATATCGCCAGTGATAAAATGAAGCATTATTCAGAATTGTTGAAGCCTGGTATTTCGTTAAACAACGGGGAAGCCTTTTCGGGAGTTTGGGTTTTTCAATTCTCAGGGTTGGATTCTTTGTTATGTAACCCTTTTTTTCACACCAACCAAAAAAGCAGGATAGGTTTTGGAGATAGGTTCGGAAAGTTTTAGGAGACCATCCTCTTTTGCGACTATTTTCCATAAGAAATTCCCTGATCATTCCTTCATCCAGCTTTTTAACATTTTCAGTTTGGGCAAACTCGGCAAGGCTTTTCATGTTTCTGATGATGCTCTGGTGATTTTTGGCTGTCATGCCACGTTCAATAAGGCAGTATTGCTTAAACTGCCTGAGGAGACCAGGAAGATTCATAAGTAGGGATTAATTTTAGGGGGATCGTATATAGCAGATTTGTTGTTTCTAAAGAAATTATTTCCTTTAGAAATTGATTAAAGCAGTTAAAACTATACAATTGGATCAATTCTTTTTAATCTCTTTTATGATATATATTTATTTACTTTTGTATCTACAGACTACAAAAGAACGAGTCTTTAACTTCTAACCAGTTTTGCAATGTGGAACGATAATGATACAAATATTGATTTAATTGACTATACATATCTAGTTAATGCTGTTGCTTCAATTCTTGAAGACGACGAAATGTTACCAATCACAATAGGAGTTTACGGTGATTGGGGTAGTGGAAAATCTAGTCTAATGCGTATGATAGAGGATTCTGTCAGCAATGAAGAAACTCTTTGTATCAAGTTCAACGGATGGCTATTTGAGGGTTATGACGATGCAAAAGGTGCACTCATGAAGAATATCATTGAGGAAACCATTAAAAACAGAACTCTCGGGGAAAAAGCCAAAAAAATTGCTAGAAAACTACTAAAAAATATAGATTGGTTAAAATTGGCTAAAACTGCAGCTATTCATGGTGCAACTTTTCTTACAACCGGAGGTATAGGGAATCTTGCTCTTTTAGCTGGAGAATCATTTAAAACTGATAAAGGTTTGAATGAAGTTCTAAAGTCTTTTTCTGCCGGTGATTACGATGATTATATACAGAAATTATCAGGCAATGATTCAGAGCTTGAAATGGGAATAAGGGAGTTTCATGAGGATTTTGGTAATTTGCTAAAAGAAACCAAAATAAAGAAACTTGTCGTATTTATTGATGACTTAGACAGATGTCTGTCTGATACTGTAATTGCTACTCTAGAAGCCATTAAGCTTTTTCTATTCGCGCCGAATACAGCATTTATTATAGGAGCAGATGAACAACTTATTCAATATGCTGTAAGCAGCAGATTCCCAAAGATACCTGGAGAAATGGAAGTAAGTAGAGATTATTTAGAAAAACTAATTCAGATACCGCTCCGAATACCACCTATGAGCGAATTTGAAGTAGAGACTTATATCAATTTGCTTTTTACTCAACAATACTTCGAAGTTAGTAAATTTGAAGAGATTAGAGGGAATGTGATCAAATTAAAGAATGATAATTTATTCTCTTCAATTTTTAATTCGGAAAATGCTAAAGACCTAATTAATGATAGTATCCCGCCAAAATTAATAGACGACCTTATTTTGTCTCGCCAAATCTTTCCAGTCCTATCAGCCAGTCTTAATGGGAATCCGAGACAATGTAAAAGATTTTTAAACACACTATTGTTAAGGGTACAAATGGCTGATAAGAAAGGGATTGAATTGGAGAAAAAGATATTAGCTAAACTGATGCTTTTAGAATATTTTAAACTTGAATCCTTTCGGCAACTATTTGGATGGCAGGTTAGCCAGGGAGGAAAATCAAAAGAGTTGAAAAAATTAGAGACAGTAAAAGAGTCAGATGATAAAAATATTAAATCTTGGATAGAAGACAAATGGTTAATGAACTGGGTAAATCAAGAACCAAAACTGAGTGATATTGATTTAAGGCCTTACTATTATTTTGCAAGAGAATCCTTATCGCAAAAAATTGGAATAACAGTAAGCAGAATAAGTATAAAAGCTCAAGAAGCGTTAAAAGACATTCTATCAAAAAGTGACTCCCTAACCACCAGAGGAATAACGCAATTAGTGGGACTACCACATTCTGATGTTTCTGGTGTATTTCAAGAATTAACTGCTAGAGTAAGTCAGGAGGAAAATAAAAACGAAAGATCAAAAATCTTAACTAGTCTGCTAAAAATTACTGAAAAATTTGAAGAGTTGGCATCTGAATTATTGGTGTTCTTAGAGAGACTTCCGAATAAATTAATTGGTGTTTCATTTGTACCTAAACTATACAGTCGATTTATAAGTAAAAGCAATGAGGGTCAAATGGTAAACATCCTAAAAAAATGGGCATCAGACCCAAAAAATAAAGCTCTGGTAAAAGCTGCAAATAATTATCTCAAAAAAATTAATTAAATGGGAACATCAAAATCAAGTTCAGGCCCTTCAGGAGGCATTCCGCTACTTCCGGATTGGGTAGATGATCAAGAAGGACAAGATGGGAACGATAACCACAATGAAGAAAATCAGAATGGAGAAGATTCTCCTAAAGATGATCAGAAAGAAGAAAGGAGACCAAAAACTGAAAGTTGGAGACCAGTTAGAACCGCATTCACAAGTTACTTAAAAAACCCAACCAAAAAGAAACTAGGAAATACCTTAGGGAAATATGTAAAAGGGACGGGTGGATCAAAGAAAATTTCAAGTTCTGTAATTTCAGGTAAGTCAACAGGTGCAAGATTTGGAGGCTTTTTATCTGATATTGTTGAAAAGGGTTCAAGTGAAGCTCTGAAAATTTTGGGAGTTGGGGATATTGAAGGAAAATCTGCAGAATATGTTTTTACAAAACTAGCAGAATTGCTTTCCCCAAAAGGAAATGAAGCGGATGATCCCTATGCACGGTCAGCTATTTCTGAAACCTTAGCAACCATCTATGAAGAATTGGAAGAAGATGAAAAAAGTATTGATGATCTTGAAAGTTTAACACCCGAAATTGCAAATGGATATATGGTTACTTATATTGGAACCTATATTTATCAAAGGTTAATGGCTGAACTAGGAAAATCTTTAGTTGAGAGAAGCGATTATTCAGAAAAACAGCTAATTGATAGAGAATACGAGATAAAAGAGTATATCCAAGAGACACTAAAGATTGAGTTTAAAGATTCTGATTTGACTAAAGTAGATTTTTCATCCCCTGAAGGGAAAGAAAAAATAGATGAGATTTTCAATGATGCATATTCAATACTTGAAGACCTATGAAAATAAATATTATCGTAAAAGGCAAAATAGATGATTCATTTCAACTCGGTGGATCAAAATCCGAAAACACATTAAAAATCCCTTCAGTAAAGATCCCTGAATTTGAAGGTTCTGCAGTAACTCACAATATCAGAGAATTAATTAAAAGTTCTGACCTAATTCTTTTTGAAGACATTGTGGATTTTCTAAATCTTGGTCTGGCTGTTTATACAATTGATCAAACCGTATCAAGAGAGTCTTATGGTTATTATCATTGGAATAGGTATTTTTCTATTTATTTACCGGTTGCTAATATTGAAATGTGGGAGAATGTTAGAAAAGAACTTGAAGAAACATTATCATTTCTTAGTGGGGATAAATGGATTATTAATTTAAGAACACGCAAACCTTATAACACTAGCGAAGAGAAGAGAAAAGATCACAAGTATGATAAAGTGTGTCTGTTTTCAGGGGGTCTTGATTCATTTATTGGGGCTATTGACTTGTTAAATGATTCGAATGTTGCACTTGTATCACATCATAAAAAAGGAGGGAAAGAGAAAAGTGCCCAACAAATGCTATTAAATAAGCTTAAAGAGAAAAACAAAGACAAATTGATTAAAGACTTCCTCTTTTATGTTCAACCCAGAAAAAAAGTGAATAAAGTGTTAGGTGGAGAGGATTCACAAAGAGCAAGGTCATTCCTCTACATTGTCCTTGGAATTGCTATCGCTCACTCCTTAGGTGATGATATTCCTTTGTATATTCCAGAAAACGGACTAATTTCATTAAATATTTCACTTACAAAAACAAGGCAAGGAACGTACAGTACAAAAACTACTCACCCATATTTTTTGCAAAGAATATCTGATATATTGAAAAAACTTTCTATCAATAATTCAATTATTAATCCCTATCAATTCAACACAAAGGGTGAAATGATAGTTAATGCTATAAATAAAAACTTAGTTCGAGAATTATTTTCGAATACTATTTCCTGCTCAAAGCCGAATCATTATGTGCGATGGCATAAAATAGACAAACAATGTGGTCATTGTGTACCTTGCATAATTAGAAGAGCTGCCTTGAAAAAAGCTGGATTAGATAGAAATAATGACTACGTTAAAGATTTACTTACGTTTGATAAGTCATTAAATAATTCGATTGGTTCGGATTTAAGAGCTTTTAAAATAGCGATTTATAAATATCTTACATTAGGCAAACTAAGTCCTTTCGAGCTTCTGAAAAATGGTGCATTACCTCCCGAAAACATTTCAGATTATTTAGGTGTTGTAAAAAGAGGATTGAAAGAAGTTAATGATTTTGTAACGAATTCGTAAAATGGGATTAGTTGATACTCATTTTCATCTGGATTTGCACAAGAATGCCATCGAAATATCCGAATTAATCGAAAAGAGCAGGATATATACCATTGCTGTTACCAATACCCCTTCCGTTTTTGAGTACACCGATAAGTTATGTAAAAATAAAAAATTCATAAGAAGTGCACTGGGACTTCACCCTGAACTAATTTCAAAACGAAAACATGAATTACCACTTTTTAAACAGTTAATTAAAAAAACCAAGTATATTGGAGAGATAGGCCTTGATTTTTCCAACAGCAATGAAAATGAAAGAAAGGTTCAATCAGTCGTTTTCAAGCAAATTATTTATTGGTGTTCATCGGAAAAGAATAAAATTCTTTCAGTTCATTCTCGAAAAGCTGAGAAAGAAGTTATTGATAATATTGGAAATTCATTTCAGGGAAAGGTTATTCTTCATTATTATTCTGGGCCACTTAAACAGCTTGAAAGAGCCATTGATGCCGGATTTTATTTTTCCATCAATCATTCAATGACCAAAACAAAAAATGGTCGATCTATAATTTCCAGAATGCCTATTGATAAATTACTTACAGAAACCGATGCTCCGTTCGTTAGTTTTGGAAATAATTCTATCGAACAATTAAAAGAAACGATCAAAAATATTTCTCAGATAATTAACCTCGATCCAAAAAATACAGAGGAACAAATATTCGTCAACTTCAAAAGAGTATTAACTTCTCACTAGTTTTGCTTTTGAACTCTTTCTTTCCAAATAGACCTTATTGGTTGAATGAGTCTATGTAGTAACCTCATTTCGTTGGTTATTATCTCAGCTGATCCTTGCAAACTTTGAGAGAACTTTAGTTCTTCGCCATAGTTGGTTTTAAGCCCTGAAGGGAAAACAACCTCTACATAATAGTAGGAATCACTTGGCACAAGTGAAATTTTTTTAACAAAGCCTGATACCATCCCATATTCCATATACGGATAATTTTGCAACTTAACATTTACCTTCTGGCCTGTTTTTACTTTTCCCGATCCTTGTATTGGTAATAAAAGCTTTCCAATAATATCAGGTTTCCCATTTGGGATAATGGTCATTACCTTTTCACCAGATGTTACATTTTGATTTATGTTCCAATATTTAGTAAAGGTGCAATTCCCATCTATTGGGCTTTTTAGAAGGTATTTATCTTCCCAAATATCTATCTGACCCAATAAATTATCATAGTTTTCTTCCAGATTTTGCAATAATTGATTTTTCATTTGTTCTTGCTGTAATTGCAAATCCAGAATGTTATTTTCTAATTGAGAAATCTGGATTTGAATGTTAGCAAGGTTCGTTTTAGCTCCTTCAAGAGTATATTGTTTTAGTAAGAATTTGCTTTTTATTTTTTCATATTCTGCTTCTGGAATGGTTTGGTCTTGAAATAAAGCTTCAAATCGCTCGTGTTCTTTTTTGGAAAGCTCAAAGTCTTTTTCGAGGGTGAGCTGTTGTTGCCATGACCTGTTATAGAATAACTGCTGATTCTTATATTGTTGCTTTAGGGACTCAATTTTTTTCTTATAAATGGCCAGACTTCTAAAGTTTAAAAATTCGGAATAGGCCGTAAGAAACCTTGAAAAATGTACTTGCAATTCTCCTAGTGTTAGACCTTCATTCATATTTCCATCAGAAATAATTACAGAATCAATTTTCAAAGATTGATGAGAAAAAGCCTCAAGTTGTGATGATAATTTTAGTACGTCAGTATATTCTGCGGGATTTTCGATTACAGCCAAAACAGCCCCTAATGAAACAAATTCATTATCTGAAATAAAAATATGCACAAGTTTACCATTGGCTTTAGCAATTATATCAGCAGGGGGATTAGTTGTTGTGATTTCAATATTGGAGTCAATGAAATCAGGGTACTTAAAAAACCAACTTCCAATAAGTATCAATATTATAATGACAAATATTAAGGAAATGCCCCAACGGATTATACTGCTGGGTGTTTTACCCAGTATTTCATCAATTTCCTCAGTTCTAATTTCAATCTGGTTTAATGGCATTTGGTAAATGTATTTGAATAAAAATCTAACTTCCCAACTCCAATTGATTTTTAACCAATTCATAATAGGAACCTCTTTTCTGTGTTAACTGAGAATGAGTTCCTATTTCAACTATCTTTCCTTTTTCAAGTACAACTATCTGATCAGCATTTTTAACAGTGCTTAAGCGATGCGCGACTACAACTACTGTTCGCCCCTTGAAAAACTCATCTAGGTTTTCCATTATTATTTTTTCATTATTGGCATCCAAAGCATTAGTAGCTTCATCAAAAAAAATGATTTCAGGATTTTTATACACAGCACGGGCAATTAATATTCGTTGTTTTTGTCCTTGGCTTAACCCTGTGCCTTCCTGGCCGATTTTTGTATTGTAACCCAATGGCAGTGATTCAATATATTCCTGAATATTTGCAACCTTAACAGCGTGTAATAACTTTTCTTTGTCAGTAGTTTCATCACTAACTGAAATATTATTTGCAATTGAATCGGAAAAAATGAAACCATCTTGCATAACAGCCCCACATTTTTCTCGCCATAATTTAGAGCTTATATTCTTCAATTTAGTGTTCTGGATATTAATTTCACCCTTCACCGGATTGTAAAATCCCAGTAAAAGCTTAACTAAGGTTGTTTTTCCACTACCACTTGTACCCACTATTGCAGTAATTTTTTGGTCTTGAACTTCCAAATTTAAATCTTTTAGAACAAATTCTGAATGAGGCCCTTCATATTGAAATGACAGATTTGTAATATTTATACTCTTTTGTTCAGGAAGCTGTGATATTTTTAGGTCATCGGGATTTTCTTCATCTTCTTTTAAGTGAATTTCACCAAGTCGTTCCAAACTAATTTTCGCATCCTGAGCGGATCTGATAAATGTTATCATTTGCTCAATAGGTGCATTTAGTTGCCCGATGATATACTGGACTGCAAGCATCATCCCGAGGGTCATGCTGCCGGTAACTACTGATTGTGCGGCAATAAATGTGATTAGAATGTTTTTGGTTTGGTTAAAAAATGAACCACCGGCTTGTTGGTATTGATTCAAGGCAAGGCTACTTATATTTACCCTAAAAAGTTTGGCCTGAATTTTTTCCCAATCCCAGCGTTTTTGTTTCTCGCAGTTATTTAGTTTAATTTCCTGCATCCCGGTAATAAGTTGAATAAGGTTGCTTTGGTTATCTGACATTTGTGCGAACCGCTTAAAATCAATCTCTCTACGTTTTTTCATAAAAATGGCTACCCACAGTCCATATAAAAGGCTACCTAGCAAAAAGACAAAAAGTATTTTTAAACTATAAATTCCAAGTACTACAGCAAAGATCAATAGGTTGATAAGTGAAAAAAGAATTTGTAAAGAGGAGGTAGTTAAGAAAGATTCAATTCTTGAATGGTCCCCGATGCGTTGCATTAAATCGCCAATCATTTTGGTATCGAAAAAGCCGATGGGCAATTTCATCAGCTTGATAAGGAAATCTGATATTAGCGATATATTAATTCGAGTACTAATGTGTAACAGAATCCAACCCCTTATAAATTCAACTGTCATTTGACTTATGAACAAGATTAACTGGGCAATAAGTACAAGGGTGATAAAACTTAAATCCTGATTGTTGATACCAACATCTACAATTGATTGGGTAAGGAATGGAAAAATAAGCTGCAAAAGGCTGCCGAGTATCATTCCAAGAACAAGCTGAACAAGGAATTTATGATGGGGCTTCAGGTATGAGAACAAGAATCCGAAGTTTTTTTTGTTTATTTTTTCATCATCTTGTTTATAAAAATCAGGTGTGGGTTCGAGAAGGAGACACACACCAATATCTTCTCTAGCGGTTTTAGTGCTTAGCCAGTTATTAAGAAACTCTTGTTTTGAGTATTTTATTAAACCATGTGCAGGGTCTGCTACTTTAATGGTTTCATATCCATGTTTAGCTTTTATATCATAAACTACTACAAAATGTCTTTGTTTCCAGTGAACAATGCAGGGTAATGGTACTTCTTTAATCAATTTTTCAAAAGGGATTTTTACTCCCATTGTGCGAAAACCTATGGATTCGGCAGCATCAGAGATGCCTAGTAGGGAAACGCCTTCTCTTGTTATGAAACTTTTTTCACGCAGTGTTTGGATGGTGTAGGTTTTCCCGTGGTGTTTGGCAATAATACGGAGGCAGGCGGGACCGCAGTCTTTGGCATCGAGTTGTTTTGTAAAGGGAAAACTTGCCATTACTGTTTTTTATATTTTATTTTTGCTAATTCAGAACTGTAATAACGGAATAAAAAACCATAAATTACCATTTCGTGTAAACGCTGCTTAGATCGGAATAAACGATTCATTAGCATATGGATATAGCTTCCAAGTAGGTTGTCGAGTGGTTTTTGAGACATATTATTGTGATGACTAAGTATTTCCGATATAACAGATAAAGATTTTTTTGATTTGTTATCCAGTAATTGAAATAAGGGTAAGTAGGGACTTTTAATGTCGTTTTTTTTATCCATGAAATAATTAATATCCTTTTTCTCTTTTCGGTATTTTTCACTTAATTGTTTTATAAGGGATGAATTGATATTGAATTCATTTTCAAAATTTTCTGCTAATGTTTTCAATATCTCGACTTTTTGTTGTAGTTTGTAATGAAAATCATGAAGTAATTGATCAATAGCACGCATACTAAAAAGCCATCTGATTTTTTCACCTTCATCGCCTTCAATTAAATTAATCATTTCTACTATCGTAACACTGTCATTCCAAAAAAGGGTTTCGGTGAGTTCAATTGAATTTGGACCGTAGCGTTCAAGCTCACGTTTATATGTATCGGTTTGAAGTAAGTGTATTAACCTTGTACTAATGTATGGTTTACAAGAACTGTAAACAATATCTATTACATCCCCGATATTAATATTTTCGTTTAGATGTAAACGCCATCTTATATGATTTTTAGGGTCAGCATACCTTATGAAAAACCATTTGTCAATTAGTTTATCATTAACCAGTTTACTGCTTACAGGTAAAATAATATCTGTCAGAATTAAATCAGCAGTTTTTACTCCTGAATATATTTTATAGTACAACCATTTATCCCCTATTATAAATGTTCTTTGCATACGTTATTTTAAGTTAATTTTGATTCTTATAAAAGGGAATTATAAATTCATTTGTAAACCCTCCTCCAGTACCTTTGACAAATAGGTTTTCTTTATTGAACAGAAATTCTATGAGTGTAAAATAAGACCTATTTTTAATCAGATCAATTAAAATTTTGATACACATTTTATTGCTCAAGTTTAAATACAATTCGTTGTCATTATCAGATAACAGCACTTCATCAGGAAGTTTCAATTTTTTTGCAAAAGATTGAAATACATTAATTTGTTGTTCCTCCTTTTTGACTTTTAGAATGTCCTCAATATCTTCCTTTCGAATATTCCAACTTGCCCTTGATAGGATGATATTTTTATAAATAACTCTTGGTAAAAAACTATGTTGTAGTGCTAAAGGCCCCCAGCTGAATCTTATCCCAGTACGAATATTTTGAGTTTGTAAATCGCATAAAAACTGATAAACAGGCAATGCATTATACGAATAATTGTGGGCAGATGTTAATCTCGGAATAATTTGTTTGTTCAATCTTTTTGACCGCAATAATATTTGATTTCCTTTAACAGAGATGTATAAATCGCTCAGCAATATCTTGTGTTCATCAGAAACGCTTGATTTTGCAAGATATGGGATTTCGTATTTTCGAAGTGAGGGACGATGCAGAATATTTCCTGTTCTTGATTCAGGTAAATGAGCAATTTCAGCGAATATTGCAGATTTGTTTTTAGTTTCGTCTTTTTCAATTATTTCACTTACTAATTCAAAGGTATTTTTATCAGCATGACAAAAGCGGCCAATAAGGTTAGCGGCAGATGAACCGCCTGCAGATTTGATATGTATGGTATGTTTCTCTTTTCCTGTTTCTTTAAAAATCTGAACCATAGCTGAAATAGTATTAGGTAAATCGTTCAAATTCGTTTTAAATTTATCTAAATCTGTATCAAATAGCTCAATTGAATATTTATTGTTGGCAGTAGTTACAAGATATTTTCTATGTAATAAAGTCAAAACATCGTTCCATTTAAAGTCATAAGTTTGATTAGGATTACCAGGTATTGACAAATCATCTAAAATGGGGGAGATATCACTATTGATATTTTGAATGTACCCAATTCCTGTTTCTGTATCAAGTGCCTGCAATAGAGGAATTTCCTCTTCTTCAAATCTTTCAAAAAAGGCACCCCTGAATTTTGAAAGGTTGTTTTCAGGGTTTATAGGAGACAATTTGTTGAGAACCCCAATAGCTTCATAAATATCATTAACAAGGTCTTTATTGAGTAAACATTTTTTTGTTTGAGAAACCATATCAGTTTGAAACAAGTATTTTAATTCATATTTTGTTTCCAATAATTTTAGTTTACCCTCAATATTTTTATAAATTTCAATTGGGCTTCCAAGTTCACGTTTACCTAAATTGTCAAGTTCGGTCATGACCTGTTTCAAAATACTTATGCTATTTTTAGTGTTTTTAGTTTGATTTTTGGCAGAAAGTATTTCAATAATTTGTAATAAAAAATCATCACCTGAGATGGAAGGGTCTAGTTCGCTGACCAACAACTGTGACTCTATAAGTTCATCAATAAAGAAATTTGCTTCTTCAAAAGAGATTTCATCATCAACAAGGAGAGCTGCAAGGTTTTTAATATATTCTCCTTTAGCGGATTTATTTATAATAAGCTGGATATATTCTGAATTTTCTACTGCTACAATATTATGGTTTCGTTTGCTATTAATATATTTATATTCAACATACCGCAATTGATCTCCAATACTGTAAATGCTAGAGTTGGGATAAAACCTTAATCGATTTCTAATACCCTTTTGTTTTGACAAGTCTAAAGAAAGAGCACAAAGAAAATTCATATCAAGGCGAGTGTGGCTAAGATTATTTATAGGAGCTTCTAAAATAATATCGGTTAGGTTGCCCCAGCTTCCTGTTGTAAACCCTGCAAACAGTCCAAAAGGTGTGCAGCGGGTTGCCATTCTTAATAAGTAACGAATTAAACTTGCTTTTAGCTTCGCTTTTTTCTTATCAACTTTCTTTCCAATACCTAGCTCATTCTTCAACCATTTTTGCATTTCATAATATAAAGGTGGAGAAGCAATATAGATAGTTTGGCTTATGATGGGATTTTTACAAATTGAAATTATTTCATCATCACTGATATTATCTTTATTTGTTAACTTATTTACGAAATCATAAGGATACAGAGGAGTGCGGAGGATATATTTAGAGAAATTATGATATTGCTTTCGGTTTTCCATAAATTCAATACTTAACTAAGTAGTAAGCATTCATCCCAGGTTGGCTCGATATTTGAAACTGCTGAAATCATTGTAAGGCCAATGCCTGAGACACCTTCAAGTAAGCTTATATTATTTTTCCACCCTCCATACCTTTCGGTTAACCAAGTTTTATAACCTGCAATTCCATCTTTAAATTGAGACATTTTCAGTGTCTGTAAAAACCAATAATTTGAGGCAACTTTTAGTTCCTCAATGCCTGTATAACCGTACATCCTGTTGAAAATATGTGCAATACCTGATGTTCCGTGACAAAATCCAGCATCAATTACACCATTTTCATCCAATTTTTTTCTTTTAGATGAATGCAAAAAAATACTAATAGCATCATTTTCTAATTTTCTGTCATTTAAAACTTGTGATGAATGCCACATCGAAACTGCAATACCTAAATCCCCATAACACCAGGCAAGGCGACTTGAAGTTATCTTGTCCATACTTTCTTTTGCCCACATAGAAAAAAAGGAATTGTATTTTGTAATATCCAATTTTTGATTGATTAGATATTTTATTGAACCTTTAAGTAAGATAGAAGTCTTATCTCTTTCAATATTTCGATTATAAATCTTGCTAAAAAATACAATTAAACTTGCTATTCCATGTGAAAGACTAATATTATAACCTGATAAATCCTTTTCACTATTTAAAACTGATAACCATTTTTTTTGGTTATTACCTGAATCAATACATGTTTTTTCTAAAGTAGTTATTAATTCCCCTAAGTATTTATCTGTTTTTCTATTTGGTACACGATTAAGAAAATATAAACCATAGCTGATCGCGCCATGCAAAAAGTCATAATTCCCATCTTGTGCGGTTTTTATCATTATACTAAATAAGAATTCATCAATATCTGATAATGCATAATTCGTATCTATACTAATAAAATCATTTTTAGATAAGTGTTCAACGAACCATCCAAATTTAGATAAACCAAGTGGATTAGAGAAATCAGAACTATAAACATCAAATATCTCAGAAATGAACTCAAATCCAATATTATAATATTTTTGTTTTTGTTTATATTTTGAGTAATACACTAAAAAAAGTGCAGCACCTAATTTATCTCCGATAAAATTATTTGTTATATAATTATCTGATTCGATACTAACAATTGCTTCTGCAATCTGATCAATTTTTTCTTCAATTATTTCCTTTATATCCATATTTATAAAAATAATTTATAGAAGTTTGTATTTATAGTTTGAAGGAATATATTCCTTTTTTATGTTCATTTCGAGCTTTTTTATCTTTGCATAAGAAATATACGTATCCAGAATTAACCATTATTTTATACGGAAACAAAAATGGAATTTTATACTTTGTTTCAATATTTCCATTTATTAAGTTAATTTCAAATAGCTCTTCAAAATTATTATAAGCAATTGTTGTGTATACTTTATTTTCAGTTCTATCAAAAATGAGTTTATTTTTCCAATTCTTGTTGAAATGATAATTGATTTGGATACTACGAATATAATCAATATCATCAGAATAAATGTCTAAGTTACCCTTAGAATGATTAAATAAATATATTGAATCACCAATATTATAAAGTGAAATATCTGAAGGTTTAAACATTATTTGTTTTTCAAAAAGAATAGCCTCATAAATATTGCTATATAAATGAGGGTGGGATTTGATCCAATTAATTTCAAAATTTAATTGTTTCAATTTCTCAATTTCGTAACCGGAATATATAATCTTCTTTGACTTACTGGTCGTATTTATTGCATAAAACTCATTAAAAAAACCATTCTCAGATGTGGTTTTAAAAAAAATATTTTCATCTAGTTCAAATAAACAATCTTGTAAAACCTCAAAAAACTTAGTTTTAAGTGTGGGGTATTTTAAATACAAAATTGAATCCTGAAAAGATATTTGATAAGCAGAATCTCTATTTATAACATGACATCTTCCTAGGCAATCTTTATATATTTTTTTTGCACTATTTAATAATTCACATCTGATAATAGCTATTGTATCAAAAACAGAATTTGTTACTATTAATTCATTGTTATTATTTGAAAAATTTTTTGCTAGTATTAAAATATTGTTATTAATAAAATTGAAATCAATTACTGATAAATAATCACGGGATATTTCATTTTCAACATTTGCATTAATTACTGATTCCTGAAGTTCAATAGAAATCGGATTTAATAAAATGACAATAGTGTCAATTTTAGAATTTGTATTTATTTCAATTTTTTTGTTTTCGTAAGAAATATGTGATATAATTAAATTTATTAAATTTTCATTATTAGTTAATTCAAAATAGCCAAGTTTATCCGTTGATGTTCCAATGTTTGAGTTCGGAATATATATATTTACATTTTCAATTGGTTTGTAATTAACAATATTATATACGTATCCTTTTACATTTTGACATAGCAAATGATTACTGAAAAAAACTGTTAAAGATAATAGAACAAATGAGCTTGCTTTTATCATAAGATTTGTAATGTAAAATAGAATTAAGGCAAATTAATACCTTAATTCTATCCAATTTAATTATCCGCAACTGCAATAAGATTCATCAGTGTCAGGATAGCAACTTTGCGCACCATGACACCCTGAAATAGCGCACCTAGGATATACTGTTTCAGGAATATCTCCTCCTTTAATTCCAATTAACTCATTGTGATTTAGTGAAGCAATATTAGTTTTGGATAATTCTAATTTCTTATTAATCTGTTTCTTTTTCATTGTAAAAAAAATTAAGCAATTAAGCTCTTCCATTTTAAACTACCTAGATAGGAAGATCAAACTATGGCCGAACTTTAGCATGTTCGGTGAAATTATTACCGATTTTTTAACCAATTGCCACAAAGGTTACTGCAATCTATGCCGCCACACCAAAACAACCGGTACTATTTGGCATGGCAAAATATATCAAACTTATTCTTGCCAATTAGGAAAATATGCTTAGTTGAATAAGAGTGAAAGTATTCATAATTAAAATATGAAATAGCTTGTTTTAAAAATATAAAAGTAATTGAAAAATTTTGAAATGGTATAAAATTGCCCGGTGAAAATATCTCTAAAATTGATTTTATTATTGAATTGTATATTTGGTTATAGACTATCATTTTTCAATTTTATCGCTGTAACATAAAATAATCCAGCAATAAAAATATAGGCAATATTTTTAATATGTGTAATGTTTATAGCTACATCGGAAAAAATATTTAGTAGCAATAAATGCTACAAAAAAAAGACTTTGTAAGTGCAGTATGTTGATGTTCAGTGAAAATGCTTTAGCTTGATTTATATAGAATCAAAGTTAATTTGTTTGTTTTCAAGAGCCCATTTGTATAACCCAATCACATTTTTAGCTCCTATTTTCTTCATTATTCTGCCACGATGAGTATTAACCGTTTCATTTGAAATACTTAGCTTTTTGGCAATTTCCTTACTAGTATATTCCTTACAAACAAGTCGTAATACTTCCATTTCTTTATTTGAAAGATGGCAGTAAATATTTGAGTTTTCTGTAATCATTTTATTAATTTCATATATTTCAAAACAAGTTTCCCCGGCACCCACTCTTTTAATAGCACGAATAAGATTACTTTTCCCGCAATCTTTCAACAAATAACCCTTAGCCCCAAATTCAATACTCCTTTTAATCATTCCTCTTTCGCTGAATTGGGAAAGCATGATAGTTTTAACATCAGAATATTTTGTTTTAATGATTTTAAGCGTGTCCAGTCCGTCCAGTTCTGGCATCCTAATATCAAGAAGGACAATGTCGGGTTGTTTTGTATCCAACATTTCAAGTAATTGCTTGCCATTTAAGGCCTCTCCAATTATTGTTATTTCAGGTGTTTCAGATAAAACTGATTTAATTCCATCAATAATTAATGAGTGATCATCAACTACAATTAATTTGATAACTTCCATTTTTTTGTGCTTTTTGAGAAAACAAATGAACCTATTTGAAATTGGTATTGCATCGCAAAACTAAAACTTTCTTTTTAACATCTCGATAATTCTTTTCAAACCATTGAAAAAATTCTTTTGGTAAAACCAAATAGATACCGCAATCCAAATTGAATCCTATTAATGCTGAATTTTAATAAGGAGTTTGGTAAATTGCTAGTGAAATAAGTTTGTATATTTAGTCTGGGCCACTATTATTTCTTTTCCTCAATGATTTTGGAAATGAGTATTTTGTTTTCTGAAACTATTACTTCTGTGATAGTTCCTTTTTCAAATCCATATGCTTCCAAATATTTTCCTTGAAGGTTAAACCCTGGTACATACATATTCTTGTAGGGCTTTCCTACTACTTTTAGGATTTTGTAAAGCTTTTGTGAATTTTCAGATTCACGAAAAATATTGGGACTGGGTTTTTCAGCCATTTAAAATTGGGTAAGAAGGTATGGCTGGGTTATAACACAAGGTTATTTCCTAAAGAAATTTATTTCGCCCAATAATCCACATTTGAGGTATGCTGGGCTAAAATGGGTTTACCCTTTGATTCAGTAGAATAGAATGTAGACTTTTAAGCAGTTTGGGACAGAGATAATGAAAAAATAGTTGTATAATTCAATGAAATTATTTTTTTCGAGTGATTAATTGTAAATTAACCTTAGTCAATAGTTATTCAAGAAGTTAATTACAATTGATAATGATAAAAAGCATAGAAACCTTTGTACAAGTGTATGAAAATATTTTATGTATAAATAAATGTTTGTTTACACTTTTTTTATACTGTAATTTTCCTCTTTTCCAATTTTTAGACTTTTTTGTGCATCTTTTGAATTTAGAAATAACTGAGCTATCTGAGCAAATTTAAATCCCTTATTCATATCTTTTAATACATTATATGTTTCAAGAAATTTTTTGTGCTGTTTATCTGGCAGTTTTCTTGATTTCCAAGCAAATAAATAGCGCATTAGAATATTTAGAAATTGAAAAAATGATAATGCTAAAATTATATATATTGAGTCCATAATTCAAGTCTTTAAATTCTCTTTTTTTATAACAAATTGATCTCCAATTATATTTTCTTCAATGGTTATGAAATCTTTTCGATTAAGTACGAGTCCAATTTTTATATTTTCAAAATTGAGGAAGGAAGTTTCTTCTATTTTAAATGTAAATTCTTTATACGATTTCATAATATTTATTTTTTATTTAATAATTTTTAACTATATTTTCTAAAAATTCTTTTTACTTTTTATTTATTTTTGTTAATCTTTAAATGCCCATATTAAGATGTTAATATAATGTCTGAAAGGGATGTGATAATCGAGGTGCTTTGCGGCACACTCCATTATCTTGTATAAAAGGAACTAAATAGCAGCTTTCTCAGGGTCATGATTTAGTTCCTTTATTTTTAATAATTACAGGAGGTGATTTATTATTATTTATAAAAAATTTCATAATTATTTGTTTTTTAAAAAAACTATTCTAATTTTGCAGCCCTAAATTCAAAGTATGTATTCTTCTGACGGGATACATCTCTAAAGATGGGATAGATTTCGCAAAGTTAGCCAAAAATTCTTGTATATATTTTGTAAAAGGGTTTGGAGTTTATAATAATTACATTTCTTAGAAATGCTGTGTATTCATGCATTAATAGTTTTTTTTCCGAGAAAAATTTTGAAATTATTTAGTTTATAGAAATTATAACTCTAATGATTGATTTTCAATATTATTAATATTGTTCGCAATCCATTTTGCAATTCCCTTATTATTTCTACTTAAAAGTGAACTAATTTTATAGATACCCTGATTTTTTTGCACATTATGAAGTGTATAGGGTATTAAATCCTCATCATACGGATTTGAAGCAATTAATACAGGTATTTTTCGAGCAATAGCATATCCGGCTTCTAGAAAAATTGAAGACGGTCTGATCATATTTGTAGATTTAAAATTAAAGGGGATATAAATGACAAAATACTTACAATTATTGATAATCGAAAGTTGAGTTTGAATTAAATTTGATGATTCTTCAATATCTGAAACATCATTAATTTCGTGATTTAATAAATATGAATATGGTATTAGTTTTTTATTTTTTAAACTAATATTTAAATGATCTATAAGTTCAAGTATATTGTCTTTAATAATTTTCAAAGTTTCATTAGAAATTTTGTCATCAAACTTATTCTTATCTTCAGAATTATTGTTTTTTTTTGGCAGCAATCCTGATACTGGAACAGCAAAAAAGATATCATATATTTCCGCCGCAATTGGTAGTGGGTTTTTCTCTAAAAGATGTTTTTTCAAAGCTTCTTCGGAAAATATTCCAGATGGTGATTCTGATAAACTTAAGCAATCATCATTCAAATACCATTGAATATACTTAGAGCATAATTTATTTAAATCCTCACTGAAAAGTTTATATTTTCCACTATATTTTTTTGAACGATACTCTCGTTCACTAATCATTTTAAAAACAACAGTGCCACTTACAATTTGTCGATCTTCATTTTGTATAAACTGGCCAATTATAAGACTTTTATCTAAAGGTCTTGGTTCAGATTTAGGTAATTCAAATCTTAATTGTAAATTATTATAATTTGTAAAATTACTTAATTCAGATTGCTCATTCTCACTTATCTTATGATGACGCTTATTAAAATCAATAGTAATGATGCTATTATGTGACCATTCAAAATTAATATTACCTATTAATCTTTCAATGTTATCTTCATTAGAAATTGTATTTTTTGAATTGAAGTTGTTAACTATTACTTTAGAATATTTTTCTTTGACGCTAATATCCTGGAAATACATTGAATGAGAATAAATCAAATCCTTATTTAATCCAAGATAATCAACATGAAAGATTGCCCAAAAAGTATTTTTAATCCAATTCAAGTTTCCTTCATTGATGCCAGATCTATTTAAGATAACTTTATCGATGATTTTGACACAGCTATTTATATCAATGTGTTCAACAATCTCTCTATTATTCTTTAAAATCTTTATTTCAACCTTATCACTTTCATTTTTAAACGAATTAAAATCACTAAATCCCAAAAACTTGGAAAGTAAATTGAATTGCAAAATTGGTCTTGGGTTTTTATCTTCTCCTTTACCAAGTTTGTAAAAATATCGAGGCGTGAATTTTATATAGGAATCATGTGATAAATCTAAACTATCAAATAGATTTGTTGTGTTTATTATTTTTGTTTGCCTCTCAGTTTCTATATTGTTGAATTCCAGAAATGAGCAATGAATAAAGCTTCCTTTATAACATTTTATATTATCATTATCTATCCGTTTAGGACAATTTGCACAATTCCTGATGCATTCTGATAGCTTAAAATCATTCCAAAATTTATTTCCATTAAGATCCAATTTTTCCCAATCATCATTAGTCGCTTTTTCATATATTTTTTTGGCTTTTTCATAAACTTTTAAATATATAAACTTTTTAAAGTATTCCTTCTTAATAATTTTTATTTTTCGATCCATATTAATAATTTAGGAATCCAAAAATAGTAAAATTTAATAATGAATTTTTTTTTCATTCAATCCCTACAGCAAAGATGATCCAAATTTTTAAAGACAAGCCTTTCAGGTAGCCAAGAAAATTTCCCCATAAAGCCCGCCCTATAAAAAATTGAAAAAGTTTGTTTACCGCCAACATTATCCCATTTGAAAAGCACATTGATTTTTTTCGTCCCTCAAAAAAACAAAGAGCTTTTTGATCAAATACCTGCAAACCCTTTCAATTTTTTCCAACCTAACATTTATACGAAATTTCCTTGTCTATCTTTAAAAATTTCGAAATGGGTTGCCTAAGAGATTGAATTAAGGGTTACTCAATTCTTATATAAATAGAGGTCGTTCAACACGAAATATTTTATTCTTTAAGTGTGATTCAATGAGTAGATTAACCAAGTTGTTTTGTTAATAGAATCGATATGAAGGAATTGTATATTCATTATTATATTGTATATAAAAGCTAAGTCTTTATAAAAAAAGTTGAAATAGAAAAATATTTTCTCCCAAATATTCGTTTAATGTGTTCATGAATTAATCCAAAATAAGCATAGCCTAAAAACAAAGAAATTCTAATTTATTAAATTAATACCTTTTAGCATGAATACATTAATGAAAATTAGCCAGGGATTTTTTGGTATCATATTTCTTATGGTATCCCAAACATCAATGAATGCACAAAATACAATTGAACAACAAACGAATGGACAATTTTCTAAAGGAAAGGATATAGAAGCTGTATGGAATATTAGCAGTTTTGGCTGTGATTTTGGACATAACAATTCCTTCACTCTCCAACGCACTGGGAGTCCTGTTTGTGGTTCCGGAAATTGTCCTTCACAGCCAGCGATGCCCCCCGAAGGATGCTGGGGTGAGCTAATTACTGCAATCCAATATAGTGGTGGAGGTGTTTCCTGGACAATATCAGCTAATGGATCCATTAATTTGTCACATGCACAGGATGTTCAGGTGTATGGTGACACCTGGATTTTTAGTGACAATGCAGTAACAATTAATCCGAGTGTACAAAGTGATGTTGGCCATGTGTGGATTAACAACGTTTCCTTGTCAAATCCCAATAACCCGATTTCATTAGTTCCCGGATGGAACCATCTTGAATTCACTTCATACAATCAAAATCAGGGAACAGTTTTCAATGTAAACTACGATTTCACAAGTCAAAACTTAATCTTAGCGGCTAAGGTTACACTTGATATTAAAGCTTTCCTCGAAGGACCTTTTGTTGAGGGAGAAATGACAACAGACCTAAATCTCAATAATAGCTTACTACTAAAACAACCTTATAGTGTTTCACCTTGGTTTTACGAAGGCCAGGACTCAGTTTCAAGCATACCAAATAGTGATATTGTTGACTGGGTTTTGGTTGAATTAAGAGAAACGGATGGTGATGTATCTACAGCAACTTCATCAACAATTGTTTCCCGTCAGGCAGCGTTTCTGTTTAGAAATGGGCAAATATCTGATTTAGACGGAAACAGTTTGTTGGATTTTTATATCTCTCCAATTGATAATTTGTTTGTCGTAATTTATCACTTAAATCATTTACCGATTATTTCTTCCCAGGCTCTTACTATGAACGATCAACGTGTTTATGAGTACAACTTTACTGAAAGTGAGAATAGTGCATTCGGCGGAAACTTAGCTCAAAAAGAGTTGGAACCTGGAGTATGGGGTATGTTTGCCGGAGACGGTAATGCCGACGGTGAGGTTTCACAGAATGATAAAGATGCTACCTGGACTCCATTTTCAGGTTTCATGGGCTATTTCAGGGGTGATTTCAATCTTAGTTCAAATGTAAATAATGTGGATAAAAATGATTTTTGGCTTCCAAATAATGGGCAGGGAAGTCAGGTGCCATATTAAAACTAACAATAATAATTGCCTATTGGGGTGTAATATTAACTTTGTCTGATTAAATTATTATCCACGTTTAATTGTTTTTTATTCTTTAAGTTCATCAGTTAAATGCAAAATACCGTCATCGTATAAAGTTATTTGCATTTAGAAAAAAAGTTAAAAATAGCGAGCTTTGATAAAGAATTCAATTTATAATTATAGATTTAATTGAATCTATCATTTGAATAATATCATCTGGTGTAGTGCCAGATGTTATTGGAAGGCATATGTGATTAGGGCAATACTCTTCAGAATTTGGTAAAACATCCTTGACTGTAATATTTTTAAAAACAGGATGCAAATGACAAGGAACATCATAAACCCCACCACCTAATATTATTCCATTGTTCTTGAATTCTTCTTTAATAAAGTTTATATCACAATTCGCATCTAGTCTTATAATAAATTTATAGTTTGAAGCTTTATCCATATGGCTTGTGTCACAATAATTGATATTAAAATCATTCAAAGTTTGTATTATTTTATCTGTCGCATTTTGTCTTCTGATAATCATTTCATCTAATTTGGATAACTGAATTATTCCAATATATGCAGAAATTTCATTCATACGCCAACTATTTCCTAAATCATAATGAAGACCACCATATTCACCATCCCTTTTTCCTTGATTTCGGTAGGATTTAATCGAACTTGCGATATTAAAATCATTGGTTGTAACCATGCCTCCCTCCATTGTTGTCATTACTTTTGTTGGGAAAAATGAAAAAGCACCTCCATTCGCGAAATTTCCTGCTTTAGTACCCTTGTATTGACTACCATGAGCATGAGCACAATCCTCTATTAGAAATATACTCCTATTTTTGCAATATTCGACTACTTTAATAAAATCTGGAGTTATTATTCCTCCAATATGAACCCAAACGACCCCTTTGATATGTGGATTTTTGTCAACTGTTTTTCTTAAGATTTCTAAACTAGGACAAAAATAATTTTTATCCATATCCATAAATATCGGGGTGCCACCGGATTTTATTATAGCTGCAACTGACGCAAAATTCGTATTTGTTTGAACTGCAATTGCTTTTCCTTGTGCATTATGTAGCATCAATAGCACTTCTAATGCAGAAGTTCCCGAATTTAAGGATACTGCATATTCTGAACCAATATATTTTGCGAACTCTTGTTCAAATTTCTCAGTATACTTTCCCAAGATTAATTGACCTGATTTTAAAATTTCTCCTACTTTGGACTGGATATCGACTATTTCTTGGCTGCTTAAATCTAAAAAGAATGGTTTTATCATTTATTCAGTCTTAATGCTATTATTATTAATTAGAAGTTTAAATATTGAGGCTATAGTTATTCCACAAGTAATCTCACCATCATTAATCATCTGTAAGATTTTATTAATTTTAACTTTTCTTATTGATATTTTTTCAGTGTCTTCTGGTTGAGCCACGGTCATTTTGATGTTATTTGCAAAAAAAATTTTACATTTCTCAGAACTGTATCCATTGCTTGGATGCAAATCTCCCAAATCAATCCACGTCTCAGCAATTAATCCAGCCTCTTCAAGCAATTCCCTCTTCGCAGCAGAAAGAAATTCTGAATTATTTTCAACGCCGCCTATTATAATTTCCCAAGAATACCTATTACCTATTGGATATCTATTCTGACCCACTAAATATATGTTTTTATGGTCATCAATAGCAATTACTGCTGAGGAATTTAATCCATCTACAAAATAGTAATCTCCAATACTTCCATTGGGCTTTTGCACAATATCCCCTCGTAATTGATACCATGGGTTTTTATGTACAATTTTTTTCTCTATTTTTTTCCAATCGTTTTCCATAATAATATTTTATAATTCTAAATACTTCTTAAAATGTGTTGCTTCGAACACATTATCATATGAATATTTGTTGCAAAGTTGGATTTCTTTCGTTGGAGAAACTTTCAAATATTTACATAAACTAACTGCTAAACTAAAAGCTAAAGTCATTTTGCCTGGTAATGCAACGATATAATCACCTAAATCATGTATATTATATTGATAGTTTCTAATAAGTCCAAGTCTCTGAACCTCGGTTTTATAACCCCAATATAGTGAGGACGTTGAATGATCAATAGAAGTTGAGAATATGGAGTTAACTTTTTTAACCATTTCTAATTTTATTCGCATTGAATCAATCTCCTTTTCGGAATCATAATAAATAGCATTGCCAAATAATGAATAGTCTCCAAATTCAGTATTATGATAAATATGATTTAGTGTATTATTCATTTTGGGGTGCATAATAATGAAATTAATATTTGTTATAGCAGGTTTAACAACAAGCATTGGACTCTTAACAATTCTTACTTTTAAATTAGTTAATTGCTCTATATTCTTACCACTTGTAACAATTACTTGACTTGAGTTATAGGATTTATTTTCAGTATAAACCATACCGCTTTTTATTTTTACCACCTCATTTTCAAGTAAAAGATCACCTCCACAAAAAGCGAATGAATTTAATAAATCTGAAATTATTATATTACTATTCATTCCTCTATCCTGACTTCGAAGAACTTCACTAGTTTTAACAAACTTATGCAAATCTAATTTAAGAATTGCTTCCCGTTTCCTATTTCCTAGACTAAAATTAAATATGTTTCTTACAATTTGGGATTGCAGTTCTTTTTCAAAATCTAAAGTTTCAAACCATGCTAATCTCGATTTTGCCCTAATTATAGCTAATTTCCATATCAGTTTTACTAATAATGGGATTGTTTTGTCAAGAGGGCTAGCATATAAGTAATAATTATGATTTTGTTGAAACCAACCATACTTATTGTTTGATTTAATAGTATTTTTAAAATCCAAATTCATATTTTGAAACCCTGAATAGAAATTTCTTATATTGTCAAGGTTAGATACCATTGCCTTGAAATATTTGTTTGTTGGAAGTGAAGCATATAAAGAACCTGTATGAAACCAGCCATGTTGCTCAGCGGTTGCACAAGAACAAACCCTTCTGTTTTTTTCAATCAATAGAACTTTTTTGCCAGAACGTTGTAAAAGCTCAGCAATCGTGATTCCCGCTATACCAGCTCCAACAATGATATATTCATACTTCATTTTTTATAAATTCCATTTGTGTTTTGGCGAAGTCCAAATGCGGTCAGTGCAAATACTCTCGCATATATATAAATATATTTCGCAAGGATGCAAAATTAATTATAATCAACCAATTAGACAATTTTTTCTGTGTTATATAATTTTGAGAACTTTTATGTATCCAATCTCCACCACAAAGTAATCCAAAATTGTTCCCCTATTCTGTAATTTTTTTACTTGTTTGGGTAGCCTAAGAGATTGAATTAAGGGGAGGAATATTAATTTAGTTATATCACCCTAAAAGATTTGAGTATTTAGCCTTTATCCAGAAAATTATTTTATTCATAAAATTAATAACAATTTTGTGAATGTAAATCTCAATTAAAGTTCTGGAAAAAATTGTAACCCTGCAAACTTGATAAGTGGTTTTTATTTGTATTTGTCTTACAAAATGGAATATAAACGAAAAACTAGTTAAAATAATAATAAATAATGATATGTTAAAATCACCAATATTAATAATTGATTTAATTATCCAAGGATTAATCCTGGATGCAAAAAAAAGACCTAACAAAACTAAGTAAATAATTAGTGTCGTAACAGAAGAAGGAGTTTTAAACCGTTTAACATTAAATGTCGAAATTACTATGTAAAAGTAAAATATTGATATCATTATCATAAAAAAGAAAATAGAACTCGACAATCCTTCAGGAAGTTCACTTTTTGGATCATAAACAAAGTTCTGAAATGCAGAAAATATCAGTACATATATTCCAAACAAAGCTGACATTAGATATAGCGGAGGAAGGTTTTTCTTAAAAAAATGACATCTCCGTTCTGTCGCAGTAACCCGATTAGATTTTTCTCTATACTTATTTATACTGTCGTCAAGCTTTCTTAACTTTTCTTTTTCCTTACTTAAATTTTGAGCAAGTTTAAAAGCAGCTAAGGTCTTAACATTTTCTGATTCCGAGATTTCTTCATTGACAAGGGTAAGTCTATCAACAATTTCATGTTGTTTTGTAGCTTTTTTATCCAAATATTTATCAAGCCCTGCTAATGCACCAGGTAGACTTTCAAATGTCTCGTCAAGTGGATTTCTAACTTGTTTAAATCCTGAATAAGAGAAATTTGCAACCGTTAAAACTTCAACAATTGATGAAAAACTTGAAAAATCCACTTAATTAATTATTCTGCTTATTAAATTCATTATCAAAAGCTTTTGTTAACACCTTTACGATTGTCTTATTATTAAAGTTAACGATTGCCTCTAATTTTTCCGGTTCTGTCTCAATACGTACTTTGTCATCATCACCAAGTGTGAAGAACTCACCAACATCTAATATTTTATGAATTTCCTCAATAAATTCATCAGTAATTTCTTTTAACTTGATTCTTCCCTTTAATTCATCAGCTTTTTGTTTAATTAAATTTGCTCCTATAGTATCCATTACAGCATTTTTGGTATGAAGCAAAAATAATTTCGTATCTGGCTTATTAAAAAATGCTTCAAGTGCATTTTTAAACGATTGACTATTACTCACTTCCCCATTTAATCCACCTGTAAAAATCCTAATAATATCATTGGAGTTACTAATTAAATTTTCTAAAACAATTTCGGCATGGTTTGCTCCTTTATTGCCAAAAAAATGATTAATCTGATTTTTTGCAATATAGCCAACAGCTTCCTTGTATTTGGCCAATTTTTCGTCGTTTTTCATTCAGCTAAATTTTTTCACTTATTGTGCTTGAAGTCAAAAAAAAACCCTCCTTGAAGAGAGGGATATATTTAAGATAAAGATTATTCACTGGTGACAAATACAAAATAAAAAATACTTGCAATTCCAGTATTAAAAAGCATATAAGTTCCTTTAATGTATTAAAAAATACAGGCTTCATAGATATTTTTCTTACTTGAAGCCACAATATGAAAACAAAGATATGTATACTTCGGTTAATAAAAAAAGTTTTTTTGGTTTTTTAACATTCCAACCAATATTGAATGAAAATACTACCTGCGATTCTTAATCTATAAAATGGCATTTGGATAAAAAATTTTACAACCTCGAAATAGTCAGTTTGTTTCTTCGTTGCACTCGGGAATGCAGCAAAAACTTAGAAATTGCTGCAATGCAAGTACGTGAAATCGATAGTGATTTTTTTCTATGGACGATTTCACGAACTTGGCAGGGAGTTCCCTGCACCCCAAAACAAATTGCAAACAATTTGAAAAAAGAACGGTTTTCACCATTCCATTTTTTATGAAGATAATATTTTGAAAAGTGCCCGTAGGGCATTACCAAGGAATTTAAAACTTTCGAGAAGCACCCATCCTAACCAATACAGTAAACGGGGAATAATCCAAAAAAGGCCTTTAAGGATTTTAAGAAAGATAATCCAAAGGAATTCGAGGATTCGGAGAAGGAAAGAAAACACAAGCTGAATCCCTTTTCCGATCACACGAAAAATTCCTTTCCACATTCCAACCAGCCATTTACGGTTTACGATCAGGAGAATAAAACTAATTGCAAGAAGCCAATGAAAGATTGTAAAAGCCATATCATCTCCTCCTTTTTCTAAGTTTTATTTTCATCCAAGGGTTTCTAAACCAGGGTTGTAATCTTACGATTACACCGGGCATATTTCCTGACAAGAATAAGGCACGACCATTTTTTAGGGTCCTAACACTTTCCGGGGAAATTAGGGCTGTCTTTTTCCATTCCTTTTTATTGGTAGGGAAATAGGTGTTTTGAGGTTCTATAAAAGTTGAGCCTATTTTTTGACTCAGCTGTTGGCAACTTTCGAGTGATAATCCAGGGAAATAGAGATGATTTAAGGTGTTTTCTATAATGGTATGGGCATCATTGCCATACAGGGAGAATAATTGACGGGTAGACTGGCAAATCAAAGATACTGAAGTGCGCCGTTTACGAAGAACTGTAATATAGTTTGATAATTTGGGGATAAAGATGTTTCCGGCTTCATCTAATAGGAGGTATTGTACCAGGTCTTTTTTTGCTGGCATCTCCAAAAGAGTTTCGAATATTTCCCGGAATAAAAGTGAGAGGTAAACCATGTTCTCCTTTATCCGGTGTTCTGGCACTATGACAAATAACAGACTGGGCTTTTCCCGAAAGGAGGCAAAGTCAATGGTGCTTTTTTGGGAAAGTGTTTTTAGTGTTTCGGAACTGATAGGGGAAAGGGCAACCTTGGCAGTGGCCACCTGACTTCCCCAAACCTTTTCCGGTTGTGCAAGTAAACCCTTTAACTCAAGCCAATTATCGTTATCAAGGTTAGTAGATAAATATTCATTCAATTCCTTCATGTCTGAAGCATTGAAGCGGTTGAGCATGTTATAAACATAGTTAAGGGTCTTTTTATCATTTTGTTTGTGAACGGAATTCAATAAAATATTTAAAATCGAACGTGCACCATCATTCCAGAATTTTGCATCACCTGACTCATTGGGGAAGGCACTGGAAATAATGGCATCAGCTATCATTTTCAGATCATCTTTTGTCCTGGCTTTTACTAAAGGATTCCAATAATGACTTCGGGCAGGATCGCCAAGGTTTATGGAATAAATATCAAAGAATCGCGAAAGATGATTACTAGTGAGGTTGTAAAGTTCCTGAGATGGATCAAGCACATAAATACTGGCATTCCGAATCTTCATCAAACAGGGAATGATATAGGCAGTCGTTTTTCCATAACCACTTCCCCCAAGGATCAATGCATGTTGAAGGCTGATTTTTTCTGAAATCCTATCTTTCCCGATAACCAGTCCCTTTTTAAATGGATTCATGTATAGAAATTTCTTCCATCCAGAAAGAAATTTGGCTGAATTTTCAGTGTGTGAGTTTGATGAGAAATAAGCGGTCATAATTATTTGTTTTGTGGATTAAATGTTGAACAAGTTATCGTTCAAATGAGTGGTCAGATTGCCTATCCATTATGGCTTCCAATTCGCTCATACGGGCAAGGACAGAGAATTTTTCTTTCAGGAGATTTATTCCAAGATTTTTAAAACGAAACTTGGTTTTGTTTTCTAGGATTACCCCTGTCAGTTCTCCTTTTCTGGCATAGGTTTGAAGCCCTTCCATCCGATTGATCCTTTCTTGAAAGTCTTTCAGTGAACGGCTCTTTTCAAGGATGTCTTTTATTCGTTTAGAAAGTCGGTCTTTAACCGTATTCCTTTTGGTCTTGGATTTATCCAGTTCTAATAATTTACGCTCTTCATGAAATTTCTCAGGAATAAGTTCCAGGATTTCATTTTCAGGAAGATAAACTGTGGAATGATGAAGTTCAGGATAGGTACTTAAAACCCATTTTTCCATATCCCTACGAAGTGAATAGTAAAATTCATTGGTCATCATCCTGTCACTACTTTTATTGCTTCCTATGGCATTGGAACTCATTAGAACGTGTATATGAGTATGTTTATCAGTGTGTGGAACACAAACCACAATTGAGGATTGTTCTGGGTCACGGAGTTGAAGGTACTTGTGAGCGATAGCCTGTAATTTGTCACGGGTTAAGTCGTTGGAGTTTAAATGACTGAAAGCAAGCACTTCGTGGTATCTGATAGTTTTGGATCGTTTCAGATTTTTCGGAAGTAATTTCGCATTATCATCAAATTCTTTGGTAATGGATTTCTGGCTAAAACCCGAGGTTATATTTCTGAAAATAACCCACTGCTTTTCCTTTTCTGATGGCATTCCATCAAAGACGTAGTTCACGGAGTGTTTGGAAGCGTAGACCTTATGTCGGAGTGATTTAATAATCATGACAATTCTTTAATTATGGTTTCGATCCGTTGAATATAGTTCCGGTCTTTTGAAATAGCATTTCGAACCACATCTTCCACCAGTATTGGCTTCTGAAAAACCTTCATGATTTCTTGATGTATGCTCTTAAACTGTTTCTGTAAATCCTCAATGCCAGGATGTGGGATGCTAAAGGTTGCATTGGCGACATGAGCCAATTGATTCGTATTGGTTCCCAGGCGTATAAGGAGTAATCGGATTTCCTTTAGTTTATGGTCATGCGAAAGATATTGATTCGAGGCTTGCGATAAAGCCATTTCTCGAACGAATGTACTAAAAGGTTTCCCGTATTTCCTTGCTCTTTTTTGGAGCAGGTTATATTGATCCGGTGTAAAAATGATGACCCTATGAATCCTTTGTTTTCGGTATTCTTTAAGGTATTCGTTTCTGTTTTGTTTTGCCATGATTCAATAGGGTTATCTTTCGAATTCATCTTTTCCGTTATTTTCTTTCGCAGTATTCATTTCTCGTAACTCGTCCTTTTGATGTTGCATTTTCAGGAGTTCTTTTCTCCGTTCAATGGTAGGTTTGAGTTCCGGGCAAGCTTCGGAAAGAGGTTTTTCTCCGAAATAGAGATCCCTTTCAATTGGAAGGTTGAAAGGAGGGCATTTCACGGATTCCAATTCAGCCATAGAAAAGTAGCCAAATTCATTTTCCACAAGCTGAACATAGCCAAAACATATCCCGTTTTCGTATTCCGTAGCGTACCAAGTTCCAGACCCACTCGGATTGAAAAACTTTGCAATGACCAAAGGGTCTGGTGTGTTTTCCTGAGAACCCACTTCCTTGAAGCGGTTCTCTAATTCATGAGTAAGTAATCCCATAATTAAAAAAGTTAAGGTTAGAGAAATAGGGACTGAGGTTTATAATCCATTGTCCCGTTTTCCCGAAATGTATTTTATCGTTCCCTTGTAGGCTCTTTCTGAGATTGAATCTTTTCCAACTGTCGGGTTCGATTGTACCTGACTTGCTCCATTCCTATTCTTACACCAGCCCTGAAACCGAGTGCATAGCTTAAGTACGCACCTGGTTCAAGATATGCGGAGTAAGGATTGTGTTTCAGCATATCGGGCTTTTCTGAATTTCCACTAAGGGAAACCCCTTTTTCCAGGCCGGTATTATAAATTTCCATGTTTGGAATCTCAGAATGATTGGTTTTCATCTTTCTACCTCCTGTGTTTTTTCCAAATCCTGGCTTTTCTGAAAAATCGCATCCAGTTCATTCAGTCGTTTGGACTTTTCCCCATCCTGTTGTTTTTCATTGTCTAACTCATTGAGAAAGGCAGCATACCAGGGATTTTCCCGGCTTTCTTTGGCAGCTTCTTTCAATTCCTGGAAGATTTTAGCATTCTTGTATTTTTTTAATCGGCGTGCAAAACGCTGAGCCGATATTTCCAAGGCTTGTTGAAGCCTATCCTGAACAATGTTTGTTGTTTCCATACTGTTTTAATTTTAAATTGATTATTGAACTCTATATTTATTAATGTAGTCATAGAGGGAAGATCGAAGAACTAATCGCACTTTCTTACTGGGTTGAGAATAAACAACTTCAGAGGAGTAGAGGATTTTATTCATTGTTGTGAGGCTTGTAATTCCTAAAATTTTCATGGCTTCCGCTATGGTGATCCAGGGTTCCGGCTTTTTATTTTGAATGACCGCTTTTACAGCTTCTTTAACAATATCCTTAAGATTATCATCCTGAACTATCCGAAAAGAAGCAGGGCTATTAATTCCTCTTTCTTCCATTGTAATATTATTTATTGCTGATAATTAGCTATATAACTCACGTGAGCATTTTTAGACTCAAAGAATTTCGTCCAGAATTTCCTGGCATAGATAAACATCGCATCTGTTTCAAAACTTGGATACCCAAGTGTGTAAATGTTAATTCCACTCAAATCAGAAAGAGGATATAGGGATTCAAAAGAAGCTGTAATGGTATTATAATTTTCCATAATCCCTTTTGGATTTTGGTTGTAATTATAAAATGAAACAGATTGGTTCCCATTCTCAAACATATCGGAATAGAAAAAAACATATTTGTTGTCAGCTTTGACCTTTGCAGTTTGATTCAGAATTTCATTGATCCTGGGATAAATTTGACTATAAGGTAATCCCTCTTCGCTGGGCTGAAAGACTGATCGTAGGGCAGCATTTAATAAGACTTCAAATTCCTTTATTTCATCCTCTCTTTCCATGACACTACCCAATTGTGTTCCTGGAGATAGTGATAGTTTTTTAACCTTGCTTAAACTCACATCAGAAATAAATGTGAAGTAGACATCAACAGAATTCCTGGGATGACCCTCATCAATCTGGGCTAATGTCAGAATATCCACAGCCGTAAGGGGGTCGGTGAATAAATAGCTCTCAGTAATATCAATTCCGACATACACAGCCGTGTGTTTTGGCGGACTGCCTGATTCACAACCAGATAAAAGCAGCGAAAGCAGTAAGGCAATACCAAAAACAGCACTATTAATTTTCGATAAAATCTGACTATTTATAGTTGTTTTCTTAGATGTATCTGAACCGTTAGAGCCAGGATTATTTCTAGCGGATCGGGATTCCTGGAAAGGATGGAGTAGTTCGTATTGGGTAAAATACAATTTCATAGAAGGAAGATTAGCTTCATTCCAATATTGTGGCCGGGGATCAATTCTTCTTTGCTCATTGATACTCCTAAAGGTGGTAAGGCAGGAATGGAGGTTAGATACAATCACCTGTTCCAGAGAAGTAGCCGAAGTGACAATAGTATTGATTTCATTAGCCAGTTCAATAACTTCCTCTCGTGGGATAATAAAATGTTTTTCTATTTTTCTTTCTACTTCGGCTTCTTCACGTTCAATAAGAATTTGTAAATCATTTGAAAAGCGATTTTCTATAGACTTCTTTTTATTTTGGAGTTGTTCGAGTTCTCGTTTCTTCTTGTCAATTTTTTTGGCTAAATCCCGATATTGCTTTACCAAATCAGGATTGCGATGTCCGACATGATAACTTAGGAACAATCCAACGGCAAAGAGCGCAAAATTCAAGAATCCTAGTCCGTAGGTAGACAAAATTTCAATATCCCTGGCTAACAAGTATTCATGTCTGATATTTCCGACGATATAAGAAATAATCAGCGGGATAAGAATAGAGAAAAAGATAATCGCTTTATCCTTGAAATTTTTATGGCTGAGTTTCAGGTACTTGCCTCCGTAATGACTACTGATTACAATAATTAATGAAACAACAAGGCTCATTAAAAATGTCGAAACTTTATCCTCCCGCATTACCCTGAAGGTCAACGAATTTAGCGGATACTCAAGAATACCTATTCCGATCAATGCAAGAATATAGTAAACGGGAATGCGTTTGGTTGGAATAACATCTTTGTTTTCCAAGAGAGTATTTTCTGGTTCTTCCTGATCAATCTCAAGATTTTTGATTTTATTGGATGTTGTTTGAATTTCATTGTCAACATTGGCAATATCTTCAGCATGGTTTTTTTCAAGATTGTCCTTCTCTATTTGTAATTTCTCCTGGACACTCTTTTTAACCTTTTCATCGATTTGTGATCTGTTGCCAGCTTTTTCTTCACAGTTATTCAGCTTTTCTGCATAAGTGTTCTGTAGCTCTTCTACCCGTGGCATAGCTGTGTTATAAAGTAGGTTTACATCAGACTGGTAATCTGCCTGGATTTTTATTTCAGCACTGTGGGGATGATCCAAATCAGATTTAGGCTGAGGAGGATTGGCTCGTGCTAAGGTTAATGACAAAGTTTTACTGTCTGCCATTCGTTGTTGATGATTGATTTCAACCTGATCATTTACAGTCAAGTTATCATCCACATAAAGTTCACTTTTAGGAAGAATAATATTGTCATTGTTTTTTCTTCCTTTTTTCCCTGAAAAAAATTGGGAAACATTTTGCTTACTTTTCTGAAATATGTTCATAATTTTAATATTTGTGATTGCAGGACTGAAAAGTTCCAGCCCTACAACCGGATTAATAATTTACTTTTGATTAAATTCCTCAGTACTTAAATAGGAAGCAGCAGTGAGGTACTCATTCCATCCATTAGGAGATGAGTTTTTCAATGAATGTTTTTGCGATGCAGAATTGTCTTTGAAGTATGGTTTATTTTCCACAATCTTATCATGGTGATACTTACCTTTACTTTCAAAGTACTTATCAATCCGTTTCAGCGTTTTTTGAATCATTCCTTTTTTCATTGTTTTCATTTTTGATTATTTGATATTAAATGAAGTGCACTCACCTAAAGAATCGATTTGAAGGGTTAAAATTCACAACGGAGTTAAAAATATTTTACAACTATCAGATAATCAGATATAATAATTCGTACTTCTTTTTTATTAAAATGAATGATCACAATTTTGAAAGCGGATTAAGCAAAAATGAAAAGTCATTACTTCCTGATCAGGAGTTTGAGCTAATGCTGAAAAAAGCTTACAATTTAGGTAATGAAGAAGAAAAAAGAAAAACCCTCCAATTACTTGAAGAAGAACCGCAAAACAAAGAAGTCTATGATGGAATCTTAATTGTTAAGGAGAAAGAAGGTTTTACCACTATAGATGAGCATTTGAATTATATAAAAAAAGATAAAAAGAAGTTGACAAATTTTTATGAAGACTGGAAAACTAAAAATGCCGTACAGAAAACTATCAAAGAATAAATGCAAAAAATGAGATCAATTTTTCTAATTTTGTAGAAATAAAAAGTTGATTTGGAATGCTTTTAAGGTGGAAGAATCAAATTAAATCAGAAAAAGACTTATCCGATTTTGATCTTTTTGAATGTTATAAACAATGTAACAAAGATTGCTTTATCGATTTATTGGGTAAGTATCAGGAAAGCATAAAAGCAAATTTGGTTAAAAAGTTTGGCTATCAGGCTATCATTGAAATCGAAGATATTTTTTATGAAAAGGTATTGTTATTTTTAGAAAAGAAAAAATCAGAGAAAAAGTCATTAAACAAAAAAGAAAATAAAGTCTTAAAATGGTTTTTGGTGTATTCTTTTGTTAATCACGGCTTTTATTACTTTAACAAAAAGGGAACCAATGAGTTATATTTATATGCAGAACGAAATAACGGCGATGTTTTTGAACAATTAGAAGAAAAAGTTAAAACTATATCGTTAAACGATATCAATTCATTTTTAGAAAGTCTCTTGGAATTGATAAATTTTAATGACACTCAAAAAGAGTTTTTAAAGTTGTTTTGCAGAGGCTATGAGATTGATGAAATTGCTGAAAATATGAATCGTTCACGATCATATACAGAGAATATAAAGTCACAAATACGAAAAATTGTGAATGAAAAAGAAAACCGGGAAACATTAACGAAATATTTTGTACTATGAATAATGATTCTGATAGATATAATATAAGTGATCCGGAATTTCAACTTCTACTGAAAAGAGCTTATAATGTTGATAGTGAAGATGAGAAAAAGAAAACCTTTAAGATTTTGGATGACGACCCGAAGAACAAAGATATTTATGATGGAATCATTATCGTTAAAGAGAATGAAGGGTTTGAGTCCATTGAAGAGCATTTGCAATTAATTAGAAAAGACAAAAAAAGACTCAGAGATTTTTATACAGAATTTAAAAAACAGAAAAAAAATAAAAAACAATCTGTTATCAGACTGATTAGCTATACATCAGCTGCTGCCATAATAACTTTTTTGATAACCCTTGGCATTTTCAAGCTCATTTTACAACAACCAAATCTAGATCAATACGTAAGCAAAAAGGAGCATGAACTGCTTCAGGAAGAAATGGACTCCATAAGACAATTAGTGAGCAATAATCAGGATATTTATGACTTTAGCTTGAAACAAAAAAAAACCATTGACTCTCTCAATCAATCCTTATTTGCTTATAAAGAACAGGTGAAGGTGCTTAATAGTACAGGTGGAGCTTTTGATCTTATAGCCATCTATCAGGAACTGGCAAGACAAAAAGGATATGATGATCCTCAAAACTTGTTTTCTATGCCTGATACCACCGGAGTTTATGCAGGAGGAGAGGATGAATTAGATGTTGTTCTATTGTCTCCCAAAGATTTAAAAGCTCATTTCTTAAGTACCCCTCTTGAGTTTAAGTGGAATACAGGTTTATCGGGAAGTGCAACCCTCCAATGCTATGTAGCAAAAACCTTGGGTGATGGCTTTGATGGAAAGAGTATTGAATTAAAAGAAGGGGAAGTTGAAATTCCTGTTTCAGAACTTCAACCAGGAGTTTATTTTTGGGTGATTACCCAGGGAAAAACAAAATCAGAAAGGCAATATTTCGTACTCTTGCCATAAATAGCTTATTCCAATAAAACAAAAGCACCCCAAATATCAGGTCTTTCAGGATATATGTTTCGCATTGTTTTTTGTGCATGGTAAAAAGATTCATGAACAGAGTGCTTAGAAATCAGATTTTCGTAAAAAATATCGAAGAATTCTTTTGTATATGTATCAATAACAGGCCACAAACTCATGATAATGTTATCTACACCTGCCATTTTAAATGCCCGTTGTAGACCATATACCCCCTCATACGGAACATAATCTCCCAATCCGGTTACACATGCAGCAAGGATAACCAGATCAGTATTGCTCAGATCCATCTGGGATATTTCATAAGCGGTTAAAATTCCTTCATCCGTTCCAAACTCCCAGCCAATGTTTCCTCCTGCCAATATGAGACCGGTTCGTACAAGGGGATCTGAATTATGTTGAAATGGGGAAAATTCTGATAGAAGAAAGGAAATATCTACCCGGATATTATCTCTCACTTCATCAGTTAGTTCACAATAAAAACCATGCGTATAAAAATGAATCAGGTCGGGGGATATACCATCCATTTTGTGAAATAATTCTTTAGTGGCTTCTGTTCCAGTAAAGTGCTGAATTTCTGGGACATGAAGCCTAAGTTCATCAATCATTTCATTTGTTTCCGAAAATGCAGGTAGCGGATTCCACAAGTTCGAATTACATTCACTTCCAGCAGGACGACCTTCTATAGAAATATTGTTTAACTCTATAGCACAACTGTTATATGCTATACCACTAAAAATAGTTCCAGTATTTAAATCGCTCAATGATTCTAAATTCTGATTCAATGATATAATATCTGTCAGGGTCGATAAATAATGAAATTCATATTTGTCTGACAAAATAGAATCGCAATTATTGGGTAAAATAGGAAAAGAAACACTATTTAAAATACCGGAAGGAGAAATATAAACCTCATCTATCCCATAAAGCAAAGTATTAACGGGCTTCCAACAAAGCTCAAAAAGTTCATTCCCAAGATTAGAATGATGATATAATCTACTGTATTTGATGTCAGTGTTGATATTTTCTGCTTTATCCAAAATATCTAAGATTTCAGCATCTTCAAATAGAGGGATAAAAACCGGATACTCTAAATCTTTCCTCACAATAAATGAGATGGTGTAGTTACTGATCGTACTATCAGAATCATTAAATGCAAAGCTGAAAAAATTAATGGAAGCAGCATTATTAGGGAGTGCTTCTTTTATGGATTCAAATGAAATTCTTAATCTATCTGGTGCTCCTTCTTTTTCTATCTCTTTCATTAATAGTAGCTCAATAATATTGCTCTGGTTTACAATGGAGTCATAATATTTTTCGTTTCTAGTTACACCAATTCTGACAAAGTTCCTGTCATAAAGAATTTGATTGTTTTTATTCAAGATTTTGTACAAAGAATCATACTCTTTTATTCCTGAGCCAAGAATTACTTTTTTAAGTCTAATATCTGAATAGAGCCTCATATTTTTGAGAAGCAGAGATTTATTATACAATCGCAAAAGAAACTGAGAATCAATTGAAGATGGTGAAAATCTAAAAAATATGTTGTAAAAAAAATCCAGGTAGTGTTTGTTTTGAGAGAAAAATGATTCTTTTAATCTTGTAGGATAAGTAGACAAAAGAGATGTGAATTTTTGCTCAATCGAATAAAACCCATCTACGGCATATCTGAAAGCTGAATTCGTATCACAGAGATACAGGCTATTTGAAGCGATATTGTAATAAGTACCACTTATTTCTGGATCTTTGTTATTCTTAGCTAATAGTATTGCTTTTTGTAGGAAATAATTTGAAGAATCATAGTTACCCATATTAGCATGAATTGTCCCAATACCATGGAGTAGAGGTAAAAAGAAAACATTATCTACGGGGCAATTTTCTAAAGCATCGTTAAAAATATTTAATGATGAATTATAATCATTAGCTGCAAAATATCCTAAGCCCATACCATATTGGGCTTTAATGAATTCTATTGATGCTTTGCTAAAATGTTTTGATGTTATTACAAATGATTGTTTAAAATACTTCAGTGCTTTATCATAATTTTTATCAGAAAAGGAAAGATTTCCTAATTGATAGTAACATTGACCTACAGATGAGTCTGTTTCCCCAAATGTTTTCATATTAAGCTCAAGTGCTTTAGAAATTTGATCATATGCTAAATCGAAATCGCCCAATTCTGTATATATCATTCCGAACAATGAATAAAATGAAGCATAACCAGAATAATTATTCTCAAAATACTTTTGATACAGTTGGAAACTTTTTTGATAATAGAATAAAGCATTGGCTAAATCACCTTGCTCATGATAAGCAACACCAATATTTGTATAAACAGAGATATACCTTTGATCATCCTGAGATAAATAATTCTGTGAATCCTCTACAAAAACTTGATAAAAAGATAATGCGTCTTCGTATTTTTTAAAATCAAAATATATATTTCCAAGTTCTTCCAAAGCTTTGATTTTCATATCAAAAGAACTAAATGAATCTTTGTATATGCTTATTGCTTTAGATAGATGGTCAATACTCAGAAGCAAGCTATCAGATTCTTTATAAAGTAAACCTAAATAATAATAAGATATAAATATGTCTTCATCAGAAGCTTCAGAATAGAGTTCCTGAAAAGTTAATCTTTTTGTCAAGCAAGAAATTGATTGGGTGGTATTGTCTAATTCATAATGATTGAGAAAGCCAAGTGTATAAATGTCAATGAGGAGTGCTGTATCAGAAACGGGAATATCAGGGTCTTCAAAAGAAGATAGTAATGTATTGATCAATTTTAAAGATTTCGCATAGTCTTGGCTTTGAAATTTTTTCTCAGCATTAGCAAAAATAGTTCTTCCAAGTTTTTCCAACGTGTTTTGACTATATGATACAGTGACTGTTAAAAAATAGAATAGAAAGAAAATTTGTCTTCTCATAAAATCCTATTTTTGAGAAAAGTAAATTAAATAGTAATTTTGAGGATCAAAAATAACGAAATATGAAAGTAATATTTGGATTTTTTCTCATATTAATGGTGAATTTTATCTTTGCTCAAAATTCTAAAAGCATAATGACAGATTCTCGTGATGGACAGGAATACGAAATAGTAAAAATTGGAAATCAAGTTTGGATGGCTGAAAATTTAAATTACAGAACAAGTAATGGTAGCTACTGTTACGATAATAAGTTGTTTAATTGTGATAAATATGGTAGATTATATAAGTGGGAAGTAGCTTTGAAAGCTTGTCCAAGAGGATGGCAACTGCCAAGTAAAAATGATTGGGAAGAATTAATTGATTATGTATGGGGCAGCAGAGGGGATGGTTTTGCTCTTAAATCTGAGGAAGGCTGGAAAAACAATGGTGATGGAGCTGACCAATATGGCTTTTCAGCACTTCCAGCTGGTAGATATGCTAGATTCTTCTTAGGGGAGAAATCTCCTTTATCATTTGATTTTGTTGGTGAATATACAGATTGGTGGACTGGTTCTGAATATAATTCAGGTAATTCTTGGGTTTATAGTATGACCTACGATTTAGATGATGTTTTTAACTATTTTCTCAATAAGGATCATGCATATAGTGTACGTTGCGTTAAGGATAAAGAGTAAAAATTATTGACAAAAAATATTTAAGATTTATTTTATAATGAGATTAATAAAAAATATATTCATGACTTAAAACAAAAATAAAAACATATAAAAAATAGCGTTGCTATCATTTCTCTTATCGAAAACCGCCAATATTTTCAAACAGGAAGTGATGAATTAGCTGGCGCACCTGCATGGTGTGTTCCCTTAGCTGATTTCAGTCCTGTTGGGTGCTTGGCGGTACCTCGGTAAGCTGGATGAAGCTGGGGTTCACGCCTTTTTTATAAAATTTATTTATCCGCTTTGCAGAACCTCCAAAGCATAAAATGGAGGTTTTATGAGATACAAAAGCATTTTTTTAATTACAGCAACAATTTTACTTTTTTTGGTTCAGGTTGGATTATCACAGGACAAAATAGATCGGGAGGCCATTGCGAAAGACCATTACAAGGCAAGCTCAATCTTGAATCCTGATACATTAAAAGGTGATCAGAAGCAAGTGTTTGATTTATTCTCAACCTGGACTTTAGAGGAGATTCAGAATATAAAGCCTGTAAAGTTGAAATCAGAATTAAAAAAAATAGACATCACTACAGATGAACCTAAAAGATTTAAGAAAGTATTAGCTTTTATTTCCAGTATTGAAAATCATAGAATTTCAAGAAACCAATGGAGGGAGTTTGATGATCTAGCCCCTAAAAAATAAAATCTGAATTTGAAACGGATTGAAAAACAATAGAAAACCTGATATAATCAGGTGATGGGAAACAATTTTGAATTTTCTGAGCGATCATTACAATCAGAAGAAACCAATGTTTCTTCTGAATCTGTAGGACAGATTCAAGCCCATAAGGATATTGAGTATTTCAATTATAAAGGATATCAAAATAAGGATCAAAAAAACACACATGACAAAGTTTCTGTTTTTGAAGCTACGCAGGCAGATACTGAACTAGAAAAGGAATTAGAGAAAATTGAGGATAAAATAATTCACAAAGGAAATCTTGATGATTTCTTAAAATTGCATTTCCGGGAAAATGCGAAAGCCAGAACATTTGCAAGTAGTTTCATAAATCAGAATAAATCATTTAGTTTAGAAACTACAAGTGAAGAGCTATTACAATACATTTCTTCACAATTAAATGAAAAGGAATCAATCTCGAAAGTTGACCAAGTTAAAAGCTATAAAAAAGAGCTTCAAAATGAAGGAAAATCCCAAATCCAAATCCTTCAAATATTGATTTCAGCGTATGAAGTTGATGAGTCCCTTGCATCATTGGTGGCAAATTTTAAGAATTTTTTGAAACTGCATCAATTTGCTAATAAACTTAATCCACAGGAAAAGACTACCATTAATCATATCATTTCAGCAGTGGACATAACGGAATCAAACTCCTTTTCTTTGGCATTGTTACGAATTGAAGAAAGCTCTCGGATTACAACCGAGACAAAATTGGATATTAAAAGGGAATTCAGCACTACCGGAATAAATTCCGTAACTGGTTTTGATCAAACTTTAAACAAGGAGAAAAATTTTAAAAGGAATATCGAAAAACAGATTGATTCCAAGATCAAGCAGATTGATATCCTCACTGGAGACATTTCAAAATTACAACAAGAGATTGAAAAGCTTCCTTTGGATGATCCAAAACGATCACAATTGGAGGAACAATTGAAAGAGAAAGAAGGAGTTTTGAAATCTACTGAAAATGATCTTTCCACACTAAATAGTGTCAAGCCGGAAGAAGTAAAATTTATGCTTCGTAAAGGACTAGTTGGTGTTTTAAATCCTGATGGAAGCCGGAGTGTAAGAATCTTATCGGAGAATTTTACAATCCAACTTCCATCTAATAGACTGCCATTCCAGGAAACTAAAAGCCTTCGAGCCATAAATACAGCTTTCCCTTTCCTGGTTTTAAGGTCATTGAATATTGCCCAATTTGTTTTTGTCCCGGAATTGAAAGACAACTCGATTCCCTCTAAATCTCAACGTGATATTTCCCATCTGATAATGTCCTCCCTGGGAATAGTTGACAGCAAAATTATCAATGATTCAGAAATTGCACAGTTACAAAATGATCTTTCCAAATTGGAAGATGCAGAAGCTGGGAAATCAGGTCAGGAATGCTTAATTGCATTGGAAATCTTTGATTTGTCTTCTCAAACGGTAAATAAATCAAGGTTGAAATCAATATTGCAATTCATTAGGAAAAACAGGAAACAAGATTTGCAGTTTGAAGATATTCTTTCCCATATTAATGAAAAATGAGAAAACTCACTTTGCCTGACATTGAGCAAACTATGGAACTCCTACGTCAAGCGGATAACTCTCTGCAATTGAAAATAAAAAACCAACGAGTGAAAGTAGCCCATATAAACATCCATATTGCCTGGCACTTACTAAATGATGAACGGGAAGCTAGAAGAACCCCACCCCTTTGATATCTGAATTTTTCGCAAAGGTAACCTCATAAAAATATTTCTCTCTAAATGCTTTAGCCCGTTGGGTTCATTCAGTCCGCCTTTGGCGGACAGACCCGAACATTTGTTCTAAAATTTTTATTCCGGTTGTCAGCGCCCGCCAAAAATTCATTTATCAGGCGCGCCAGATGCCGAAATAAGTCTTCAGGGCAGAAGCACAATCTATGAATCATTCAGATGTTTTTAAATTAGTGACCGACAAAGTCATTGCTAACCTGGAAAAAGCCGGAAACTGGGCGAAAATGTTCAAGTGTCCGCAACCCATCAGTCTTAATGGTCATGTTTACCGGGGAATAAATTTCCTGCTGTTAGCCAGTATGGATCATGATATTCCGGTGTATGGAACTTTCCAACAAATCCGAAGTAATGGCGGAAGGGTCAAGAAAGGGGAAAAAGCCTCCCTCATTGTTTTCTGGAACAAATATTTCCGTGATGATGAAGACCCGGAAAATGACCAAGGACACTTTTTTCTGAAACTCTATTATGTTTTCAATGTTTCCCAGGCTGAGTTTGATGAGCAGGGAGTGAAGAAGATCAGTCTCATGCAGGAGCAAATCAGTAATCAAAATAATCTTCGCTCCATAGAAGCCGACCAGGTTATTGAATCCATGCCTAATCCGCCCATCATTAAACACAGCAACCAGGTTGATTATCCTTCCTATGCTCCGGGGCTGGACAGGATCAGGATGCCTCACATGAAATGGTTTTCCAGCAGTGATGAATATTATGCAACGCTTTTCCATGAGATGGTTCATTCCACCGGACATCCGAAAAGGCTCAACCGTTTTGAATTGGGAAGTACCCGTTTCGGAGATGAAAGCTACAGCCGGGAGGAACTGGTTGCCGAGTTAGGATCAGCTTACCTTTCCGAAATTGCCCACCTGGATACGAACTTCAGGAACAAAGCCGCATATATTAAAGGTTGGGCATCCGCACTCCGGGAAAATAACCGCTGGATTACCTGGGCAGCAAACAAGGCTGAACAGGCTTGCAAGCATATCCTCAAATTGGAAGAAGCCGAAGTGGCTCACTAAATTAAAATCCAGCCTGTTCAATGAATAGGTTGGATTTTTTTGCATCTCTCTTTGAAACTATTACTGACAATTTGTCCTGGATTGCTAAAGTTCATTTTAACATCATTGAAAACTCTCCAAAAAGTGCTTATTTAGAAAGATTTATAAACAAAAGGCTGTTAATAAGAGAAAATGGCGTTTAACGGTTTATTTTTTGATGAAACAAAGCCAGACCGGGTTCAAAGGAAGCCCCCGATCTGGAATATTTTGCTTGAGAGCTACAAAACTATAAAAATTTTAATTGCTTCCGCAGAGAATCGCCCCACTCTGGTGGTTAGGGGTTGGATGTTAAATTTTTATAAAATGGCAAAAAAGGTCACAAGCAAAAAAGCGGCTTCTGCTGCCTCTAAAGTTCTTCGTGACGGAAGAACCGGGAAAGCAAGTAAGACGGCTGCAGGGAGTGCATTGTCCCAGCGCGAGAAAAAGAAAAAATAATGCGAAACCAATTTAGGAGGGGAAATATCCCCTCCAATTGTTAACAAAAACACGTTTTTATGACTGTAAATGATTTTATTAACCAAAATAATCTTCTTCCGGCAGATGTAATTGTTGTTGGGAAGAAAAACATTAATCTCCTTGATCATTATGTTATTTACATGGGAGAGGATAATGGAAACCACTGGTTCATAGCCAATATTATTGACAAAGGAGTCACTTGGTTATCGGAAAGCGATGTACAGGAGTATATTATTCGTTATGCACCAAAAGGATTACGCAGGTTTCCTCATGGGATTGAAAGGAGAAGGGAAGCGGTTGAACTGGCTATAAATAAGGTCGGAGAAGGATATAACCTAATAACCTATAACTGCGAGCATTTCGCAAATGAAGTGCAATTCAGAAAAGCAGAGAGTAAACAAGTTGATGATGTTGCGAAAGGATTGCTAACGGTTACAGTATCAGCTTTGCTTATTGGAGGAATAGCCAGCTTATTGAAGGGGTAAGATTAGTTGTAAATTATATAGTAGAACTGAACAACAAATGGATATATTAATAAATCAGGATTCTCCATTACGAAAAGTACCAATTGTTTTAGAGAAAAGACAAGTTTTATTAATAGATGGAATTAGGTATTCTTTGGATATTGTTGATATTTCTTTTCAAAAATTGAATGAATACCTATATAACCTGAGCTTCACTGAGGAAGGATTATGCCCTTCTCTTCCATCAATTTATTCTGAGGTTTGGAATATTGTCAATAATACATCCATTTTTATTAAACTTCTAATATCATTCCCAGTAATTGATTATGAAGTATTACTAAAGGAGATTTTCGTCATCAATGATTTGCGGAATTCCCATCAGCACTTAAATCAACGAATTGATGAAATTTTCCTCAAGGAGGAATTACCAATATTTGGAGAATTATCATGGTACGCTAAAAAACATTCCAACTCAGATAATGGAATTATTTGTACTATTCACTCCGGTTTTTTTACTAATAAAACAAAAACTTCGATGAAACCGGTTAATCCAAGTGGAAAATCAAATGAATTTCTCATTAATAACATTACATTAACAGGAATTAAGCGAGTAAAAAAAACCAAAGATGAAATTCAATTTTTAAAAACACGAGTAGATTTAAACCATGTATACCAGGAGTTAAGAAGAATTGTCCTAAATATTGAACATCAATTTTTAGAACAATTTAAATCTGTTCCAACAGATCAAGTTCATGAAAATGATCTTGTATTAAAGCTTTTTGTGAGGAAACCATCTGAAGCAGAATTATCTAATTTGTATGAAACAAAATAATTTCATCTATTCAATCAAAAGTACAAGTAATAAATCCAAGCATGAATTTGACTTAAATGATTTGGGCAATTCAGTGTATCGTGGGATGTCAATGGCTTTTGTATACGGTGATGGACGAGTTGAAGGTGGAGATATTTGGACATCCCCACCAGAACAAAAAGACTATGATAAAGAACTGCAAAAAACGATTTTGAAGCTTAATCCCATTTACAAAATCCCTGATTTCCTTGATTATCATTATAAACATTATTGCAAGACAAATAAACCAGCACTATTCATCTCTCACATCAAGTACGTGATTTTGGATTATTTCGATCAAATCAATAAGAAACCAATTATAGAATTAATAAAAAACTGGATAACTAAAATTGAAAAAATGAATTTGTTAGAATTTGAAAAACAGAAGTATGATTTCTTGTGTCAAGCTTATGAAATAGCAATAAAAGAGGACCCTGAAGATCCATTAAGTGCCTGGTTTAACACACAAGAATTGGGAAAAGAAATGCAAATAGAAATCCACAAAATGGAAGAATTAGTAATTAGTTTATGTGATGATGGATACCTATCTTCAACTTTAGGATTACTTGAGTTCCATATTACCACAGAAGGTTATCGTTACCTATTGGTAAAAGAAAAGGAAAAATTTAGCCCAAATGATTCAAAGAGTATAAGTATTTCAGGAAACTCAATCTCGAATATAAATATACAACAAGATACAACTCAATCCCAGCAGATCATTGTCCCAAATATTGAAATTGAGGAGATCAAAGGTGTTGTTGAGTTAGTGAAATCGAATATATCAATTATTCAAAAACATTTACCAGAAGAGCATTTTGAAGATTTTGAAGATGAGTTGAGAAGACTTGAGAAACAGATAAAAAAGTACCAACCCGATAAAAGTAAAATTCAGAGAACCATGAATGAAATTGCGATATACCTGAAAAAAATACCTTCACAAGTTATTACATCATTCCTTTCCAAGTCTTTGTTAAAACTATTTGGATTGTAATTCTAAATTTATTTTAGTAACACAAAGGCTTAGGAATATATTTATTCCTCTTTTTTTCTATCGATTTTTGACACTTGAAACCTATTTGTGAAGTCCTCAACATTTCTCTGCCACCAATTGAACATCCTAAGCTCTAATATGGACAGTATAATTAATAATGAATGTTCTTCACTGTGATAATCTAATTTAAATCCATGTAAAATAGGATTCCTATTAAAGGCATCAGGCCCAGTTGATCCAGAGAAAAGTTTTGTGATGAAATTATTAAAGTTTTGAGCATCATCTTTAATGGCAAACAAAAGTTTCTTATCCCAGATATTAGTGGGGATTGTTGGCTTTATAGTATCCTTGAAATGTAACCCGCCTATATCTCTTAATAATCCTTCCAGTTGTGAAAAAAGAGCCGGTATTGAAAGAGTGTACTTTTCATTAAAATGAGCATCGAATGCATCTTTCAGAATTGTCCGTCTCGCTGCAAATATTTCCATTTCTTCAAAACAAGCATCTAATAGTCTCATTATTGATTCTTTCTTGGCATTTTTCTTAAAAGTATCTAGAACATCTTGTTTTGTGAGGAGACCTTTTTTTAATTTATTATCCAGTTCCTGAGTTTCTCCAACCGTAGCAGCTAATCCAAAAAAATAAATATCATTATCCTTACAGAAGTTTTTAATAGGAAGTTCTACGGTTGCCGCCCAGTTCAATATGTCATCAGTCATGTTTAATGACAATTTCTCGCCTGTTTTTGGATCACTCCATAATGGAATCTTTTGTTCCCGTAAATCTTTTCCAGCACAACAATATTTATATTTAAGTCCAGAACCACAGTTACAAAGTTCATTTCTTCCCTGTTTTTTCATATTACGGCCTCTTTTTTTGATATTATTTAACTCTAATGTGATCCACCCTAAATCAGGATAATTGCAAAATTAGCGATTATTCTAGCAAAATAACTTTATCCACAACTGATGATACTTTCGGATTTAATGGTTATGAGAAATTCCCAAGAATTGGTAAAAAAATTTTACTAGAAACTTAAAACATAACTTGATATATTTTAACTTTGTCGATAAAATTAAAATAAGGATTTTTATATTTTAAGTTGTTACCATGTCATTTATAGCAGGAAAATTTGTTCAACAGTTTCAGTATAAAAGCTTTCTGCCTTCAAAACTGGACAAGAATATTGATTGGCAAACCGGAGAGGTTCTGGAATTGCTATCAGAAGCCAACCGGATGATTGGGGAACTAAATGCCTATGCCAGTTTAGTCCCGGATGTTAACTTTTTTATCGAAATGCACAAAGTAAAGGAGGCAACAACTTCATGTAAAATTGAGGGAACACAAACAAATGTTGATGATGTCTTATTGTCAGAGCGTGAGATCAATCCGGAAAAAAGAAATGACTGGGAAGAAGTAAGGAATTACATAGAAGCCCTTAATCGGTCAATTCAAAGATTGGATGAAATACCTTTGTCTATGAGATTATTGCGGGAAGCACACAAAATTTTATTGTCAGGTGTTAGGGGAGAGAAAAAGCAACCTGGAGAAATCAGAATAAGTCAAAATTGGATTGGAGGTGCAGACATTAAAAGTGCAACTTTTATTCCCCCGCATCATAATGATGTTCCAGATCTGTTAAGTGATCTGGAAAAATTCTGGCACTCCAATAATCCAATGCCACATTTAATCCGAATTGCTATCAGTCACTATCAGTTCGAAACCATACACCCGTTTTTGGATGGTAATGGGAGGATCGGCAGGCTTCTAATTATTCTGCAACTAATCCATCATTCGCTTCTGGAAAAACCTGTTCTGTATCTATCGGATTTTTTTGAAAAAAACCGGACACAATACTATGATTCCCTGGAAAGGGTAAGGGTATCCAATAACCTTGATCAATGGTTAAGGTTTTTCCTCACTGGAATTGTTCAGACTTCAAAGAACAGTAAAGAAACCTTTATTAAAATTGGTTCTTTTCGTGAAAAGTATTCAGTAAAAATTCTAAAACTAGGAAAGCGTGCAAAACTGGCTCAATCTCTTTTAAATTTGCTTTATTCCAATCCTGTTATCACACCGAGAGAAGTTGAGAATAAGTTGGAAGTAACACCTGCTACTGCAAACAGATTATTAGCTGCAATGGAAGAACAAGAAATATTAAGTGAAAAAACAGGATTCTCCAGAAACAGGCTTTTTGAGCTTACCGAATATTTGGATATTTTCAGACAGTAGATTGTTTTTTCGTATGGTTTTACTTTTCTTTGGGCTATAAAATCTGGATTTATAGCCCAAGCCTAACCGGTTATCATTTCATTGTAATTATCCAAAACCTCTTTATCAAAGCTATCCAGATATACCTCTGTAATTCTGGTATCAGAATGTCCCATTCCCTCACTGATAACAGCCACAGGAACACCTTTATGTTTAGCTATAGTTGCCCAGGAGTGTCGGGAAACATAACTTGTAAGGTTGGTTTCAATTCCGCACATCTCAGCAATTTTTTTTAATAGTCGATTATATTTTAATCTCTGATCAACCACATCTTTAAATTCCAATTCCGGGTTTCCAATACGCTTGACTATCGGAAAAATGTAGTCCTCCTTCTTTTTATTCTTGATATAAAGATTCAGGATATTCTGCAAAGGTTCAGTAATCTTTATGCTGTAATCCTTTTTGGTTTTGTTTCGGGTATATTCTAATCGTCCTTCAACAATGTTACTCATTTTGAGATCAGCAATATCAACAAAATTTATCCCCATTGCATAGAAGGAAAAGAGGAAGTAATTCCGAGAATGCCAGATTTTAGTGTTTTTTGGCAAATCCAAATTTTCAATAAGTTCAATCACATCCCTTCGAACCGCCCTCTTTCTTGTTTTTGCAGTTTTAATGGTGTACCCATCAAATGGGTAGGATTCCTTTTTCGCAACACCAACTTTTACCGCCCGATTATATATCATTTTGATGGTTTTCATATAGACAGCAATGGAATTGAGAGAAAGACTTCGCCCTTTAAGGTGATTCTCAAACTGGACAATGAATTTATAGTTCAGCTTATCAAAGTCAAAATCCTTTTCATTCATAAAACGCTTCACGGCATTCATGGTGTAATAAACGGACTGGGCATATCCAAACCTTCCAGCTCCTTTCAATTCATCAATAAGGTCATTGGTGAATTCGTAAAAAGATACTTTTGCACTTTTTAATAGAATCCGGCTTTTAATATCACTGACCGAAAGGGTTTCTATTTCCCCGGATTCCTGTAGTTTGTTTATAATGTCAAAAGCATAGAGTTTTTGCTTCTGGATATAGTTATTTAGCCTGGTAACACTTGATACCCCTTTAAAGGATGGTTTTACCATGGACTTTTCCTCATTCCAATCATTTTTCTTCAAATTGTAACCGAGTGGAATTGAAGTGCTTTTCCTGTTGTGAATAATTCTGAGAATTAAAGGGAAAGTCTTATCTTTTTTTTCTCTCCTAGAGTCAAGCAAGATTAGTATATTTGTACTCATAACGTGTTCTTTTCTGCTTGCAAAGAAACAAAATTTGCAAGCAATTTGCAAGCAGAAAGTGATTTTATTTGGCTTATTGTGATTTTATTTGATTTTCTAAGGACTTATAATCAGCCTTTTAAATTCATTTCAAATCATTTGTAATTACAAAAATAGTGACTGGCAGTCAAGAGGTCATCGGTTCGACTCCGATATGCTCCACAAAGGAAATGAAGCAGTTATGTTTGTAAAAATGTAGCTGCTTTTTTTTGATGTACGTTTGATACACAGTTTTCAAGTTTTATTTTCGTTTCAGATACCAGGTCTTCCGGGTCAAGGCTGTTGACAAAGGCATGTACAACCTTTGCCGGTCTATCGGCCTCAACCGATTCTTAAAGGCTGGGGGGCAGCACGAACCCCTGGTTCCTGTCAAGGCCCTTTTTACACCGCGTCCTGGAGTGTTCCATGTTGTTTTGTTATATGCTAATGGATGTTTGTTTTGCTTTACAAGGTAAGGAATACAGGCACTGCTTCAAAGTAAGTTGTTAACTGATTTTGGCACCGTATGGCGTGTTGAGGGTAGGCGCTATTGCCTGCAATACCTGAGTATGGTGTTTCCGATGTGTGCCTTGGTGTGTTGTGCTTTGATTTTGGGAATAAATGACACTATCCCGGAAATATCCAAAACCTCATTAAGTGCATAGAAAAATACGATTCCCGTGGTGTGGTATGGGATGTAGTTCAACACCGACTCCTCGCTGGGTCTTGCAGACCGCTCACTGTTCTATTTATTGGCAACTGGCGATTTATAACCTGAATCAAATAAATGAATAAATCTATCATAGTCAAATATTAAATAGATTATTCAGCACTTTTGTCATCACTTGTTTTTGATACACCACAAAATATTGATGTGAATAATGCTCGTTGATATTTAATTTGCTTACAGGGTGCAGTTTAGGATGCTGAACTTCATCAACATGAATGATGTCGGTCTCAGTAAAAAAATGTTGAAATTCAGTTATGGCATGTTGAGGCCAGCACCGGTATTGAGGCACCATAAAGCCTTTGAAATGGGTAGTTGTTAACATGCAATTTTCTTTCTCTGTTATTTCCATTAAATTGCTTTCCCGATTATTTTGCATAATCAATGCCGGATAAGGACTCAAAAACATCGAAATAACGTAGCCGCCCTTTTTCAATATCCGGTGACAATGTGAAATTACAGCCTTTCGTTTTGCTTCATCTGTAATATGATACATTGGGCCTAAAAGCAATATGGTGTCGGCACTGTCAGAATCGATCCAGTCAAGTTCCGAGGCGCAACAAGCTCTCGAAAATAGAACTTTATGATTATTTGCTCCCTGCAATCGCTCATCAAACATGGCTAAAGATTTTTCTGACAGGTCAACGCATCCCACAAAATAACCCTTGTTGATCAAGTATTCTGTATATCGTCCCGGCCCGCATCCGATATCATAAATAACAGCTCCACGGCTTCGTATATTTTTCGATTACTGCACAAACTTTCGAAAATTCAATGATCCCATCCGGGCTTGTAAGACGTTTATATTCGTCTTTTGCTCCTGCATCGTAGGCAAGTTTAAGTAGTTCTGTTTCCTGATCGTGCATTAAACCTGCGGAATAAAAATATATTTCCCTTTGTGTTCAACAGGAAATAATTGGTTATCAAATATTTCATTAACGAGTTGGTGTTCCCATGCGTTTTGGTCGTTAACCTCATGAACCTGGCCATCATGCACATAGATGAATTTTTCTCCGAACAGATAAGCCATATTGGGGTCATGAAGAACGGCCACTACCGTAATATCATTTGAAACGAGTTCCTTAATCAGTTTTAATATCCGAATTTGATTATAATAGTCGAGATGACTGATTGGTTCATCCAATAAAAGTATTTTCGGTTGTTGGGCCAACAATCTTGCAATCATAACCAATTGCTGTTCACCTCCTGATAATTCAGAATAAATCCTGTTTCTCAGCGATGAGATACCTATGAGTTCAAGCGCTTTATCTGCCTGATATTCATCTGTCCTGTTGGGTGTAAACTGAATATATGAAGCCCTGCCGGCAAGAACTACCTCCGATACTTTAAAAGGAAATACAGGTTTGTGATGCTGTGGAAGAAAGCCAACCATTTTAGCCCGCTCCTCCAATTTTAATTCTTTAAGTTCAACATTACCTACTTTAATACTTCCTTTATGATATGGCATTATTCCACCAAGTAAGCGGAGAAATGTTGATTTTCCCGAACCATTTTTACCCATAATCACTGTAAAGGTATTTTCAGAAATATTGCAACTTACATCTGAAATTACAGTTTGATGATGACCGTAACCAAAGGATAGTTTATCTGTGGAAATAATCGGTGTTCTTTTCATTGCCATCCAGTGTTTGTTTTTTTAAGTAACCATATAAAGATCGGTGCGCATATAAGCATGGTGAAAACCCCGATAGGTATTTCAAATCCTTTAAAAGAGCGCGATATATCATCTATTACAACCAGAAATGCCCCTCCAAGCAATAAGTTCATAAGTAAGGTGGATTTATTGTTTACGCCAAATATCATTCTCACAAGGTGGGGTACAATTAATCCATAAAGCCCGATAATCCCCGATACGGCTATTACGGCTGAACTAGCCAGGGTTGTTGCTATGAGTATCCAAATTTTTATTCGGCCAGGATTGATACCTGCCGATAATGCCTCTTCATCGCCCAGGGCTAAAACATTTAGCTTCCACCTTAGCAGAAACATCACGAAAAGGCCTGCTGCAGCAGGTATTATAACCAGTTTCAGTTCATACCAGTTGGCAGTATGGAAACTTCCCATAATCCAATGTACAATACTTTGTAATTTAAATGGGTCACTTACAATTTGGACAATGGTTAACAAGGCTGTAAAAATGCCATTGGTAATAATTCCGGCTAATATCAATGAAACAATTGAGACCTGCTTGTTTTTTCTGGCCATTAAGTAGCTTAGACCTACCGCCGATAGTCCGAATATAAATGCCGATATCTGAATGGGTATTACCACTACGAATAGCGCAAGGGCAGCTCCAAATGCAGCACCCGATGACAATCCCAGGATATAGGGGTCAACCAGGGGATTTCGAAAAATAGCTTGCAATGCCGAACCCGATGCCGCAAGTATTCCACCGGTTATAAATACCAACAATATCCGGGGTAAACGAATATGGTAAAGTATCGTTTTAAGCATTTCAGCATCCGTCGTCTCGCCCAAAAACAGGAATGAAAAAACTTTTTTAATGGTAATATTTTCCGATGCTCCCAAAAACAACGAAAACACTATTACAGGGATAGGTGCAAGAATGACTAAATATTTCAGCGTTTTTTTTGTCATCAGTCTATCAACTCCTTACCATAAAGTTGCACATACATTTCTCTTAGTAGTTGGGTTTGAATTCCTGTATCAGGATTGATATCATACGCCCAGTTTGAAATTATTTGTACCGGGTATTGCATTTTAAGTGTCCAGAAATCACAGGCAAATACTTCGGGCAGTTCATAAACTTCACCTTCTTTTACGGCTCTCAATCCCTGCAGCAAAGGGTCATTAAGTACATCAACCGGATCCAGCTTCTCATTGTACCACATAACTATCATGTCAGGATCCCAATCATATATCTTTTCTATGCTCACTGATACATGTTCATCGGATAGATTACAGGCATTTCTTACCCCGGCAGCTTCCAATAATTCGTTGACAGTACTGTTTATTCCTGAGGTTTCGGTTATACCTTGTGCCCACATAAAATAAACACTTTTCATATTTACATTACTCCTACTCGTCTGGATTGATTGCATCTCATCTTTGGTAAAGGAAACCAGGCTGTCAGCTCTACCGCTGCAATCGAGTAATATTCCAAAGTCTTTAATTTCTTTATAGATATCCGAGAAACTATGGAGCATAACTGCATATACAGGAATACCGAATTGTTCTAAGTTTTCAATAGCATCGGATTGTGACGACCAAATAATTACCAGATCAGGTTTCAAGCCTACAATTTGCTCTATGCTTATAAAATCCCAATTACCGGGAGCTGGAAGCGATTTGTCTAAAATACGGGAATCAAGGCGGGCGTAGTAGGGATAAAGATTCTCACCAAAAACAGCCGAAGGAACACCAATGATACGATTTTGTTGCTGGAGCATATAAATGCCCGACAGGGCACTTTCGATCAGGCAAATAACCCTTTCTGCCGGCTTTTCCATTTTTATTTCTTTGCCCCTGAAATCTGTAACAACAAATTTCTCACTTCCTGACAGAACCGGGGTCGAATTTGTACAGGAAACAGAAACAAAAATGCTTGCTAATATCAGTAAGTGAGATATTTTCATTATTAATTATCTGAACTGGATTCGTATACCTCCATTGATCGCTAAACCGGTATTCTGAAACTGCCAGGGCATTTCATATTTGTTGTTCGTTAAATTATACACCGTCGCAAAAAGGTTGAATGAATAAGTATCATTCTCTGTTATTAATTGTGAGGCATATACATTTATCAATGCGCCGGGAGTAAATTTTTTCCTTCCTGATTTTGAACTACTATCATAATATCCATCATTGTAATTCAATACCGGGCGGAATGTTAATCCAAATCCTGTTTCCAATGTTAATCCTGCAATTGCAACATGTTCAGGAGCAAAAGGAACGGTGGCCCCATCCTGATCTGCATCCTTCTCATTCTCAATGGAAGTATTCATATAGGTATAATTTGCAAACCATGAAAAGAAGTTGTTTAATTGTTGTGATGCTTCAATTTCAAAACCTGATGAACTGGTTTTTCCTGCATTGATGGATTGTGATTGCGATGGTGTTTCACTTACCCTGATATCTATGATTGCATCATCAACCATCATGATAAATCCTCTTGCAGAAAGATTCAGGTTTTCAAGTAATGAGAAATTTACGCCCAGATCAGTTGCCATTCCGGATTCTGGTTTCAAATCAGGATTGGGTAATTGTCCGTTCATATTGGGAACACCCTCATCGCTGAGTTTGATCGTTCCTCCCATGGATTTCAAACCAGGAGGTAGAAAACTATTTCCGGCATTTGCATAGATGGTTAAAACAGGTAGTAGCCTGTATTTTAAGCCCGCACTCCAAAGCAAGTTGGAATAATCAGTTTCCGGTTCTCCTGCATTGCCTCCGCTTATTAAATCAATGGTTGTTTTAATATAGTTATAGCGCAAGCCTGCACGGGCTGTTAAACCACCCAAATTTAGTTCTTCCTGAACATAAACACCTGACTGAAATGCCCTGGACTTATTCCCGTATGTGTCATATCCAACCAGGGGGTCAGAGGTTGTATAGTACTGGGCATTTTGATAATCAGTACCAACAGTTAACAAATTATTCTGTCCATGTTTCCATGTCAGGTTAGCATCAACAGGGATAATTTTTTGATTTACACCATTGTTTGAAACAAGGCTGTCGATGGTATTATAAATACTTTCCTGCCAGGTTCGGTCATAAATCCTAAATCCGACTGAAGCATGAAAGTTTAAATCTTCCGATATTTCTGTTGACTGTGCGATATTAATGGTGGTATAATCATGTTTAAAACCCCGATAAACTCTACCGGCATCCCCTTGATGCCTGGTTTTATTTACAAATGCACTTAAACGGTTGTTTTTATTGGTTCCATAGAATAAATTAGCACCGGCGAATACTTTCAGTCTTTGATATTCAGGATCTTTCTGCATGTTCAGCCACGAATTTTCTGTTCCATAGTCAGTATAATCTGAATTTTCAAAATTAACCCCGGCAAAATAGTTTACATTATCTTTTACATTTTGATGATAGGCCTGTGTATTCAGGGTATTGAATGAGCCGTAACCTGTTTGAAAAACAGCTTCCCGTTTTTTAATATTTTCTTTAAGAATAAGATTTACCGTCCCGGCCAACGGACTTTGATTACCTGCAAAATCCTGCGATAGATAATTCGGGTATAGTACCGAAGCAGGCCCACGTTGTATTTCAATTCGCTCAAAAGCATTTAGGTCTAGCGACATGGGATCAACAAAAGCATCAAGAGGTAGACCATTCAACATGTATGTACTGTACTTTGGGCCAATCCCTGAATAGGTTCCCCAATTGGCATCATTCCTTGACAACACACTAACGGATGCACCTGGTTCCTGTGAAAGGATTTCAGCAATATTGTTATTGCCCATGATGGAGCTTTCAATTGTTTTACTGCTGATAATATCAATCTTTTGGGTGACGGTCCCAGCCGAACGATATTGTTTTGAACCTGTTACCACCACTTCTTCCAAAGAAACAGTATCATTTACTGATTCCTGAGAATACGAAGTAGAATAAAAGTACATTGATATGAAACATACAATTGCGAGTTTAATAAATCTTGTTTTTTTCATTTTAATGTTACTAATTAATTATTCGTGTTACTTTTAAATTAAAAAAAATTATTCCTTAGCGGTCATTATCAGCTCACCGTGCTTCACTCCTTTGATAGCTATTAGTTGGTTTGCCAGGTTTTTCAGTTCATTTGCCTGGCCTTTAACTGCGATGGTCTCAAGACAGTTATGATGATCCAGATGAACATGCTGCACAGAGAGTATCAGGTGATGAAAATCATGCTGTACATCTGTGGATTTTGTTTGTAGATCTCTTTTATGGTGATCATATACCAAAACGATAGCTCCTGCTACCTCTTTATTATCTGTCCACTGGTCTTCCACTGAATATTTCTTTATAAGAAAACGGATGGCCTGCGACCTGTTTGGAAACTGATATTTATCAGATAGGCGGTCAAGCTCTTCCAGAAGTTCATTTTCTAACGATACACCAAAACGGACTATAGACATTGTGTTACTTTTTTTTAATAGTTGTTACAAAACGACAAATGTAGTATTATTTTCAAAAGCAAAAAATATAATTAAGATAATGAGTACTTGCCTTGTGGTTTTAATTAATATTCTATTTTGCTTTAATGATTTAGTTAAATAGTTACACCCACGCTCCTACGCCTGTGCCTGATGTTCCTCAGCTATGGCATGTAGCACCTGCCTGCTGCAGGCTGGGAAACAGCAGAAAGATGATTGAACAAATACTAAAACGAAAGAACCTGTTACAGGCGATGTACAAAATCCAGAAGAACCACGGTTCGGCAGGAGTGGATCATATGCCTGTAACTAAACTGTCAGAACTTCTATTGATTGACAAAGAAGAACTGATAACAAAAGTTCGCTCAGGCAAGTATTTACCACAACCCATTTTAGGAATAGAGATTCCGAAAGGAAACGGCAAGATGCGATTATTGGGCATTCCTACCGTAACCGACCGGTTGCTTCAACAAGCGGTTTTGCAGGTGATCAATGGAAGGTTTGAGTTTGAATTTTCGGAATCCAGTTATGGCTTTCGTCCAAACAAGAACCTACATCAAGCAGTATTAAAAGCACAGGGATACATTAACGATGGCTTTCAGCATATCGTAGATATTGACCTGAAAACCTTTTTCGACGAAGTAGACCATTGCTACCTGCTGCAATTGCTTTACCGTAAGATCAAATGCCGTGAAACCTTACGCCTGATCCGCAAATGGCTGCGTTCCCCAATTCAAATAAATGGGAAACTGGTCAAGCGCAGAAAAGGTGTACCACAAGGTAGTCCGTTAAGCCCTTTACTATCCAACATCATGTTACATGAACTGGATAGGGAACTGGAAAGGCAGGGACTGCGGTTTGTCCGCTATGCCGATGACTTTAGCATTTATGCTAAAACAAAGGCAGCAGCCCGAAAAGTTGGTAATGCTATTTATACGTTTCTGAAAAAGAAACTTAAGCTGTCCATCAACCGGGAGAAAAGCGGCATCCGCAGGCCGGTAAACTTTATCATTCTGGGATTTGGCTTCGTGCCTACCTATGTGAAAGGTGAGAAAGGCAAATATCAATTGGTAGTATCACCAAAAAGTTGGGAAAAGCTAAAGCAAAAGCTCAAAACCATCACCCGTAAAACAAATCCCATGAGTTTTGATGAACGTATCCAAAAACTCAACGAGGTTCAAAGAGGATGGGTAAATAACTTCCGTATGGCAAGTATTTACAACAAACTCAATGATTTGGATGGATGGGTACGGAATCGACTTCGTTATTGCATATGGCATCACTGTCCCAAAGGGATCCCTTCGGGGGAAGAAACCCGAAAGAAAAAGGAAAAACCTGATTCGTTTAGGAGTTGACCACGACCATGATTATGCATGGAGCCGTACACGGATGGGTGGCTGGGCTGTAGCCTTAAGCCCGATTTTAAACACAACCATTACACTGGATAGATTGAAGAAGCGGAATTATATCTCTATGTTGGATATTTACAAACGGATTTCCCCACAACTTAACGAACCGCTGTATACGAGATCCGTATCCGCCAGCCGGCGGATGGTGTGAGAGGCTCTCCCCGTCAGTGGCTATTGGCGGGGCAGTCTACTCGATTACCAAACGTATTTTTTCTGTCCTTATGTTGGCTAGAAATACTTATTGACAGGTTTTGGTTTTAAGGTAGCCTGTGCGACCTGGCAATGTGTATTTCTCTAAAGAGCCAATTCCATTGATTAGTCAAGTCCAAGTTTTTCTCAAAATGTTTAATTTTCTATACTCTATAAAGTATTGATACATCAAAAACAAACAAAAAAGGACACAACTTTGTGCGTCCTTGGAGTACTAATTCGATTAAGTCTTTACTTATTCTTTGAGAATTTTTTCAGATTTTATGATATTGCCACTTTTGTCGACTATGTTTAATAGATATATTCCTTTTGAAACATTTGAAATATTATGACTGGTTGTACGATTTGTAATATTCTTGCGGTAAGTCAACTGACCATTTGAATTGATTATTTCAACAATTAAATCAATCTTATTTAATTGATCAATTTGAATATTTATTTCTTCAAGTATTGGATTTGGGAATGTTGTAATAACCGCATTATAATTAATATTAGTTACCGACAATACATTACTTGGATTTGACACAATTAAAACATATAGATAATCCCCTAACTGATAACCACCAGGTATTGAAATTGTACTTGTTAACTCATAAAAATCGCCAGTATTTATTTCGGGAATATTATCTTCCTTTATTAAAATATCATCAACTGAATATTCAGTATCAAGTGATACATATATTCCAGCAGTTGATGGAGGAGAGGAATTTGATGAACCCATATTATGTACTCGATAAATTATATCAAAATCTTGGCTTGGAGAAGGAACATGATGTTGGTACGGGGATGATAAGCCCTCAACTGTCAAATCATTTCCAGAGGGAGGTGTGCCAATGTGTATATTAAAACTCCTAACATTATTTTCATAATTTAATTCTGTTATCTGAGCAAAACTCAAATTAACCAAACCAATAGCGAATAAAGTGATAAAGATCTTTTTCATTTTAATTTTATTTATTTAAACTTATATAATATCAAGGCAAAGGTGGTAATACCTGATAATCTAGATATACTCAAAATTGAGTAAATCTATACTCATTATTGAGGGAAATGAATAAATTATGGATTAAATGAAAATCCTGATTAAACAAGATTGTTTTTGGAAGCAAAACTAATTAACTCAGCAGAATTTTTACAGCCAGTCTTTTCAAGAATTAACCTGCGATAGGTATCAACTGTATGATGGCTGATAAACAATTGTTCTCCGATCTTTTTACTATTGTATCCTTTGGCAATTAACCTGATAATTTCATATTCTCGTTTAGTCAAATTCGAGTGAATAGTAGCTTTATATCTTTCAATGCTTTTTTTTAAATCGTCAATGCTAACTGGTTTTAATAAATAGTCAAATGCGTTTTTTTTAATTGCATTTATTGCATAGTGATCGAAAGAAGTAACAAAAATAATTTTTGTGTGTAGCTTACCCAAAGCTAATTTATCTGCCACATCCAGACCTGTCGTTCCAGGCATTTCGATATCCAGAAAAACTAAATCTGGTTCGTTTTCTATTATGAAGTCGATGCTATTTTCTGCATCACTAAATTGTTCAATAATTTCAATCTCAGTGAAAAAACCTAATAGGATATTCATCCTTTTTAAAGCCCTGATATCATCGTCAACCAGTACTGTTTTAATTTTGTCCATTATTTTTGAGACATTTTTATGTTGAAATTATAATTTCAACCTTTACACCTTTACAGTTTTTATTTTTATCCAAGATTTCACTCAACTCATGAGTTATTTTATTCTTGTATATTTTTGAGTACAAATTATAAATTTTTTCCATAATTTGCAGACCATGCCCGGTCGAATGAGATTTTATAGTCTTTGACTTCTCAAGCCCAATACCATTATCTTCAACTATAAGTACCAGGTTATTGATTTTCTTTTTAGCAATAATTTTAAGAATGCCTTTTTCTTTTTTCCTTGACAAACCATGTTTAATTGCATTTTCAACATATGAAAATAATACATGTTTTGGAACAGTTGTAAGCATATTAATATTCTGATCTATATTTATTTGGTAATCAAAACTATTATTATATCTTAATTTTTGGAGTTGAATATAACTTTCAATGTAATCTACCTCTTCTTTTAAGGTATGTATTATTTTATCAGAACTTTGAAGAGTTTTTCTCATTAAATCTGAAAAATTACAAATAAACTTATCAGCTTCGATTTTATCATCGGACAACATCATTTCACTAATTGTATTTATAGAGTTAAATACGAAATGCGGGTCAACCTGGTTTTTTATTGTTTTAATTTGAAGTTCTGAAATTAGATTTTCAATCTTCACTTTTTTCTCTAATTGTATTTTTTGTCCTTTTCGTATCAAATAGATTAATCCTAATAATGACAAAAACAATCCAAAATAAATAAGAAATCGTGATACATAAAATGGATTTTTATAATAGGTGTATTTATACCAATATTCTCCCTTCTGAAAGAATAACATCGATTTTGATTTCCCTGTTTTGACTTTAGAAAACTTTATACTTTTAGCAGCATCACCAATAAAATTTATTTCGACTGGATGGCTGAAATCATTTCTAGTAAGAATTACTTTATTATTATTCTTATGAAAGAAGAGTCTTTCTCTCTCACCATCATAATCAACATCAAAGGATTCCAAGATTGAATTGGGAAAAGTGGTCATCATTTTGCCAAATGTAAGATTCGAGTTTAAATATTTTATTTCTCCAGTAAATCTGTTAAACAAAAAAAACATATTCCTTTTTTCATCTCTGATTAGCTGATGATCTCCTTTTTGTACTTTTTTTTCGATTAGTATTTTCCCGTTGTTTTCAATTTTAAATAGCATATTCGACATTTCGCCTTCTTCCTTTGTCACCAGCATGGCGATTAGGTTTGTTTTCGAATTCTCTGTATTGGAAAACACATTTATCTTAGAAAATGTACTATTAAATTTCATGGGTAAAAACATGAAGTCGAGTTTCTCATTAAGGACAATTAACCATGAATAATAATCAGATAAATGGCTTGAGGAAGAATCAGAGAAGTTGCCTGCTGAATAAGTATTTAAAATGATGTCAGGAGAGCCTGTCCTCATTAATATCAATTATTTCATTTATGAATGCATAGTTTCCTAAAAACGGTGATGATTGAACAGTGTCTTTTCTAAGATTGTAGGAATAGATACTTCTGGGAAAAACACCAAACCCAGCATTAATTGAAAAGACAATGTCATTGAAATTATCCTTATCTAAATCTGAAATGAAAAACGTATATGGTTTGAAATCAAAATGGTTGTCCTTTCCCTGTATTGTAGTAATAAATTTTTTACGCAAATTTATTCCATCTGCTTTCATGGGTTCAATAATATGAAGAAAAGCACTATCATTTTTTTGGGTTATAATATAAATCTCAGAAGAATTGTTTGTATTTACATCGCTACTCCATATTTTCCTTTCATAGCTAGGAAAATGGCCATAAAAATTCCATTGATCTATAATTGAACCATTGAAAGTAAAAACTTGAAAATAGGCATTTCCTGAATTACTTTCTCCACAAACAATTTGTTCACTAATGTTATCTCCGTTTAAATCTATGAAATATGAAATACGTCCTTTATGGTATACACCATTTTCAAGGAGATCGGCTTTATATCTTGAAAAGTAATTAGGAAGTAGGTATATTAGTACAGACGAGATTGTCAATGCTATAAAAATTGGATTTAGTAATATGGAAATTATCTTTTCTTTCAATATTTCAAATTAAATTTAACCTTTGCGTATGGCTAAAACAAATGTGTTGCAAATTATGTGATGGTTCGAATGTCAGAAATTTGCAACTCTTATGTTTGTGTGTTGGCATCTTTAATATGTTTGGTAACGTTTTGCCCATATGGGCCGTAGCCGTTTCGTTACTCTTATGTTCATTGATGTTCTGTATCCTCATTTTACAATTCTTCTTCTTGATGACCCAAAACCGGCTATGGGCTATGATGGGCTGTTATAAAAAGTGCTATTTTTCAATACCCCATCTTAAATAAAAAGCAAAGAAGGGATCAGTAATATGCAGAATCCTTTCATCTTTTTCCCAATCAATAACTGGAGTCGAAGATTCATCAGAAGATGCAATTTGAGCCATTTTATCTAAAACTCTTGATACTTCATGTGCTTGTGGAGGATTGTCTAACGAAACATCTTTTATTTTTGATCTAAGGTTTTCATAATCTATCGTTTGTATATTTGGTTTTAACTCTGCGAGTGCAAAAAGCACTAGGCCATAAATGTCTGTTTCTATTCCATTAATCAATTTCCTCTTCATTCGGTCTGAACGTTGACGTGGTCCTTTAAATAATTTATCAAATATTACTTTTCCAGTGTTTGCGGCGACTTTTTCGTACAAATGAGATAAATTAATTTCATCTACAATTTTTATCGATGAGCATGTCTCTTTTATGTCAAGATAAACACAAAGTTCTCTACAAAACTCTTGCATAAGATGTGGGCTACCAATAGATTGATCTATAAAGTCTTCAATAATTTTTGGTCTTATACTGATATTTAGAAGGGAAAATCCAATTTCAGGAATACTTTTTAATTCATCATGACCCCATTCAGGAACTTTAACAGTTTTTATTCTGCTAGTCATTTCACGTTCGACTTTAACAACATCCAGTCTCCTGTGAGGAATAGCAATAAAAATGATAGGCACACCATCAAAAATTAGTGATTTTATTGCCCTTACAATTTGACCTTGTTTTTCTCTTGGGAGATAGTGAAAATCGTCAACAATTAAAGGCTTTCTCTTTGCTTTTAAATCATTAAGAGCAAGCGTTTTGGGATTGCCCTTTCTTGAACGTATAGTAGTTTTTATTTTTTTTCTTGAATGTCCAACCTTCCCACCTCCTTTTACTTCAAATAACAATAATTGTGCACCACCTCCAATATTTGCTTCACCTTGGTTTGATATTTCTTTACCTTCCGTATTTGTTTCATCTGGAAAAATGTCAAGTTGTTCTGCAATACCTATCCAAAATTCATCATCTGTTGAGAAAGATCCACCATCATACCACACACTGTCTTCCGTTGGAAAGACATTCTTAGTCAAAACTGTTTTCCCTGATTTCGTAAGTCCAGTAACCATTACCAACTTACATAAGTTATCTTTAGCCTCAGATAATTCTTCTTCAAGTTTATGTTTTTCTCTTGGGTTATAAGTGAGCTTTGGGAACCCACCTGGAACAAAAACTTCAGATACTCGATAAGTCCTATTATTCATTGATCTTTTATTAAGCATTTTTTATAACTACCAGATAACGACACCTCTATGGCGCTTATTTCTGCTTTGGGCACACCTGTTGCCCGAAGTAAATGACTGTAAATTAAATTTGTATGATTTGTAGCCTGGCGCCGACATGTCGTTTATGGTGTTTATCCATTTGTAAAAATACTTCTTTTTTCAACTTTTCAAAATTTTCATTTATATTTTTATCAAATCTCCCGGACTCCTGATATTCGAAATATTCAGGGTGCTCACATGGGTGTATATCTCTGTTGTTTTGCTGCTTTGGTGGCCCAGCAGTTCCTGGATGTACCTCAGGCCGGTGCCATTTTCCAACAGGTGGGTGGCAAACGAATGCCGCAACGTATGCACCGATCCTGCTGTGCTAACCCCGGCTTCGCTTTTGGCCCGGTGCAGTATTTTCCGTATGCTTGTGGCCGAATACCGTTCGCCGTATTGCCCCTCAAATAAATACTTCTTGGGTTTGCATTTCACCATGTATTCCATCAGCAGGGTGCGTGCACTTTCTGCCAGCAGGGTGTAGCGGTCTTTCCGTCCTTTGCCCTGCCTCACCAGCACCTGATTTTGGTATGTGTTGAATATGATAAGGATGTAGTTGTCCAATTGCATGTATTCCAGAAATTATTTTTGATACGGTCATAAATTGCCTTGTCAGGAACGAAGAACAGTTTCAAACACTTTAGTAGGTCAAGCAGAACACGGTATAGATAAATGACAGGATTTTTGGCTAAATCTTATTTCGTCACGGAGTCTCCTCTGAAGAAGTGATAAATACGATTTATTGTGCAAAGTTTCACAAAGACCAAATCAACTGTTATGATCGAAAATGAATAGTCAAAGACAATGATTGGCTGTGCTATTGAAGTACGCAAGCAACCAGCTCCAGGATTATCCGAATCTGATTATAAAGAATGTTTGTACTGCGAGTGTACGCAGGCAGGATTGGAAGTTAAAAAAAGAGAAGCCCATGACAATTGCAGATAAAGAGGTAAAACCTGATCATGCTACAGGATTGATTTATTAGTCGAAGAAAAAGTTGTGGTAAAAGTCAAAACCATTGAGGGCTTTAATGACGCTCATACTGCTTAGGTGTTAACCTATTTAAGGCCGGGCAGATATAAACTCGGCCTGTTTCTTAATTTTCAAACAATGGTCATTGGCAATAAAAGAGACATAAACTGAAACCATCGCATCAACATAATATTGATCCCAAAAAAAATAATTTTGTGAAATAGAAAATTTATTTACTTTTAGCAGGCGATTTAAAACTGATTTTCAAATCACCCAACTAATTTTGTAACTATAATTTAGGATTTATAATATATGAAGGTAGAAAAAGCCATAAAGTCTTTTCACAAGATAAATAAGATCCAGGGATGGTTTTCATTTGAAGCGGCTATGTTAAATGCTTTACTGGATGAAATTCAAAAAGAGAATGGAATAACGGGTGATATTTTTGAGATTGGTGTTCATCATGGGCGGAGTACTGTTTTTCTGGCTGGGATGATGGTTCCTGAAAAGGAAAAATACCGTGTATGCGACCTTTTTCAAACACAGGACCAAAATGTTTCTTCTTCAGGCAAGGGAAACCGCAAAATATTTGAAGATAATATGAAGAGGGTTTACCCCAACCTGAACGTAGAAGTTTTTGAAAAATCTTCAGCGGATTTGAAGGTCAACGAAATTGGCAATAAATACAGGTTTTTTCATATTGATGGCGGACATAATCACGATGAAGCCTTGCCCGATATTGAACTTGCATCAAAAACCATCATTGATAAGGGAATCATGATCATTGATGATCCCATGACCTATGTTTGGCCTGGTGTTACACATGCCATATTTGATTTTCTGACACACAATGAAGATTTCGTTGCTATCGTTGCCGGGTTTAACAAGCTGGTTTTGGCGAGAAAAGAATATGCGCATATCTATTCCGAAAAGCTAAAAGATTTAAAGCTTTTGAATGATTATAAATTGGGTTATCCGCATCGTTGCAAAACCCTTCCTTTTATGAATTCGGAATTAATCATCCTGTACCTTCCATCGGGAACGACGCTGGGTTCAGCTAAAACTGCCATGCTCAAGTTTGCGTACAAAAATAACCTGGATAAATCACCCACGCTGCGCAGATTGGTAAAAAGTTTCAAGAAATCCTGATCGTCTTAAAATGGATTTTAAATCATTGTTGTCCGGTAAAAAATTGCGAAATGCCTGGAAACACTGTGTATTGTTTCGTTCCTACGGAACTCTTATCCAAAGGGCTTGCCTTTTAATCTACCCATATTTCGTTCCTAACGGAACTGTCCCGATAGGGACAAGATGTTGGAAGAGAAAGAAATATGAAATGCATACCGAGTCCCATAGGGACGAAATAAAAGTTAACCGGACAGCCATGATTTTAAATCAATACTTGATTTGAAAAATGATTTTCAACGTTTTTCAATCTCCCGGTAGCCTTTACCAGCCCAGCAGGTAAGCAAATACAAGAGGAGCAACAATAGAAGCATCGGATTCGATAATGAACCTGGGTGTGTCAATTCCTAATTTTCCCCATGTAATTTTCTCATTCGGAACAGCACCGGAATAAGAGCCATAACTTGTAGTTGAATCACTAATTTGACAGAAGTAAGACCACACCGGGATGCCAGTGAGTTGAAGATCCTGATGCAACATAGGTACAACACATATAGGGAAGTCGCCGGCTATTCCTCCGCCAATCTGAAAAAATCCGATCCCGTTCTGCGAATTGTTAATGTACCAATCAGCCAGGTACATCATGTATTCGATCCCCGACTTCAGTGCATTGGGTATAATTTCTTTTTGTATACAATGGGCCGCAAAAAAGTTTCCACAGGTTGAATCTTCCCATCCGGGTACAACAATTGGCAGGTTCTTCTGAGCCGCAGCCAACAACCATGAATTCTCGGGTGGAATCTCATAATACTGCTCAAGTTCTCCACTCAACAATAATTTATAAAAATACTCATGAGGGAAAAACCGCTTTCCACTTGTGCTCGCGTCTTTCCATACAGCAACCAAATGGCCTTCCAGCCTTCTCATTGCTTCCTCCTCCGGAATGCAAGTATCGGTTACCCGGTTAAAATGATGGTCGAGCAAATCCTTCTCATCGGTTGGCGATAAATCACGGTAGTGAGGAATTCGTTTGTAGTAAGAATGTGCCACCAAATTAAAAACATCCTCCTCAAGGTTGGCACCTGTGCAGGTGATGATGTGAACCTTGTCCTGCCGGATCATCTCTGCCAGAGATTTTCCGAGCTCAGCAGTGCTCATTGCCCCCGCCAGAGTAATCATCATCTTTTTACCATCCTTCAATTGCCGGTCATATGCTTCGGCAGCTTCTACAAGTGTTGCAGCATTGAAATGCTGATAATGCTTTAACATGAAGTTGGTAACGGGTCCTTTGTTATTCATCTTTATAAAATTTATAACATAACATTTTATAGTATAGTTTCGAAGCAAGAAATTCTGATGCTTTATGGGCTGGGTGAGGTGCAAGCTCCACAAGGTCAAAACCCAATACATCCCTCTCATCAAAAACCTTTTTTAAAAACCGGATAGTAGTATTCCAATTGAGGCCGCCCGGTTCAGGGGTGCCCGTAGCAGGCATAATAGAAGGATCAAGGGCATCGAGGTCAAATGTAATGTAAACCCTTGGCCCCATTAATTCCAGGGCTTTTTCCATCCAGTCATCGCGATTGTATAATTCTTCAGCAAAAAAACATTTATCTTTGTTAAGGTAGGGCAACTCCACAGTATCCATGCTCCTGATACCAACCTGGATCAGGTTTGTATTTTTGGACGCATCATGCAATGCACAGGCATGGTTGTAGGGTGTTCCAAGATATTCCTTCCGTAAATCCGTATGTGCATCCAATTGAAGTATAGTGATGTCAGGAAACTTTTCATAAAAGGCTTTAATAACCCCAATACTGATAGAGTGTTCACCTCCGAAGAAAGTTAAAAATTTATTGGTTTCCAGAAGCTCACCGGTTTTTTTATAAACTGTTTTAAATACATTTTCCGGTGAAGAAGATTCTTGAATTTCAGGCAATATGTAAATCCCTTTTCGATACGCTTCAAAATCGGTTTCGATATCATAAAGCTCCATGTTGTCAGCTGCATCCAAAAAATTTTTAAATCCTTTGTCGGCACCTTTTCCCCAGGTACTTGTGCCATCATAGGGAATTGATTGAAGCAAAACAGCAGAGGACTCAAAGGATGCAAATTCTGGTTCTATATTTCCAAAAGTTCTCATTGCTTATCAGTATATCCTAATATCGTTAGCATATCTTCAACACTTTGTTCGTTTCGGTAAACATAATCCATAAAATTACCAGTTTCATCCCGGTCAATAATAACATGTTTTGGAGATGGTATCAAACAATGCTTAATGCCCCCATAACCGCTTATCGAATCCTGGTAAGCTCCCGTATGAAAAAACCCGATGAAAAGGGGTTCCTTATCTTTGTCGGAATATCGTGGCAGGTGAATCTGTTGATTAAAATCTTCCGAATTATAATAGTCTGAATGATCGCAGCTAATTCCGCCTATATTTACACGTGTGTATTCTTTGTCCCATTTATTGATAGGTAACAGAATAAAATTTTGATGCATCGACCAGGCATCAGGAATGGTATTCATTAAGCTGTTGTCAATGATATACCACAACTCGGTATCGTTTTGAAGCTTTTGTTCGAGCACTTGAAAAATAATGGCACCACTTTCGCCCACAGTATATTTTCCGAATTCTGTGAAAATGTTGGGTTCAGGTACCTCATCATTTTTACAGGCCTCTTTAATATTGTTAACAATTTCCCTGATCATATATTCATAATCGTATTCAAATCCCAAATGATTGCGAATGGGAAACCCTCCGCCCAGGTTGAATGAGTCCAATGTTTCTGATCTTTTTTTGAGCTCGATGTATAGTTTTAGGGCCTTATTGAATTCCCCCCAATAGTAAAGGCTGTCTTTAATCCCCGAATCAACAAAAAAATGAAGCATTTTGAGTTCAATATTCTCGTTGCCTTTAATCTTTTTATCGTAAAAATCAAGCATTTCGGTATGCCTAATTCCAAGTCTTGAGGTGTAATAGGCCGACTGTGGCTCCTCGTCAATGGCCATTCGAATTCCTATTTTTACTTTTCTGGTATTGCCTATATGTTTTAGCAAGCGTGATAATTCCTTTTTGCTATCAAGCACAACAACAGTATTGTGAAATCCATCATCCAATAGTTTCAGGATTTTTTGAATGTAATCATCCGTTTTAAAACCGTTGCAAATAATATATATATTTTTATCCAGTTCACCGTTTTGAAATAACTTATAAACCAAATCTATATCAAAAGATGATGAAGTCTCAAGGTCTACATTCTGCTTCAGTGCGGTACTGATCACATGTTGAAAATGACAACATTTTGTGCAGTAGCAAAAATGGTAATCCCCATTATATTTATTGGCATTTATTACCCGGTTAAATAAGTTCTTTGATCGTTTAATCTGGTCTCCGATTTTGGGCAAATAAATCAGCCGAAACGGGGTCGAATATTTATTGATTAAATATTTCAGAGAAACTCCATGAAACGTTAGGTAGCCATCACGCAAATCAAAACCGTCCTGTGGAAAGTAATAGGTTTGCTCAATAAGGTTGAAGTAGGTGTTTTTCATTTCAAATTTGCGCTAGATCATAAGTGCTTCGCAATTTAATTGTTAAACAGTTAAAAATTAAACATTTTCAGATTACCAGTTGCGATATTATCATATAAAATCAATACAATCCGGTATCCAAATTTTGTGGTTCTAAAAGTAGGAAAAAAATAAAAAACAAAAGCCTATAAATAAATTTCAAGAAAGGTATACAAAAAAAAAAGAAATTGCCGCCTGATTTCACTTTACAACAGGGACAATTAACACCGGAACTGAAGATTTTTTAAGCAATCCCTTGCTTACACTTCCCACTAAAAGATTAAACATAGTTCCGTGTCCATGCGAACCCACAACGATTATGTCGGCATTTAACTTCTGAGCTTCATCCAAAATGGTTGTGACTGTTGGGCCCTGTAATAACAAAGGAGTAATATCGACGTTTGACATCGCTAAATTTTTTGCGATGCTTTGCAATTCAGCATGTTTCTCATGAAACTTCTTTGCTATAAAAACGCGTTCCGATTCAGGGCCTACATCATAACCCACAAAATCAGGTTCCGGTTGCACAACATGGATCAGCCAAACCTTTGCATGGGCCTTTAGGGCAATTTCTTTTACTTTTTGTAAAATCAAATCCGTAATTTCTGAAAAATCAATGGCAACAAGTAGTTTCATCGTTTTGAATTTTAAAGTACCATAAATTTACAACAATTCTTGACAGATTTCAAATTTAATTTCCAACCGCTCAGATGTATTATCTTTGCTTCCGATATTTTATAATCATATGAAAAAACCCCTTTTTGGAAAAACGCTGGAACAATTAAAAGCACTGGTTTTAGAATATCAGTTACCTGGCTTTACCGCAAAACAAATTGCGGATTGGCTGTATAAAAAAACCATTTCCTCTTTTGATGAAATGACAAACCTTTCAATAAAAACCCGATCGGTGCTTAACGAAAGTTTTGAAATTGGGTTAACACAGCCCAGTTCGGTCAGTATTTCCAGCGACGGTACAAAAAAATATTTATTCCCTGTGAATAAGGGCCGATTCATTGAGGCTGCATTTATTCCCGACCGTGAACGGGCTACACTTTGCGTGTCATCACAGGTAGGATGCCGCATGGGATGCCGTTTTTGCATGACCGCCAGGCAGGGTTTTCAAAGTAACCTTACTGCCGGTGAAATTGTTAACCAGGTCAGGAGCCTGCCCGAAAGGGAGCAACTGACGAATATTGTTTATATGGGGATGGGAGAACCCCTCGACAATTTTCAAAATGTGATGCAAAGCCTTGAAATATTGACTTCTGATTGGGGTTTTGCCATGAGCCCCAGAAGAATTACAGTCTCAACCATTGGCATCATTGGCTCCATGACTAAATTTCTTGAAAGCTCCGAATGTCATTTAGCCGTTAGCCTTCATAGTCCTTTTGATGAAGAGCGGAGAATGTTAATGCCAGTTCAAAACAACCACCCCATTGAAGAAGTTTTAAATGTAATCCGAAATTATGACCTTGGCAGGCAAAGACGGGTTTCATTTGAATATATTATGTTTAAGGGTATGAATGATACACCCCGGCATGTAAATCAATTAGCTAGGATACTCAACGGAATTCGTTGCCGGATCAACATCATCCGGTTCCATCCGATTCCGGACGCTCCTTACCAAACATCTGATAAACAAACAATCCAAAAGTTTATTGAAGCTTTGAACAAGAAAGGAATAACAACCACTTTAAGGGCTTCACGTGGCCAGGATATTGAGGCGGCGTGTGGCTTGCTTTCTACCAAAGAGTTATTGAAGGCCAATGATTAATTTAATATAAATTCAATTGGAAAATTAAATTGAACCCTGACTGCCTTTCCTCTTTGCTTACCGGGAATCCAATCGGGCATTTTCCTGATCACCCGCAAGGCCTCTTCATCACATCCTCCACCAATACCGCGAAGAACCCTGGCATCGGTTATTTTGCCATCCCTTTCGACAACAAAAGTAACAAATACACTTCCCTGGATTCCACTTTCACGGGCCATTTGAGGATACTTTATATTATCATTCAGAAATTTAATCCTTTCTTCTTCACCACCTGGAAAAGAAGGCATTGTTTCGACAACCGTGAAAATCTGCGCTTCCTCGAATGCGGTATCAGCATCCTTAGATATTTTGGCCCATCCATTAGGTTCTTCATTTCCTTTTTGATCCCTGCTCCCTTTTCCATCGTGTTTTTTGGAACCAGTAGCTTCCATGGAGACAACCATTCCCTCAGCATTTCTTTCCATACCTTTGTCTGTCACAATCACATCTTCCTCCACAACAATTTTGACCGGCTCTTCAGGTTCCAGAATTGCAATGGGAGGATACAAAACTTCTTCATCCATGCCATTCAAAGCTTGATTGTTGTTTTTAATTTCGCTTTCTAATTCTGTATCATCTTCAACGATTTGGACGATATTTTTGGATTCAGGTTTTTGCTCCTGTTTATTAATGGTTTCATTTTCTTTTCTTTCAGCATATTTTTTAGATTCTGAAAGAGGATATTCAATTTCTTCTTGTTCAGTAAAGGAGGCTTGGGGGTTTTGATCTTTTTTAACTGGCTTCTCAGTTACTACAGAAATTTTTGTATCTGAATCCTCTAAATAAAATTTCAAATAGGAGAAAATTCCAATTAATACTAAAACAGAGGCTGCAGCAGAAAAATAAAAAACCCGGTTGTTAGACCAGATTATTTTTATCGGGTTTTTACTTGATTTAGGAAGAGAATTTCTTTAAGGTTAATGTATTTATCTTCTCAACATTGCTATCAAGCTTATTAAAATCGGGTAAAAATGCCAGGCCTTGCAGGGCATCATTGCAAAGCTCACATTCCTCAACATGCTTATCAACCTTTACCTTCTCTTCAGGGGTAAGCTTTGATGAGAAATACATTTTCATACCATCGGTAGTTAAGCACCCCGAAGCATTAAAAAGATCATATGGCCGCTTAGTGTTGCTCATTTTTGTTCCAGAAAGATTTTCAAATTCCGTTTTCCATTTTGAATATAACTCTTCACCTTTTTCATACTATAGCCTGTAATATCCGACACTTCCTGATACGATTTATCCTGTAAATATAACAATTCTATGCACGTCCGCTGTTCGGTTTTCAATTGCTCAATCCCTTTTTGCAATTTGGGTATTTCATCATTTATGCCTTCATTGTTGTATGGATGTATAAAATCAGCCGATTCCATAATTTCGTTATGCATTTCTGCATAAATATTTTCTTTAACCCGGGCTTCACTTTTCTCTTTCCGCAGCATCATCAGGCAATGGTTCTTTGTTACGGAATAAATCCAGCTTTTAAAATTGGAAACTTCGTGATCAGAAAGTTTTTGGAAAAGGCCTTCGAAAATTTGCATCACAGCATCCTTGCTGTCCTCTTCATTTTTAAGGTATTTCATGCAAACCCCGAAAACCAGGTGGGTGTAACGTTCAAATAATTCTCCGATGAATTTGGTATCCTTTAACCTCTTATAAGCCGAAATCAAATCCTCATCCGAAAACGACTTGGAATCATTTCTTGATTGTAAACCGATTATTCGCTTGAGGAACATTGAGCCTGACTTTGCTGATAAAATTACAAACATTATACCAACTGAAAGCAACATAAATATATGGCATTCCCAAAAAAACTTCCAATTGGTTTATGGAATTTATCGAACGTTTCCATCCAATTTAAAACAAAATGAATATTGATCCTAAAAAACGTAATGTTATGAGACTAAAAAAATCAGACAAAGCAGACCTCGAAAACAAGCGGGGCATATTTTTGCAAATCGGAACAATTATCAGCCTTTCCATCATATTTCTGGCATTTGAATGGACAACCGTTAAGCAGCATAAAATTGATTGGGAACGATACGGAAGCAAAAACCTTATGGAGGAAATGGCCGAAGTGACTATTCACAGAAAGGAACTTCCGGAAATGCCCAAACCTCAAATTATTCAAAAAATTGAATTTGTAGATAATAAAACAGACATTGAAACCGAAATTGAAATTTCAGTAGAAATTACTGAGGAAACAAAAAATGATTTGGATCAGATTTTTGAAGAAAAGGAAATTGAAATAGAAAGAGCATCACATTTTTACGGTTGTGGAAAAGCAACCTGAGTTTCGGGTGGATATGCAGCCTTACAAAAGTTTCTGCTGGACAATCTAAACTATCCTCGCCAGGCGATCGAAACCGGTATTTCAGGAACCGTATATGTTTCTTTTATTGTTTGGAAGGATGGATCAATTCGCAACATAAGTTTAGAACGTGGAGTCGGCGGTGGTTGTGATGAAGAGGCATTACGTATTGTTGGGCTAATGCCTGATTGGAACCCAGGTGTTCAACTGATGACTCCAGTGAATGTACAAATGATTTTACCTGTTTCTTTTAAACTTATTAAATAATCTAAAAATGTCAATCATGCAAACATTAAAAACAGCAAGTTTCAAATATGCACTGTTAACTGTCCTTATTACAGGACTTTCTTTAAGTGTATTTTCTCAAACAGAGGAACAAAACGATAAGACATTATCCCCTTATTTCTTTGTACAGTCGCAGTCATCTGAAACAGACCAGCTACCCTTAAAATCAACCTCCGCTATCGTTAATATTGCCGGAGTGATTGCAGATGTCAGGGTAAGACAGGTTTACAAAAATGAAGGAAGCAAAGCGCTGGAAGCGATCTATATATTTCCCGGTTCAACAAGGGCAGCTGTTTATGGATTGCAAATGACAATTGGAGAGCGGACCATCGTTGCTAAAATTGAGGAAAGGGTCAAAGCAAGACAAGACTATGAAGAAGCCAAACAAAACGGGCAAAGCGCATCACTCCTTGAACAACAGCGTCCCAATGTGTTTCAGATGAATGTGGCCAATATAATGCCAGGGGATGAAATTATGGTAGAACTGAGCTATACCGAACTCCTTATTCCCGATGAGGGGATTTACGAGTTTGTATATCCTACAGTAGTCGGGCCTCGTTATAGCAACACACCTGAAAACCTTGCAACCAACAATGAAAAATGGATTGCCAATCCATATACAAATGAAGGACAATTGCCATTGTATACTTTCGATCTTGCAGTAAACCTAAATGCCGGCATGCCCGTTCAGGATGTGGTTTGCAATACCCATGAAACCGATGTGCAATTTTTAAACCCCGACGAGGTTAAAATTGATTTAAAGGATGCGGAAAAATTTGGCGGTAACCGTGATTTCATTTTGAAATACAGGCTTCAGGGAGAACAAATTCAATCGGGCCTTTTGTTATATGAAGGTGAAAAAGAAAACTTTTTTCTTTTAATGGTTCAGCCCCCCAAACAAATCAAACCTGAAAATATTCCACCCCGTGAATATGTATTTATTGTTGATGTTTCTGGATCGATGCATGGCTTTCCTTTGGAAATTTCAAAATCTTTGATGAAGGATCTGATCGGAAAATTGAGGCCTGAAGATAAATTCAATGTGCTGCTTTTTGCCGGAGGCTCTGAGTTGTACTCAACTCAATCCGTTGATGCTACAAGTGCCAACATAAAAGATGCGATTAATTTTATTGACCGCCAGCAGGGAGGGGGTGGAACAGAGTTATTACCGGCATTGAGAAAAGCGCTGGCATTAAGAGGAACCGAAAAGCATTCACGCACATTTATAATTGCAACCGATGGGTATGTTACAGTGGAAAAGGAAGCTTATGACCTGATCAGAAAAAACCTCGGTACAGCTAATTTTTTCACTTTCGGAATAGGAAGTTCCGTAAACCGCTATTTGCTCGAAGGCATGGCTCATGTTGGAAAAGGAATTCCCTTTGTTGCCACCACTCAGGCTGAAGCTTCAAGCCTTGCGATAAAATTCAGAAAATACATCACCAACCCTGTTCTTACAAATATCAAAGTTGCTTTTAATGAATTCGATGTTTATGATCTCGAACCGATGGAGGTGCCGGACGTGTTTTCCGAAAGGCCGGTACTGGTTTATGGAAAATACCGGGGAAATGTTATTGGATCTATCGAGCTCACAGGAAAAACCGGGGATAAAGATTATAAGTGGGGATTGGAAATAAAGAAGTACACACGTGACCGGTCCAATACTGCTTTAAAATATTTGTGGGCACGGGAACGGGTAAGGATACTGGACGACTATGCCTTTGTTGCGCAAAACGAAGGTCAAATAGATGAAATCACAGCACTGGGGCTCAAGTACAATTTATTAACAGCCTATACCTCTTTCATCGCTATTGATTCGGACGTTCGGAATCAGGATGGAAACGTTACAACCGTAAAACAACCTTTACCCCTTCCTGAAGGGGTAAGCAATTACGCAGTTGGCATGCCCGCAACATTGGGGCTAAGGCAGGGAGGTAGTGGTTATAAAAAAGGATTGGGGAGTGTCCGCTCTGAAAATATGGCAACAGAATTATCCTATGATAGGGAAATAGAATATGAGGAAGAATTAGTTTTTACAATGGTGGGTAGTTCTCCGGAATTTAAAGAAGGAAATGATGCTTTATTGGAATTTATCCAAAAACACATGCTTTACCCCGAAGATGCCAGAAAAAAAGGAATCGAAGGAACTGTTTATGTTGAGTTTATAGTAAATGAAGATGGGACCCTTGCAGATATTTCAATTGTCAATAGCATTTTTCAATCGCTAGATGAAGAAGCTAAACGTGTTATAAGCCTTACGAGTGGCAAGTGGAAAGCTGCCGAACAAAATGGCCAACCAGTGAAAGCTTCGATGATTGTTTCGGTGAAGTTTAAGCTTTAAATATTCAGACCTGTTAGGTCAGAAAAAAACCTAACAGGTCTTTTATTATTATTTCTCCAATACCTTAAATTCTGTGCGCCTGTTCAATTGCCTGCCTTCTTCCGTATCGTTGGTTGCAAGGGGTTGTTTAAAACCATAACCCATAAACACAAGCCGCTGTGAACTTATTCCTTTATCCACCAGATAGTCAACAACAGATTTTGCCCGGTCTTCCGACAATTTCTGGTTATAGGTAGCCGAACCAACATTATCGGTGTGGCCTGATATTTCAATTTAAGGGTGGAGGATTCTTCAAGCGAACTTTATAAACACGGTCCAGTTCCGCCTTGGATTCATCCCTCAAAGTTGCCTTATTGAAATCAAAGAAAATATTTTTCAAAACCATTTTGCTTCCCCTTCCACTTTGTTCAATAAAATATCCTTTTGGATTTTTTGCCATAGCATCTTCCGGAATATCAAAATTCTCGGAATGGAATAAATAATCCTTTTTACTCACCGATATCCCATAATTCATCCCGGGCTTAAGGAAATCAAATAAGCGCCTGAATTACTGTTCGATTCGAACGTGACATCACTCATTTTTTGTAATGTCCATTATTTCAATGGTTGCCTGCAAGGGTGGAGGGATTCAGCATCGAGAACAACACCCTGCAATACGGTATTTTGCTCAATTTTTGGGGCCGGTTGCGGAGCATAAGCCGATAAGTGATAAGCTAACTGAACCGGATCCTCATGAATAATCATGGGTTTTGCAGCTCCCAAAAAAGTTATGATGTACAAATCCTGCCCACCATAGCCATCTTTCTTTTTGGATGAATAATACCCGCTGCCTCGCTGGCTGCAAGGGTAAAAACACATCGTTATCAGGTGTATTAATAGGATAAACTGGAACATTCACCGGATTCGACCACTTTCCATTCTCATACTCCGATTTAAAAATGTCAAATCCACCCATGGTATTATGCCCATTGGAGCTGAAATACAATGTTTTTCCATCAGGGCTGATGAAAACCCCCTCTTCATCATAAGGTGTATTTATCGTTGCTCCAATATTTATAGGAACTTGCCAGCGGTTTTTCGAATCCTTTTTTACTGATATAAATATCTTGTCCGCCATAGCCATCTTCACGTATACTGGTGAAATACAAAGTTGTTTTATCAAAAGTAAGCGAAGCAGATGACTGCTTTAAGCCATCGTTGATCTCATTGGGCATTCTGTCGGGCAAAGTATACATATCATCGCGCAGAATACTTTCATAAAGCTGGTTTCCTCCCGACGATTTATAAATATAAAGTATGGTACCATCCGATGAAATACCGGCTGTGGCATCGTGGTTGTTGCTGTTCAGGTCGTATGAATTTTCCGGTCTGACCCATTTTCCATCCACATAATAGGTAACATAAATATCCTCGAAATAAAACGAATCATCATCCCGCTTTCCTCCGGTTGTACTTTCCCTTGCAGAGGTAAACAAAACCATGTTTTCCTCCGGAACAACCAATGGCCGGTAGTCGGGATAAGCTGAATTCACCACATCGCCCATATTATCAATAAAAACCAATGCCGGATTTGCAACCAATTCCCTGGCCGTGTAGCACTCTTCGATCCGCTTGTCAATTTTCTTGACTTCTACATTCAATTGCTCGGGTGACAAAGAATTTTTATGCTCGGTATATTTAGCAATGGCTTTATCAAACTGATAGTCCAAATGATATAAGCGAGCCAACTGATAATAGACATCATTGTTTTTCATATCAAGGCTTATCCTTGCATCCAGCTCAATAGCCTTTTCGAAGTAGAATATGGCATCGTATTTATTATTGTCATAAGCATAACACCGTCCCAGTTTGTAATTCAGCAATGCATTGTTTGGATTAAATTTATATGCTTTTTTGTATTCTTCAATGGCCAGCTTGTACATTCCGGGACCCTGATCGAAAAGCTTATCTCCGTCCTTTATGTTATCAAGAGCATCACTGAGCTCTTGCTTATGGTTCGGGAAGTTATACTTGGTAAAGCCAATACTCTGTGAAAAAGCCGAATGGGCCAAAATTGATACACAAAGTATTAAAACGGATGTATAAACTATTTTTACTGTCATAGGATTCATTTTTTTAATCGCATTGATCACTAACATAATTCTCTGCTTTCACCATTCCCAAAGACACTGCCTTCTTCCAATCGCGGCATGCCCCTTTTACATCCCTGAGCATTTCTTTTACGATGCCCCTGTTTAAATAGGCCTCTCCATAGTCAGCGTAAAGCTCTATCGCTTTGGTGAAATCTTCGATAGCGCCACTCATATCGCCCATCATGTATTTAGCATTTCCCCGGTTATTGTAGGTAAAAGCGTAATCTCCATTCACTTCAACAGATTTACTATAATCTTCCAGGGCTCCTTTAAAATCGCCTGTATGTTGCTTAACCCTGCCGCGGTTATTAAAGGCTATATAAAAATCAGGATCAATCTTTAAAGCCGCCGTATAATACTCAATAGCCGATTCAAATTCTTCATTTTTCTCAGCCACCCGGCCAAGATTATTATAGGCACTTGACATAGCCGGATCGAAGGTAACAGCCTTTGTCAAATCATTCTTGGCTGCAGAATAATCTTTCATAAGAAAGTTCAAACTTCCCCGCTCATTGTAGGCAACCGCATAATCCGACCGGATTTCAATCGCTTTGTTAAAATCATTCAAGGCCGTGGTTAGCTTATCCTGTTCAACATAAATACACCCACGATAATAATAAGCTTCTGCATTGTTTTCATTCTTTCCGATGGCAAGCGCCAGGTCATCAAGTGCTTTTTGGTATTCCTTTTTTACTAAATAAGCATATGCTCTTCCCGTATAATACAAAGGATTGGCTTCGATAGCAAGCCCCTTGGTATAATCATCAATAGCGGCATCAATGCCATTCAATTGAATGTGGAAGCATGCCCGGTTGTAATAGCCTTTGGCAAAATCTGCATTCAGGGCAATGGCTTTATTAATCATTGCAATGGCTTCACTGTATTTGTGCTCGGCAAACAAATCCAAACTTTCGTTGTACAGCTTATTGATCAATTGCTGGTCCTTGGTGGAAATTTTTGTTGAATCTTCTTGCTGCGAAACAGCACAGTACGAAACAAACAAAAACAAAACCCCCATCAGAAAATATCGTTTCATAGGCTAAATTTTCTTAAAATATTGATAATTCTCGTTCCTTCTACGCAAGAATAAAGGTTTGGTTAAGTTTTTCGGAATTTTTTTAAATCCAGAGCTATTCATCATGCGCGATTTAAACAAAGTTATCATTTTTCATTAACTAATGATTGATAACATGTTTATACAAATCGTAACGCTCCATAATTTCGTTTACAAATTTGTAGGGCTCTTCACCCCGGCAATATCCGTACTTCACCACTGAATCGTTATAGTATTCAGGCTTGGATTTATTCAGCAGGTAATAATCAACATTCTCCTCCCAGAGATTGGTGTCCTTTTCAAATTTTTCAGCCAGCCTTCGTGCATCATAAACATGTGCAATACCAGCATTATACGAAGCAAGTACAAACTTTGTCCGTTCTTCCTTATCTTCAATTTTATCCCGAAATTGTTTATCCAACAAGCCAATGAACTTCACACCAGCCATGATTTGCTCTTCCGGAGGTGAAAGGCTGTCAATTCCATATTTCTCAGCTGTATGTGGCATTAGTTGCATCAGTCCAAAAGCTCCTGCCCAGGACTTTGCATCAGGATAGAATCGGGATTCCTGGTAAATAAGAGAAGCCAACAGCCGCCAATCCCAATCAATTAACTTACTGGATTCTTTGATGGTTTTATCATATGGTGAAATTTTTCCACCACCGAGTGAATTATAATCGCTTTTGGCATAATTGACCGTGCGCGAATTGCGAAAATATTTATTGTACAAATAGGCATATGTCCGGGTATTATTGAACGAAGACAGCCAGGCATTCAAGGTGTCAAGCAAATCGGTTTCCCCTTTTTTGACTGCCCATGCGATGTTTTGCGAAAAACTAATGGGTGTTTCACAATCAATAGCTGGATAGTATTTTTTATTAACCAGGGCAATGTGTTCATCAGCCACGGTGTATTCTATTTCCCCTTTGGCGACCAAATCAATGAGTTCTTCAACTGTGGCGGTTGGATGCTCTACAATATTAATGTCGGAGCCTATTTCGTTGGATAAATTATTCAGCCGTGAAAGAAAAATGGTATTCTTCTGAATGTGCACGGTTTTCCCGGCAAGGTCAAGAGGATTGCGAAGCAGTTTGCTATTGATCTCATCCATGGTTCCCATTTTCCTCCAATTATCCGGTTTACGCTGAATAAGCATTTGACGGGTCTGACCCAATGGTTGGGAGAAGTCCACTAATTCATTTCGTTCTTTTGTAACCGTAAGACCAAGGGCAATCAAATCATAACCATCCTTTTCAATGCATTCGAAACTTGACTGCAAGTCATTGATAATTTTAATTTCAAGCTTCACACCTAAATACTCACAAAAAGACTTCAGCAACTCAAACTGGTAACCCATGGGTTCGCCCCGGTAAATAAAATAATTAGTTGAATTATAATCGGTGGTAGCAACAAGTTTTCCTGAATTCAGGACCTTGTTAAGCACTAAATCTGTTGGTTTTTGTGGGGCAGGTTTTTTGTTGACACCTCTTTTGTGCTCATCCCCACAGGAATAGAACAAAATAAGAAACAACAAAACAAGAACCCCTGCATTCGATTTTAGCTGCATTTGCCTTGTATTAATGAACACTATCTCCGACCAAAATATATAAAATAATTTGATTTACCAAAAAGATATTGGTATTAACCCGCTGTCCGTAACATAGAATTTATCATTTTAGCCGTACCTGTAAACTTTATACGATCAAAAATATTTTAGGTTTTTTGTAACATTATCACTTGTCAACAATAAAAATTTATGTACGTTTGAATTTAAATTACCAATTATGAAGAACTATATTTTTCCTTTCGCATTTATCCTGCTGTCATTTATTATCAATTCTGCTTTTTCGCAGACACAATCGGGGGCTTTTACCGTTACCGGGGCGGGATATAGCACAGCCGTTGTAACCGACTACCAATGTGTGGGTATTAACCCGGCCAACCTGGGATGGAAACGAAACAACCATCTGGTTAACTTTGGAATTGGGGAAAGTAATATTTCTGTGTATTCCGAACCCCTGAAGCGAACCCTGGTTAATGAATTGTTTAATGCCGGCACTAATTTTACCAAGGAGGAAAAAGATGAAGCTGTACAAAATTTTACGGAAACAAAGCTTCAGTTCGAAGGCAGTGTCAGTGGTGTTGGACTTTCCTTTCAGGACGATAAGATTGGAGGTTTTGGTTTTGCCATTAAAGAAAGGATCATGTGGGACTCCTTTTTGAACGGATACAGTGCCGACCTGTTATTCAACGGCTACAACTCTTCCTATTTCGACACCATTCAGGTTGACCCTGGTACGGGTGACACCACAGGAATTAAGTTTACCCCCGAACTGGTTACAGAATTATTCGAAGACACATACCTGAAGATGTCATGGTTCAGGGAGTTTAACCTATCTTATGGAAGGAGTATCATTAACCATGACAACTTCACCCTGTATGCCGGGATTGGCATTAAGTATATCCTGGGATACAGTGTATTCAACTATTCTTACCAGGATGGGGTGATCAATGCATATTCAGCCCTTAATCCCACCCTTAATGTGAATTATGATGCCTATTCCCCTTCACAAATCAATGGAACGGAATTACAAAAAGTGGGCAACGGCTGGGGATTGGATTTCGGTGTTTCCGCTTTGCTGTTTAAGAATTTTCGCTTTTCACTGGCGCTTACCGATTATGGCCAAATTAAATGGGATGGCAACGTGTATGAAGGAGAGGATGCTGTTTTAAACAATATCGAGACATCGGGCCTGGACAATTATAACATCTTTGAACTGGATGATAATTTAGCATTCGGAAGTTTGAAATGGGGCGGCTGGGAAGGCCTCGAAAGCAAAACCACTGAACTTCCGATGAACCTGCGGTTTGGCGGTGCGTATTTGCTGAAAGAAAAATATGAATTCGGAATGGAAATGTATTTCCCGACGAACGATGTTCCCGGTTCATACAACAAAATGATCTTCGGAGTTGGAACAAGGCTGCAACCCGTAAAATGGTTCAGGGGCTCCATTGGTGTTGTTACCGGTGGTGAAACCGGTACCGATATCCCGGTAGGAATATCATTTTTGCCTTTCAACAACGACGCTTTTCATGGGAACTGGTGTTGCCATCCGCGATATTACCACCTATTTTTCGCAGGACAAACCCACCGTTTCGGTTGCCATGGGATTGTTGCGGTTTAGTTTTGGGCTGTGGAGAAAAAAGCAAAAGTTGATGAAAATACAGATGATTTAAAAGATCTTTAAGCTGTCTTCCGATACCGCCAAACCGCCAGGCTGAGAATAACGGTACCATAAACCGCCAGCGAAAAGAATTCTTTTGAGATATCCCAAAACCCCGAGCCTTTCAACATCACCATGCGGATAACCCGCATGAAATAAGAATAGGGGTTGATGTAATTAACATAATGCGCCCAGTCGGGCATGCTTTCAACGGGGGTAAAAATACCGCTCATCAAAACAAAGGTTAACATAAAGAAAAACACAATGAACATAACCTGTTGTTGAGTATTGGCAAGTGTGGAGATAAACAGGCCCAAACCCAGGGCAACAACCAAATAAACAGCAGCAAATCCAAAAAGAACTAAAAGGCTGCCTTCCATGGGGATGTCGAAAAGGATTTTACCTATTGTTAAGCCGAACGCCAGCTCAAACATAGCAATGACCCAAAAGGGAAACAGCTTGCCAAAAATAAACTGGTACTTAACGATGGGTGTAACGTTGATCTGCTCGATGGTTCCCATTTCCTTTTCCCTTACAATGTTCAGCGCCGCCAGAAACATTCCGATAAGGGTTACCAAAATTACCAGAATTCCTGGCAACATATAGATTTTATAATTCAATTCGGGGTTGTACCAATACGAATAATCAACATTGATACTTTTCATCGGAACAATTTGAATGTGGCTTCTGTTCTCGGAAACAATGGATTTATTAAAAGCAGCGATCACATAATTGGCATAAGCATTTGTCAAACCGGCAGAAGTCGCATTAATGGCATTGATCTGAAGTTGCAGGGAGGCTTTGTTTTCTTTGTACAATTGCTTTTCAAAACCCGCAGGAAAGTATATAATAATATCGGCTTTGTCGAGGGTAATTTGGTCTTCGGCTTCCTTCAGGTTAAATGTGGTTTCGTTTACAAAAAAGAAAGGGGAGCCTTCAAACTTACCGGTCAGTTTGCGGGAAGTGGTTGACAGGTCGTTATCCACAACGATCATGTCAATGTGTTTCATTTCCAGCGTAGCCGCATACACCAGTACAATCAACTGAACGATGGGCAGGATAAAAATAACGGGCAACATGGTTTTGTCCCGAAAAATCTGGATAAACTCTTTCTGTATGAGATATAGTATGCTTCGCATTTTATATTTGTACTTAATATCTAAACTTTCAACATCGAACTTCCCCTACCTGTGACGATTTTCATTTCTCAAACCCGGTCTATCCTTCGACAAGCTCAGGATGACCTACTGTTTCATTTTTTTTTCGTGGGTTCCAATTTGGAACTCCGAACTCCGAACTTCAAACTTCTCCCTACTCCAACCGTATCTTAAACTTCTTCACACTTAACGCAATAAAAAACAACATCATCGCCACCAGGATAAGGGTTTCCTTCCACACAAACATAAAGCCTGTTCCCTTTAACATGATGTTTTTTATGATGATGATAAAATATTTCGGTGGCATCAGATGGCTGATCCATTGCAAAATGGCCGGCATATTCTCGATGGGAAAAATAAACCCGGAAAGCAAAAGCGTTGGCAGCATCAATGCAAATACCGAAATAAACATGGCCACCTGCTGGCTTTTAGCCACCGTCGAAATAAAAATTCCCAACGACAAGGCCATGCTTATAAAAAGGAAACTTTCTGCAAGCAACAGCAAAATACTCCCTTTCAATGGCATCCCAAAAACAAAATAGCCAAGGACAATAATGGAAATGGCATTGACAAAAGCGAGGGTTACATAAGGCAAAACTTTTCCGATAATGATCTGAGCCGGATTGAGTGGTGACACCAGTAAAACTTCCATGGTACCCATCTCTTTTTCACGGGCAATGGATATGGAAGTCATCATGGCGGAGACGAGCATTAGAATAAGCGCCATCGTGCCCGGGACAAACATATACACCCCTTTTAAGCCTTCATTAAAAACCATCCTGACTTCAGCTTCAATTTTCATGGGGGAGTTCACCAATTGATTTTCCTTCTTCACATAATCCATGATGATGGCCTGTGTATAGTTCACGATCAGGTTGGCGGTATTGGCATCCGAAGCATCAGCAATCAGTTGCACATTGGCCACTCCTTCGCGCTCCAGTTTTTTGGCAAAATCGGGTTCAAAAACAATAACTTCCTTTACATTTCCCTCCCGAAAGATTTCTTCGATATTGGTGATCCTGTCGAGGTTTTTCTCCAATTTGAAATAACCCGAAGAAATAAGCTTGTTGGAAAGATGAAGCGTAACATCGTCTTTCGACTGGTCGAATATCGCAATTTTTATATCCTTCACCTCATTGGTGACAACATAACCAAAAATCAACAATTGGGCAACGGGTATCCCGAACAATACCAGCATCGTCCTGAAATCCCTGAAGATGTGGAAGAATTCTTTTTTTACGAAGCCTAGGAATGCATTCATTTCCAGAGATGTTAGTAGTTAGATTTTAGATATTAGATTTTTTTCTTTCAAACTGGAGATCATTTTTTGAATTTCATCAATTCTATTTTCAAAAGACAAAAGTTCATCTTCAGAAATATATTCCACCAAATTTGAAATAATCAATTGAGTATTCAATTCAGCGGAAGAGCCATCAGAAATTTCCAAAAATCGGTCAAACTCTTTTCCTGAGCTTTTCCTCGAATTTTCAGCAATATTATTGGCAATGGAGCATGAGCTTTTTCTTGCCTGCATGGTCATTCCAAACTTCTCTTCATTCAGGAATTGCTTAGTAAGATGATAAATATCAACCGCCAGTTCACCAGATTTTTGCCACACGATCAGTTTTTTATAGTTATGCATTTTCCTATATTTATATAGTTACTAATTGTCTAACGTCTAACATCTACCTACTAATAGTCTATTTTACCCCCTCGCCAGTTTCAAAAACACCTCATCCATATTTTTCACATTATAGGATTGCTTTAAAGCTGTTGGGGTATCCAAGGCATCAATACGTCCATCCACCATAATGGAAACACGGTCGCAATATTCGGCCTCATCCATATAATGGGTGGTTACAAAAACGGTAATCCCATTGCGTGAAGCCTCATAGATCATATCCCAGAATTGCCGGCGTGTAATGGGGTCAACACCTCCGGTAGGTTCATCCAGAAAAACAATTTTAGGGCGGTGAAAGATAGCAATTGAAAAAGCCAGCTTTTGTTTCCAGCCCAAAGGCAGGGAAGAGATCAGGCTGTTTTTCAGATGGCCAATGTTCAATGAAGTTAAAAGTTCTTTCATCCGTTGTTTGATCACCGTTGAAGATAAACCGTAGATTCCTGCAAAAAACCGGATGTTCTCACGGATAGTGAGGTTTTCGTAAAGTGAAAACTTCTGGCTCATATAACCGATGTTCTGCTTGATTTTTTCCGTTTGTTTGTAAACATCAAAACCAGCAACATTAACTTTACCCGAAGTTGGTGACGATAGCCCACATAATATTCTGATGGCTGTCGTCTTGCCTGCACCGTTGGCGCCAAGAAAACCGAAAATCTCCCCTTCATAAACCTGGAAAGTCAGGTTATTATTGGCCGTGAAATTTCCGAACTTTTTTACCAGATTTTCTACCTCTATGATCGGTTTAGTTTTCATTATTCATCAATGCCATAAAACAATCTTCAATGTTGGGTACTATTTCCTGAACCCTGATCCCCTGATATCCTTTTGCTTCCAGCTGAAGATTTATTTCAGAAGTGTCCACCTTCTCCTTGGTTGCAAAATGAACAACATCGCCAAAACGAAAAGCAGACACCGAGCCTTTGATTTCCATCAAATCGCCTGGCAAATGATACATATCATCGGTTCGCACGCTGTACAGTTGGCTGTCAAAATCCTTAATGATGTTTTCAGGGCTGTCAATTCCAAGCATTTCCCCTTTTTGGATCAAAGCAACATGGTCGCACAAACCCGCTTCATCCATATAAGGTGTTGAAACCAAAATGGTGATCCCTTTTTGTTGCAGGTTTTTCAGCATTTCCCAAAACTCTTTTCTCGAAACTGCATCCACACCGGTTGTCGGTTCATCCAAAAAAAGAATTACGGGTTTATGAATCAATGCACAAGAAAGGGCAAGTTTTTGCTTCATTCCTCCGGAGAGCTTTCCGGCCTTCCGGTTTTTAAAAGGTTCTATCTGAATATAAATATCTTTGATCAGGTCGTAATTCTCTTTTATCGTTGTTCCGAAAATAGTGGCAAAAAATTGGAGGTTCTCCTCAACTGTCAAATCATGGTACAAGGAGAACCGTCCGGGCATATATCCTGAAATCCCACGAATGGCTTTGTAATCCTTCACAACATCAAATCCTTCAACAGTGGCTCTCCCCGAATCCGGGATCAGGAGTGTTGTCAGCATCCTGAAGAGGCTTGTTTTGCCAGAACCATCGGGCCCGATCAAGCCATACAAATCTCCCTTTTCCACAGAAAAAGAGAGGTCAAGAACGGCTTTGACATCCTTATAACTTTTCGAAATATTCTCAACGATAACCGAGTACTTACTCATGGTGTTATAACTCTGTCCGTGTCCAATAGGTGGTTCTTCCAATGAGTGATACGCCAATAAAGCCCCGTACTTTCAATTTATTCATCGATTCCAGCTTCATATAGCAAGAATAGGTTTTGCCGCTTTTCGGGTCATAAATTTCGCCATCATCCCATTCTCCGTCACCATCGTAAACAAAATCATTCATCAGAATAATGCCTTTTGACGGCCGTTTCTTCAATTCGTCATCGGGATTGTGTTTGTCAAGTTTGGGTTTTCCGGTTTCTTCATCAATGGGAAATTTAAGCCAGACCAGCTTTCCATAATACTTTCCATTTTCCTTGTAAATCTCAACCTTCCCGTCCTGCTCCTCGTTGAGCCAATGACCCAGGATATCATCTGTTTTATAATCCTGAGCCAACAGGTTTCCGGCAATCATTAATATTGAACCAAGCAATAAAATTCTCATTTTTTTCATCATTTTTATATTTGTTTTAGTTATGAATTGTCCATCACAACCCTGAAAGGTTAGGAGGGATTTTAATTAGAAATTGACTTCTCCCGGCATGCCGATTTTCAGGCTGCCGTCATTTTTCACTTTAACTTTTATCGCATACACCATATTAACACGTTCTTTCTTTGTTTGTATAATCTTTGGCGTAAATTCAGCACTTTCTGATATCCAGCTAATCTTTCCCGAAAGCTGGCGGTTCGTTTTTTCAGTATCATCAATCAATACTGCCACTTCCTGTCCAATTTTAATATGGGGCAACTGGCTGCCACTTACATATACCCTCAGGATCATTTCGCTCATATTCGCTATTTTGTACAAGGGTTTTCCAAAAGATGTAACTTCTCCTGCCTCAGCAAATTTTTGCAAAACAATTCCATCGATCGGGTTTATGGTTTTACATTTCTCGATGGATTCTTCAATTTGTGCTATCTGGGTATTAACAACATCAAGCTCTGTTGATACCGCATCATTTTGCGTTTTAATGGATTCAATCTGCCGGTCAACAAGATCAATCCCTCCATTGATGTCATCCAGTTGCTTTTTTGTTGCTGCCCCTTCCTTCAGCATTTTCTCAATCCTTTCCTTATCAACCAATAAGTTTTTCTTTTGTTGCAATTGAACTTCGATTTGAGATTTTATGTTATCAATTTTAGAAGCGACAGCCCTTTTTTGGGCAATCAGCTGTTTTCTTTTCAATATGAAATCGGTTGTGTCAACCAACCCGACTATATTGCCGGCAGGTATTCTTTTGCCTTCTTCCACGGCAAAAAACAACAATTTTCCATTTGCTTCTGAAGAGACAATCACATCGTCAACCTCAAAATTACCATAAGCATCAGAAAGATTTTCGTTGTTGCTACATGCCGTTAAAATGATGGCAATGAAAGGAATTAAATAGTTAATTTTCATATTGCTAATTTTTAAAGTCAAACGATTCTATAAATTTCCGATGGTTGCTTCATAATCTAATTTTGCCTTTACCAATTTAATTTTATGGGCCTCCAGATCAAGCTTTGACCGGGATTCAGCATTTGCCTCATTGAGGTATTCCGTGGAGGTGATAAGCCCGTTATCCAGTTGTGATGAAGCTGATTTTGAAATTTTCTCGCGCAATTCAATAATTTGCTGATCGCGAGCCACCATCTCTTCTAGTTTCCTTATCTCGGCAATCTTGTTCTGCAAATCTATCCGGATGTTTTTATCAAATGTCTCTTTCTGGGTGTTGATGATGTCACCCTGAAGATCCAGAATTTCCTTTTCCTTTTTGGTGTGGTTCCAGTCCCAAACATTCCAGCGCAGCCTGGCCCCGATCATATAAAAATCGTCAAATTCATTTTTGAGCATATCATAACCAGGGCGGCCATATCCTGCTTGTCCAAAGGCCGAAAACCTGGGCAATAACTTTGAACCAATTAAATGTTTAGAAGCATCAATCTTGTTTTGCTGTAAGGAAAAAAGTGAATATTCAAGCCTGTTGTTACTGTATCTATTCAGATCAACAAAAACTTCGGGTAGCACGATGGTTGAGTTTTCATTGATTTCAAGGCCGGTAAATTCATTCATCATTGCAAGGGTGGATTGAAGACCGATCTCTATCTCGGCTATGGATTGTTCAATTTTTATGATCTCAACTTTTAAAATATCTGCATTCGATGATAAAATTGTCCCGTTGCGGACTCCACTTTCAACATCCGAAAGCTTTGCTTTCAGGTTTTTTTGATGAATGACAAGAATATTTTTGTTCTCTTTCAGGAGCAAAATATTAAAATAGATTTGGTTGATCCGTTCTTTCAGCTTATACAATTCAATATCTATCATTTGCTGGTCAATTTGTAAATTGATATTTTCAACTTCCTTTTGCCGTCCTGTTGTGTTTCCGTCATAAATTGCCTGGCTCACATCCAGTGTAATTTTGTACCAGTCTTTAGCTACCTCAGGAATAGTGGGAATGCCGGGAAGGGATATATCCTGGAAAGGTGTTTTCGTTACATCCGATTGATAATGTACCTGCCCGTTCACCATCATTTCTGGAAGATAATTTTTGTTCAGGTTTTTTATTTTCAATTCATTGGATTCCGGGAGGATCTCTTTTTGCCGTGTCAAGGGATAGTTTTCGATGGCTTTACGGTGGCAAAGATCGAGGGTAATATCATCCTGCCCAACAAGAAATAAGCCTGCAATCAAAAACAAACCCGAAATAACTATTCTTTTCATTTTTTCCTGATTGAGTTTATAATAAAATCAGAAACCTCCTTTTTCCGCTCCTGAATAAACGCATCATAGTTTTGCGAATCTTCATTGAAAATGATACCCTGCAATATGGGCCTTGCCACAAACGGGAAAATACACATTGAAATCATGTTCACAATTAAATGCAATGGATTGATGAGTTCGATGGTCCCTTTTTCAATTTCCTCCTGAATCTGGATCACAAAATATACTGGATTGATCCCTGAGCTCTTTATCATTTCAACCACCCGCTGAGGGTTTCTGTTCAGTTCGTGCAATACAAAAATGGGAAGAAGGGGATTATCATTTATTATGTCAATGTAATTTTCAACGAACAATCTGATTTTCTCAAACAACGAAATATCACTTTTCATCAAATCAACCAGATTGGGCAGCAGTTTAAAAAAAGTCTCCCTGAAGACGGCTTCAAACAATTTATCCTTGCCCCTAAAATAATAATGCAGCAGGGCTTTATTGATATTGGCTTCATCTGCAATTTCCTGCATCCTGGCGCCTTCCAGCCCCTTTCTGACAAAAACATCTTTGGCTGCCTCAAATATCCTTTGTTCCGTATTTAAATCTTTATCAACCATTGATTAAAATTTAATTGTATGGTTTAATTATTTAGTTTAACTAATTGGTTAAACCAATCGGGCAAAAGTATAACATGAAAATCCATTTGTCAAGCTTTTTGGGAAATATTTTTAAAATAATTTATAAATCCCTAATCCACAAACTGTAAGGAGTGGGCGATGGCCTCCATTTGAATGAGAAGATCTCGTTTGGGTTTATTGGGTGCATACACATAACCATCAATGGTGACAACCTTATTGCGTCTTTCATCAACAAAGGTATAATTCACAAATGCACCCCCCATAAAATCACCTTCTACCTTCCATAAGCCACGAGTTTCAACAGCGAACATTCCATTGAAATCAACTTTTTTAGAAATGACCGGAGAATATTCTTCATCAACCACCATGAAGGAACCCTCTGTGGGACCGGGGATATACTCCTCAGTCATACTATTTCGGAAAGCTATTATTCGGGCCTGATCAAAAGCCATAGTATCAACAAAATTGTAAGAGTAAACAAGAAGGCCCTGACTGTTGTTCTGGGTTTCTTTCCTGATCCAGGCAAAATCAGCTATTTGCTTTGCAATATAAAAACCACTTGGGATTTCAAGGGTAAATTTAAAATTATCACTGAGCTTATCAACAATATCCCGATCTCTGAAAGCCTTAAACGTTTTTATTAATCGTTCATATTCCGAATCCATCAATATACTGTAGATGACGTCCTTCTTTTCATTAAAAAACCTCACGAATTCCTCTTCGGAAGGAGCAGTAATACTTATAACCCTTTGAGGGCTTGCCCAGAAATCTTTTCGGGCTTCAAGTTTTGATTCCTGAGTGTTCTCATCAATATCAATAATTAAAATATTGTGATGTGATTTGAACATTTTTGTGTTGTTGAGTTTTGTTATTTGGGTACTGGCCATTTCAAACAAAGGTTCGGGTTGCTGCAATACTTCGTAATCCTGGTCAAAAAACGCACGCACAGTTTCTCCAACCTTTCCTTCCCATTTTGTTTCGTTGTTTGTGGCTACGATCATTTCAGCTGTTTTGCCCGAAGATCTGGGTTCTGAGGTTTTTTCACCACCGCAGGATGCCAATAAAATGGAAATGAAAACAAGGAAGGGTATTTGTTTCATCTTTTTCATGAACTTAAAATTATGATGAATAATATATTTTGGGTACAATTTCATTCTTTATAAAACACACCTGGCAAATAACTATCCTTTCACTGCCACTTTAAGTTTTTGTCCGGGTTTGAGATTTTTTGTGTTTTGAATGTCGTTGAGCTGTTTGATCTGGTCAACGGTTACACCCTTATAGAGTTTTGCTATATCCCATAGTGTATCGCCTTTCCGGACGGTATGATAAACGTAATCTTTTCCCGAATTATTGCTATCGGGTTTTTCCTCTTCAACAGCTTTTGGCTCGTAAACAATAAGTTTCTGGTTTGGATGAATGGTATTTCCTGATAAATTGTTCCACTTTTTCAAATCAGTAGTAGAGCATTTGTACTTGTTGGCAATTAAGCCCAGGTTTTCACCATTCTTAACCACATGATAATTTTTATCACGATCACTGATATCAACAGCTTGTGTATTTGCAGTATTACTTGGTGCTGCACCTGTATTGCCCGGTGCAAATACAACCAGCTTCTGGCCGGGATAAATGGTATTGCTCCGGAGGTTGTTCCAGCTTTTGAGGTTTCGTACCGAGCAGCGGTATTTTTGTGCAATCAATCCCAGGTTTTCACCGGAACGTACAATGTGAATGTTCCTTTCTTTCGCTTTTTTTATTTCAGCCAGCAATTTATCTTTCTCTATGCCTTTGGAGGATTTAAAAGCATACAACTCCTGTTCATGATCAATGAAGGTGGAAATGTAATTCCGGGGCAGTCGAAGCTGGTAAAAGCGTTCGCTGCTGGAAGGAATAATGCCCGTTTTAAAGGCCGGGTTTAAAAACTTCAATTCCTCTTCCGAAATGCCCATAAACTCAGAAAGTTGATCAAAAGAAAGGACATCTTTAACCGTGATGGTATCAATTTCTTCAAATAAAATTCCCGGGTGTATAGGATAAATATTATGCTCAGTAGCATAATTCATGAGGTACATCACAGCAATGAAGGCCGGAACATAACCCCTTGTTTCCTTGGGAAGAAACGGCCATATGGCCCAATAACTCTTTACACCGCCCGCACGACGAATGGCCTTGTTAACATTTCCACTACCACTGTTGTATGCCGCCAGGGCCAGCGACCAATCCCCATAAATATCGTGAAGGTCCTTCAGGTGGCGGCATGCTGCATCCGTTGCCTGGTAAGGATCGAAACGGTCGTCCACCAGGGAATTGACCTTTAATCCGTACATCTTTCCGGTGCCATACATAAACTGCCATAATCCTTTTGCCCCGGCCCGTGAGTTGGCTGTAGGATTCAATGCCGATTCCACAATCGCCAGGTATTTCAATTCAAGCGGCATGTTGTATTTATCCAACTGCTCTTCGAACAATGGGAAGTATACCTCTGCCAAACCAAGAACCTTTGAGGCCAGCTCTCTTCTTTTTACTGTATAGACATTAATGTAAGTTTTTACGTTGTTATTAAAAGTCAATTCTACCAATGATTCACGGTTCAAGCCATTAATTCTTTGTTGCAAAACAGAATCGGGCGGGATGGGAACGAATCGGCAGGATATTGAAATGCATTTAATAAAGGAGGTATCTGTGGTGAAATTGAATTTGTAAAAAACTTAATGGCCACCAGGCTATCTAACATGTCGATGATGTAATTGTCCGGTTCAGCAGATATGGCCAGGTTTTCATTTCGGATGCTGTCTGAATTGGGATATCCGATCTTGCAGTATCGGGCCCAACGGAAAGGGTATTTGCTTCTATGGGTTTTATCCCAAGCAAAATGAATAGAATTAGCGGTATGTGCAGGAATTTCATAATCTCCTCAAAATTATTAGAAACAGATCTTACGGTTTTTGCATAAAATCGTTGCAAAAGTAATTGATAAATGCTTGATTAGAGAACGAAAAAAACGGGAAATATTATCAATGGATTGTTAAGAACATTTTTGAAATGACGAATTGATAAATGAGAAAAGAAAAAAACAGGCCGGAATCAGTCTTTCTTATCCACTTTGTTTTCGTCTTTTTTTTGTTGTTCGTCGGGGTTGATGCCGTCTTTGAATTCACGAACACCTTTGCCGAGGCCGCGCATGAGTTCGGGGATCTTTTTGCCACCAAAGAGTAATAATACCACCAATACGATCAGTACGATTTGCCAGGGGCCGATAATGCCAATAATAAAACTTGCTATCATCACATCTAATTTTAGAAATACAAAGGTACAAACTAATTTGATGTTTCCTAATGATAATTCATTTTCGATATTTTGAATTGCATGTGCTTTACACTGTGGCAAGGGAAAGGGGGTTTTAATGTTTTATTGGTACATTCAGGGTATAAGGGTTTATGGGTATAAGATTGGGTAAAATTATGAATGCACGAATAAATGCAAATGATTGAATGATTTAGGGTGGAGGTGGCTTACACAAAGTACATGTGAGCTGAGTACCAGCTTGCATCAAATAGGGAGCCACAGCAAGAGTGATTTGGACTTCGAGCGTGGACGCTCGGAAGCCGATGGGGCAAGCAGATAATGACACAGGTAGATCCTATTTTTGGTGATGAAGAAAGCCAAACTATGATTTTACACAGCGGGGACTGGAATTGCAAAGATACTGAATTGAGCTGGCAAAATGAATTTTTCAACCAACAGCATACTGATGCTGTGGAAATAAGGTCAAAATTTGCCATTATGGGAACTTATGGAAACCATGAATATCCTGGGGACAGATTTAAAAAATATTATCCCTATTCATATGACGAACTTGATCCAACAGAAGAATCGTTTTGCCATTCATTCGACTATGGACCGGTGCATGTTACTTTTATAGAAGTTGCCGGTGTTAATGCCACTATCGAGGAGCCCCAGTTATCATGGATAATTGATGATCTTCAAAGCACTAACAAACCATGGAAAGTTGTCGTTTTCCACGTTCCGGGTTACTCAAACATTGAAGGTGACTATCATGGCAGTAACCAGGATGTACAAGACGTTTTGCAACCCTTGCTGGAACAATATAATGTGCAACTGGTATTGAAATGGCCATAATCATTTCTATTCGCACCTTGTTAATGGCGTTCACCATTTAACCCAGTTGGCGGTGCAAGTTTAATACAAACTGAGGATAATAATAATGTTTCTGCTTAAACATCGGAGAACTTATGTTGGAATCTGTCATCATTTTGCAAAATTTTCAATGACAGGGATTATGCCACCGTTGATATTATAAAGCATAATGGCAGCATACTTGAATCATTTACCCTACCAAGAGCCTGAAAATTTGCAGGGAAAGCGTAACCTGGACTGAAGATGTAACTTATGCTGATAAAATCAGGGTTTGACGGGGAGTATTTTAACTATACAGTCAGAAGTTGGCTTTGTTGAGGATGGGAAACTGATTGTTGAACGTGGCGGGAAACTGATCGTTGACGGTGGTGTTTTGACAAATGTAATTGAAGATATCCTGTGGCAAGGAATCGAGTTATGGGGTACTAAAAATGCTACCCAAAACCCTATTGACCAGGGATGGGTGAGAATTATTAATGGCGGCACGATTGAAAATGCTATAGTGGGTATTAAAACCTGTAAGATTAGTGTTGACCCGACAGAAGGCGAGGTTGTGGATCTTAATTATACCGGTGGGATTGTGCAAGCGACTGATGCGGTGTTCAGGAACAACCGTTTTGCTGTTAGGTTTCATGATTACAGATATTCGAGTGCCAGCTATTTTGATGATTGTGATTTTGTGCTGAATGATAATTATATATGTGAAGACGACCCGGGATATTTTGTCAGGATGAACTCGATGCACGGGATTGACTTTACGTATTGCCGCTTTATGAACGAGAGCAGCAATGATTGTTATGGTAAGGTATTTATGGTTTTAATTCCGGTTTCAGGGTGGAAGGGAAATGTGTGAGTGGCAGCCCATGTACAGATTGGGACAACAGGGAATTCTGAACCTGAGCCGGGGCATTTATGCCACTTCGGGCGGAACATCTTATTTCCGGAAATAGCGCATACTGAATTTACGGGTAATCACAGAAGTGTGTTTTTTAGTGCCATGAAGTTGGGGAGTATTAAAAACTGTACCATTACTACAGGGCCGGTATGTGCAGGGGGAAGCTATGGGGTGTACTTAGACCGATCGACGGGCTATACCATAGAGGAGAATGTTTTTTACCAGGGAAATGATGCGGGTATCGGGATGGTGATCAATAAATCGGGTGGAGCGCCTAACCAAATTTACCGTAACGAGTTTGACGGCTTGAAGTTCGGGATCGTAGCGCAAAATAACATCGTGCTATTGATGGGACCGGTCTTGAGTTGAAGTGCAATACCTATGATAATATGTATTGGGACAAACTGGTGCTGTGGGATGGGCCTGTTATGAGCCAGGAAATGGGGATTGCTGTCAACCAAGGGTCAGCGGTAGCATTGCCGGAGAATATGGCAGGCAACCTGTTTGACGACCACGGCACAGCCAACGGCGACTTTGACGATATGCTCAACGAAGCCAATGATTATAACTATTATTACCCACAGAATTATGACCAGCTTTATGAGAATGTTGTTCCTAAAGATTACACAGAGCTTACTATAACGGCTGATGATGTATTTATTCCTGGAGGTATTGATTGGACTTATGAAAACGGATGTCCTCCGGAAGAAGAACCGGGAGGTGGTGGCGGATCAGGAGAAGAAGAATTAAGAGGTGATATGGAAAACGCTGTAGAGAATATTACAGCAACCGAAGCCATACTGGCTGTATTGATCGACGGAGGTAATACCGAGGCTTTAAATACTGAAGTGGAAACAAGTATCCCGCCCGAATCCATGCAGGTGTATAACGAACTCATGGGCAATTCGCCATATTTGTCAGATACAGTGGTAAGCTCAGCTATAGGAAAAGAAGATGTCCTACCAAATGCCATGATCCGCGACATTATGGTGGCTAATCCACATACTGCCAAATCAAATGAATTAATGGCTCAACTTGACGAACGTTGGGATCCGTTACCCGAATACATGAAAGCACAAGTATTACAGGGTAAGAGCATTGTGTCTATTAAAGAAGAACTCGAATCGGAACTTGCCGGTTACAAACAGCAAAAGGCCAAGGCATTCAACGGGTTGGTGCGCTGGTTTATAAACGATACATTAAACCCGGTTGCATCATCCGATAGCCTGGTAATGTTGTTCCAGCAAGACAACACTTTAAGCTCGAAATACAGTCTTGTCATGCTGCATCTCGAGAGAAATGAACTGCAAACAGCTTTGGATGTTTTAAATTCAATTGCAAACCAATTCAACCTGCAAGGTGATGACCTGACAAAACACCAGGAAGTGATGAATTATTGTAACCTGATTGTTGACTTGATGAATGAGGATAAAACCATATTGGAAGTTGACAGCATACAATTAAATCAATTACTGACAATGGAAGCAATGCAGGAAGGTTTGGCAACGGTTTATGCAAGGAATATTCTTTTGGCATTAAATGAAATAGAGTTTGATGAGCCGATATTGTTACCAGACTTGTTGAAGTCTTCACAGGTTTTCGAAGAGTACCTTGAACTATTGAATGTGAAACCACCTAAACAAATAGAGGTATACCCTAATCCATCGGATGATTATGTTATTCTATCTTACAATCTGGAGATTGATAAACCGGGTTATTCGATTAGAATTACTGATTTGAACGGCAAGACAGTAAAGATGATTGGTATTTACAACAATAAAGATCAAATTGTAGTAGATACACAAAACTGGAAACCGGGGATTTATATTTCTGCTTTGGAATTAAATGGTATTCCGGTAGAAAGTGTTAAATTTACAATTTTGTAGTGAAGCAAATGGTTCAGGGATTAAAATTCCCTGAACCTAATTTATATGGTTATGAGAATTTATTCAATATTATGTTGTTTCATCCTATTGTTTTCTAACAACACATTTGGCCAGAAATGGGATACTATTTATGGGAATCCAGGTATTTCGGAATCATTCAGAGATTTGAAAGAGTTTTATGACAATGGTTACCTTATTAGTGGCGGGCATAAAAATCCACAAGGCAATTGGCTGATTAAAACCAGTATTAACAAGAATATTTTGTGGGAAAAAATAATTACATGGGAAAACACAACAGTTTATAGTGGTTATATGGATCAAGATTCAAATGGAAACATTTACATTGCAAGTACAATAAACAGTGAAATAAATGGCTTTTGGCCTATGGCAATAAAACTTGATAGTTGTGGTGAAAAACTGTGGTGCAGAGTATTTCAGGATTACGACAATTATAATTATGGTTGGTTTAACGATGTATTGGCACTGGATAATGGGGATATGCTTGCTGTAGGTGAATTGGATTCAGAAGAAGAGATTGAAAAGATATTTCTTTGGTATATTGATTCTGATGGTGATCTCAAATGGCGGCAAGGATATGCCTCACAAAACAATTACCCACATATAAGGGAAACCAATTGCGATGGGATCAGAAAATACGGTAGTAACTATATCATTCACGGCCACTGCTATTATCCTTACCCATCAGATACAACTCATTTTTATCAACGACCGTTGTTTATCATGCTTGACAGTCTTTTTAACGAACAATGGATCATTCCATTTGGTGTGAGTGATTCATTGATCGGAGCAGCATTGGAGTCTTTTCAGCTAAATGATTCTGTGTACATGGGAGTGGGTATGTTGCGGCTGGAAGGCACAACAGAACATTCACTGATCATGTATTTTAACGAAGATGGCCAGGAATTAGGATATAAAGAAATTCCGAATGATTCTATTGGTCTGAACATTTCACAAAATTATATGAACGATATAGAAAGGATAAATGACTCATTGTTTATTACATCAACAACTTTTGCATTAAACAATGAAATAGCTTTTTGGGGTGAGTTGATAATAGACACAGGAGCCATTATTTACAAACAGGAATTCAGGCCGATACAAACACATGGCTGGACATCAATGGTAAAGACTTTCGACAATAAATATATTATCGGATGCAACTGGGACGAAGGCAATGGAAATGATGATATTTACCTCTATAAAATCAACGAGAACCTGGAGCAGGACACCATTTATCCCGGCACCTACACCTACGACAGCCTTTGCCCTTATCAGATACAAAGTGGTGAGATAGATATTTCGGATTGCCTGATCGTTACGGATGTTGGAGAAATACCCACACCTAAAGAGTATTATGCAAGTATACAAACTATTCCAATAAAAGCTTATCCGAATCCGGTAGATGGAAACAAAGTAACTTTTGAGTTTGAGAATACGGAGTACCTTTCACCCCCCTTAATCCCCTCCCGCTGGAGCGGGACAAGCTCTGTAGGGGGGACACAGCCGCACCTGTGCATTTATAATGTTTATGGTAAATTGGTTCATGAGGAGATGATCTATCCGTACCAGGGGGAGAGTGTTGTTGATGTTGGTTTATGGAAGAAAGGGATGTATTTCGGGGTGGTGTATTCGGGTGGAAAGGTGGCAGGACGATGTAAATTTGTAGTCCAATAGAGGGCTTTATTGGTGAGTAAATTGTACAGCCCTCCTTTGCTGAAGATACGGAGGGCGCTGTGTAAGTTTGTGGTTCAGTAATGGGTTTTGGCATCATCGGAGGTATTGCGCCATTTATGTATGAATAAGTTTTTGTAAAAAAATCAAGCACTTTTCAATAGACATCTACAGCATTGTATTTGCAATGATTAGTAACATGCGTTCATGCAACCTTTGCGATTGCAAAAAAGTCTTTAATCAAAATTCAATACTATTCGCATGAAGCACAATTTTTACCTTTCCATGATCCTGATGGGGATACTGTTTTCAGTCCCTTTTCAATCAATCCTTGCACAAGAAAAAGCAGTTAAGGAAGTGTATCCGTATACCCACCACATGTCGGCTGAAGAAAAAGCCCGCTTTCATTTGGTTGGGAAGGATTATGTAGCCACCGACCCGCCACCGGGAGAAATCCGAAACATTGCTGAGTTTGACCAAATGGAAGGGGTGTTGATCGCCTATCCCAACAACTTTGGAATCCCATATAATCTAATCGCCGCTCTTTCGGAGGAAACCATGGTTACCACCATCGTCAGAACGAACAATGCCCAGACTTATGTGACCAATCAATATCAGTCGCAAGGAGTCAACATGGACAATGTAAACTTCCTGGTAAAGGATGTGGACTCCTATTGGACGCGTGATTATGGCCCATGGTATGTGGCCTATGGCGATGACCAGATCGGAATTGTTGATTTTATTTATAACCGTCCTGACCGTGTGAATGACAATGCCATCCCGACTCATATGGCCGATTTTTTAGGCATTGAATGGTTTGGAATGGATTTGATAACCGCCGGTGGAAATTATATGACAACCGGACAGGATATCAGCTCCTCCAGTGATTTGATCTGGGAAGAAAACCCTTCCTTATCGCAAAATGATATTGACCAGATGGTGATGGATTACCTGGGTGTTTCGGAGTATTTTGTCCTGGATGATCCCAACAATACGTATATTGACCACATCGACTGCTGGGGAAAATTCCTGGATGTGGACAAGGTATTGATCCGGGAAGTTCCTACTTCTCATCCCCAATACGATGAGATTGAAGAAACGGCCAATTTCTTTAAGGAAGCCATTTCTCCCTGGGGAAATTACTTCGAAGTTTATCGTGTATGGACTCCCAATAATCAACCCTATACCAATTCATTAATTTTAAACGACCGGGTTTTGTACCCATTACCGGAAGCCAGTGGGATGATGAAGCACTTGAAGCTTATGAAGAAGCGATGCCGGGCTATGAAGTTTTGGGCTTTACCGGATCGTGGGAATCAACCGATGCCTTGCATTGCCGTACGAAAGGCATTGCCGACCGAAATATGTTGTTTATCGAACACATGCCTTTATTGGGTGATCAGCCGGTACAAACAGAATATGAAATAGAAGCTAAAATAATTGCCTACAGTGGTGAAACCATTATTAATGATGATGTGTTATTGGTTTACCAACTTGATGGAGATGATCCTGTTGAAGTCGTCATGACTGAAGAAGGGAACGATATGTATTCAGCCACGCTTCCCGGAGGTGATGAAGGAACAGAAGTTTCGTATTACATTACGGCTATGGATGCCGGAGACCATGCAGGCAATCACCCATACATCGGGGAATATGATCCCCATTCATTTTTTGTGGGTGGACAATTATTTCCGGCTATCGCGCTGGATGTAACCGAAATAAACGCATGGGTAAATGAAGGATACATGGATACAGAAGAATTTACCATTTCGAACCCCGGAGAACTTGACCTGGAATATTCCATTGAATGGAATACCAACATTTATGAAGAGCATGATTATGATGTGGAGGACAGTCCGAATGCCGGTGCCTGGAATAGCAATACATTTACAGAACTGGGCTGGACCGAATTTGAGATGGATGCAGAGACGGGATTGATTTCGGACTGGCACATTGACTATACCTGGCAAACCGACAACTGGCCTGAAGAAGGAACCTTTTTAATTCAATCGCCAGCCGGAACAGAAGCAACCATTGCTGCTGGATTAGATGATGGTAATTACTCGATAAGCCTCGATGATTTTAACGGTGAAGAAACAGAAGGAACATGGAAGTTGTGGATTACCGATTCGTACGGCGATGGCGGACACAAAGCTACCAATATCAACATAACAGTTACCAATGCCTATGAATTAGAGCCATGGCTATTTGTTGACCCATCTGCCGGATCAATTGAGCCGGGAGGTTCAAATACGATAGAGGTTGTTTGTGATGGGACAACCTTAGCTGTCGGTGATTATGTAGGAGCGATTATGGTTTACTCCAACGATCCTGATTTTTCGACCATCGAAATTCCTGTTTATTTTACGGTTGACATTGCCTCAGAAACTGCAAACAGCATGAAGGCTGACCAATTAATTTCGAATTATCCAAATCCGTTTTCGACATTTACAATGTTTAGCATCGAACTGGACGAACCGGGAGAAGTTGAACTTTCGGTTTATGATCTGAGCGGACGGCAGGTTAATACGCTGGTTAAACAAACTTATGCTTCAGGAACCCATAAGATTAGCTGGAATGGAGAAAATGAAAGTGGGGAGCGGATGAAAAGTGGAATCTACTTTTACCACCTGAAAGCCGGAAATGAGGAAGTCATCAAGAAACTAATTCTCATAGACTAATACATAATAAAAAAGGCTGTCGGGTGGCAGTCTTTTTTATTCAACCTTGAATCTTTTTTGTAATTTAGCTTTTCTTTAATGAACCTAATATGAAAAAGATAATTGTATTCATTTGTTTTCAAATCTATATTGTTTCATTTCTTTCTTCTCAAACTATTGACAATGCTGTCAACAATAATGGGAATATTGAAAGACAAACCATTCAGGTAGAGAAAGGGCAAACCCTTCTTGATTTTATTGACCCATCCTTGCTGGATGCTCAACAAACGGATATCAACCCGGGAGTTGATCCTGAAGGCGATTTCATGCTTCGGTCAACCTACACCAATGATGGTTCCAGAATTCTGCTCTGCAATGGAGGAACCGATAACATAACTGTGTTTGATGCGGAAACCATGGAAGCCATTAGTGTAATTGAAGTAGGAGATTATCCTTGTGATATTGCCATGACAGATGAATATGCTATTGTCCCTTGTATTTTCGGAGATGAAATTTATGTTATTGATCTAAACGATTATTCCAATGTCACGGTTATTGTTGGCCCTCCAGACACACAGCCTGCCGTGGTTGAGGTAAGCCCGGACGGCCAATTTGCTTATGTGGCCAGCGATTTGAATGATGTTCTCACTGTTATTGAACTTTCCGGCATATCGGTGGTAAACAGTTTTCCTGATTTCCCTGTGCAACTGCTTTCATTCTCATGGATCTCGACTGGAGGAAGAAGTTCTTTCAAATTTAGCCGTTTTGACGTATCACCTGACGGAAACCATATTATAGTAGGGAATGCCGATAATGAAGTTCTTTATATAAACACTGAAACAGGGAACATTGATTATTCAATCCCCAATATTGAAAACTGTTTGGTGGTGGGATTATCAGGAGATGGAAGTAAAACCATTGCACTTAGCGATTACAACAGTGTTTTTAAGGTTTACCAAATTGACAATGAAACCCATAGCATTACCGGAACTGTTGAAGTTACAGGTAATTACCTGGCCACTTATGAAGTAGGTGTGAATATGGATGGAAGCAAAGCATTTATCGGAATTGGGAATAATTCAAGTGCCATTGTCCGTTTTGAGACTTCCGATTTTGTTACTTTCACACAAACCTATACTCCATTCTGGATTGGAACTTCCCCGAATCATCAATATGCAATAAGCGGGCAATACCGCTTTTCCATTATTGATTTTGCAAACGAAACCATGACCGATCAATACCAGGGCTTAACACAAGATTTTGGTTGTGTTTCGCCGGTTGGAATGAAAGCCGTGGGGTACGATCCACTTCGGTATGAAGGTATCTACTTTTATGATTTTACGAACCCTTCTGATATCCAATATAACGGAAGAGTGCTTTCCGGTTTGCCTCCGGAAGGGGACACCCCTTACCGCATAGCCATTTCACCAGACGGATCTAAATTGATAACGTCAAATTCCCTTTCAGAAAGTGCAACAATAATTGATTTGGCCACTTATTCTGTGGATACGGTTCTTGATCTTGGTGAAAAATCAGATGCCATCGGGATCACACACGATTCACAATGGGCCATTATGGGTGGTTATGATTTGCATACCATAAAACTGATTAATTTAAACACCAATGAATTTGTTACTTCCGTATTGACCGGCCAACGGCCCCTAATGGTAGCCATCAGCCCGGATGACACCCATGCCTATATTGGAAATCTGCAGGGAAATTCGGTTTCGTTTGTTGAACTTGATGGGGCAGCCAGTTCTGAAATAACAGAAATACCTACCGGAGTGATCGGATTGTCATGGGCAGCTTTTGGGGTTAGAAGCAGCGTGGAGGTTGACCCAACCGGCCAATACATACTTGTGGCCGCCAGTTTTGCTGATATGGTGCAGGTTATTGATATTGCCCAGCAACAAATTGTGGCCAATCTACCGGTTGGAACATTCCCTTTAAAGATTGCTTTTAATGAAACCGGGGAATATGCAGCCGTCACCAATTACAACAGTGATAGTTATTCCATTATCCATGTGGATGGAGCAAACTCATCGGTAGTTGGAACCTTCCCGAGCAATGGAGATGGGCCGTTAAGACTGGCCTACAATTCAGTAGATAATGAATTTGGGATCATTAATTATACCACCAAAACAGTTATCAATGTTGATCCGGAAACAGGTGCTATCAACAGTACGGATTACTACACCCAATATGGCAGCCCGGCAATGATAGCGTACGACACTGAAGGCAACCCTATAGTTATGACACTTTCAACCGCGGACGACCCAGGACATTTGATCCGAAAAGATGAGGCTATTGTTTTACCAGCAACACCAACCTATTTCGATTATTGCCCGGAAACCAATACTGCAGTTGTCTGTATGCCCGGTCCCGATTTTGTAACTGTAGTGGAATACGATACCTCTACCGATCCTCCAGTCGCTAATTTTGCCGCCAATGTTACGACCATTCAGGTTGGTGAAAGTGTTGAATTTTCTGATTTATCGTCAAATAACCCAACTTCATGGGAATGGGAATTTGAAGGTGGGACGCCTTCCGTTTCTACCGATCAGAACCCGGTTATCTTGTACGATATGCAGGGAACTTATGACGTTTCGCTGACTGCAATCAATGAATTTGGCTCAGACACCAAAACAGAACCGGAATTTATTACTGTTGATACCTTGACACTCATTAATGAGTATGGAGGAGTGCAATTATTCAATATCGGCCCCAATCCGGCAGGCGATTACATCAATATCACAACAACGGATGAAAATAGTGTTGATGTTGTCATTTCGTTGTTCAACGTTCAGGGCAAATTGATGAAAACGACAGGGATAAAAGATATTGAGACGATCGTGGATGTAACCGGTTTGGAAATGGGGTTGTATATCCTGAAGGCAAGTAATAAAACGGAAAGTGTTTCCCTCAAAATATTGATAAAATAACACGAATCACCCTATAGTTTTTTTAATTACCCGAATGTTGCCATACTCCCATAAATGGGGTTATACTTTTTTAATATAAACCAGTTTATTATCCCCGACATCATAAAAATCTTCAAAAGTAGTTTTCAGGAGGTACTGGTTTTTTTCGTAAAACATTCTGGTAGGAAGGTATTGCGGCTTAGAGGAGGTTTCAACATAAATGGTTTTCCCGCCCAATGCTTTTATTTGTTTTTCCGTTTCATTGATCAGCATCGAACCAACTCCATTTCCGCGGTAGTCATTGTGGGTCACGATCCAATAAAGATCGTAACTTACAAGGGTGCATGGGATCAAACCAAAACAACTATAGGCTATGGGTTTGCCATTGTGCTCGATAAACACAAACTCATATCCACTCTCAAGGCCTTTTGTCAAGCGTTCCTCAGGAAGCTCACAAGCCACGATTATTTCATCTTCCCTGAAAAACCCGGTAGATTCAACAATTTCTTCGATATGATCAACATCGCCGGGCTTAATTCTGTAGCGAATTCGTAAATCGGATGTTTTCATAAACGTGCATCATACATAATACGTTCAATTACTTCATGAAACTTATACCCCGCTTCGCCGCAGGCAGCATAAAAACCTGCATCGGGCGATATACACGGATTGGCATTTATTTCAAGGACAAAAGGTTCATTCTTTTCATTCACCCTGAAATCGACCCTGGCATAACCTTTTAAGTCAAATAATTCCCAGCATTGGTAGCAAATTTCATCAAGCCGCTCAAGCAGCGGTAAATCTTCATCCGGGAAATCAAAGGTACGCAACGTGTTCTGATATTCGAAGGAAGACTCATCCCATTTTGAGCGGTATCCGATAATTTTCGGCTTTCCTTTGGGGAAATTTATAAATTTTATTTCAGCCGGAGCAAGCACTTCGGGGCCATTTTCGCCACCCAGTATAGATAAATTGAATTCCCTTCCATGAATGTACTCTTCAACAAAAAATTTCCGGCCAGGAGAAGCATTGATAAATTCCAATAGCCTGGGATCGTTTCCCTTGAAGACAGCATCATCATCAATACCGACCGAGCCATCTTCCCATTGTGGTTTGACGAGATATGTTTTTTGGGGGGACAATTTTCCCAAATTTTCAGAATCAAACCAGTCGGCAGTTGATATACCATGAAACCGCATTATTTCTTTGGCCATCGTTTTGTCTGAAGTGATAAACATGCTTTTTAATCCACAACCGGTAAAAGGTATATTCATACTTTCCAAAAGTGCAGGGGCAAGAAATATGAGATCCCCTTTTCCATCTACAGTTTCTACCAGGTTGAAAACCAATTCAGGATCATATTCCTGAATGCTCGATTTTGCACTTTGTAAATTCAGGTCTAAAAATTCCCTGTGCGATTCATAGCCTAATTCAGCAAGGGCTTCTTCCACCTCGCAAACCTGGTCCAAAACATCCAACTCATCTTCGGTTGGTGCATCGGTGATCTTATTGATCAGTATTAATACTTTTTTCATGCGTTACAGATGTTATCAATAATTTGGAGACATTCTGTCCATAGCTGAATCCATGATCATTTTGATCAAATTTTTATAACTGATTCCTTTCTTTGTTGCCATAATTGGGAGATCAGAATGGTTAGGATGAATTCCCGCCAGGGGATTTACTTCAATAAAATTTGGAATGCCTTTTTTATCATACCTGATATCCACACGTCCTCCATCCCTGCAACCCAAAACGATCCATGAGTCGAGGGCAACTTTTTCGCATTCCTGCTCGATTTTTTCGTCGATAAGTCTGTAATCCACCAGAGATTCCCATTCTTCCTTGTTTTTCATCGAATAAACATTTTTCTCGGCTGTGTCCTTTAAGATAACCTCCATTACAGCAACACTTCTGGCTTTGGATCCTGTCCCGGTAATTCCAACAGTAAACTCCCTTCCGCTAAGAAACGTTTCCACCAATACCGGTTGTTTAAATGCTGAAAGTAAGTGTAAACAAACCTTTCTAAGCTGATCCGCGTCTGCAATAACAGAATTTGCATTGATCCCTTTTCCGGTTCCTTCAGCCAGTGGTTTGGCAAAAAGCGGGAATGGCAAATCAACAGAAGAAATATCTTCAGGTGTGTTAACAACAAAGAAATCCGGGGTTGGTATTCCTGCATCTCTGATGATCCTCTTCGTCATCCCCTTATGCAGTGTTAGTGAAAGCACCAAGGGATCAGAAAAAACGTAGGGAATGTTCCAGGCATCCAGAACAGCAGGTGCTTGCGCTTCCCTGCCTATGCCATACATCCCTTCACAGATATTAAATACCAGGTCCCACCGGTCGCCTTTGACCAATCTCATACAAAGCTGTTTCACATTGCCAATTCGATCTGTTTGATATCCCAGTTCCTGTAACGTGTGATCAATTGCATCAATAGTATCGATCTTGTCAAACTCAGCAGTCTCTTCCAGCGAAAATCCCTGTTTGAGGTAATCATCACGTAAGTCATAAGTGATTCCTATATTCATTGCGATAAAGTTGTAATTAAAATTAATTGTTCCCTTTAATGTGTTTAAGCTACAGTGTCAGGATAAAAGAACCGTTTTCCCTGGTAGTTTTCCAATTCAATCTGATCATCATTTTTCCCAACAACGTATTCAGGAAGTAATGGAATCTTGCCACCGCCGCCAGGAGCATCGATAACAAAATGCGGAATGGCATAGCCTGAAGTAAAACCACGCAACCCTTTAATGATTTCCAATCCTTTGCTTACCGGAGTTCGGAAATGGGCAGAACCCGGAATAGGATCACATTGGTACAAATAATAAGGCCGGATTCTAACCATCAGTATCTGGTGCATCAGCTTTTTAAATACTTCCACATTATCATTAACCCCTTTTAGAAGGACTGTTTGGCTACCCATGGGAATGCCAGCATCTGCAAGACGATTGCAAGCCGTTTTGGTTTCAATTGTCATTTCATCCGGATGCGTGATGTGAATGCTCATAAAAACCGGATGATATTTTTTGATCATTTTCAATAGCACAGGGGTAATACGCTGTGGCAAAACCACCGGCACTTTAGTACCAATTCTAATTATTTCAACATGATCAATGGATCGTAGCTGTGACAATAAATACTCAAGCCTTGCATCTGAGAGGGTTAATGGGTCACCACCTGATAGAATGACATCTCTAACCTCCGGGTGGTTACGTATATAATCAATGGCTTTTTCCCAATCTGCATGAGAAGAATGGCATTTTTCTTTTTTTGAGACCATATGGGATCGGGTACAATATCGGCAATAGGCCGAACAGAACCCGGTAACTAAAAAAAGTACCCTATCTGGATACCGGTGAATGATTTGTTTTACGGGGCTATGGTTTTCCTCACCAAGAGGATCGGGTTTTTCTTCTGGCAACGTGATCAATTCGTCAAAAACCGGAACCATGGTTTTCCTTAATGGTTGTTCCGGGTTGATTGGGTCAAGCAAGCTTGCATAATAAGGTGTCATCCGAATGGGAAGGTTGTAGCCGTTGCCATTTATCTTAATTTCATCAGGAGATAGTTCAAGAATGGATTGAAGTTGTTGGTAGGAAGTATAGCTGTTTTTGATCTGCCACTGCCAGCTATTCCATTCTTTTAAGCTTACATTTGGGAAGTTTTTTTGAATAAACTCCTGGGTTTTTGGATTTATCGGAAATTCATTTTTCCCAATGGAAAGAATTTCTTTTTTTCCCAATAAACGAATGGATTTGAGTACCCTGCTCGGGGGCTCTATATCTTCCTCGTTAAGGAAAATAGAGCTCTTTGCACTTTCTTCTTTTGATTTCATGTTTATTCTTTATTTGTTTTATTTCAATTATTAAAATCATTATAATTATATTATGCAGATAATCAGCCTATTGTGCTAATTTCGCCACGGTTCATAAAAGCGCGCAATAATAGTAAAAAAAACAATTACAACTGTATTTTATTTTTATTTCAATTTATTTAACAATTTAATGTTTTCTTGCTGATAAACAAAAGATTACATTTGACTGGCCAGGATGAAGCTAAAGACTTATATTTATTTCTTGATAATTTTGTATCTATCTGGTTTATTTATAACTTCGTAATTATTTTGGAAAAAGATTAACCAATCAGAATATTATGCTAGTCGATGGCAAACATTACAGGACATTATGGATGCAAGGTTTGACCGTTTTTATCATCGATCAGACTTTACTGCCCTTTGAGTTTGAAATATTTAAGTCAGAAGGTTACAAGGACAGCTGTAAGGCCATCCGGACGATGATTACCCGCGGTGCAGGGGCAATTGGTGTATTGGGAGGATTTGCCATGGCCCAGGCTTTTCACGAGGCTCAAAGTCTAAATGATAGTAAGACTTGTCGCAATGGCCAAAAATGAAATAGAATCCACCAGGCCCACAGCAAGAGACCTTTTTTATGCTGTAGACCGTGTTTATAAAGCAGGCAAGATTTCGGTTGAGAATGCCATTTATGAGGCCCAAAGCCTCGCTGAAATAAATATTGAGGCAGCCAAAAAGATTGGTGAATATGGTAATACACTTATTAAAAATGGTGACAGGATTCAAACCCATTGCAATGCCGGATGGTTGGGCTTTGTTGATTATGGAAGTGCCTTGTCTCCGGTTTATAAGGCCAAAGAATCGGGCAAACATGTTTTTGTATATGTGGATGAAACCCGCCCCCGAAACCAGGGTGCAAGGCTAACTGCCTGGGAACTAAAAAATGAAAATATTCCGCATGCCATTATCACTGATAATGCAGGTGCCCATTTTATGTCGAAAGGAGAAATAGATATGGTAATCGTTGGTGCTGACCGTGTAGCTGCAAATGGAGATGTAGCGAATAAAATCGGAACCCTGGAAAAAGCCATCGTAGCGAATAAATACAATATTCCTTTTTATGTTGCAGCACCTATATCCACTTTCGATATAGATTGCAAAAGCGGTAATGATATTGTAATAGAAGAACGAGATGAAGGGAAGTGCTTTTCCAAGAAGGGCCTGATACGTCCGGGAAAATGCGTAAGATATGGGTTTGCAATCCTGGATCGGATGCTTTTAATCCGGCTTTCGATGTTACACCTGCTGAACTTATATGTGGAATTATTACCGAAAAAGGGATTATAAAACCGGCTCTTGAGTCCATCAAAAAACTATATCTGTAATGGAATTGATCAAAGAAAAAGAGCGGGTAGCTTATTTCATGCGAAGGTTGTATGAACAAAAACTCACAACTACCTCCGGAGGGAATATTAGCTTACGGATTGGGGATAAAGTTTTAATTACCCCTTCTCAAACTGACAAGGCCAGAATGATGGCAGAGTCCATTGGAGCCATGACCCTTGAAGGAAAAATCGTGAACCCTCGTTTCAGGTCCAGCATGGAAAGTAAAATGCACATAGCTATCTACACGAAGCGGCCAGATATTAAGGCCATTGTTCATGCCCATCCTGTTTTTGCAACCAGTTTTGCTATCACAAAAAAGCCCATTAAAACCAACCTTGCAGGTGAAGCACGGGCAATTCTTGGTGAACCTGTATTTGCAAAAATATGGGCTCTAATGGGCACCTAACTTGCTGATATTGTAGCTGAAGCGAGCACAAAGGGTAATGCTATATTGATGGAAAACCATGGAATAATAACCATTGGAAATACACTGCTGGAAGCATACGATCGGATGGAAGTACTTGAGGCGGCAGCGAAGATGACATTGATCACCGATATGTTGGGAGGAAGCAAAGGATTATCACCGCAACAGTTAACTGATATTGACGAATTGTTTGTGTAAGACATTGAGAAAACCATTTATATATATTATTCTCTTAGCATTTTTGTCCTTTCCGCACTTACCAGGAAAAGCATTACTTTGGGATAGATTTTGGGCTCACTCAAACCCATAAAGGATTTTTCTATTTATACGATGGAATTGCTGATATTGGGGCTAGCTACCACAGACATTTAATTAAAGGACTTTATGGAGGAGGATCTTTTCATATTGACTACTTATCAAGAGGTAACTCATCAGCACGAACATTGGTATATAAGCCCAAGATAAACTTTGGTTATCATTTCAAGATTGCATCCTGGTTAACCATTAATCCTTTGGTTTTTATTGGATACTCTTTTTTATCCCTGTCAAATAAGGAATTTGAGTATACTGAAATGCAAAAAGGAATTAATTCAGGAACTGATCTTCGACTGGTATGGAACAATGCATACCGCCTTGAATTGTATCTTTTCGGAAGGTATGATTTTATTTATTTAAGTGAGGACGAAAACTTCACTCGACTGGAATACTATAGAAAGGTGCATTTGTCGAGCGTTGCTGCATAGGGTAAAGATAAAACCGAAACAAGAAAAAAGGTAAAAATTCAAGTGAAAAAGACAAAGAAAATAAATATTAAACCTTGTTTTGAGAATGTTCTAAAAGAGTTTCGAATTCAGCTGTTAACTGTTTTTCTGTTCTTAATTGTTTTTAGTTCTTGTAATAAAGAGCAACATCCCTTGATTCTGGATCAAGAATATCAAACGGTGTCTGACCTTCTGCAATATTGCCAGGGATCGTGCGGGGAAACCTATGCCTGGGAGGACGAAGGGGCACTGGTAAAGGGCTACATCCTTAATTTCGATGACGATTCAATAAAACCGATTATTACAACAAGGGGAAAATCTTCCTGCAAGATATTCGTAACGGGAATGTTTATGGAGATCAGGGTTACGGTTAACAAAGATCCTGTCTTTGAAAAAATCTGGCCTGCCACTAATAAAGATATATTCTATATAAAGGAACTGCGGTTCCTGTCACTGCTTCTGACGATGGACAATGCACAAAAGGGGTGGTTATTTCCCTCGTTCATCCCGATGATATAAACTATAAACAAAATGATAAATAAGAAAACATGTACATGGCCGGGCAAAGACCCGTTGATGAACGAATATCATGATACTGAATGGGGCGTTCCGCTGCATGACGATCGCAAGCATTTCGAATACCTTATTCTGGATGCTTTCCAGGCTGGATTGAGTTGGGCCATTGTATTAAAGAAAAGAAGAAGGCTTCCGGGAGGCATTCGATAATTTCAAAGTGAAGAAAATTGCTCAATACAATGAAGATAAAATCCAAAAACTAATGAAGAATGCCAGCATTATCCGAAACCAACTTAAGATAAGAGCGACTGTCAGCAATGCTCATCGGTTTATTGAAGTGCAAGAAGAATTTGGGAGTTTTGATAAATACATCTGGCAATTCACAGATTACAAAACCAAAATCAATAAATGGACTTCGCTGGACCAAATACCTGCCACCAGTCCTGAGTCAGATGCCATGAGCAAAGACCTGAAAAAACGAGGATTTAAGTTTGTTGGATCCACCATCTGCTACGCATACATGCAGGCTGCAGGCATGGTGAATGATCATTTGGTGGAGTGTTTTCGATATAAAATTTTTCAGTAAATTCGCTTAGTCTACTTTGATGATTTTTGTTGTTTTTATTTCAGTATCTGTTATCACTACACAGAAATAAATTCCCATGGGTAGTTCGCTTCCGTCAAAATCAACCTCGTGATTTCCTGATTGAAAAAAATCTTCTGTTAAGATCGAGGTCAGTTGTCCTGTGATATCATAAACCTCAATTATAACAGTTGATTTCTTTTCCAGCGAAAATGATATTGTTGTGGTTGTCGAAAATGGATTGGGATAATTTTGAATCTGGCTTTTGGTTTTTGGCTTTTGATTTATTGGAGTTTCAACAAATCCAGCATTATCGGTATGTAAAATAGTACCTCCGTCCCCAACAGCCCATCCATAAATCTCATCAGCAAAATGTACATCCAAAAGGTTTATATCAGTAATGGCCTGATCGGTCCAGTTCAGCCCACCATCTTCCGTATATAATATCTTGCCATTAAAACCTACCGTCCAGCCAATATCTTCACTTATGAAATAAATACTTCTTAGCCAGTTTGTAATTCCCGTTTCTATTGAGGTCCATGTTGAGCCGCCGTCTGTTGTTTTAAGAACAGTTCCATTTTGACCGGCAACCCAGCCATTATTATAATCAATAAATTGAATACATTCTAGTGAATCTGTTGTCCCACTCATTTGCGGAAGCCATGTAGTTCCAGCATCATAGGTATAAAGGATAGTGCCGTGAAAACCTGCTGCATATCCGTTGTTTTCATCTAAAAAATAAATATCACGAAGCATATGAGGAGTATAGCTCGCCTGATATCCCCAGTTATCTCCACCATCATTTGTGAAGAGGATAGTTCCATCCTGTCCGGCTGCCCAACCGTTCATTTCATTTGCAAAAAAGACCGCTTCTAACCAGCCATCATAATTGCTTTCCTGGTAATCCCAATTATCACCATTGTCTGCAGTATGAAGAATGGCACCTGCTGAACCAACAGCCCAACCATTTTCAGAATCCGAAAAATATATACTCTCCAGCCAATCAGCCATAAAGAATGACTGTTCCCACCAATTTTCGCCACCATCCTCTGTATGCCAAATTAATCCTTCCAACCCCGCTACCCAACCTTCCTGCTGATCCAGGAAAAACACATCCAAAAAAGAATGACGGGTTCCCCACATCTGGAATTCCCAGTTTTCACCTCCATCTTCTGTATGACTGATCTGACTGCACAGCCCTGCAGCCCAAACCTTATCCTGGCTAACAGCATATATACTTCGAAACGGAACATCAGTACTATCCTGAACCAACCAGGTTAACCCTCCATCTGAAGTATTTAGGATAACCCCCGCATTCCCTGCGGCCCAGCCATGCTGCAAATCATAAAAATAAATGTCGTTAAGGGTTTGGATGGTAGGTGACGGTTGATCAGTCCATGTGTTACCGCCATCGGTTGTCAATATAATTTTACCACCAACACCACAAGCCCAGCCATGGTTTTCATCAGCAAAATAAACACCCCATAACGTTTGTTCTATCCCTGTATTTTGAGCAGACCAGTTTATTCCACCATCATCTGTGTAAATAATAGTACTTGCCGGTTGCGTTCCCCAGCCTCCTCCTCCTGCAGCCCACCCAGTTTGCCCATCAATAAAACTCAGGCTGTTCAAATGAAAGCTTGTATCAGAATGTATCAAATTCCAGGTGGTACCCCCATCAAAGGTATGAATAACCGTTCCAAATCCTCCGACTATCCATCCCTCCTGTTCATCATTGAAATAGGAATCTCTGAAATTGTGATTTACACCGCTAAACTGCTGTACCCAGTTTTGGCCACCATCAATGGTATGAATAATTGTACTGTTTACTCCCATTGCCCAGCCAGTATTTGAATCTATGAAATAGATTGCCCTTAATCGAGCTGTTACGCCGCTCTTAATTTCCTGCCAGGTTTGCCCTCCATCCAACGTATGAATAAGGGTTCCAAAATGTCCGGCCGCCCATCCTTCATCTTCGTTCAGGAATTGGACACCATACAAATGATTGCCATGAGGATAAGGATTCTGCCAATGCCATTGGGCAAATAATTGAAGTGTAAAAAAGAGATTAAAACAGGTTAGAAGGAGGGGAATTTTTCTCATGACTGCTTTGGTTTTAATTTTCTCAGGCCATAAAGTTAAGAAAATCAAAGCCCTGTGTCAAGGACAATTTTCAAAGAAAGGTTTCAACCCTGCTGCTATCGTTGAAAAATTATGCCATTGTAAAAGTCAATAATAGGCAATTATTCTATCAAAACCAGCTTTTTCACTTTGGTATATGATTCTGCTTTTACAACTACAAAATAGACTCCTTTAGGAATATTTCCCGCTTCAATGGTAATCAAATTCCGTTCATTGCAAATGAGGTATTTGGGAATGAATTGTCTTCCGAATCCATCTACTAATAATAATTCGACTCTTACACACGGGACAGTCATTTCAACAAAAAAATTATCCCTTGATGGATTGGGATACATCTTAATGATATTATCAGACAACTGATTTTCAACTTGAGTATTCCAGTTCACATAAATAACAAGGGGTTCAGACAATTCGCTCTCACCGCAGGCATTTATAGCTCTCGCACTCAATTGTACTTGATAACTATTTGACTGGCTCCAGTAAATCTTAACTTCATTTAGGGTATCCCCCGGAACAATCAACCCCATGTCATCAGGGATAAGCTCCCAAACATACTCATCTGCATTCAGGGATGAAGTTTCGTAGAAAGTGAAGAGGTTTTGAGAAGTTTCGACAACCACCGGCCCGGTAGGTTGATCAGGTACTTCGGGCTCATAGGCAACTTTTATGTAATTAGCTTTTGTGGTGGTATGCGAATTGGTTCCATCGGAAACAGTTAAGGTAACATCGTATTCTCCTTCAGTTCCATACCAAATAATCGGGTTTTGTTCCACTGAAGCATTGGGATATCCTCCCGGAAATTCCCATTCCCATGAAACAACATCTCCGTTTGACTGATCAGAGAACTGCGTTTCCTCCTGTTCACATAATGCTATCGGGGTGGCCACAAAATTGGCATTTAAAACATTCACATCAATATATACCCCATCATGCTGGACATTGTATTGTAAAACAGGCAACTCGGCCAATTCCGAATTCACTGGCACATTGGCATTCCAGAGGTAAAAATTGATCTCGGAAGTGATTAAATTCCGTCCAGCTCCGGAAATATCCAATAAACCATCATTATTGATATCCGTTACAAAAGGATTCATAAAAAATGTAGAGCCAGTCACCGTCAAAGGCCATTCATCCATGGGTGTTCCATCGTGGTTATAACCTAAATAAACTCCGGCATCAGTATTGTCATCCCACATAAGCTCAACGCTATTGTCGCCATCCAGGTCAGCCAATAGTATTTGATTGTTAATCGCCCAGATAGGCGTTGTTGGCCATCCGGGGAGGGCGTTACCATCTTTATCCCAAACAAATACTTTCGATACCGGCGTGCCGCTCAATACCTGGTCGCCTATTGCAATATCGAGGCTGCCATCGCCGTCAATATCGCCCACTGCAGGTGGTCCGTAAATCCAATAGCCGGTATATTTTGGCCAGCCCGGAAAAAATGAGCCATCATATTTCAATACATGGACAGCACCATTTCCTGCTGCAGAAGAATGGTCGCCTGCAATGATCTCTCTTTTTCCATCACCGTCAAGGTCAGCCAACACAGGAGTAGAATAAGAAAAAACACGATCGTTTCCTGGTGTAAACGGAAATCCTTCAAGTACATTTCCATTTACATCAAGGGCATAAATGCTATAATAGGACTCTGCAATGATTTCAGGTATATTGTCCCCTGTAATATCACCCACAGCAACGGCGGAGCCTGGAATATAATCAAGTGTTACAGGAAAACCGGGATAGGATGTGCCATCACCTTTATAAACCCCAACATAACCATTGGGATAAGCACGTTCTTCCAAAATGATTTCAAAAGTATTATCTCCATTCAAATCCGCCAGAACAGGTGTTTTTGTGGTTCCTCCAATAAGGGTCACAGGGAAACCGGATACTACCGTACCATCTTTGTGAAAGGCATGAAGCCTTCCCGTATTCCCAGTACCGGCTGATCTTGTTGATACCACAATCTCCCCTTCTCCATCACCGTCAATATCACCAAAGGCCGGTGCACCATCAGGAAATAACTGAACTGTTTGGGGCCATCCATCAACAACAGAGCCATCGACGTTCCAGGCATAAACCTGCTGCTCAACATTGTAAACGATCTCCAGTTCATCATCTTCATCCAGGTTGCAATAAATCCCTCCACGCGATGAATTACCAACAAGCTGAACAGGCCAATTGGGGTACAGTTCAATAAGATCCAAATCAAAACCCTTAGTAACTGGATTTAGAAAATCTTCTTTTATCAGAATCTTCCCATCAACATCTGCATAGATTTCAAATTCTATAGGAATGTCATTTGAGGATATATCAACTATCTTTCCTATGGGAGAAAGCAGAAATAAGACTCATATAATAAAAATTAAACTGAGCAAATAATACTTTTCATCATTGTATGGTTTTTAAAATGTTCCCTAAAAATAGTTAAAAAAAGTCCCACCATTCTGGCAGGACTTTTAAACCAAATTATTCCGATACTATTTAGGTACTTTGCTTGAGTATGCACCTGTTTTTGCTGGATTCAATTATTTTTGAACCTTTCCGGCATTCGGTTCCCAATACATTTCTTTGTCATCATCGTAGACATTTGTATTCATATTGTAGTCACCCATGTAGTAGCCGCTGTTTCCTCGCTGAGTTCCCAAATTTCCACCTTATCCATATTCATTCTTCACCGTCAGCATCACCATCACCACTGATCAGCCCCCACACTCCCGGTTGCAATTCCTTATGGCCATTTTTTCCACCAAATACCTTTTCAACACCAGTCGAAAAATCATATGAATATACACCACCTGATTCAACGAGTGCTTCCAGCAGATATGACATCCAGATGATTTCTGTGACGGACAACAGCAAAGAGGTTATCAGTAATCATTATACTAAAGTTCATGGATGAACTACCCGAGGTATTGACAATTGTTCCATTCTTTTAATATGAATCCGGCTTGTTGTAAAATTGTTGTGGCACTTGTAGCTGTTGAGACATCACCCGGGTTTCTCTCAACTCAACCAAAACCCAATCAATAATATCATTGTTCGGTATAGAAGCAACACTTTCGGTACCGGAATAATTCCATGGTGCCTGATTGTATGGCTGGTTAAATGGAATAACCCCGTAAACATTCAGCCAGGGTGTCATTTGCCCACTGAAGAATGGGCCTTCAAGCATTGCGTTTAAATTGACGGTTGTACCAGCAGCAACCTCAAGTGTGCAGGGTACATTAATAATCGGATCGAAAGGATCATTGCTTGACACTTCAATATTGCCAGTGTAGACTCCATAATCCAAGCCCGTTGCATCAAAATGTACTGTAACGTTGGTTGAACCTTCACCCATAACAGAACCAGAACCATTGGCTGTTATGGACAACCATGAATAAGTTACCAAGTCTCCCAATTCGCATTGCAAAAAACATGTCATTGTCGGTTCCCTGAACAACACCTCCAATACAATCTTACCCGGAACAAGGTTGGCAGCAAACAATGCACCACCGTTCAACTGATCTGTCAAACCGGTAAGTAAGGGTACTTGCAATACTACACCGTTAATGCCTGGGTGGACAAATTGTATTCATAGAACGAGGTTGCCGGTGTTCCGGTTCGGTCAAAAATCCATAAATTACCGGAAAGGCTCATCATAAGCCATTCCATAAACGCCTGTTAATCCGGGCGCAGTATAAGTTGCGTATTGTTCCTCCAGCGTCAAACTCAACAATTTGTGTGGCCCAATTGGATGCATAAAAATGTGTCCGGTAACCGGGCTGGAAAGCCAGCGCCCGAATACTAAGTCAATCCCGGTTTCCAGTAAACATGGTTGTTACGGCTCCTGTGGAAGGTGTTATTCGGTAAAACCATTTTCATCACCACCGTACAAATATGTTCCGTCAAACGCCATATCACGAATTCCCCAATCGGATGAAGTACCCTGAGCATAGTACCAACGAGGTTACCACTGATATCTGTTTTATAAAGTGATTGCCATTGACACCGGCAGTGCCGCCACCACCCGTAAACCTAGAAATAGATTACGTCAAATTCACATCCAAGCAATTGGTCATCTCCGGTAGAGGCTTGAACATTCAGTTCCAATAGGAGATCACCCACAGTTTAGGATTGGTATTCCCAACCTGTACAAGGGCACATCTCTTCTTTATCACTTGTTTTAAAATTCTTCGTAGTATATCCAAGGTTGAGATTCGAATTTAACCAGGCTGATTTATTATCATAACTAACTGATGTACTATAAGTGAGATTGGCATCACTACAGGTTTGAAATGGTCAAAAACTCGTCTTTCATTGCATCCTGCATAAGTGTAATATAAAGCTTTCAGGACTAACATCAATGTCCGGCTCAGGGGCCCGGCAAGCCGTTTCCTGTTACCGAAATAAGTTCGGATTTACACCGGCATTATGATCGATGGTAATATCCCCGTTATAAGGCTGAGCCGCAGTAGGAGCAAATACAACATCATAATATTCAGTTATTCCTTCATTAACAGCAAAACTCAATACATTGTCTTCATCACCCTTGGCATTGCTGACTGTATATCCGGTTGGAGTAGTTATGGTTCCCGCCAATACACCCGTTCCTGTATTTTCAATGGAAAACTGTAATGCATTGTTCAGACCAACCTGTACATCTCCAAAGTCAAGAGAAGAAGGTAACACCACAATCTCAGGATCTCCCAAAGATACATTTAAAGTTGCCGGAACAACAACAGAAGGCTGGCCGGGATCATTGCTGTAAACGATGATATCTGCCGGATATATACCTTCCGCTAAACCAGTTGCATCAAATGTAACATCCAGTTGCTGCGACATTCCCGGAAGGATTGTTCCTGAGGTTGGGCTAACCAGCAACCAACCTACGATGTTGATCGAATAATCTTCAACTTCGCCATAGGTTGTTGTACCACATGGGCTGCCACAGTCAGAACCTGACCATTTCATACGGATGCGCATGGTAGTGGTTCCGGCAGTTGCATTATTTGGATTTGCAATTGAAAATGTCCCTTGTCCGCTGTTGTCAATATCGCAAACAACATTTTCGCCGGCATCATCAAAATCATCATCCTGGTTCCAGTCAATCCAAACACCAAGATCATCAGCCGTATATACATTACCGTTTACAATGGTAAGATCATAAGAATCTCCGGCATTCACAGTTGTTGAAATGGCCGTATAATCTCCATATCCTGAACATCCTGATGAATTGTCAATGGTATTGAATATTACCCGGCCTTATACTCATCAGCACCGCTTGCAGAACAATATGCCTTTCCGCCTTTCGAATTAATTACGGTGCTGACACTATAGGTCAAATAAGTTCACCACTATTAGAAATTGTCAAGGTTTCAATAGCCTGGGCATTGGGAGGCAGGGTAACATAAAATGAATTCGGATCGACATTGATTCCTGCATCACCCCATTGAACGTTTGTAGCATCCGCAATAGACTCCCCACTGGCATGTTGTGCCGATACAGAATATTCGTACAAACCATAATCCGGCAAATTATCAGAATAGGAAGTGGACGAAGCAGTTCCTAACAAACTCCTGTCACGGTACATTGTACAATACAGGAATCCGGGGACATTATTAAAAACTCCAGGTCAGGTCTACCAACCCGGTAATATCATTCAGGTTGTGGTTCAAATCAGTTGGCCGTTCAAGATTATTGGTTTCATAGGGCGAGACATAGGTCATAAATAACCCGTTCCGGGTATCCGTCCAGCAAGGATAAACTTTTCCGCCTTTTGCCGTAATTCCGAGATAGTCTCCCATGTACCTGCTTGCCAGTCCGGAAATCGGGGCAGGGGTAAAAACAACATCACTCAGCAAAATCTTCTACAGGTAAGGCCGCCATCAAATGAATTGGCACAAAACACCTCGCATTGGGTACTCGAGACATTTCGATCATCATAAAAAACAACACTTAAAGCACCTGTTTCAGAATCGCAGGCAATCCATGGAAAATAGGCTTCTTTACCTGCAGTATAAGGATTTTGGTTTACCCTGATGGGTGTTGACCAGCTTGCACCACCATTGGTGGAACGGCTGCAGTAAACGCTGATATTGGTTCCGGTATTTGTACCAGGTACACAACGTTCGCCCATACAACATATAAATTTCATTATTGGCACACCACTAATATCAACTGCCATTGACGGAAAGGAATTAACACGATGGTTCTTTGATGTTTCAGTAGTTCGAATTCCCCTGATGTTATTAATGATCCTTGTACCGGTTGAATAACTTACACCCCCATTTGTAGATTTTGCAAAACCCAATGCAGCTTCATCACTTGGCCAGCTATCATAGATTGTCCATACAGCATATACTTCTCCGTTGGGCCCTGTCTGCAAATTAACACCTTGATTATGACTTCCGGCAGAAACAGCAGAACTGAGATTTAAAGGAGTCGACCAACTAACGCCATCATTTGTTGACCTTGAAATTACAATTTCTGCATCATCAGGCTCCTCAAAAGGAGTCCAGGCTACATATAAATTTCCTTCGTATGGGCTCGTTATACTATTGTCAATCCACATGTGGTTTTATCAGCCAATGAACCCGGGTTGGGTGCGACGGTAGCCGTAGACCATGAAGTTCCATCGTTGGAATAGGCAATACCCTGGCCACTGAGCAAGCTGATGAAATTCACATACTGACGGCCACTTAAGCTTATGGCAGTAGTAGGATCACCACTATTGGCTCAACGGCTCCCTGATAACTACCACCCCAAATGGTTCCTCCATTTGCTGACTGAAAATAATTGGCCCCATAAAGTGATCCAACGGTACTGCCAGAATGGGATGTTGAATTGTTTGAATTCAAACATAATCGGCATTGTTTGGGTCAACAAAAATTGAGTTTTCACTTTCCGTTACATTGGTAAGGTTGGTTACAGGAACATCTGTTGAATTTTCGGTCAACAGCTTTTTGGCATTGATTTTTGAAGTCTTATATTCAGCCGGAGTAACAGGTATTGCCGGAGCAACCGGCACCCAATCCTTGCTCGGCCATTTTAGTCCAATACCGCATATTAAATTCGGGTATCAACTGTTTGCTGATTTTTTTGTGCAAATAGTGATCCCATCATCAATACCATTCCAATTATCAGGAATGCCGAAAATGTAAATTTTTTCATTGTAAATAATTTTAATTTAAAACTTCATAAGTGGTCACATTTCATCAATAAGAGGGAAAGGCAAATATACATAATAAAATCAAAACAACAAGGCTTTTTCACTGCAAATCAAATACCAGCAGGAACTCCGGATTGGTATCCGCAACTACCTGCAATATCTTTTACTTATTATTGAATAACTATTTTCTTTGTGAGCAGAGTAATTTTTCCGGAAACCTGCAGATAATAGATACCCAGAGATAAATGGCTTAGATCAACCTGATATTTGAAATCTGTACCCAGGCTATTTCTCTTTTCGAAAACAGTAGCGTTTAAGAATTCAAAAATCACGACATCAACATTATCAATGTTTTCGAGTTGAAGATCAAAATTAAACAGACCATTATTGGGATTGGGTGCAATGGTAAAACTACCATTTCGATAAGTATCACCAATACCGGCACATTCATCAAATGAAACTACAATTTCATCAGCACCTGTACATCCGCTCACATCCGTAACTTCGACTGAAAATGTAACAATACCCACTTCCCCTCCCGACGCTGCTTCAATGGTCTGTGTCGTTTCAAGGTTGACCAAACATATTCCGAACCCGGATTACCGGCATCAAGAAGAGGGTGTGGTAATAACAAACAGAAGTATCGCTTCCCGGTACCAACAACAGGCAAAGGATGAATGCTTAAAACCACATCTTCCGCTACAGATTCAGGGGTAAAAAGCTTCCAGCCAACAAAGTCAGTGTAGCCTCGCCATTAATAACATTTTTCACCGGGCGTATAAATGGGCTCTAACAAAGTAATATCGTCAAAAGTACCATCGCCTGAAGTGCTCCATGAAAGTTGAGAAAAATTCTGAGCAGAAATATTGGATACGAAATAACTACTGCCGGCACAAATTTCCACATTTCCATTCATAACAATTTCAGGAGATTGATTGAGGGTAAGAACCATATCATCCGAAACCGTTTCATCCGCTCCGTAGACCGTCAATGTAAGGATGATACTTCCAGCGGAAACATCATCATAGGAAGGAGAGTAAACAGGATTAATTAATGAGGCATCATCAAAACTTCCCGTACCAGAAGTTGTCCATTCAACCGTATTGTAATTCGTTGCTGTTCCTGCACAATTAAAATCAAAATCATCAATTGCACAGATTATCTCATCTCCCCCGGCAAAAGCTGTAGTTGTAAGAGCCGTTGGCAACTCAATAAAATCAACCCAGGCACAATCGGTACCACTGCTCACATAGGTATCCTTAATGTAAAGCCACTTTAATAAATGCATTCCTTCAGGGATGGCAAAACTAACCCGCTCCCAGCCAAAATTACCTGCCCACTGGCCAACAACTTCACCATCAATATAAAACTTCAGATAGTCATAATCAGCCTCGGAGGAAACTTTTACGAAGAAAGAAATACTGTCATCATACATCACATTGTAGGAAAGTTGAAGCAAAGAAAACTGCTGGTCACCCACATCGCCCGACTTGGCACAATAAGTTCCCTCATAAACGTTTGAAGTCGTAATGAGCCATTCGGCGTTTCCACCGGTTTCCCAATCGTACAATTCAAAATCACCGGTTTCCCAGTCTTCGACTATGCGGCCTATTTTTGAATTGTACCCTTTAGATGCATTGTATAAACCTGAATTGACTTCCAGCATCAAATTGGCAAAAGAACCCACAGGCGCAGAAACATCAACGGTGATATTAAAGATAGAGATCTTGGATCCTCCGGCCGCTATTGTTCCCAGATCATACGATGAATTGTTAATCGTAACATAGTTACCGACACTTGCCAATTCTGCAAGCGATACGGGGGCATCACTCTGGCCGGTATTATTAATCATAAAGGTTAAATTCACAGTTTCACCCGGATCCAGCTGCCCATTATTATTTCCTGAAGGGTCAGAGATCATAAAAGCACCAAATGAAAACTCAGGTGCACAGGCAAACAGGGTAAATTCACTTTCCCATGTACTTTCTCCGGTAGCTTCAACAATAAAGCTAATGGGGCAATTATTTGGAATATCATCTGCAACATCAAAAACAAAAGCATCATCAATAAAAATTGCCTGACCTGCCGCCATGTTGCCAAAAGCCTCTGTATTATCCGTTATTGTAATGTATTCACAGGACGAAGAAAGGGTAACAACAACATCGGATGCAGGCTGATCCCCAACATTTACTACACTCATCCCCATGGAAATTTGCTCTCCAAAGTCTACCATTCCATTTCCGTTGCCCATGGGGTCATTAACCTGACACGATTCAAACAATACATAAGGCTGGTTGGAAACAACAATCATGGAACCCGAATACCGGTTTTTATTATGTGCAATAATGGAAATCTCAACCGCATCGGGGCTGGTTACGGGCTCAGTAAACACAACCGTTCCATTTCCTGAAGCATCAGCTACTGCTCGGCCAATTAACGCACCATTTTGCAGGATTCCCAACCGTGCAAAAGGAGCATCGGTTTCAAAATCAACCTCTGTTGAGCCAATGGGCATACTTGCAGGAATGCTAACTACAATATCCGTTGGTACCGCCGTCCAGATGTCCATGGAAGGATCACCAAACAAATTTAATTCATAGGCAGTCCAGCGCATATAGCTGTCATTTGCAAAATAAGAAGCATTGTCCTCCTTCGAATCACTGTTTGAATAACCAATGATCGTAAGATCCTCACCAAAAATAGCATCGTAAAACTGCCTGTCAATGTATTGCGAAGAACTGTTGGTGTTGCCCGGAGAATACCAGCCATACCTGGAATTCGCCACGGTGGCAACTTCTGCTGTCGTAAGGGTGGTAATCTTTTCTGCAAAGCAATCTTCGCCATAACTATAATTCCAATCCCGGTTATCAAACGATCCATTGTAGCAACCTTGTGAATAACCAATTACATATCCCCGGGTAATACCATCATTTTGGAAATTGCTGGTAGTAATATCGGAGTTGTTCATTTTCATGTTATAGGTGGGAGAGGAGTGTCCTAAATGGTTCAGCAAATTAAGCCCTCCGGTATTGAATTGATTGAAAACATCATATTTGTTCCAACCGCCATCACGGTCGTACAGGGTAAAGATTTCAAAATTATCGGATATTGCAGCAGTAGTAAAGCCATGAGCAGAAGATCCGTAGGCAATTTGATCCTTGTAGTCACCACCAAAAGTCCAGGGATTATTGTTTAATTCTTCCCCTATCATTAAGGCTTTTTCAATATCAGCGACCACCGGGTTATTTTGATACATACTCAGCTTATGGGTAAAATTTTGAACTTCAATAGCATGGTCGGCACAAATTCTTCCGATTGCCACTTCTGCATAAAGGTCATATTCACCTACCTCTCCCCATTTATTGTCACCATCGTTGTTCCAGTTACCATCGAGGCAGCAATAGTACATATCAGCCGGAATGTCACTATCATCATTCGCGTGAAAACCACGATGAGGAATAATGTTTTGAGTGGAGGAACCTGGGTCGGCATCACCTCCCAATATTACATATTCAATATTGTAGGTTTCGTAATAATCAATGATGCAATTCCGGATCTTGTCCTGATTGTCCTGCCCGGTATATTGGGTATAAATACTCTCCGTTGTAATGGTATTAACGATAAATCCGGTTGACTCTTTAAATTGAATATACTCCTCGAAAGAGGGGAAGGTGCATTGTTTGTGATTAGAAGAATATCGGCTTCCAAATCCTTTGCAGCAGGATAATCGTATGTTTTCAACAATTATGGTTCTCAACAATTCGCGTGATGCGCTCTGAAACGGTAAATGAGTTCTTCAAAAACCGAGAAGCGCTGGAGGCCTTTTGAGAGCCGATGTTATTATTTCGAGTGTGATCTCTTTTAGGTATTGAATTTCCTTTTGGCTTGGATAAAACAATAATGGACATAGAGAAAACGATCCAATGGAATGACCCGCCAGGTAACCCGTTCCAATTCCTGAAATGATTTCACCCGGATAAGGCAGAACAGAGCTATAAATGAAATCATTGGGTATTACTTTATAATCAGCAGCAACACCCTGAATAATGGGAAACATTTTGCTGGCCGGTTGGATATTAATATTGGGGATTCTTTCGGAGTATGTGGTTGATACTATTTCCACGGCTGCAATCTCTGTTCCCTGCTGCAATAGCAAATCAGCTCCATAAACAGGCAATAAGGGATTGCCTTCATCTCCGAAATGAAAACAGTCGGTGAAATTGAGGATGGAATACCCTTCTTCATCCGTAACAATTTCAGGTTTATCAAACCGATAGGTTACAGTTAGGTTTTGAGATAGCAATGAATTCAATATCAGAAATGACATTGCAAGGGTGATCAGAGAAATTTTCTTCATGATGATATTTTTAAATTAATCTTAGCATTGTTGATATTCAAGACAATCCCATATTATAAGTGTTGCACACAGCAACCCTTTAACCCTTTATTTAGAATCAATATTTATAAAAACCCCGCAGAAATTCCGCAGGGTCATTTATAGGGTATAGTTTACGACTCTATTGTATGACGATTTTCTAACTTCATCCGAACCTGATCCGGAAATCCTGAGATAATAAACCCCCTTTGGCTCTGAGCCAGGTCAATCTCTTTACCAGATGACTTGTAGTCCTTACTCCCTTTTCTTCATAAACCATCGCATTCAATGAATTAAAAATTCTCAAATCAACAGTATTTTCTGCTATAGCATTGAATTCGACGTTAAAATTTCCATTGTTTGGATTGGGATAAACCGCTATTTGCCGGTTACCAAAACGATCGTCAACTCCGGTAAATTGAGTAACGGTTATGGAATCAATTGCAGAATTGCTGCAAAAATTATTGTCGGTATAGGTATAGGTAATAATATGTGTTCCCAAACCGGCGGCATTGGGATCGAACACATTATTGGTAACACCCGGCCCTGAATAAGTTCCACCTGCAGGAGACCCTCCCGTAAATTCAAATGGAGGAGTTGATAAAGCAACAAACGCAGGAATGACCAGGGAAACTTCGGGCAGATAGCGGGTAATGCTCAGTGGGTTGGAAAATACTCCGCTCCACAGTAATTGACCGAGGCAACACTCAATTCGGCCGTTCCCAGAAAATCGGCATCCCAGGCCAGGGTTACATTGGTTCCTGATCCGAAATAGTACCTGCTTCAACGGGGTCAATAGCCCATTCGTATTCAGTAATGCCAGGTAATCCGGTTGTGCTATACGTTGAGTTTCCCCAACTGGCACACAATAAAGTAAGGCCTACAGGAGTTGGGGTTATATCCGGAGTCATAGAAACAGTAATATATGCAGGCATAAAAGCCTCCGATGATTCAATACCATCCGAAACCTGAAGGTAAACATCCCACTCTCCAACTGTTGGGTAAGCGACAACCGGATTCTGAGCGGTGGATGTACCTGGGGTGGCACCTTCAAAAATCCAATACCATTCAGTGATCGGTCCAATGGATTGGTCCATAAACTGGATCACATCATTTTTACAGATAACCGTTGTATCAACAGTAAATGCAGCCTCTATTTCCATTGGAGGGAACACAATATAGTCAATAAATGCGGCATCAAGCCCGGTAGAAATGCTGACATCTTTTTCATAGGCCCACTTAAAGGAATGAAAACCTGCCGTTACGGGATAAGTAGCTTGTTGCCAATCAACCTCGCCGGCCCAGGCCCCTTGCTCAACATTATCAATATAGAAGCGCAGATAATCATATCCCGATTCGGAAGAAACTTTCAGATAGAAAGAAATATCCTGGGGGCTGTAAACTTCGTACTCCAGCAATATCCATGAGTCTTGATTATCATTAATATCTCCTGACTGGGCACTGTAAATTCCTTCATAGACAGTCTGATCGGTAATTTGCCATACGGCAGTTCCTCCGGTTTGCCATTCAAATTGTGTTAATGTGCCACTTTCCCAATCTTCAATCATATCGGTATCAACCTGGGCTGAAAGCTTAATTGATACAAATGAAAAAAGAACCAGCAGCATAAATACTGAAAAGTAAATTTTGTTTTTCATTCTTATAAGAATTAATGATACATTTTTTTAGTTATAGAAAACTTTTAATTTAAATTGGTGCTAAAATTAGACAATTTTCAATGAAATTTTAAAATTCAATTTGGGTTTTATTTTTGAATATTAATTTCTTGCAAAAACGGTTCAATAAGCTTGGTATATTAAAAAAGCAATACATTACCAAAAAAAATGCTTATTAAGGTTTCTCTTTATTTAACCAGTCTTTCATGCTGAACTCTTTACTTCCTCCATCCCAGGTTTTGGTGGCCCATTCGTCGCAAGTACCGTCACCAAAATCAATGTTTGCCAACCATAAATCATCTTTATAACTGTAAAACTCAACCAAACCGGAAACGATGTAATTGCAACCTTCGATTTTAACGATAGGCGATGTAATCACTTTGTAGTACTTTTCCTTATCTCCTTCCTTTTTCATCGAAAATTCAACGGTTTCGCCATCCACTGTTTTGGTTGCAATATCATCACATTCGCCATCACCAAAATCAATAATGGCAATTATTTCCCCTTCTTTACGAAATTCGATCGTGCCTTCCACGATAAATTTACAATTTTCAATTTTTTTCAAAGGCTTTGTTATCACTTTTTCAAAATCGCCATCCCCTTCCAACATAAATTCAGCCTCTTCATAAGTTGCAGACTTCAACATATCAGTATCGTCTTTCGAGGAGGCATTGTCTTTTGTACAAGAAGTAAAAACAAATACCAGGCTAATGGCAAACAGAACTAAGATTTTTAATGAATTTTTCATATGTTTTAAGTTTTAAATAAAAGATAAAAGTACTACTATTATTCGGTTTTTAGAACCTTGATACTATTTTCCCCAATCCTTAAAATGTATATATTCGGTGGTAAACCGAACATATCAATTTGCCGATTGGTTGAACCAATCACACCATGTTGAATTATTCTTCCCTGAGTTGAAATCAATTTATAATCCACTTCCGCTGATAAATCCATTTCAACATTTACGAATGATTTGGTCGGATTAGGATATAATATTGGGTTCCCAGGCCCCAACTCTTCTATGTTTGTTGTCTGAATCAATCCATTTATATCGTATCTAGAGAAGAACTTCCAGATTTCCGCCGAAGCATTGATGTCATAATTGGTACCGGGAAGGTTAATAACACTTCCGGGCCATGTGTGGCCACCTCCTATAATTTTATAATGCTCAACAGCAACACCATTATTGCCACCCTCATATACAATGTGCTCCACGATGCTTCCATCATTTGGGTCAAGATCGGGCAATGCCGTAATTGAAGGTGTTGGATTGCATGCATTATAGTCAACCCAATACTCCATTGCATCATCAATCGAATATGTCCAGGATGCGCCATTGTAGGGAACAACAGGATCTGAAGTCCCGTGCATTTGCAAAATGGGCATGGGATGCTGAGGATTGCTGTTGGTGTAAGTTTCGGGGGTCATTGATCCGGTAACAGAAGCAATCGCGGTAATCCGTGAACTTAGCTGACAGGCCAGCAAAAAACTCATAAAACCGCCGTTTGACATTCCGGTAGCATATATTTTGTTTTCATCAATGTTGTACAGGGCAAGAAGGGAATCGAGCAACGCATCTGTAAATCCCACATCGTCCGCTGTACTGCCAACGGTCCATCCCCCGACATTCCAATGGGAAGTGCCATTAAACAATGTGCCTTCGGGGTGAACAATCAGAAATCCTGCCGTATCGGCAACAGGGCGAAAGTTGCTGTAAACCATTTGTTCGCCTGCATTGCTTCCATATCCATGATAATTGATAAGTAAGGGTACAGGAAACTTGGCTGAACAAGAAGCAGGGATGTAAAGTATGTACTCCCTTTGGATACCATCATGGGCAATGGAATCCATATATTGTTTGCTGGGCAAAGCAGGAGGCCTGTGAAACAACAATGAATGCAGCAATTAATAAAGACTTCATTTTCTTTTTTTAATGTTATCACGAAACAGGTACGGTAACTGTATCATTGATTTTTGTATCCAATAATAAGACAAATTTAATAAAATCAGCTAAATAAATCGCTCAAGACAAACTTTTATAATTACGTTTTCATTAGATAAAAAAAAGCGCACCCCCTATGCAGGAGTGCGCTTATATAAGGTCAACTGTATTTTTATTCAATAATGATCTTCTTCAGGTATTGTGTTTCTCCGAGTAGATATGAATGAAATAAATTCCTTCCATAACCGGTCAAATCCATTTTCCGGCTGAATTTCTTATTTCCATCAATGTTTTCTTCGCTATAAACCACAGCACCCTTATTATTCAAAACCTTCATGTTTAACGATCTTGCAACATCTGAGTCAAGGGTCATGGTAAACATGCCGCTATTGGGATTGGGATAAATGCTTATCGCTATTCCATCAACAAATTCATTTATTCCCAGGCACTCGCCAACGTATATCACATCTTCAGCCATGTTTTCACAGCCATTTTCCATAAAGGTATAAGTGATCGTATGTTCTCCGTTTCCGGCAACGGCAGGATCAAACTCGCCATTGCTGACCCCGGCTCCTGAATAAACACCACCAGCAGGATTTCCTCCGGTTAATGTAAAGGCAGGGTTGTAAACGCAAGCACTGTCCTGTGCCATTTCGAAGGTAACATCAGGCAACATGCTAACCGATACCATCAATTCTTCTGAAACAACTCCATCGCCACAATCATTCATTCCAAGAACTGAAATATAGGCCTCACCAATAAAAGCAGGATCCCAGGTAACGGTTCCTAGCGTACCATCTCCCTCAATTGTTCCCGCTTCTTCCGGAGAAATTATCCATTTATAAGTAAGCGCACTTGCTGCACCCAAAGTTTCGTACTCAGATTTATCAATCCCTTCACAAAGCAATATTTCTCCTGTTGGAATAGCACTAACTGCCGGCAATGGATCAATCATTACAACCAGCCCATCAGAAACATCTCCTTCACCGCAATCGTTTATTCCTTTTACCGTAATGGTTGCTTCACCACTAAAGGCAGCATCCCAGTCAACAATACCAATTGTTCCTTCGCCTGAAACCGTACCGGCATCTTCCGGCGAAATCATCCACATATATGAAGTTGCATCTGCTGCACCGGCCGTTTCATAAGTTGTGTTGGGTGCATCCTGACAAAGCATTTCTTCGCCTGCAGGAGTTGCACTTGTACCTGGCATCATGGTTACGTAAACCATTGCCGTATCAAATACAGAGAAACTACCATCGTTCACTTCGCAGATATAGGCAGTCGTTTCGGTTGGGCTTGCCATTGGATTCTGCTCGGTTGAATTAAATCCAGGAGGATCGGATGTCCAGATGTAATCAAAACCTCCTGAACCACCCGTTGCATTGGCAAAAAGCTGTGTTGAGCCCCCTTCACAAATTTCAGCAGGATCGGCAAAAGCATCCAACATAGGAAGGTCATCACCAACATTCAGTGTAACCGGAATAACTAACACTGGGCTATCAGGGTCATTGGACGAAACATTTAAGTTAGCTGTATACGTTCCTTCTGTTAAATCGGCAGCATTGAACATTACATCAATGTTATCGGTTTCGCCAGGCATCACACTTCCACTTAATGGATCCAGCATTAACCAACCCAAAACATAAATGGAGTAATCTTCAACCTCTCCATAGGAAGTGCTACCACAAGGATCACCACAATCAGAACCACTCCATTTCATTCTGATCCGCATACGGGTTTCACCGGCCATAGCCGTATTGGGTATGGTTATATCAAAGGTTCCCTCTCCTCCATTATCAGCTTCACAAACTACATTCTCCCCACTATCGTCAAAATCCTGATCCTGGTTCCAGTCAATCCATACACCAAGGTCATCTGCTGAATAAACGTTGCCATTTGTAACCGTGAGCTGATAGGTTTCACCCATATTTACCAAAGT
>JAWKKM010000011.1:0-153517 GCA_041393255.1 Bacteroidales bacterium | reverse complement strand
TCATAAAAAATTTGCCGGGCAGCAAGGTATTTGGAGTAATTATGTTGAAACGCATCTGTTACCACGCCTAAATGGTTTCGAGTTGCTTATGGCAAGTTATGCAATGGCGCATTTGAAACTTGATTTACTTCTAAAAGAAACAGGTTACAAACCAACACTCCCCTCCTCTGGAGGGGCTGGGGGAGGTCGTCTTAAAGTTTTTCTAACAAATAGTCTTGAAGAATATCATCCCGACACAGGAACATTATGGGCAAACTGGTTAAGCTCAGAAGCAAATGAAGCAAACCGAATAAAAAAAGACACGCCAGTAATGTGTATTATTGGAAATCCACCTTATAGTGGAGATAGTGTAAATCAGGGTGAGTGGATTTCAAATTTAATGGATGATTATAAGAAAGAACCAGGAGGAAAAGAAAAACTTAAAGAGAAAAACTCTAAAGCTATAAATGCTGATGAATACAAATTTATTAGATATGGTCAACATTTTATAGAGAAAAATGGAAGTGGAATATTAGCTTTTATAAATCCTCATACATTTCTTGATGCATCTATCTGTCGTGGTATGCGTTGGAATTTGATGAAAACTTTTGATAAGATTTATACTATAGATTTACACGGTAATAGCACAAAAAAGGAAACTTCACCTGATGGAAGTGCTGATGTTAATGTTTTTGATATCATGCAAGGGGTTTCAATTAATATTTTTGTTAAAACAGGTAAGAAAAAATCAAATGAATTAGGTAAAGTTTTTCATTTCGATTTGTTTGGTAAGAGAGAATATAAATATGACTTCTTAATTAATAACAATATCAAAAGTGTTGATTACAAGGAAATTGCCGTAAACAAACCAAATTATTATTTTGTACCAAAGAATTTTGACAAAGAAAAAGACTATTTAAAAGGTTTTGCAATAGTAGATTTATTTCCTTTTAAATCAAGTGGAGTTAAAACGCATGACGATAAAAATCTTGTATCAGATAGTTCTTTACAATTAGAAAAAAATTTAATTGAACTTAATCATTCATTTGACAAATCATTAGTACAAAAATATTCTTATCGTCCTTTTGATAATGGTTTTGTTTATTATGACCCAAATATTTTAGGTAGAGCAAGAGAAAAAACAATATATCATTTGAAAAACAAAAATCTTGGTCTTATTTTGGTGGCTCAGCCTCAAGCAGCTAATTTAAATTTTTTTGATTGTATCTATATCGCTAATTGTATTACTGATACAAACATATTTAGGCGTGGAGGCCCTCAAACATTTCCATTGTATTTATATCCTAATTCAAATAATCAACAATCTGTATTAGAGCAAAATTCTGTAAGAATACCAAATTTAGATACCCAAATTGTAAATCAATTTGCCGAAAAAATGGGAATGAACTTTTCTGCTGAAAATGAGTCTAAAGCTGAAACCTTTACTCCTATTGACATCTTAGATTTCATCTATGCTGTTTTACATTTTCCATCTTACAGAGAAAAATACAAAGAGTTTTTATTGATTGACTTTCCAAGAATTCCATTTCCAAAAGACAAAGAAACGTTTTTGCAATTAGTGAAATTAGGCGGAGAAATGCGTCAAATACATTTGTTAGAAAGCCAAACTGTTGAAAATTATATAACCCAATACCCCGTTTACGGTGATAATGTGGTTCAAAAACCTACATATGTAAACGGGAAAGTTTTAATCAACGACACTCAGTATTTTGACAATGTTCCCGAAGTAGCCTGGAACTTTTACATCGGCGGTTATCAACCGGCACAAAAATGGCTAAAAGACCGTAAAGGCCGAAAACTGGGATTTGACGATATTTTGCACTATCAGAAAATAATTGTGGCTCTTACGGAAACAGACAGGCTGATGAGGGAGATTGACCTCATATCAATTGATAATTGAAAATGGTAAATTGAGAATTATGGGAAGAAACATTGTATTGGATAAGAGTTTCGATTTTGCAGTTCGGATAGTGAAACTGAATAAATATCTTGTATCCGAAAAAAAAGAATTCACTCTATCAAAACAAGTATTAAGAAGCGGTACTGCCATTGGAGCTTTAGTGCGGGAAGCTCAACATGCTGAAAGTAATGCCGATTTTATACACAAACTTTCTATTGCCCTCAAAGAAGCCAACGAAACCGATTATTGGTTGTTGCTGTTGCAAAAGACCGATTATGTGGCAGAAAATATTTATGATTCGTTGTATAGCGATATTCAGGAACTGATAAAGCTATTGGTTTCGATAATTAAATCATCAAAAACAAAAGATTAGTTAATGGAAAATTCTCAATTATCAACTAATAATTCTCAATTCTTAATATATCAGACCGAAAACGGGGAAACAAAGCTGGATGTCCGTTTTCAGGATGAAACAGTTTGGCTTACCCAAAAACTTATGGCTGAATTGTTTCAGACTTCAGTGCCTAACATTAATATGCACCTTAAAAACATTTTTGATGAGGGTGAATTGGAAGAAAAGGCAACTATTAAGGATTTCTTAATAGTTCAGAAAGAAGGCTCACGAGAAGTAAAGCGGACGCACGTATTTTATAATCTTGATGCCATAATTTCAGTTGGATACCGGATAAAATCACACGTAGCTACAAAATTCCGGCAATGGGCTACACAACATATAAAAGAATACATTGTAAAAGGTTTTGTGCTGGATGATGAACGGTTAAAAAATCCTGATTTGCCTTTCGATTATTTCGAGGAACTCGAAAGACGAATACAGGATATTCGTACATCGGAAAAACGATTCTACCGAAAAATCACAGATATTTATGCAACAAGCATTGATTATGACCCAACGCTCGATATTAGTATTGATTTCTTTAAAACGGTACAAAATAAGTTACACTGGGCAATTACAGGCCAAACTGCAGCCGAAATCATTAGTTTGAGAGCCGACAGTACGAAAGAAAATATGGGCCTGACAAATTGGAGAGGATAAAAAATCAGAAAAACAGATGTTTCAATTGCTAAAACTATTTGAATGAAGAAAAATTAACATCACTAAACAATTTGGTTGAACAGTATTTGATTTTTGCACAAGGACAAGCAATGAGAAGAATACCAATGTACATGAAAGATTGGATTGAAAAGTTAAATGGATTCTTAACCTTGAATGACAGAGAAATTTTAAATAATGCTGGTTCAATAACTCACACATTAGCAAAGGAAAATGCAGAACGGGAATATGAGAAATTTAAAAGATTCTGAACAAAAAATGATAACAGAAGGTGATTTTGAAAAACTATAAAAAAGATAGAACAGAAAAAGAAGAAATAGTGCCTGCGCTTCACAGCTACACATTACTCACATTTATATTGATGTATTGGTGTTTGTGGTGCCTTCGTATATGCAAAGTCGCGCGGCCAATTTTTACAAAAAGTGAGTGCAGAATGAGCTTGTTTGAGTAATACCGGACTGAACAGAATCAGCGAAGCTAAAACTTGTCAGAGTGTGTTTCTGTCCGAACGCCCGAGGCACTGTAAAATTGATTGCTAATTAATGGAATAGGAAATTGCTATGAAATACAAACGTTATAACATAACCTTTAAAACCTCTTAAGTGTCATCCAAATCCAAAAAAAGAAAAGCATCAAAGCAGGATCCTAAGATACTGGCCGCCCGGTATAAGAAAGAATCTTATGGGCCACCTGAAGCATTTTTTAGTTTGCTGGCCGATGAGGAGGCCTTTGGACTTCTCCCTCATAAAGAATTAGATACACTGTACAAAGTACATTTTGCCCCACCCGTATTCAAGTTGCCCACGGAACCACCTAAACAAGCAATTTGCTCAACGAAATGAAACGCAAATGTTCAATGAGTTGTTAAACTTAAGATTGGGACTTCCTGTTTTTGAGGGGAGAGCACAACATCCACACTCCTCCAGTATGCGACTTACTATATTACGGTACAATTGTATGTGCAACAACTGGATCCCGGGCATTTCGGCAATGCTGCTGGTATTGCTGGAAAAATTCAGGATTCAGGGATGCACATGAGAATTTCGATGCCCTTGCCATGAAAAGATTTACCGATGCTATGGGGCTTATAGGTTTTATGTTTAGCCTTCCGGATAAGGCCTATTACTGTTTTAAACTGGAGCCAATTTCGGGTGTTTTGCACGGAAGGGAAGTTGCTTACGATGTGACAGCCATTAAAGGCTAAAAACCTGAAGTGAAGTATTTTTGAAATAAACGGTATCGACCGGCCTGCCATGCGATTAGGCCACACCATACCGCAGCGTGACGTCAAATGGATAAGTGCAAAATTTGGATAACAAATACAGGGAACATCCACTTGAAGTTTATATCCGGCCTCATGCTATGCATCGTTATCTGGAAAGAATGGAAGTGATGTGCCCCTTTTCTTCTTCTTCATTTCTATTTAGCTTTGTCGAAACACAAGCCGTTCTATTTTAAAAAGAGTTTGCTTTTTCCACTCTTCGTGGGAAAAGAAATAACCGGGTATTTTACGGCAATCATTTCTGGTGGCAAAATCGTCATTACTACTTTTCTTTTTCTCACCCATGAAGGTACACCCGAAGGGAAAAGCTAAAAGAACTGGCCGGGCTCAGCAAGGCCGACATCAGGTACTTCCGCATCGATAAACTGCGGAACTTTATTGAATCAGACATCAAACAGAATGAACCCGTTAGGAAAATTTTGAAGAGGCCGGCTGTGGAGGTTTGTTCAGGCTTGATATTGATGAACAGGAAATGTATGATGGCCGTGTGCATCTTGCCAATGACCTGTTGAAATACCTGGACTCAGGGCAGATGGAAATGGTGTGAAAAGTATTTCAGACACAGCGACGATTCAGGTAGGCAACATAAAAACCAGCCTGAAGAACAGGCTGGCCGGAAAAATATTCGTTGTAGTAGTGCTTATTTCAGAATTTGAAGCTTACGGGTTATGATACCGGAATCCGTTTCGATCTTCAGGAAATAAATCCCTTCTGTTAGAGCAGAAGTCTGCAATTGGGTGCTTTGTGCATGTGGCAATTCATATCCCACCGTTTCACCCAAAATATTGGTTACCGTTAGCTGATTGATTATCGCTGGGGACTCAATGCGGACGAAACTCCGGGCCGGATTGGGAAATACCTTAATGGATGTTTCCAGGTTCAATGTGGTTCCGGTCAGGTCATTGACAATGATGTAATCTTGTTTGAGCAGGGAATTTGATCCGGCCTCGTTGGTAACAATCAGCAGCACATCATAGGTACCCGGGTTTTCATATACAATCTCCGGGTTTTGTTCGGTTGATGTGGAGGGTGTTCCCTCCTTCAAATGTCCATTTCCATTCCGGTAGGTTCGTTGTGAAATATCTGAAAACACAACTGATCCCCCTTCCATGATTTCGGCCGTACTTTAGCTGTAAAATCGGCAATCGGGGGCAACAAGGCTCCGTCACAGCCAACATTTGCTGACCAGCCGGATTCGGTAACCGACTGATCGGAATGAAACTGAAAAGTAAGCGCACCATCTTCGTTTGTAGCCATAACGATTCCCGGAGAGTTGGTTCCACAATACTCCCTATCAAGGGTGAGTGGAGTGATTGCCGTCATATATTTTTAACCAGTCATAATCGCAGGAAGATTCATACTCAATATTGAATGTAACAAATTCCACAACGATATCGCTGAAGGAATTTGCCGGAAGGAAAGTCATGGTGAAATCATGGTTGTCGGAATAATTGCCGCTGGCTCCCCCGAATCATAAAATACCCCGGTACAGGTTGTGACGGTGGTGGTTTGCATGAGAAACTCGACACTCGCCGAAATATAGTCTTCTTTGGTTATTGTGGTTGTATTGTTTCCGTCCGAGATGGTCAGGGAAACATCAAGTCCTTCATTAGGGATAAAATATCCCGGTTGGGTTTTGATCATTTGATGTTTCGGGGTGGCTCCTTCGAAAGCCCATTCCCATTTTACCGGGTTCCCAAATGAAGGTCGGTAAAGTTAATGGAGGCTTCCAATGGGTATAAGTGGTTTTGACTGGCCATAAAATCACCGATCAGATGCTTTAATCGTGTTCTACATCCAGAACAAGTAGCTCGTAATTCTGAACCGTTACATCTTCAAAAGTAACCGGATAATGACCGATGGCAGAGAATGTAATATCATAGGACCCGGTATAAAGAGGCCGGAAGTATTTGCCGGTTTCGGCCATTGAAAATACCATGGAGCTATCCACATCATGATTTTCAATAAACACTTGAGCCTTTAAAGGTTCGCCTGTTTCAACATCGGTAACTGTACCGGTAACTCCAAACAAGGCCTGGCCCATATAGTTAAAACGGCGGTAGTTATACTCCCAATGAGCATCCAGTTGACTCACAGGTAAAAGTTTGGTATCAGAAATCTCCAGAATAAACTCCTGCACTGGTGGAAATAGTTCATATAGTCCTGCCGGTTTCCATTGGTGGTATACCATTGGTAACCGTTGGTAATACCATCGTTGAAACCGGAAAGATAACCCGAAATTGAATACTGCTGGCTTTGTGTCGGCATGCTCACTCATGCGCCACAAACTGCCACCACTCATCATCGGCATGCAATTGTGGCCAGGTGTCCCAAGGATAATTCACCACTTCGGCTCCGCCATGGTGTTGGCAGCCATGACAAAGTTATTTTCTTCGGCCAACTGCATAAAAGCGATGGTTTCTGCCTGCCACTCTTCACCATCGGGGTGTGGGCCATCTTCGGGGTCGGGATAATTTCGGTTTAGATCCACACCATTGGCATTGTAGCGGGTACACATTTACGGTATTGTTTCCTCCGTAATATGTTCCATCGGGGTTAGCCGCCGGATTGATCCAAATATCAAGATTTTGAATAAGGTTGGTTCTTATGGTCATCGGTCCCGTAATTACTAAGTAAATAGTCAATTAATCTCAGAAAGAGGACAAAACCGGTAGTTTCATCACCATGCATGGTACCTGTATATAAAGGAACTGGGCTTCCCCCTCTTTACTCCGACATTGTCGGATATCCGAGCGAGATTTCCCGGCCATTGGTCGACTGTCCGATGCTAAAAACCTCGCAAAGATCGGGGTAATCCGTAGCAAACTGGTACATCATATCCACATAAACATCGTAGGTGGGATGAGAAATCCCAATCCTTCTTCTTTTACATTATTACATCCTTCATAATTGCTTTATGCAAAGGCTGGAGGTGTTAAAACTTCATAATCATAATTCAAATCAAGAAAAGAAGACTTAAACATCTTTTTATTGGCATAGGCGAATACACTTTCGTTTTCAACTTTGTCGATCAAAATAACAGGGGATAATTCCAATATCTCTTTATTGCTCAGGTTGTTAATTTTAAAATAAACCTCTCCCCTTTCTTTAAGCATTTTGGATGCTATATCCTGAACTTCCTGGGCTGTGGTAATTGAAAACGAGCTTGCAAAAACAAGGACAAGCATAACGGAAATAATTCTTTTTACTCTCATTTTAATTGAATTTCTACCTGATAAATTGAATACTTCAAATTGTTTGCTTCTTTGACATAGTGAGGCTGGAAAAGGTTGCGTTGAAACAACGGAATTGGTCATCCTTTTTCGCATCATTTATTAGTATATGCTGCATTCTCTTGCATTTTAACACAGATACTACAGATTTTCTAGATTATTTTATTTTTCAATGTATACATCTGTTTTTTCTGTGGTGGATTATGCCTTGGTTTGCATTTTTGTTGAAACTACTTGTACGAATGCTGAAAAGTGGTGTTATGGATTGTACAGATGAGATGTGATGAACTGTGCGGTTTTAAACAATAGACTTAAGTTTTTCCGGTTCAGCATCAACAGATAATACAATACCTGTTCGATGAATTCTTCGATTTTGGAGGATTTGAAATCGATCGTATCAGAGAAATATTTCTCATGGGTTTTGCTATAGGCTTTCCAACTTTGAATCTCGAACGGGACAAACCTGAAATATACCTGAGCACATATTCATCGTCCATGTTTAAGTCGATCAGAATATCAAATTCTTTATTAATAAATTCTGCCTTTATGTAATCGTTTTTGGGGCCAGCATACCAATTAAATCCACTTTGGTTAGTAATAACCCGAATTGGCCGCAATGCAATAATTAGAGGATGGAATTGCGATTGACAAAACCCATGGCCATCACCTGGCGCTTTTGGGTAGTTAATTCTTTTACCAGAACTTTAATGACATTAAATACCTTCCTGATGCTAACAATATAAACGATACCTACTGTTTTGGCTTCATTAAGGTTAATTGCCTTTTTATTCCGTTTCAGTTTTTTTAATCTGCGATCCAAAACAAATTCACCGGTAACAGTTTTAATATATGATAAGATATTAGCCATTTGAAATCATAAAGTAGCCAAAATTAATGTATCTTGTGTAAATTTCTATTGAAAAAATTATTTTCTTTGAAGAACAGCTTAATGGTGAACGGACCTTTAAACGAATTCCGCACTTTTATGGATTAAGAATATATACGATCTCAGCGGGTTTGTATTATTTACTAGTACTGCCTTTTTTACTGTTACTGACCATTAAGTACACTCCTTATTTGAGAGAAAGCGGGAGGTTTAACATCAACCACGACACACAAACTACGGATACAGTCAGTCAATTAAGGTATCCTGGCGGGTTTATCAATTTGGAAATGGATGAAGCGAATGCATATGCTGATTCAGTTTCTGATGCCCGTGCAGTTGTTGATTCAACTCCCAATTTAGCGCTGCTAGAATAGATCCGTCTCTTGGAGTTTCGCTTGAAGACCAAATAACCCCGAGCCAGGTGGCACGCAGATTGGCACGGCCTTTAATGTTCTTTTCAACCTCTTGTTAATTAGTTTTTTACTGGGTTTTATTTTTAAGCTCCCTTTTAAATCGTTCTTTCATAAGAGAAACGAAAGGAAAAACAATCCCGAAAAGACTGTTTGATTTTTGTAAAAATTTCTTTTAAAATGCCCTTGATCAACAAGGATCATGGGATTTGCATTTTTGGCTGCGCATCTCTACATGCTCTATATACTGCTTTATCAAAATCCTTTTTCATTGGAATTGGAAAGAAGTTTGTTTACACAATTCTTCTACATCTCATTGACGGAAACTTCCCTCCTCTCCCTTCTTTTCTCGTTTATTACTGGGAGAAGCACAGGGTTCATATTAAATACATGCAGCCATATTTACGACGAAAAAGCCCTTCGTAGAGAATATTCAACATAAGGGTTGGCAAAATACGCAACCGTATGATCATCTCTCATCCGTGATGACTACTCTTCTGCAACTTTCATGGTTGTTATTTTGTAATTTGTTCTTAAGTACAACCAATATTCGTGACATCAATATTGAATCCTTCACAGAAGAGCATAGGAATATATTGTTTGGTGATTATATGATGTTTCGAGACATCTTTAGTAGTTCGTCTTCCGAATTGAATGTACCGGGTTGGATGTTTTACATCAATGCAATAAACAGCTTTTTTATGTTTATCGGAATTTTCGGAAGTACTTTTATTGCTTTCTTTTATATTGTTTTTCTTGTGAAATGGACAACGCAAGACATCGTGCACCCCATCAGGGAGTTGCTTCTGAATATGAATGAAACCGGTAAAGGCGAACTGAATAGTTTTGGAATTGTGCGAACAAATGATGAATTGGGTGAGCTTACAGAAGGCTATAACGACATGACCCAAAAACTGGGAGAACATATTCAGAATATTTCAAACATGACGGACGCCTATTCCCGTTTTGTTCCAAGGCAGTTTCTTGATTTTCTGGGCAAAAGCAGCTATACCGAAATTAAGTTGGGTGACCAGGTGCAAAAGGAAATGACCATTTTGTTCAGTGACATTCGCTCATTTACGGAAATCTCTGAACAAATGACCCCCAAGGAAAACTTTAATTTTATCAATTACTATCTGGGATATATGGAACCTGTTATCCGAAACAACAATGGATTTATTGATAAATACATTGGCGATTCGATTATGGCCCTTTTTAGTGATAATGCTGAGGATGCAATAAATGCAGCCATTGAGATGAGAATAAAATTATCACAGTTCAACCAGGTAATGGATCAGTTTGGAAAGCCTACTATTCAGAGTGGAATTGGAATTCACAGCGGTTCATTAATGCTGGGGATCGTTGGCGGTGAAGGCCGGATGGACGGAACTGTTATCTCGGATGCGGTTAACCTTTCGTCACGTCTCGAAGGGCTGACCAAGCTTTATGGAAGTTCCATTATCATAAGCCAGGATACCCTGATTAAGCTGAATAACCCTACCCAATACAACTATCGGTTTCTTGATATTGTTAAAGTGAAAGGCAAGAGTGAAGCCGTTTATATATTTGAGATCATTGACGGGGACTCGGAAGATATTAAACAGTTGAAAATAAAGACCAAAAAGGAATTTGCCGATGCCATCAATTATTATAAGCTGGGCAAATTTGTAAATGCGCTGGAATTGTTTAAAAACGTATATAACATAAATAATCATGACAAAACCGCAGAGGTTTATATGTCGCGATGCAATAATTTCATCAAACATGGAATACCTGAAAACTGGGATGGAATTGAAACCATTAAATGGGATTAAGAACAATATTGAATATTAAACGTTTAATTGTATAATTATTTTTTGAAATACAGACTTATGGATTTTGATGGAGCGAAAAAGTATGTGTTTAGTAGAATGAAGAATGAACTGAGCAGAAATCTTCATTATCATTCGATTGACCATACGAAGGATGTTATGTCGGCAATTGAGAAACTGGCAGAAATGGAAAATGTGAGCGAGCATGATAAAGAGCTACTTTTAACGGGAGCTTTATTTCACGACTTGGGTTTTGTAATCACTTACGATGGACATGAAAATGCATCCATTAATTTAGCCCAGGAAATTTTGCCCGGTTATGAATATACGGAAGATGAGATAAAAATTATTGAAGGTTTAATAAGAGCAACTGAAATCCCACAAACTCCAACAAACCATCTTGAAAAAATAATGTCGGATGCCGATCTTGATTATCTGGGCCGTGATGATCTTTTTGTTATCGGGCAACGATTGCAGTACGAATGGAAACTGTATGGCAAAGTATCAACGCTAAGAGACTGGCATAAAGCACAATTGGAGTTTTTGAAAAAACACAAATACTTTACTGATTCAGCCAGAAAAATACGTGATAAGAAAAAAGAAGAAAATATCCTTGAGCTAGAAAAACTGTTGTGTTATAAAAAATAAATTTAGTTATCTCCCAATCGAATAAAAAATTTCTATTTTTGTAAGATCATTTGAGTTTATACCCCAAAATACATTATATCTATGGAAGCAAAAATGAACAACATTATTTTAGTTCCGACCGATTTTTCTGAAGTTACTGAAAATGCAATGCATCAGGCAGTAGAAGCAGCCAAATATTTGAAATACAAAGTTGTTTTACTGCACGTAATCGACAAGAACACAAAAAACTTGCTAAAGAAAGAAGCAGAAGAACCAGAATATATATTAAAGAAATTAAAAGACATTGCTGACGAAATAAAAAAGAATCACGATGTTGAGATTGAATTGCTGGCAGAGGAAGGTGATATTTTTACGACCATTGGCGAGGTAGCAAAGGATATTGGGGCGAATCTTCTGTATCTTGGAACTCACGGAAAAGTAGGTATGCAGAAGCTTACCGGTAGTTTTGCCATTAAGGTTGTAACCAGTAGTCCTGCTCCCGTAGTAGTTGTTCAGAAAAGGCCCTTTGATGCAGGATATAAGAAAATAGTCCTCCCCATTACCAGCGATGCCGGTCCATGGGAAAAAACACGATGGGCCACTTTCATTGCTAAAAATTTCGATGCTGAAATAGACATTTATCAACTCGACATACCGGCACTTGATGAGGCTGTTGGAATTATTACAAGCCATTTTGATAAGGAAGGTGTTAAGTATAGAATTACCAAAGCAGCAAAAGGCAATTTCTCGAAAGTAGTTATTGACTATGCCACTGCCAATTTAGCGGATATGATTATGATCATGACCAACCCGGACAAGAGTTACTCGAAATTCCTGCTGGGTAGTTATGATGAAGAAATGATCTTCAATACATCTCAAATCCCTGTGATGTGCATCAACCCAAGGAAATACAACTGGGAAAAGATCTTTAAAATTTAAAGTAAGGTTATTACCTTAAAAAAAGAGGCTGTTTCAAAAGTCAATTTTTACTCGCCCGGTCATGTTGAGCCTGTCGAAACTTGTCTGGTTTTCAGAATTATGCACATTTCGACAAGCTCAATATTACCTATGGTTTTGACTTTTGAGACAGTCTCTTTTTTGAACTATATTTTAATCTTCCCGGTTATAAAAACGAATAATGCTCAGAGTAATAAAGCATTTGTTCAGTATAGTCGCCTGTGTAATCAACCTTAATGTCTTTAATCTCTCCATTTTCTTCAGTAAGAATAAAATTTGGGTTGATAAAACCGCCATAAGGGGCAATATTCAGTTTGTCGAAGCGGGACTTTACCTCTTTGTGCAAAACAGGGTCGACAATAACACCATAGGTTTCCACCAACTGTTTTCCTGCTTCATAATCACCTTCTGATTTGATGCGCTGAACTTCTGCAAGCAACTCTCCAAATAACTCATGTAACTTACTATAATCGTTTATTTTATAAAATGTTTTATCATCCTTTTTTATCAGTTCGATCACATTGTCATTCAATCCTTTTTCATAGCACCATTTCGAGATCAGTTGCCTGTTACGCATATGTGCCTGTTCAATGTTTTTACCCAATTCAATACGGGTAAGCTGGGTCATCAAACCATTTCGGATATAGCTGTTGTATTCTGCCCTGGCAACATCAAGTGTCGGCATAATTCCCAATTCAATCATTTTGGGGTCCATCATATAGTACAAAGCAAAAAGGTCGGCACGTGTTTCTTCAAGTGCAGAGGAATAATTTTTTAATGCTTCGGGGCTTGTTCCTGGCAATAGCTGTCCTGAACCATGGCCTAAGCATTCGTGAAGGTCTGTATGAAGATTACCTGCCAAAGAACCATACTCTTTAGCCAAATCGATTTCTTCCTGCGAAACACAAAACTCCTGCAAAAATCCATTGCCTAAGGCAGCCTGGTCATAAGCATAGGTGATGTTCTCCATAGTGACGGATTTAGAGCCATGCTCTTTCCTGATCCAATCGGCATTGGGCAGGTTAATTCCAATGGGGGTTGATGGATAACAATCACCTCCCAGCTGGGCAACGGTGATCACCTTTGCTGAAACCCCCTTTACTTCTTCTTTTTTAAATCGTTTGTCAACAGGTGAATTGTCTTCGAACCATTGGGCGTTTTCGCTTATGATTATTGTCCGCTTGGTTGCTTCAATATCTTTAAAGTTAACGACCGATTCCCATGTAGCTTTCATCCCAAGCGGATCCCCATAAACTTCTGTAAATCCATTTACGAAATCAATGTGGGAATCAAGATCGTTTACCCAGAGCACATTGTACTCATCATATACCCTTAAATCGCCGGTTTCATAAAACTCAACCAGCTTTTCGATAACTGCTTTTTGCTTTTCATTTTCGGCTACCTCAGCTGCTTTATTCAACCAGTAAACAATTTTCTCAATGGGTGCAGAATACAAGCCACCAACTTTATAAACATCCTCCATAACTTTTCCATCCTTCTTGATCAGTTTCGAATTCAAGCCATAAGAGATGGGTGTTTTATCTGCAGGGTCCTTCATTTTAGCATAGAATTCCTCCGCTTCTTTCTGGGTTACACCCTCATAGAAATTACAGGCGCTTCCCTTGATCATGTCCGATCCTGCATCAAGGCTGATCCTTTTGGGGGCGATTTCAGGATCGAAGATGATGGAACTTATTTTGGGAGCGAACTCCTCAAAGGCCTGGTCCTTGCACATCGGGAATTCGGCCCCTTTTGAGTTGTTCAGCAGCTCAGTAAAATATTCAATCGAAAATCCCGGAACAAATTTATCCGTTGAATAATGGTGATGAATTCCGTTGGAAAACCATACCCGCTTAAGGTACACAACGAAGTTTTGAAAATCCTCCGTTTCCCTGTCACCGGTATAGTTCTTGTAAATCTCCTCCAATGTTTTTCTGACCTTTAAATTGTACTTATAATTCTGGTCGAACAAGATATCCCTGCCACACAAAGCGGCCTCTCTCAGGTAATAAACAAGCTTTTTTTGCTGCAAAGTCAAATTATCAAATTCAGGTACCTGGTAGCGCATGATCTTTAGATCAGCGAATTGTTCGAGCAGGTATTTAAAATCATCTTTGTTTTCTGATTCTGTGTTTTCAGTTGTTTTCATATTTCCTCCTGTATTGCAACCCATTGTCAGGGCAAGAATACCAACAATAAAAATTAAACTTTGTTTTTTCATTATAGTATGTTTTTTAAGTGTGTTCCTTTCATAACCGGAAGTACTGAAGCCGTATTGAGTTTTATACAGTACTCAAAATCAATTTCAGCGCCTGATTTCTTCAATCGTTCATAATGGGTTCCTTTTTGTAAAAAGTCCCTGGGATTCTCTTTTGCCCTTTTCCATAATTCCAAAGCCATAACAGAAGAATCAAAGGGAATGGAATAATTTGAACCTGCAAATAGTGTTTCTATCAGAGCTCCTGCAAAAGTTGCATCTTCAAGGCTAAATGTATCCTCCCACCCGGCACAAAGTACGATAACATTTTTTATTTTGTTCCAATATCCAATCCGATAATACCCTGATATTTGAAAAACAACCTATTACAACTGTATCAGAATCTCTTGCAACATTCGTTGCACGTGTTCCGTTGGTAGTTGTAAAAACAACTGTTTGCCCAAGCAAATCGTTACGTTGGAACTCAATCGGAGAATTTCCAAAATCAGCAAAATCCAATTTTACCCCTCCTCTTTCTCCGGCAACCAACAAGCCTTTATTTTTGAATTCAAGAGCCTTCTTTCACACCGGCGACCGGAATGATCGTTCAGCCCCGATTGGCAAAAAGCCTGGCAAATGGAAGTACGGCCCGAAGAACATCAACAACCACTACAAGGAAGTTTTCAACGGTTCTTTTAAACCTATAATTCGCCGGAAAAAAAACGACTTCGATTGTATTTGAATTCCTGGGTTTCATGTTCATCACGGAATCTCAAAGAATTGACAACCGGCGTATTTGCATTTCTTGTTCCGATCACTAAACTCACACAATATCACTTTTTGGCAGTTCTGTATCAAGGTTTTCCATTAAAAAACCGATCGCTAACTGAATGGCCGTAAAGCTATCCCTTGCAGCATCTTGGCCCTCCTTGTTCAGTAATGGCTAAAGTGCTTTCCCTGTAATGGTATTGCTCAGTTGCCATTCCTTTTCGGCCAATGGAGTTGATTTGGTGATGACACTCATAAATATTCCGGTTCCAACAGCAGCGCCGCAATTTCCATGGGTTCCGCAGAATCCATGGGTACATTCTCAGCGCTTTCTCGCTGTTTTTATTGCAGCATTCTTGTTATGAGTTTCCCTGTTTTATTGAAATAAGTCTGCCAACAAAGCAGCAGGTACAAGAAAATGGTGTTCAGGCCCCATGCATCATTACCTGTTGATGACGCATGATGATAAGCGCTATTTCTGCAGGATCAGTTAATTGGGTGTTGATGCAGAATTTCTCGATCAGGTTATTCGCTGAAGAGCTGTGGCAAAAGTCTGAATAAAATGGCCATCGGGACGCCACATTGTTATCATAAATTTGACCACAAGTATATAAGTGCTTTTTCTTGTTTTGTGAATATTCTAACTCTTTACCGCAAACAATGCAGCCTTCAGTTAAGTACATACGCTTAATTAAGCTTTGTAAAAAGGTATTTTTACAACTTTTGCTTTCAGCAGTTTATTACGGATCTTAATGAAAATCTCTGTTTCGAATTTCGAGAATTCATTTTTTACATAACCCATTCCAATGGCTTTGTTCAGGGATGGAGCCATAGTACCCGAAGTCACCTCCCCAATCTGATTTCCGTCCGCATCACAAATTTCATAATGCTGGCGGGGGATGCCCCGATCTATCATTTCAAATCCCCGAAGCCTGCGAGTGACTCCATCTTCTTTTTGTTTTAAATTGTATTCTTTATCAATGAAATTCTTTTCATTTGTAAATTTGGTGATCCAGCCCAAGCCGGCTTCTATAGGTGATGTCGTATCGTCGATATCATTTCCATAAAGACAAAATCCCATTTCAAGCCTTAAGGTATCGCGCGCAGCTAATCCAATGGGTTTGATGCCAAATTCCTTACCTGCTTCGAAAACTGCATTCCAGATTTGAGCAGCATCTTCAAAACCCATATAAACCTCACAACCACCTGAACCTGTGTAGCCGGTAGTGGAAAGGATTACATCTTCAACTCCCGCAAAATTCAATTTCTTGAATGTGTAATACTCCATGTCCTCAATGGGCTCACTGGTTAGTTTTTGCATGGCTTTCAATGCAAGAGGCCCCTGAATTGCTAATTGGGCAATTTCATCCGAAGCATTGTATAGTTCATCTTCTTCTAATCCAAACTCCTGCCCTTTTTCGACAAGCCATTTCCAATCCTTTTCAATGTTGGCAGCATTGATTACCAACAGATAAGTTACTTCATCTATACGATAAACCAATAAATCATCCACAATTCCACCTTTGCCATTGGGAAAACATGAATACTGAACTTTCCCATCATAGAGTTTAGAGGCATCGTTGGTTGTGACCCATTGAATAAAATCCAATGCTTTGGGACCCTTTACCCACACTTCACCCATATGGGAAACATCAAAAACGCCTACTCCTTCGCGAACTGTCAAATGCTCTTTGATCAGCCCTTCGTACTGAATCGGCATTAAATAACCTGCAAATTCTACCATCTTTGCTCCAATCTCTTTCATGGAACCTTGTAAATGCTGTATATTTCATCTTATCAATACTTTAAATTCCCTACTATTATTAACGGCGCAAATGTATAAAAAATGAATCGATACGTACACCTATAAAGTTTCTAAATTAGTGTAAATTTGTGGTTCAATTTTTCAGGATGCTACTTTCGAAACAAAACATGCCGCGCTGGCTGATCTTTCTGATTGACATGCTGATCGTATCGGGAGCTTTGTTCCTTGCTTATATGGTCAGGTTTAACTTTCATGTTCCCGCGGATGAAATCAGGCAATGGCCGCAAGTTTTTGCAGTTGTGCTGGGAGTGAGGGCCATCAGTTTTATAGTTTCCAAAACCTATGCCGGTATGATCCGCTATACCAGTACCGAAGACGCCATAAGAATTTTTACGGTTGTGTTGGCCGGAAGCATTTTGTTTGTCATTATTAATGTGATATTCTATTATCTGATAAACAGCCGGTTTGTTATTCCTTTTTCAATTATAGTGATTGAGTTTATGACAGTGGTGCTGTTGATGATCACTTTCCGCATCGTTGTAAAAATTGCATACCTGGAAATACTAAACCCGGGCGGTGCAAAAACCAGGGTGATCATATTTGGTGCCGGCGAAGCAGGAATCATTACCAAAAGGGCATTGGACAGGGATTTGGGGATCCGGTACAAGGTGATTGCTTTTATTGACGATGACAAAAACAAATGGTGGAAAAAGCTGGAAGGTGTTGCCATTCATGGTTTTGATAAACTGCGCGAGCTGCTGGCCAATAATGAAGTTGATAACCTCATTATTTCTGCCCAGAAGCTGAGTTCGGAAAAGAAACAAAAGATCGTTGATGCTTGCCTGCCATTTGGTACCAAAGTGATGTCGGTTCCTCCTGTGGCCAACTGGATAAACGGTGAACTCAGTTTCAAACAAATAAAAAATATCCGGATTGAGGATCTGCTGGAACGGGATGAAATTATGCTTGATGTGGATGTGATCCGTAAAGAGCTTAAAGGGAAAGTGATCATGGTGACCGGTGCTTCCGGCTCCATCGGCAGTGAACTGGTGAGGCAAATTTTAAATTATGACCCAAAGGAAATCATCCTTATCGACCAGGCTGAAAGTGGTATGTTTGACCTGGAGGTTGAACTGAACGATGCCTATCCCGGCCGGAAATTTATCATTGCAGTTGCTGATATTTGCAATGAGGTACGCATGGATCATGCATTCCGAATTTTTAAACCCGAGATCGTCTATCATGCAGCTGCATATAAACATGTTCCGATGATGGAGAACAATCCATCGGAAGCTTTGAATACAAACATTAATGGGACTAAAATTGTTTCTGACCTTTCAGTAAAATACGGAGTCAGGAAGTTTATCATGATATCAACCGATAAGGCAGTTAACCCGACCAATGTGATGGGAGCCTCAAAAAGGATAGCCGAAATGTACATTCAATCCTTGAATCAAAAAGGCAAAACCCTTTTCATCACAACCCGTTTTGGTAATGTTCTGGGATCGAATGGATCAGCTGTAACCTTGTTCAAAAAGCAGATTGAAAAAGGTGGCCCCATCACTGTTACCCATCCTGAAGTGATACGTTATTTTATGACCATTCCTGAGGCATGCCGATTGGTATTGGAAGCCGGGGTGATGGGTAAAGGGGGTGAGATTTATTTGTTTGATATGGGTAAGCCGGTTAAAATTGTTGACCTCGCCAAGAAGATGATCCGGCTTTCAGGCCTCGAACTGGACAAAGACATTCAGATCAGGTTTACCGGACTGAGGCCCGGCGAAAAGCTATATGAAGAATTGTTGAACAACGAAGAAAATGTACTCCCCACCCACCATCCTCAAATCATGATCGGCAAAGTGAAGACGAATGATTATACTGAAGTCTCTGATCAAATACAAGAATTAATTTCACTTTTTGATAAACAGGATAATACCCAGATCGTAAAGAAAATGAAATCCATTGTGCCGGAGTTCATCAGTAAGAATTCTGTTTTTGAGGAATTGGATAGAAGCACAACCTAACAGGTTTTCCAACCTATTCTGCTCAGTTTCATATTCGATGACTGGAATTTTCTATTTATCTACTTCCCATACGACCACAATATCGGGACAGTAACATCGGTTTGAATAAACTGATTTAGTTTAAGCATATTTGTGGTGCCTCTCTCTCCCTTACCAACAGGCCAGGGATCATTATAATAAATGGAAGAACCATCCTTTGATATACCCGTAATAACAACAATATGCCCACCGCCGTTTGCCCATTTTAAGGGTGTCCAAAGTGGCCCATGCTTTTTTAATAAATCATGAATAAAAATTGGGGCCATGCTCATCTGGCCTCTTGGAGTAGCGTGCAATCCCATAAGTTTTGCAAAGAGAACTGTTTTGGAATAGGGAAGGCCACTATTGGCTTTATGAAGCTTTACAGCAGCAGGTATTTGACTTGGGTCAGGTTCGTTGATTGTGCTCATCTGCTGGAACTCCCGTTTCCAATACCTTACCATTAAGGCTGCAGCATACCAACATGCCATATCTTTCATTTGAGGGATTAGCCAAACATTGTAGCGAATATTTCCCAATTTACGCCCAATTAAAAACTGTTGCCTGGTGCGCTCTGCTTCCTTAAATAGTTCAGCCCATGTTTTTTCTCCAACGACACCATCAATTTTCAATCGTTTTCTTTTTGAAATTTTCGAACAGCGCCGTAAGTTACTGTTTTGAAAATGCCGTCAGCAGTAACCTGAGTATACCCTGCGCTACCTGAACATCATAGCCCAGTGATCCAAACATGATTTCTTTTGGCATAATTAATCCTAATTTACCGTCAACTTTATTAAGTTCTCAAATGTAAGAATAATTATTTCTCTTCAAAGGTTTTCATATGAATAATGGAAAAAAGAAACCACGATCAACATTACAGCCCAAAGAGGTTTTATTTTTTCTTTATCCCGCAACCAATAGCTTTTGGTAAAATCTGGATCGGGATTTTTTCCTTTGAGCAGGGCATTAACAGCATCGGCAAGAAATTTTTCATCTGCCTTTTCTGCATCCGTATGATTGTTATCAATAGCACCAATATATTTTACTACCAGGCCTCTTTTCCTCTTTTTGCAGAAGAAAACATGCGGGGTTCGGGTAGCTCCGTACTGAGGGTAAATTTTCTGCCCTTCATCGAAAAGATAAGGGAAGGTAAAATTTTCTCCTTAGCTCTGGTGATCATAGCTTCGTATGAATCAGCCGGGTACAATTCCGGGTCGTTCGGGTTAATGGCTATTACCGGGTAACCTTTATCCTTAAACTGTTTATCCAATTCAATGATCCTGTCTTCATACGCAACAGAGTATGGACAATGGTTGCACGTGAAGATTACAATAAAACCTTGGCGTTTGGAAAATCGGCCAATGACACCATTTTACCATCCACATTTTTGAGGCTGAAATCAGTGGCCACATCCCCTGGCTCATAGCCTTCGGCATACAATAGGTTTACAGCAATTACAAATGCTGTTATAAAAGCGATTCTTTTCATGTGATTACATTTTTGATTCAACAATTTTTTTAGTTTTTCATAAGTCAGGGCAGTTTCATAGAATTCCGCCGAGTTGCCTTTGTAGATCAATGTAGCCGGAATCGAACCCGACCAAAGCGGGCTCACTTTATTAATCCATTTATTGGGATCGGTATCCGTCAAATGAATGACTTCCGATTTCATCTTGTTCTCTTTTATAAACGGAAGCAATAGTTCTTCATGTTTGTTCGGAAAATCAAGGCTTACCATATAAAGCCTTACTTTTGTCTTTGAATGATTCATTGAATTTTTCAAAATCCGGGATTTCCTTTATACAGGGTTTACACCAGGTTGCCCAGAAATTAATAACGTAAACAGTATCATTATCCTTTTTTAACAGAGGCTCAAATTGATCAAAGGACAATTGATTTACGGGTCTATCCGGCGTGTTTGTACATGACCCTAAAAGCATCATGATACCTGAAATTGATACAAAAAGAATGATATTGAGTTTTTTCATTGAAGTTCTTCTATGTGATAAATAACAATTGTTTTTATTAAATGTTTATAAAATCTACTTGTCTTTAATATATCGCAGAATTTTTTCCATATCAAATATTTTATTTCCATCAAGGCTAAGAAAATCAGGTTTTTGGTGAAAAGGTTTTCCAAACTGCTGATACGATCGCCATATATGTTCAATGTACCAATCGGGTTCTTTTCCCCACCGAAGATCCTTTCTTTTCCGCTCCAAAAAGGTTTCTTTTGGAATTTCGATAACTATTTTCTTATCATATTGTTCGTACAAATGGGGATTGTAAAAAGCAAACAACCCTTCTGAAATTACTACATCAGCTATTCCATTTGCTTCGAGGATTGCTTTTTCAAATGCAGCAAAATTGATGGATTCGGGGGACTCCCAATCAACATGATCATTAATAAGGGGGATTTCGTATTTTGGCCTGACATGATCATCCTGGCAAATAACCTGAACCAATCGTTCTGGAAACAGATTCTTAATTTCTTCAGCTAGCTTTGATTTTCCGGCGTTGCTAACTCCTCCAATTCCAATAATCACCTTTGATGAAATTTAAACCAAATTAAAACAGATAGGACAAAAATAGTAAAGTATGGGGTTTTGGATAAAAGGGTGTAAAAGAAATTTTTTAAATCAAGTATAAATAGAACGCTGATGACGCAGATTTAGCAGATTTACGCTGATCAATAGGATACAAATCTGTGAGGATCCATAAGATCAGTGTTATCCGCTTTCCAAATCAAATTTATTTAACTCCAACAACCCTGATAACGGATGCTTTTCCTTTATGAAATAAACCTTCTTCAAGCATTGCATTTTCTTTGGATACCGAAATTTCACTTAAGGAAGAAAAGTCGGAACGCAACACATCTACCGAAAAAAGCATGTCCACATCACTGGGCCCACCCGTTTGGTTATGTATTTGCTCTTTGGAAAATCCTTCCAAAATCAGCTTGCCACCGGGTTTCAGAAATGAAATTAACTTCCGATGATAAGCTTCCCGTTTTGAAGGCGGCATATGGCAAAATATCAAAACCAACACATCAAAACTATTCTCTGCATATTGGGCTTCTTCGTAAGTTACCAATTGATAATCTATAGTAACGGCATTTGTCTCAGCGAGCATAATGGCCTTTTTCCTTCCTTCGAGGCTCGGGTCAAAAGCATATACATCAAAGCCTTTACGGGCAGCATAAACAGCATTGCGCCCCTCCCCTTCAGCAGGGAATAAAATTTTGCCGATTGGTGTTTTGTCCAGTTCAGATTTAAAAAAACGGTTGGGTGCCGTTCCATAAGCATAATTTTCTATCGCATACCGTTCATTCCAAAAATCATTTCTCATTGTCATCTTGTTTTATTGAAATGATCAACAGAATTATAGCAGGCTTGTTCAATTATTGAAAAATTCGAATGGTTTTGATTTCTTTAAATTATGAAATTATCATTCAGAAAATTTTGGAAATTATCTTTGTATTGTTCACTAACAGGAATAAACACATCTTCGTCAAAAACAATGCGGTTGCGTTCAATGGTGGTAATTTTATCGAGGTTGATAATATAGGAACGATGGACACGCATGAAACTTTTGACTGGGAGATATTCTTCCATCTTTTTCATACTCATCAGCGCCATTATCGGCTTTTGTGATTCAATATGAATACGGACATATTCCCTCATTCCTTCAATGTATTTTATATCCGATAAATTGATGCGCAATATTTTGTACTCCGATTTGATAAATAAAAATTTATCATCAATATCAATCTTTTCAAATTTAGCTACCTGAGGGAAAACCGTTCTTTAGCTTTTTGGGCTGCTTTTAGGAAATCGGGATAACTGATGGGTTTCAACAGGTAATCTACCGCATCAACTCTAAAACCTTCAAGGGCATATTCTCCATAGGCTGTTGTAAATATAACTTTGGGAGGATTCCTTAAAGATTTAACAAAATCCATTCCGCTTAGATCTGGCATATTGATATCCACAAACATCAGGTCGGTATGATTTTCATTTAGATAGGAAATAGCTTGCAATGCGCTTTCAAATTGTCCGGTCAATTCAAGAAAGGGAGTCTTTTGGATATATCCGGCTATTTGTTTTAATGCCAAAGGTTCATCATCTATTGCTATACTTTTTATCATACCGGGATGATTAGGGTTAATTTATAATCCTCTTTCGTTTTTTCGATATTCAACGAATACTTTTTACCATAAAGTATGTCCAGCCTTTTCTTTGAGTTTTCAAGACCTATACCAGATGCTTTATTTTCCTTTTTCAATTCCGGCACACTGTTTTTAATTTCAAATGTTAGATGTTCAGTATCTAAAGAAAAATCAATGTTTATATAACTTAAGTTTTGATAACTGATTCCGTGTTTGAACGCATTTTCAACAAAAGAAATAAACAAATAGGGTGGAATCAATTTATTGGGAATATTATCCGGCACTTGAAGGCTGATATTAACTTTATCAGAAAAGCGCAGTCTCATCAAATTGATATAACTGGTAATAAAATCCATTTCCTTTTTTAGAGAAACGAATTCTGCATCCGAATCATATAATAAGTACCGCATTAACTTCGACAGTTTTATAATTGAGTCCTTTGCTTCTTGAGAATTTAAATCAATGAGAGCATGAATATTATTCAGTGTGTTCATGAAAAAATGAGGGCTCACCTGGTTGCGTAAAAAAGCAAGTTGATTTTGCGCATTTTCTTTTTCCAACAAGGTTTTTTCCTGTTCCAGTTTCGACCATCTGATCATCATCCGAATCCCGGTATCAAATCCAATAATTAAAACGGAGATGATGAAAGTGTTTACAAATGGCGGTAATGCAGGGCCTTTTGCCGGATGAGGCGGTGACTTTTGCCTAAATTCCAAATTACCATTTCTATGAGGCGGCGCTGGAAAATGTCTGCTTTCATTAGGTGGGGGGCCCGATTTCCTGGTCGGTTCGAGAAAAAATATCGCCGAAGAAATAAGGATTAAAAGGACGACAGCAAGAATCAGGTAAAGTGTCTTTTTATTTTTAAAAAGAAATAAAGGAACCAACAAAAAATGATTGATAACAAAAAGAATAAAGAAATGCACAAGGCCTATCCATGCTATCAGTACCTTGATCCCACTGAATTTCGTTATCTACCTGAAGTATAAAACGGGTATAGAAATTATGGTAAACCAGATCATAAAAAATAATCAGTGATTCTGTATATTTTATGATTCCAAACTTCTTATTCATCTCTAAAAGTATAGTGATATTTTTAACATTGAGTCCTCAGTAAATTGTTTGAATTGCTAAGAGAACAATTCCAAAGGAATTCCACCAAAAAAGCCCTAAAGGCTTACTAAATATGATGTACGAGCCTTCGTGTATTTTTCTGAAGTTTCTAAATTCTCAAAAGTTTTATCTTATACACTTTGCCGTTCGCTACTGAGCTACAAATCCAAATTCCTGAAGGCAGTCCTGCCGTTTCAATTCAAGTTTGTGGTTTCCTTCAGGGTAGTTCTGAGCCTGAAACAACTTTTGCCAACTGTCCATAAATATTGTGAAACCGGATGAAGATATCAGCTTTCGTATCCAATGAAAACTCCAGGTTCAATTTATCAGAAAATGGATTGGGATAAGCTAAGAACGAGAATAAATCATCTTGTTGTAATTCATTAACAGCCGTAGTACCTGATTCGTTTTCCATTTCAAATGTAGGGTTCATTAATACAAAATCACCTGTTCCGTTTGGAAACCTACCGGTAGTCGTGTCTGCATATTGTTGTCCATAACTCACCTCATCAATTATGCTTAAGCCGGCATTGGATAATAAAATGGCCTCGCCTGAGCTTGACAATTTAAAATTAGCATGTAAACCCTCCTGCTCTTCATCATTATCAGCCCATACAATCAAATACCCACCTCCGGCAATTGTTGTATCAGGAAAAACCCATTGTGATGGATCGGCTGCATTATCCGACAAATAATATCCTGACAATGATATTTCCTCGCTTCCATTGTTATAAAACTCTATCCAATCATCATATTCACCATCTTGATCTTCAACTGTTGTTTCATTATCGGCCATAAATTCATTGATCACCAAATCGCTGTTTATGGCTATGGAATAAAATTCATATTCTGCCCTTTGCAGGTGAAAAAGAAGCTGCATTATTATTTTCTGCATAAATGCAATATTGCAGATCACTTTGTCCAGCCAGGACAGAAATTCCAAAAACACCATCGCCTGCACTTCCATCATTATGGTTTCCATCATCAAACATGTCAATCTTTTCAAACACTGAAAAGAGACTGTGACGATATTCAAGGTATACCAGATCCGCGTTTTCAACTTCAGCATTGAACCAAACTTCGGTATCGGGAGTTACTAATAGAGGACTGAAAGTTACATTTGATATTTCAGGTGCCTGTGCTGTAAAATCAGACAATCCAGAGATGTAATTCAACCTGGACTCCATTAGTTGGGTAATACCAATTACCGTTTGGCCTGGGGGCCATCCACCACCACCAGCACTGGTATAGATATTATTGATAAAATCATTGTAGGTATAAAACTTATTGTTGTCTGCCTGTACGGCTTCATCAATTACATCCTGAATTTCCAATGCCCTTTCCTCATACAAACCATTCTCGATATTTTCTTCCATAATGGTTTTCATGTGAGCAACATAAATCTTACGATAGGTTTCGTTTGTAAGTATTTTACTAATAATCGGAAAGCTGCTGGCAGTCAAATTTGCAAAGGGACTAAATTGCTGAAGTTGAGCAGTGTTCAAATTCCCGAGCGTTTGATGCATTCTGAACACACCAAAACACTCGTTCAAATCCCATGGTATGGGATTAAATCTTCCGGCAACATCTTTGAAAATATAATAGTTCTGTGGATTGTTAATAGGGCCATCCAAATTAACAAACAAATTTGAAAATGCAATAAACCAAAGGTGACGATCGATATTCAAAACCTGCTCAATTGATTCAGTATGGTTGTTCAATGTATCCAGAAAGTCAATCAAATCCTGCCAACCCATATCAGATTCCAATGCATATTTGCTGTAATAGCTACTTGAATCCTGACCGTTATACTCCCAAACACCTCCTGACGGGCCACTACTTTCTCCTTTAACCCGGGTATTGTCAATGGTGCCAAAATGGGCACGACTGAAATAACTATCCACATCCTGGTCGCTTGTGTACAATCCAAGATGAGAGCCGTTGATATAGACATTGGCATAGTTCGAAAGGCTTGCTGGAAAATACTTCCTTGCAATCTCATAACTTAAAACCTCCCTGACAAAACTGGGGTCTTTAAATCCATTTGCCAATTTTAAAGTGCCATATCCATCTATATCCTGACCTGAAATCACATAATCAAGTTTGATATTCAATGGGTTTTTAACTTGATTAGCAGTGTAAGAACTATTGCCTTTATAGCGGACACCAACACTATCGTATTCAACTCCATTAATACTTACCGTCCCTAAAAGCCTTCCCTCCTGCCCTGCTGAAACAAGTTGGTCTAACAAATAATCCCAGTTTGATTCCTGAAAAGTGATTTCAATGGTGTTTATAGTGTTTATATCATAGAAGTCCTGGCTTGTGGAGATAGCAGAGAGACCAATGATTACAGACAGGAATACAATTAGTTTTTTCATTACAATAGTTTTAAATTAATGTGTTAAAATATAAATAGTTTGACTAAGTTTAGTATTTATGCTTAATAAAAATTTTATATGAGGAGAATTATTTCTTGATTTATCTTTTCACAAACCGGCTTGTAAAAATCCCATTTATACTGTTTATACTAATCAAATATAACCCAGAAGGAATTGTGCTAATATTTATTTCCTGGATTTTTTGATGTGCCAATTCCTGCATAAGGACCATACAACCGTTAAAATTATAAACTTCAATAGTCCCTGATAAATTATTTTCAAGCTTGATTTTTATTATCTCATCCGATGGATTTGGATAAATCTCATAATTCAGATCATTTAATTTATTGTCATCAAAACCCATGGAAGTATCTGCATCCCTAACCAAACGAACATAATTAAATATCCTGATCACATCTCCTTGAGGACCATGTCCGTAAGGCCAATTAGCCGGATTGCCTGATTTTGGATCACTCCTTTGAGAGCCTGCACCATGAACATCCATTAATGTGTAATTTCCCGAACCTGGAGGCATTTGTTCCATCCAACCCAGTGCCTCACCAAAACATACATAAGCGCCAAATCCACCTGGTGCATTTTCCTGCCAGCTGGCATGGGTTGTCCCTGTCCAATAAAAAGGGTAATTGGTATTTCCGCCTTCATCAGTTATTTCAGAACAATTAAAAACAGGATCTATGGCGGCAGAGTTAGATACTGATGGTGCACGTGTATAATCCAAAATACTTTGTAACTCTTTGGCATTGGGCAAGCGCCAATCGGAATGATCAGCAAAGGTCGAGCTTTCGGCATAATTTAAAGCTGCTTGCCAATTCATACCTTCACCGTCATCATTCTTTGTCCACATTAATCCGGTGGAATTGTCAGTAATTGTACCATCTTCATTATCCACAAATTCATTGATCCCATATTCATTTCCCCTGACATACATTACGTAAAACTGCTTATCTTCAAACTGTCCGGGCATGGGGCCTGTTCCATAACCTTTGATACGGCCATCAGCAAAATTGACCCCAAACATGGTTTCATCCCCCATCATGGTTGTTCCTACATAAATATTTGAAGAAGCCATTTGAGCATCAATTATCCGCTCATTGGCCGAGAGGTCGCCATAGGCAAAATCAAAATAGTCAGTATTAATGAAAGGAATCAGGTCTTCAGTGGATGTTCCTTCATATCCGCTCGGATCTTTCCCACTGAACACAATAAGGGAATACATTTCTTTTATGGACGGTAAACGCCAATCGGTATAACCAGCCAAATTGAAGCTTGCTGCACCGGCAACAGCTTCGCCGTAAGACATTTTATCCTGATAATCAATATCACCGTCATTATCCATATCCGGACTTTTTTGCCACATTAATCCGGTTACCAAATCGGTAATTGTTCCATCACCATTATCTTCGTAACTTGACTGAAATCCATTGTAATGAGCATCCTGTCCGTAAAAGTTTTCACCCGGCAAGGGTTCTGATATTTCATTGATTGTATCATAAAATACATCCTGGTCAGTGTCGACTATTGGATAAGATAAAATGGTTTGCGTGAAACTGTTACTGAATTCCATTACAACTAAGATTGTAATCAGAGAAAAAATAGCCTGTGTTTTTTTCATTTTTACTTTTTTAGTTTCATGATTTGTATAAATTTTGATTTTCTGTTTAGGGGGAATTATTTTCTCGGTCTTTGCGGCCTTTTTTGCTTTTGCTCCTTTATGTAGGCACTATAAAGAACTTGCTGATCCTTTGTTAACAGTGACTTAACCTCTTTTTCAAAATTGGTTTCCATAGCTTCCATTGCCTCACGGCTTGGCCTTCCTGTTTTCATCTTTTTTTCTACCGCTTCGAAATGGGCAAAGTATTTTTCGGATACCTGCTTTTCCTGGTCAGTCGTTAAACTCAATTCTTTCGAAATATCTTCCACCATTTGTTCAATTTGTTTATCGTTTGGTAATGGCGGAGGACCTTGCGGGCCATCATGTTGTGCTTGAGAAATTGTAGCAGTTAACAGAATCAATAAAGATGTCAATATCGAAACTGCTGTCTTTTTGAATTTTCTTTGCATAATATTTTTCTTTTTTAAAAGTACCAATGCAAATAAATAGGAAGTTGATAAGGTTAAGAAATACAATCAACTAATCGTCTGTTTTTATCAACGAATTGACCATTTGGGAGTTTAAAATAATTAGCCTTGATTACAAAAAAAGCCCTCTGCATTAACAGAAGGCCTTTAAGTATGAAATTGTTTTCTGGTTATTCGAGTATAATTTTTTTTGTACTGATTTTTTCTCCTTGCTGAATATGGAGGAAATAAGTCCCTTTTTGCTCACCGGTTAGGTCAATTTCTTTTTCATATTGTCCTTCAAAATTTTTCAACTTTTCTCTATAAACTTCTTTTCCATTCAAATCATAGATTTTAACTTCGGTGGTGCCTTTTTCAGCAATATTGAATTTAAGGTTAAATTTTCCATCAGTTGGATTGGGATAGAATTTCAGGGATTCAACTTCCAATTTATTTTCATCGCTTGCCGGAGCCACTTTTACACCTGCGTCTTCTAACTTTTTGGTTTCATCTTCATCCAGTTTTAAGATGATGACTTTCGATTTTATTTCAATAACCTCATCCCCATCTTTTTTCTTTATTACCTGAACAAAAATTTCCTTATCCTCTGCATCAACATCTTTATGTATAAATATGTTTTTTTCATTTTTGAGATCTTCAGAATCTATTAATCCTTCAACACTTTTTATAACAACAACATTTCCATCTTTTTCGTCGTCAATATTGATGAAAATACGGCCTCCTTCTTCATTCCAACTTACATTTTTATCATCTTCAATTTTGTTGATAATCCCATCTTCATCAATGAAATAAGCCCCTTTACCGTCTTCAATTATATATTCCTTCACGTCGCCATTTTCATCTTTTACAATTACTTTCTTACCGTCTTCCACATCAATTACCTCAACATCCATATCCAATTCACTTTCCCATTGAAGGTCGTCTCCGCTCATAACCAGGATGTCATTCTCTTCACCTGAACTTTTCTTAATAAGAATGGTTTTTTGGCCATCCTCGGTTTCAAATTCCCTTATCTCTTCATCGTCGGAAATAAAAATCGCCTGGCTTTCACCATCCATGGTCATTTTAACAATTTTGGCCTCCCCTGTTGAATCAGCGACTTCCACAACAAGATCTATGGTTTCGATCTGCTTAATATCTCCAATACCTTCATTGATATTAGTTTTAATGATAAAAGTGTGTTGATCTGGATCACTATCGGTATCAAGTGAAATAACATCTACATCAACATCCATATTTTCATCCAATTCCTTAAGCCTGATGTCTAAGTCCTTTAAAAGTTCATCGCCAATAATCGCATCAATTCCTTCGATTCCTTCCAATTCCTCAAGGCCCGAAACTTCAAATGTTGTGTCCATTATAGTTTCCGTTCCATTCACATCTTTCACCATTTTAATTTTGACAAGTTTCTTTTCGCCTTCCTGTGCCGACAAATTCATTGCCATGAATGAAAATGAAAGAAGCAGCAAAACAGCCAGGCAGGAAGTTTTGATCGTGTTTAAAGTTTTCATGTTTTTTGATTTTTAAGTTATTAAATTTTTGTTTTACAAAACTAATTGATAAACTTCCAGGGCTTAGTTAAAGCCCCGTTAAAAAAGGTTAAGGAAAAGTTAAAGTCATTATCCGCAGGAAGTAAATCGCTAATTTTGTAGGGTGAATAAACGGATTATCATTGGAATTGTAGTTTTAATGGGCTTCTCCCTGGTGGGAATTATCCTTGTTCAGATTTTCTGGATTAAAAATGCCATTGAGGTAAAAGAGGCCCAACTCGACCGCACCATAAATGATGCCTTGACTTCGGTGGTTGAGCAACTGGACAAAGACAAAAATGTCCGGTTTATTTCACGCAACTTAAGGACATCCAATGATACTCTTGAAGAGTATTGTATCAGCTTTACGGATTCGATCATAACACATGATATTGTATGGAATGGCGATGAATCAGTTATAAACCTTGATCAGGACAAAAATGGGACCTTTATAATTAACCCGGATGAAAATGGCATTATCACCATTGAAGAACTTGATGATGATAATGTCAGGATCAAAACGATTGAAAAACTGGATTCCCTGAGAAAAAAAATTCATACTGAAAAGTATCTGGTCATGTCAAAAATCGAGGATTCGGTCAATGTGATTATTCGCAGTAAATTTTCTGAAGTTAACCAAATGAATGAAGAACTTGAAGATGTGATCAATGAGATGGTTATCGAAATTGAAGATATCGCTGAGCAGGAGAACATTAAGCTTACGGACATGGAGTTTGGGAAAAGAATTGAAGAGAGTTTAAGAGACAAGGAAATTACACTTCCTTTTGAATATGCCATTTATAATCCTCAGGAGGATTCATTGCTTTTGATGAGTGATCGGTTTCAAAGGGCTGATATTGATGATTCCTACAAAACCAGGCTGTACCCCCGAAAAATCATAGAAAAGCCGGATCTCATGCTGCTCAACTTTCCCGATAAAAATATTTACCTGTTTCGCTCACTGGCTTTGCTTTTGTCAGGTTCGGCTTTGTTTACGCTTGTCATCCTGCTTACATTCTTTTTAACAATCCGAATTATTCTCAATCAAAAACGGCTTGCGGAAATCAAGACCGATTTCATCAATAACATGACCCATGAGTTTAAAACACCCATAGCCACAATCTCATTGGCTGTTGATTCGATCAACAATGATAAAGTTATCGGACAGCCTGAGAAGATCAGGTATTTTACCGGAATAATTGATGAGGAGAACAAACGGATGAATTCACAGGTGGAAAGTGTTCTGCAAATGTCTCTTATTGATAAAAAGGATTTTGATTTTCATTTTGAGGATGTTGATGTGCATTCGATCATTCAGCGGGTTGCAAACAGTTTTGAATTGCAGGCCAAAAGCAAAAATGGCATAATTCAAATGAAGTTAGGGGCAACTAACCACAGATTGAATATTGACAAGGTTCATTTCTCGAACATGCTTTCCAACCTGCTTGACAATGCGATCAAATATTCGGATAAACCACCCGAAGTTACAATTTCAACTAAACAGCTGAATGACGGTATTGTGATTTCGGTTTCTGACAACGGAGTTGGAATGACAAAAGCAGAACAGGAAAGAATATTTGATAAATTTTACCGAGTGCCCAAAGGTGACATCCACAATGTGAAAGGTTTTGGGCTTGGGCTGAGTTATGTGAAAGCCGTTGTGCTTACAATGGGTGGAAGAATTGAAGTTGATAGCCAGGCAGGTAAAGGCTCCATTTTTCAGCTTGTATTACCATTAAATGCATTCCCAAAATGAAAAGCAATCCCAATATATTATTGGTAGAGGACGACCGAAATTTTGGCTCAGTTTTGAAATCATATCTTGAACTAAATGATTTTGATGTTGTTTGGGTGGATGACGGAAAACATGCCCTGCACACCTTTGCCGTAAACAAGTTCGATTTGTGTGTGCTGGACATCATGCTCCCCAACACCGACGGCTTTTCCATTGCCGAAAGCATAAAACAATTAAATGCAGATGTTCCATTCATCTTTCTAACGGCCAAAACACTGAAGGAAGACATTCTGAAAGGATACAGATACGGGGCTGATGACTATCTTACAAAGCCATTTGATTCGGAAGTGCTGATATGCAAAATCGAAGCGATCATTCACAGGCGAAGCAGTCAAAAAGAAATGGGAATTAAACAAAACCGCGATGTTTATAATTTGGGAAAATATATTTTTGATTATAAGCTCAGAACACTTCGTTTTGATGATGATTTTATCAAGCTGTCGCCAAAAGAGGCTGAACTGCTAAAAATGCTTTGCATGCATATAAATGATGTAATGCCACGTAAACTTGCGCTTGAAGCGCTTTGGGGCGAAGAGAGTTATTTTACGACCCGCAGCATGGATGTTTTTATAGCCAAATTGAGAAAATACCTGAACGATGACCCCCATGTTGAAATTATGAATGTCCATGGCAATGGTTTTCGGCTTGTGGTCCCGAAACGTAGGTTCGTTAACGAACGTTGATAGAATCATTCCCCACACTTAAGATATAATCGGCTTTTACGGATATCAACTACCTTGCACCTGATCTTTCCATCTTTAATGCTATCGGTGGAAATATTATTTTTTGAAATGTACTGTTCTTTCCCATAATCATTTCTTAATACAAAAACATCCAATTTGTCGTTGGGATAGTCCTTTATGAAGTCTTCCCTTACAATTTCAAAATCATAGGTTTTGCCAATCTTATAAAATGGATGTCGTGGCTCAAGGAATCTCTCATCGCCTTCCTCAAGCAGCCTGCAATAAATCGTTTGCCCAAGCTTTAATTGGTAATTAACATAAAACTTACTCCTGATTTTGAACACTTTCTCATCGGGCCCTTTTAGAATGAAATAGGTATACTTCTCCGCATAGTTTCGAAGTTCATCAATAAGGAAAGGATACTCTTTTCCTATTTCCAGATTTTCATAAATATCATGTTCCTCCATTTGGCTAATGTATATTTTCCCTCTTTTTACACGAATAACCCTGAATTTATAATGTTTTCCAGGGATGGGCTCATCATCCAATTCTTCTATTGGGAACTGCACTTCGTTTCCCAACATATCTTTAAAATAAGCATAGCCAGTATCATTCAAAACATTCCGTTCAAAACGGATCAGGGGAAATTCATAAATTTCCTGGATTGAATAAAAAGGATGTTCAGGTTCGATGAAAATTTTACCGGTGCAATTTATTTTGTCAACTCTGCAAAAAATGCTATCGCCTGGTTGGATTTTGTATTTTTTATAGGGTTCAGCATCAAGAAGATGCTTAACATGGTTGGGGTCAATCAGCTTGAAGTATTTCTGGCCTCCCGGAATTTCAATCAAATCGGATACAATGAAGGGATAAGTCTTCCCTTCTTCAAGTTTGCCCCTCATTTTATCAATTATTCAATTTCAGAACGGGTTGCTTTTTTCACACCCTTTACCTTTAATATTTTATGGATTAGCATTTCAAGGTGTTTCGTATCCTTAACGCTTACCTTGAATTTTCCTTCGAATTTATTGTCTTTGGCTGGCCCGATATTCACCGAAACCATGTTTACTTTGAAGTCATTCGAAATAACCTTGGTAATATTATTCAGTATTCCCACCTCCTCATCGCCAACCACATGCAAGGTCGTTAGATAGGTTTTTCTATCATCTGTCTGGCGCCACTTAACATCAATCACCCGGTAATCATACTTCGATAAAAGCTGCCTGGCGTTGGGGCAATTGATCCGGTGGATGGTAATTCCTTTTCCAACGGTTACAAAACCAAAAACCGCATCACCTGAAATGGGGCTGCAGCATTTTGCCAGTTCATAATTCAGATGGTCAATTGAATCATCAATCAACATGAAATCTTTTGATTCCAGCGGGCTTGATTTTGGCTCCTGAGATTTTATTTCTCCAGAATTACCTTCATTTGCTTTGGTGTCATCAATCGGCTCTTCAATTGATTTCTTAATATCCGTAAGATCAATTTTTTCGATGGCAATCAAGTAGTACAAATCAATAGAAGACTTTAATTTGTATTGTTTAATGAGTTTGTCAACAACCGTATCCGAAAACTGTATTTTCCGGTTCCGAAGTTTCCTACGAAGCATTTCCTTCCCAACTTCTGCTTCCTGAAACCGTTCTTCTTTTATGGATCGTTTGATTTTTGCCTTGGCCTTATTGGTAATAACAAAGTTAAGCCAGTCCATCTTAGGCTTTTGGTTTTTGGAAGTTATGATCTCTACTTTGTCACCATTTTTCAAGACGTAGCGTATGGGTACAATGCGGCTATTCACTTTGGCACCGCTGCACATATCTCCAACACTGGTATGGATTTCATACGCAAAATCGAGGACAGTAGAGCCGGCAGGAAGTTTTTTCAGATCACCCTCAGGGGTAAAAATAAAAATTTTATCTGAGTATAATTCTATTTTTGAAACTTCCTTTTTGTCTATTGAATCGGTATCGGGATTTTCAATTACAGCCCGGATCCGGTTCATCCATTCTTCCTGATCCTTTTTCCCCCCACCTTCCTTGTACCTCCAGTGGGCTGCCAACCCCTTCTCCGCCAATTCATCCATCCGTTTGGTCCTGATTTGAACTTCCACCCATTTTCCGTTTGGCCCTACAACCGTTGTATGCAGCGATTCATATCCACTTGCTTTGGGAGTGGAAATCCAATCGCGAAGCCGGTTTGGATTGGGTTGAAAAATATCAGTTACAATGGAATAAGCCCTCCAGCAATCAGCTTTTTCCTTTTGCTTATTTGAGTTAAGAATAATTCTGACAGCAAACAGATCGTAGACCTCTTCGAAATCTACGTTTTGTTTTTTCATTTTTCGCCAGATAGAGTGTATGGATTTAGGCCGTCCTTTAATTTCAAAATCAAAACCTTGCATCAAAAGCTCTCTCTGAATAGGGCTTATAAAGTCATTTATATAAACATTTTGCTTGGCCCTGGAATCCTTGAGCTTTCTCGCAATGGTATTATAAACAGATGGATAGCTATGTTTCATCCATAATTCTTCCATCTCCGACTTTATGTGATATAACCCTAAACGGTGCGAAATTGGAATATAGATATGGTTTACTTCCAATAGAAACTTATTTCCCTTCTCTTCCGAAAGACGCTTAAAATTGCGCATATCATGCAGCCTGTGTGCAAGTTTAACAAGAATAACCCGAATGTCTTTTACAAGGGATAAATAAAGTTTTCTGAAATTCTCAGAATGGATTGATATTTTTTCGGTTTGAAGATCTGAAAGCTGACTAAATCCGGACACAATAACTGCAACCTCTTCACCGAATATATTTTTGATATCTTCGTTTTTAATATTATAATCATCAACCACATTGTGCAGCAGGGCGCAAATAACGGAAGGGATACCAAGATTTAATTCCGTAAGGGCAATTTTAGCAACTTCGATGGAATGATAAACATAATCTTCTCCTGTCTTTTCCCAGTTAGGTTGATGGTATTTCAGGACTAATTCATAGGCTTTCCTCAATTGCTGCAATTCATGCTTCTTACTGAAAGGCATGCAGATACCAAGCAATTCTTTGTATATCTCCCGAATTCTTACCTTATTCGATGGGTTGCTGTCCATTCTGAAAGTTTGTCAAATAGTTCTCCTTTAAATTGAAGTTGAGTGGTTCAAATTTAAAACCATTATACTCTGAAATTAGTATTCGAGTTTTGAATTTTAGTAATGAAAATGAAAAAAATGATTGATTGGCTTAATACCATAGAATCAAAGAATTAATATCATCCCTTGCTTAACATTCAGCGAATCAGGATTCACTATTCCTTTTCATCTTTATCGGTCTTTTTCTTAGTTTGTGTTGGCGTCGCTATCGATTCCCTCATTTGGGTATCTGCCTGGATGTTTTTAAACTTATAATAATCCATTATACCGAGGTTTCCATTCCTGAAAGCGTCAGCCATAGCCAGTGGAATTTCAACTTCTGCTTCGATCACTTTGGCGCGGGCTTCCTGCGCCTTTGCTTTCATTTCCTGTTCGGTAGCGACAGCCATTGCCCTTCTCTCTTCAGCTTTAGCCTGAGCGATGTTTTTATCGGCATTGGCCTGGTCCATTTGTAAGATTGCCCCAAAGTTTTTAACGATATCAATGTCCGCAATATCGATTGATAATATTTCGAATGCTGTACCTGAATCAAGTCCTTTTTCCAAGACGACCTTTGATATTGAATCCGGGTTTTCTAAAACTGATTTATGGGAGTCAGCCGATCCAATAGAAGATACAACCCCTTCTCCTACCCTGGCAAGTACAGTTTCTTCGCCTGCACCACCAACTAACTGTTTAATGTTAGCCCTGACCGTTACCCGTGCTTTAGCAGTCAATTGAATGCCATCTTTAGCCACAGCGCTCACAGGAGGCGTGTCAATAACCTTTGGATTTACCGACATTTGAACAGCTTCCAGAACATTTCGTCCGGCAAGGTCAATGGCAGTGGCCGTTTTGAAATCCAGGTTTATATTTGCTTTATCAGCAGAAATCAAAGCATTTATTACATTCACGACGTTGCCACCCGCGAGGTAATGCGCCTCCAGCTCATCCCTGTTTACTATCAATCCTGCTTTGGTTGCAGAGATCATGCTCCGGACGATGACTTGCGGCGGAACTTTTCTCCAGCGCATAAATACAAGCTGGATCAATGATATTTTTACACCGGAAAGCAAAGCTGTAAACCATAGCCCTACCGGTATAAAATAAAAAATAATCCAAAGTCCGAAAAGGGATGCTATTCCAATTGCGATAATGATAAATACATTTGCTTCCATTTTACTTAATTTATAGGTTTAACAATTATTTGACTGAATTCAATTTTAATAACCTCAATTTCTACTTCCTGATCAAGGAACTCTCCTGTGGTTTTAACTTCAAAATATTCACCATTGATAAGTGCTTTTCCCATAGGAGCTAATCGGGATATGGTTTTTCCTCTATCCCCTATTTTTATTTTGTTTGCATCAACCAAATTCACCTTGCCATCAATGTTTTTATTCAATGTGGCTTTTTTCCATGTATTTGATTTTAAAGAATAGTACAAAGAAACAACAGAAAAAACAATGGAACCAGCCAGTGTAATTGTGCCTGCTGTACTGCCATACACTGCATAGGCCTGCCAGATTCCAATGGCAATTAAAATAAACCCGACAACACCGGCAATGTTTGTTCCCGGAAGTACGAGAATTTCAAGCAACAGAAACAAAAAACCTACACCTATTAAAACTCCAATGATCGTCCAGGTCATAATTTTTTAATTTATTGATACGGATAATTTCCGGTTTGTCATTTCTTCACAAAAAGGTTTTAACTCATTCACTGTCCCCGATAACACAGCACATTTGCCATTGTGATGGGCAACCAATGCACATTGTTCAGCCTGAAGAGCATCGTGTCCACAGACATCAATCAATGTTTCAATTACAAAGTCAAATGTATTGACGTCGTCGTTAAATAGAATCAATTCCTTCAGGTTCTCTTCTATTTCCCGGGTGCTACCTATCGGACCTAAGTTTTCTTTCGTCATTGATATCATGATTGATTTTAGGCACTAAAATTAAATAGACTAAATTCTGATAATCGAACATTTTTTTATGAAAAGATATGCTCTTGTAATGCAATCAGTTTGTTAACAAATTTGTAGGTCAATTATTTAATTTGATATTTTTGGTGCACGTATTCCAGGTTGAAGAAGTATACCATGAAAAGGATTTATTGGAGTTTGCCGAGGCTTTGGCTTTGCGGTTGAAAAAACCATTGCCTGGAAATGAAGCTCATTTAAAAATGGCCTCGAATGTTCGAATGGAAGAGTTGAAATTTAATATGGATTCTTCAAATGCAAAATTAAGCAGTGTTTTAATTCTCTTATACCTAAAGAACCGGCGGATTCAAACCTTGTTTATTCAGCGTCAAGCATACAATCTGAGTCCATTCCGGACAAATTTCCTTTCCGGGTGGCCGCATCAGACTCAGACCCTTCGTTGATTGAAACGGCTTTGCGTGAATCCGAAGGAAGAAGTGAATATTCAGCCATCCAAAGTAGAAATTTTAGGGACTTTATCAGAACTTTATATTCCACCCAGTAATTTCCTTGTCTTGCCTGTTTTGGGATATACCACTTCGGTGCACGATTTTATTCCCGAAGAAAGTGAAGTAGCACAAATCATTGAAAGCGATATTAACTTTCTTTTCGATCCATCCAAAACAAAAACATGAAACTTCAGGTAAGAGGGTATTCAATAAATGCCCCCCTATTTTGATGTGAAGGGACATATAGTTTGGGAGCTACAACTATGATTTTAAGCAGCTAAAAGACGTTATCGAAAGTATTCATTAAGCCCAATGTCTGGTTTTATAAAATTTAAAACAGCAATAGAAAATATCGAAGGTAATTTACCTATTCAATAATGATGTTATTGCTCAATTTTTGCAGCCTTTTCCAGCATTGCAGCAGTAACTTCAATGTTTCTCCTGCGATAAACTTACAGCCTTCTCTATTTTAGCCAACGGAAGATCTGTCCTTTATGAAAATGTAGTTATTAATGGTAATTGTGTGATAAACTTTTGGATGTTCCTCTGTATCTCCCCTCAACTTCGATATTTAAACCCTCGAATTCTACACATCTTCTTCAACATCGAAACAACATCCATTCCTGTGCATCACCCAGTGCAACCAACATCAGGGGTTTGGGACCACATTGGCCCACGGTTTTTTCCGCAACAACTTTGCAGCATCCAACACAATTTTGTGATCATTGACCAGGGCATCAAACGACATATCTTCGGTCCAGTTTACGGCTACTTTATTTTTCATAAGATTTTTTTTAGATTATTATCTTGTTTTTGAGGTTAACAAAAATAGAAATATTAAGTTCAGATAATCTGAATATTTAGAATCCTTTCTAAATATTAATTAATCCAATCAATGGTTTTGCATTCATTTTTTAGTAATTTTAACTTGTTTTAAAATCACAAAACCATGCGCAAAAGAATTGTATTTTTTAGTCACTGTTTCAATAAGTCTTGTTTTCCTTTCCATACCAACAAAAGCCATTTCTCAACCCTTGGATAGCCTTTGGATGTATTATTATATGGTAATGATTCTATGGATGAACGTCCATTTGATATCGTCCAAAAATGATTCAGGCTATATACTAGTCGGATGTACCTATCATTCCACTCACTACTGGGATTACGATGCCTTAATGAGAAGTTAGCATTGACAAGGAAGGTAATTATCTATGGAAAAAACAACTCGCCACCCCTGCCTTTGACAGTTTTTTAAGTATAATAACCACTTATGATAGCAATTATTTAGTTGGTGGTGAATATAATGGCCAATCATTGTTAATAAAAATGAACGCGGAGGGTGACACGATTTGGGCCCGATCCTATGGTGACAGCCTCGGTGCTATAACCTCTATGGAAGAATTATCAAATAACGATCTTATTATTTCAGGTAATCCTGTTGAACCCAACAATTATAATTTTTTCAGATAAAGGCGAATCATAATGGAATAACATTTGGACTACCAAATATCTAATTGACAGTGCTGGGACACAATTTTATGACAGCAGCTATTGTGTAAAACAAACCTATGATGGAGGTTATATTTTACTTACCGGTGGAATGTCTGGATATGGATATCCTTTTTCTGTTATCGTAAAAACAAAATTCAACTGGAGATACTTTATGGGTGAAGAACAGGCAAAACACAAACAATCTTGCAGATACCTATATGAGTGACATCATCATTGACGAAGATACAATTTATTTATTCGGAACGAATACAACAAACTCAGGCAACATTTTAATATTCAAAATGAGATCAAATGGAGATATCATTTGGGTAAAGAATGAAAATGAAAAGCATTACAAAACTGGTTTGGATATTTTGGAACCTTAACAGATAATGGGACTATAATAATTGCAGGTACTTCAGAAAACTATACTAATGGAGTTTATATTAGTGAATTCAAGAAAAACGGGGAATTAATCTGGGACAAAAGCATTGAGTCAAATGAGAATAGCCATTTCTCAAGATCAATAATAAAAACATATGAGGATAACTATGTAATTGCAGGATCTAATTATCCAGATTTGGATCTTTTCGTTTTTAAATTGGGGAAACAACCTTCACAGGTATTTTTGCCAAAATGAATTGCCTATTGTTGAAGTTCAAATATTTTTCCAATCCCATTCAAAGCATTACAAATGTAAATTTTTCCTTAGCAGAAAAGGCCTTCATTAAAATTTCAATCTTTGACATGAAGGGAAATGAGAATGCTGTTTTATCCGAAAAACACTTTCCGAAGGGAAATCACCAGCTTTCCTGGGATGCGTCAACTTTTCCCAACGGCATTTACTTTTGCAAATTCGAACTTGAGAAACAGACTCTAACAAGAAAAATCATTATTTCAAAATAGTTTTATTAATCCGAAAAATAAAACCCTCACTGGAATAATGCCGGCTTTGAAATTCATGATAAAAGTTCCGTTACCGGCATTGTATTTATAAGCTTCCCCATTTTGGGTGTAATCGAGCGCGTCTGACCCATACAAAGTATTTTCCACACCGGATCGTATCCCGCACTATGCAAAAAGTTCCACGTGAAATCCACCCATGGCTGGTTTTCGGGTTGTGTACTGCCAGTTTCAATTGATAAATATCGCCTTTGAACAGATAAAAAAGAGTATTTCCCGTATTGTTGATCTCCAATCCAGTGGCATCGTGCTCGTCCTCCTGTGAGAAAATCGGCAATTATGTTCCTCGTTTTGAGATCTGTGCAAAGCAAATGTGAAGGGGAAAATCACCCGGATGATAATCTTTTTCCGGCCGGAACACATCACCCAGATATTGCCTCCAGCATCCTCCCCGAATTCCCAAGAAGGCCGGGGATAAACGCCAAGTGATTCATTGGTATAGCTTTGAAGATTGGCGATGGTGATGGTGCTATCCAGCGATAGCCCGCCTGGTTTAGTATCAGGCGATCTTCACGACAGCAACATTTTATCAGGTCGGTATGGAGTCTCTGTTCTGCTATTTTGACAATGAATGGGTCTCAAATATTTTTACCGTATTATCCCAGCAGGATACGGCGAAACGATTTTCCGGAAGTTCAATAATGTGGCAGGGTTATTCAATATTTTCTATTGTGGCGGCTTCAAACATCGAATATTTGTGCATACTACGGTTCGAATTGTTTACCACAATGAAAGCGCTATCACCGATCACAGTCATAGATTGTACCACATTTTCCCAACTTGCAAAAGGGTATTTGCATTTTTTGATACCTTTGTAGGCCCGTTCAATCACGTTTTGATAAAGTCAGTGTTCCGCTGGATGAACCGAAACTTCCTTCATTGATCACAAAAACGCCATCGCTGTAATCAGTGCCTGTGAAATTGGGAATATCAGGGTCATCCGTACAGGACCACAAAATGGCCAGGAGAAAAATTCCTGTGAAAGAAAAATATTTAATTATATCTGATCTCATAGCTTGCTGTTATTTAAACGAACGGCCCGGATTGGCGCCAGTTTTCAACCAACTGGTATTCTGCGTTCCAAATGTTATTAATCGCTGCCTGTAGCCGTAATTTTGATTTTCCAAATACAAAGGTTTTAGCCAGGACAAATTCACCCAGATGAAACCCAGGCAACGATTCAAGGTTGTCGCTTGTAGTGTAAACCATGCCGTTAAACGGTGATTGTAGCTCAATAAAAACCTTTTGTATTGCAGGTTCAAATTCGCAAAAAAAGTATGAAGCGGCACGCCGTCAATTGGTTTTTATAAGATGCATCGTTTTCGAGGTTTATCTTCTACCGTTGATTTGGTATAGGAATAACCACCGGAAATCCTGTAGTAATTTCCCAGTCTTTCTTCCAACACGCGTGCAAATCCGATTCAATCCCTCGTGCCCACACCGTTTGAATATTGCACCGGTGATCCAGGATGAAACCGGCACCCAAAAGGATCGAAGTTATCAACCCACGAACTGAATGCGGTACCATTAATCTTCAGATAAAATGATCCGGAATTGAGCAATGGGCTAACAATTAAAGATGATTCTCCATTCCAGGAGTCTTCCGGTTTCAGCTCAGGATTGCCACCAGGCACCCAAAAAAGTTCATTGAAAGCTGGAATCCTGAAATTCCTGGAAAAATTGACTTTCCCTGACATCCAGCGGAATATAGCTCCCTCAGCCCCGATGGATGGGGTGAAAGGGATTGCATACCCTTCGGCAACTTCTTGTCTGAGATTAACAGATACTTTCCATCGAATGGAAGGAATTTGGAGTGTATACAGCAAATATGCCCCACCACGCAACCTCGATACATCACCGTTCCAACTCTCACTTTCGCCAAACTCCCCAATTCCGATCAATCCGGTTTTTATGATCTGATTTTTTCTGACCAGCCTAAGCGATGCCTCCGTTTGTGATTTCCGGGTATTGATCCGGGTTTCAATCACCGGTTTACCTGCTGCATTATTTTCATCATAGCGGAATTCTTCATCAAAATATCCCGATTTTATATCCAGTTGAGTTCCTTGTTTTCCCAATTCAAATCGGTAGCTGATCATACTGCGGAATGAACGGTCATACTGATCGATATCTTTCGGCACCTCGATCACCGAAGGCGGAATTTCGCGATCCATCGTGCTGTACCACAACGAAACACCCAAAACCGATCGTTGAAACTTCCGATAGACATCCTGCATTATACCATATCTTAAAAAGGCATTGTTCTCCAGTTTCCCGGTTTGTCCAAGGTAATTGTTATATTCGAAATCGTTTCGGGCCCGGGCATAATTCAATACCGTTTTGCTATACCATTTATCATCTGAATACATGTTGTATATCGACGCATTATAAGCATCGAAACTTCCGGCTCCCACATTTATTCCAGCTGCATTTTCTACATCAAATTCCGGCTTAGAAATAAGGTGAATACCCCCACCAATGTTTCCACTACCGAAAAGGGAAGCACCGCCACCGGGGATCACCTCTACACGGTCGAAGCCGGAAACAGGGATCAATGACAAATCGATCATTCCGGTATTCATCTGGTTCAGGTTGAATCCATGCCAGAAAATGCCGGTGTGCTGTGCTGAAGTTCCCCGAAAAGAAATGGAACTCAGGCCTCCGCTGTTGTAGGATTTAATCTGAACTCCGCTTCCTTTGCCCAGGATTTCTGCTAAATTGGAGCTTTCATGTGTTTTCAGCAACACAGTATCGATAGGCATCACCTTTTGGCCGGTGGTGTTTTCCATGATCTTTGCAGAACTAACTTCAATACCTTCAAGGGTTAGCAAGGTATCAACCGTCGTTTGGGAAAATAGTGGAATTGCAAAGAGTACCAAAATGAATATGTGCAGTAGTTTTGTCAACGCCGGATTACTTTAAAGGAATGGTTATTTCCATTTGAATATATGGTTCCGATATAAATTCCGGGAGCCAAACCGTCAAATGAAATTTCGATTGTTCCGTCAGCAAATGCAGCAGTTTCTTTTCTATAAACCGGTTTTCCCGAAAGGTCACAGATCAGCATACTGAAGCTCCCCACATGATCTCCGGATAGGATGTACAAGACCTCGTTTGCCGGATTGGGATACACCCTTATCCGGTTATGTGCATTTCGGTAATCTACGGATTGCGAACCTTCATGGATCACACCTACGGCATCAAGGTCGAATCCGCTGCTTTCAAAAGCCGTTGGCCAGGGATCATTCACCTTATTGCCTTGTGAATCATAGCTTGCGAAGTCATTGTCAATGCTACCCACCACATCCACGATCCGGATATGTGTAATACTTTCCTTATTAAGGTCGGCATCTTCAGGAAGTTCATCCAGATCGAAGGGTGTGCCGTATTCTATACGATATTTCCCAGCCAGATTGTGAAGTTCGGTGGCATTGAGTAATCCGAATGAACCCACCTGTACATCGGTTGAGGTGAGAGACACGGCATCAAACCTGAAAAAGTTAACACCGTTGGAACTCACTTCCACAAAAGCCAATTCCAGGAAATCATCGAAAAAACCGTTTTCAAAAACAGCGAAATCAGGACCGGTGCCATTGGCAATGGGCTTTTCAAATATCACAACGGCCGTTCCACCATCGCCCAGTGAAACAATCTGATTATCTGCCGTTCCAGTAGCATTATCTGCCGTTCCAGCTGAAGCTGTACCGAGGTCAGGTTCTGCGATATTGATGGATCCACGCTCCACCGTGCAAGCTATGGCCCAGTTTACAAAAATTGAACTGTCCTTATGGATTGCGGTACTCCCCTCCTGCCCGGCAGGAGGGGGAAATTGTGCAAATGCATTTGAAAATAGAATTAAGAAAACCGGAAGATTAATTGTTTTCAGTCTCATTTCACCATAACTTTTTTGCTGCTTATTTGATTATCAGAAACGATTGCAAGAACATACAATCCTTTCGGTATTCCTGAAACGTCAATGGATTCAATTCTACCTGTCGAACTATAAACCATTTGTCCGGCCAGGTTCATCAATTGTATGGATGCTTCCTGATCCAGGCCGAAATAAAGTCTTTCGGTAGCGGGATTTGGGTAAACCTTAATATCGCAGGTATAGAGGTTTTCAATACCGGTTTCGAGCAACGGCACATTGATCTCAGCCTCCCATGTGTCAGGGTTCATTACCACAATTCCAAACCACTGGCCATTGCCGACATTATCGCTGATACCGCTGTTCCAGGCCCAGGTTTCGCCATCAAAAGATTCAAGGATTGAAAACCATCCTGTATTGGGATTGGTGTATGTTTGTCCGCTGGAAGTGTAACTGATATTGTCCAGAAATCCTGCTCCGCTGTAAATGAAATCGGGATTTGATTGGGCGATCAGTTCAATGATTTGAACCCCTGAAATCGAATCATTTTCAAAATGGATGCCCCATGCAAAGGCGCTTTCTACACCTACAGAATCAGAATCAAAATCTACGACAAACATAACTTCATTTGGCCCCGTTCCAATCCAGTCTTCAACATTTACCTGATTGAAATTAATTTGTGCATGCACATAAATTGCCAATAGCGACATAAAAAACAAAAGTGTACTGATTTTCTTCATTTTAAAAGTTTTAAGGTTAATAAATCGTTATTTTACCTCAAAACCATCGGAATCTCTGTGAATATATGACGGATCAAATACTCGCAACTTTTCACCCGAAAGCCTTGAACAATCTTACATCATTGGCAGGTCTTCTGACTTACGCCCTTTTTAAAAGTCTTCCCATCCTTAGTCGAACAGTGACTATTCGAGTTTTAAAAAGTTAACAGCGATTACAGCAGCGGGTACTGTTGCCGAATTTCCTGACCAATGTGCCAGAATCACGGCATTCCCTTTTCAGACTGATCTATGCATATAGAACAAGTGCACCAAAAATGCGATGCAAATGTAAAAGAAATCAGAATGAACCAGGCAGAAATTCGAAAATTTTATTCTCACCGGATTGCAGTTATACTATAAAAAGTTTCGCAAGACCATTCAAAATAAACACAATTCCGACTTAATTCAGCCACTTCATTATTTATTGGCAATAAGCGTTTTAGCTATGTATTCAAGGTTATCTTTGTGTTTTTCGGCGGCTTCATTTCCAGCCTCCTTAAGGGCAAAGAGATTTTCTTTTTCTGCATTGTCCATTGCAGAACTGGCATTGCCCAATTCAGGTTCAATTCTGATGTATTGATTTGGCTTGCCAACTGCATCATAGATTTGCCTTAACTGGTAATCAACTGTTTCTGAAACTGCCGACATCATGATATCCAGCAATGGTTTTAGCCATTCAACAACCCCCCAATCCTTTGCATTTTTATAGTAGTAGGGAGTATCAATATTCCCGGTTCCGAGTGAGAGGATAAACATATTACCTGCAGTAGGCTTATTTTTCAATTTGCCGAAATTAACTTTTCGAGCTTCAGCATAAGCACACATTGCAGGGTTATTGACAAAAACTCCCCCGTCAATAAGCGGATAATGAATGTTTGTCATTGACTTGGCACGTGCAACTTCAAAATAAGTTGGCGCAGCTGAAGTAGCCCTGGCAACATCACGAACATAAAAATCCTGAGCGCCACCCTTTGTGTCATGTTGCGTAAAAAAATGTGCTTTTCTTCTCCTGATATCATAGGAAGTAACGAGGCAGGGCTTGATCAGCTCACTCAATTTCAAATCTTTCATATAGTCGTTGAGTGCCTCCTCAAGTTCATCAGCTGCATATTTTTCGTCCAATAATCCAGCCCCCGATTTTATCTTTTGCAAAAGGGAAATATCAAATATTTCATCTCCCCTCTCAAAATAAAGATCAACAGCATCATCAGCGGAGAAACGCGGCCTTTTTGGGTCCTTCTCATCCGGACACAGATAGATACATGTCAAAATACCACCGGTACTGGTACCAGCAATCATATCAAAATAATCGGCGATCCTTGCTTTAGGATTTTTGTCTAATTCCTGAAGTTTCTTTTCGAGATGAACAAGTATTTGTCCGGGAATAATGCCCCTGATCCCACCACCATCAATGGATAGAATGCGTGTAAGTTTAGTTTGTTTTGCCATGGTTGGTTCCTTTCTTTTTAGTTTAACAAGTTTAGTTTGCAATTTCGTATTATATAAACAACAAGTGATGAAAAATTGTTGCTGTCATTGAACAAGTTTGTCTAAAAGCTTACCCAGAGGGGAGCTTGCTTTGCAATAACAATTTTCTTAAAACTTAGGGTTTTATTCGATTAATGCTGTACAAAATATACCTAAGTAATTTATCGTGAAATACCTCATTCTTTATCTCAATCACATTATACCAGATTTTGAATGATTAATAAACAAATTTCCGTTAAATTGGGATATAAATTTATAAAATTATTCCATCCCTATGGATCGGGTTGATCAATATTTTTGAGGAAGTAATAAATCTGCTTGAAATATGAAAATTCAAAACTGAGAAATCCAGGAAGAATTGGTAACTATAGATCAGCAACAAATTGGTTGGATTAAAAAAAGGAATATCGCAAAATATTCCTTTAGATGATTTCAAATTTCGGAAACCATTCGTTTTATTCCTCTTCCAAAAATGGATAGCGATAGTCTTCGGGTGGAATGAAGTTTTCCTTAATTGTCCGAGGAGAAACCCATCTCAATAAGTTCAGGTAGGATCCTGACTTGTCATTGGTACCCGAAGCCCTTGCGCCGCCAAATGGCTGCTGGCCGACAACAGCACCTGTTGGTTTATCATTGATATAGAAGTTACCCGCTGCATTTACCAGCTTATTAAATGCCATATCTATCGCCCATCGGTCTTGTGCAAATATAGCACCGGTTAAGGCATAAGGTGAAGTCTTGTCAAGTATATCAAGCGTCTCTTCATATTTATCGGCTTCATAAACATAGATGGTAAGTACCGGCCCAAAGATCTCTTCCTGCATGGATTTGTAATTGTAGTCGGTGGTATGAACAACTGTAGGTTCAATAAAATAACCGACAGATTTATCATAGCTACCCCCAACGAGAATTTCACAAGTGGGATCATTTTTAGCATGATCAATATATGATGCGATTTTCTCAAAGGCCACTTCATCTATCACTGCATTAATAAAATTGGTAAAATCTTCGGGGCTTCCCATTTTAAACGATTTTACATCTTCAACAAGGGTTTTCTTTACTTCCGGCCACAAATTGTCTGGAATATAAGCACGGGAAGCAGCGCTGCACTTCTGGCCCTGGTATTCAAAAGCTCCACGGGCAAGCGCTGTAGCAACTTGTTTGGGCTGGCTGATTTGTGGACCATTACAAAATCTTTTCCTCCTGTTTCACCTACAATTTTGGGATAGGTATTGTGAAGAGCAACATTATCACCGACAGCTTTCCATATCTTCTTAAAAACTTCAGTTGAACCCGTAAAATGGACCCCTACAAAATCAGGATGTGAAGCCATTACCTTCCCCCTGCCGGGCCATTAACAAATACCATATTGATAACACCATCCGGTAGTCCTGCTTCCCTGAATATTTCCATCAATACATTTGCTGAATAGATTTGCGTTTCGGCAGGCTTCCAAACAACCACGTTGCCCATTAGTGCAGGAGCAGCGGGCAGATTTCCGGCAATGGATGTAAAGTTGAAGGGAGTAATGGCATATACAAAGCCCTCGAGCGGACGTTGCTCGACTCGATTCCACACACCTTTTGATGAAATGGGTTGATCACTGTAAATCTGTGTCATGTATTCCACATTGAACCGAAAAAAATCGGCCATCTCGCAAGCGGCATCAATTTCAGCCTGGAATACATTTTTTGATTGTGCCAGCATTGTGGCTGCATTAATTTTGGCACGGTATGGCCCCGAAACCAAATCAGCTGCTTTCAGAAAAATGGATGCCCTGTGGTCCCAATCCAGCGCTTGCCAAGCCACACGTGCTTCCAAAGCAGCATTAATAGCCTGATGCACATGGTCTGCTGTCCCATAGTGATAATATCCAAGAAGGTGATTTTTATCGTGGGGTGGATGAATTTCCTTTTATCGTTGGTCCTAATTTCTTTGCCCCCAATAAACATGGGAATGTCAATTACCTTAGACTGCATCTCCTTTAAAGTTGCTTTCAGCTCTATTTTTTCCGGCGAACCGGGTTTGTAATCCTATGATAGGCTCATTGTAAGCCTTTGGCACGTTGAATAATCCTCTTGACATTATGTATGACTTTTAAAGTTTTCAATGTAATCAATTATTTATATTGCTCAACAAAAATTTCAGGATTTAGTTCAAGTAATCATTAGATTTTCTAAATTACTTAAAAAGCCTTTTAAAACAGAGCTAAATTTTTCGTACTTTTGTATAAATTTCACCGGAAAAAGATATTTTCATTATGCTTTGCGCTTCTGTTTTTCGGTTATCTGGTAAAAATATACACGGTATATTTTTCTATAGCATGAGGCTGATTGATTTATCCCAACTTGATTAAAAGGAATAAAGAGGGAAATAACTTAAATTGCTAGATTATGTATCGTGATATTCAATATACAAAAATCAATGTATTAAATACCGAAATATTCGAAAGGGAGATTTCGTTTGAGTCATTCAAAATCCCTGGAAAGGATATTTAAAGAAAACCCTGAACTTGAGCATATACTGCTTTCTTCAAGCAATACAGAACAGGCTAAAATTTCACTTCGAATCTGGATAATGGAATATCTGCAAGCAAGGCCTAATGCCCTGAAATATTACAACTCAGACACCACTGGCCGTGAAGCGTACAATCAATTGAACTGGAAAGATTTTGCTGCAATCCGTATTCTCGACTATATTGATCATGAAGGCAATGAATACGAAGATTTGAACTTAGGTGGTGAACACATTATTAATTCTCCTATCCGGATATTGTTTCGCGCAACAAAAGATGGAAAGGGCGGTGGAACATCGGATTTTTTCAGAGATATACTTCATCTTTTCCGGCAATATAATGGCTTATCAAAAAGAGAAATTCCTACTGCCAACCAAATACAAACCTGGATGGCTCGACATCCCTCGGGACTTGATCCGGATATAGTTGAGCACAGAAAAAAGAACAGGGATCGGATCATTAAACTCTTTATTAAAAAAATTGATGCCGGCGACATCCAGCGGAGTAAGTTCCGCTTTGAACCAGGAATGACTTACTGGCAGAAATACAAAAAAATGCTGGAGTGGTGGAATGACAGGACTTTTCATTTACAGTTTGCTGCGAAATCACCCGAAAGGCTGAACCGAATGCTGGGCAGAAGACTGGATGATGAAACCATGGACACCTTGCTTAAAGCGCAGGATACAGGAATTCCTATCTTTGTTAATCCTTACTACATGTCATTACTGAATGTAGATATCTCTGAAGAGCTATACAATTCCGATTGTGCCATTCGTGATTATGTTTTTGTTAGCAAAAAGCTTGTTGAAGAATTTGGGCACATTGTAGCCTGGGAAAAAGAAGATGTGGTGGAGCCCGGTAAACCCAATGCTGCAGGCTGGTTATTGCCCAACCGAAGGAATATACATCGCAGATATCCGGAGGTGGCTATTTTGATACCTGATACAACAGGGCGTGCCTGTGGTGGATTGTGTGTATCCTGCCAGCGCATGTATGATTTCCAGGATGGGCATTTGAACTTTGACCTTGAAGAGCTGAAACCTGTGGATACATGGTGGGAACGCTTACCAAAATTGCTACAATACTTCGAAAAGGATTCCAAATTACAGGATATCCTGATTACCGGAGGAGATGCATTAATGAGTTCCGATAACTCACTAAAACGGATACTGGATGAAGTCTTTAATATGGCTTCGAGAAAACGGGCAATGAACAAGCTGCGGCCTGATGGGGAAAAACATGCTTTGATACAGCGCATAAGGCTGGGTACAAGGCTTCCTGTTTATTTGCCCCAAAGAATTACGAAGGACCTGATTAAAATCCTTTTCGAATTTAAGGAAAAAGCTTTGAAAACCGGCATCAAACAATTTGTCATTCAAACCCATTTTGAATCTGCAATGGAGGTTACCCCTGAAGTGCCGATGGCATTAAACGATTGATCACTCGCCGGATGGCTGATCACAAACCAGCTGGTATTTACCGCATTGCATCCCGGAGAGGACATACTGCTAAACTGAGAAAAGTACTGAACGATATTGGAGTTCTCACCTATTATACCTTCTCAGTTAAGGGATACCAGGAAAACGCATTTACTTTCGCCAATAATGCCCGGGCGGTGCAGGAGCAGGTAGAAGAGAAACACATTGGGGAAATTCCTGAGAAATACCATGAACTCACAAAGGAATTTGCCTTGCATGCCGAAACCATGGTCGAAAATATTGAAAGCCTGCGGCAGGTTTGCAATATCCCATTTCTTGCCACAGACCGGAATGTAATAAACCTGCCAGGGGTTGGCAAAAGCCTTACCTACCGAACCATTGGGATCACAAATGATGGACGAAGGATACTGGAGTTTGATTATGACCATACCCGAAACCATAGCCCCATTATTAACAACATGGGCAAGGCTGTAATCATTGAATCCCGTTCCGTAGCCGACTACCTTAAAAGACTTAAGGAATTGGGCGAAGATATGAAAGACTATGAAAATGTGTGGGGATATTCCATCGGAGAAACAGAGCCCCGCATGCCTATTTATGAGTATCCTGATTTTGATTTTCAACCGACAGAAGAATTTACTAATTTTGAGGCATAACAAAAATTGGATCCTTTTCTGACTGCATTAAATGAAAAACAAAAAGAGAATTTTATTTCTTGGCCTGGTATTATTTATTATCGCCTTATTTTCTATTCTTCCAAAGCATGTCGGCCGCTTCTTTTACTGGAACTTTGCCGATTTGAATGATCATAAAAAGTTTCCAAAACTGGAAATTCAAAAAGGAAATAACACATTCAAATTCTTTGAACCCAATCGAAATGAAGAATTCGATATTCCTGAAAGTTTTTCTCGCAAGGATTCATATGAAAATTTGGATCAATTCCTCGAAGCAAAAGAAACAGTTGCTTTCCTTGTTGTCCGAAACGATACTTTGATTTATGAAAACTATTTTTCCGATTATGATAAAGCATCCGTAATTCCATCATTTTCTGTTGCGAAAACTTTTGTTTCGGCATTGGTGGGAATTGCCATTGACGAGGGATATATATACAGTACCAGTCAGACAATTACTTTCTTTTTAGAGGAATTAAGCAATCCTGGTTTTGATAAGATCACCATTGAAGACTTGCTTAATATGCGATCGGGTATTGATTTCGATGAAGGCTACTACTCTCCTTTTGCCGATATGGCCAAATATTATTACGGAACCGACCTGGAAGATTACATAAAAAACCTAAAGGTTAAGGAAGTGCCTAACCTTTCCTACGATTATATCAGTGTGAACACCTTACTGCTCAGCCTGATCGTTGAACGGGCAACCAATACAAAACTGACCCGCTATTGTCAGGAAAAACTTTGGAAACCCATGGGTATGGAGTTTGATGCCTCCTGGAGTATCGATAGTGAAGATAATCAAACGATCAAGTCATTTTGTTGCCTCAATGCCAGGGCCAGGGATTTTGCCAAATTCGGAAGGCTTTACCTGAATAAGGGAAATTGGAATGGCAAACAACTTGTCCCGGAGAAATGGGTTAGTAAATCGACTTCCATCATCAATGATTCCCGCGATTCACAAAACTATCCCTACACATACCAATGGCGTGTTTTGGAAAATGGCGCCTATTTTGCAAAAGGTGTTTTGGGGCAATACATCGTGGTTTTTCCCGAAAAGAATTTAATCTTTGTCAGAATGGGGAAAAATTATGCAGATGTTGACTGGGCTGATTTCTGTTTGGAAATTGCTAAAAAGCTCTAATCCAATGTTCGAAGCTAAGGGTTATTTCTTTGCAAAGAATTTTTCAAATTCAGGAAAGTAAAGTTTTTCCCGGGCTACTTCTTGCGGATAGATAAAATACTTTATCGTTCCATAGCAGCATAAATTCCCCTCGTGATCAAAGAGTTCCGTTTGAACATATGCCAACCGTTTTACAACTTCCTTAATTTTGGCTTTGATCAGAATATTACCCCTGTCAACAAAAACCGGAAGTTTATAGCGTAAGTCAATATTAGCTGTCACGCCAGCAGTTCCTAATTTAACCTGCACCGCCCAGCTTGCAATTTCATCAAGCAATGTAGCCTGAATGCCACCATGAAGTACCGACCTGTAACCACCGAAACGATCATGTGGAGTCCAGTCACAAAGCACATCTTCGCCTTTTTCATAAAACTCCATCTGCAAACCAAATTTGTTATCAGGCGAACAGCCAAAACAATTATACCCTTCCATTTTGGCGTAAGGATTCAAAATTCGGCGATGAGATTTATCTTCCATTAATTCAAGCATCTATTTCTATTTAACTTCCTCCCCCATTTTGTAAACGGTTTTACTTACTACACCTCCATGTGCATCGTATTCAGTCCATTCTCCGTCTTTAGCTCCTGAATCATAATTTCCTGAAACCTTCAACTTACCGGTAGGAAAATATTCATTGTGTATCCCATTCAGGACATTATCAACGTAAGTATCTTCTGTTTTTACATTTCCATTTCCATGAAAAGTTTTGTTCAAACCATCAAATGCGTTGTCCTTATAATGGTATTCAGCGATCAGGTTCATTTTATCATCATACCATTTTGAGATCCCTGACTTCACGCCGTTTTTATAGTGTGATTCTTCCTGCAATTTTCCGGTGTCATAGTACCTGGAAAGCATACCGTCAATCTGTCCGTTAATATAATTTATTTTTGATTTTGGTTTATTGGCTGCAGAATATTCAATAGCTAAACCATTCAATTCCCCATCCATATAATATTCCTGGCTCGAAATAAATCCTTGCCTGTCGAAGGAAACAAAAACACCCTGCTTTTTACCCATTTTATAGCTTTCAATAGCAGAAATATCACCATTTTTCATTTGTGCTATCCAAACACCATCCTTTTCATTTTCAACATAATATCCCTTCATTACGTTAGGGCCAAACCGTTCTTCAACATATCCGTTTTTCTGAGCAATTAATACGGACCCCATAATCAGGTAAAAAACCGAAAACAAAACACAAAACTTTCTCATAATAAACTAAGCTATTTATAAATTATTGATTTGCAAATTTAGCGAAAACAAAATCTTTGACAAACAATTGGATAAAATGAAAAATTAATTACTTTTGCCGCACAAAATACATGATGCGGATGTGGCGAAATTGGTAGACGCGCTAGACTTAGGATCTAGTGTCGAGAGACGTGGGGGTTCGAGTCCCTTCATCCGCACAATCAACCCCCGATATTAAATAATCGGGGTTTTTTTTTGCAATTTTCAGCCACTAATTTAGTTTACAGGAAAATCTCCAGACAACTCTTTTCAACTTCAAATTGTTACTTATTTATGCAATTGAATGAATTTGATATGAATGAATAAATACATAATTTTGCACCCCTAATTTATAAAGGATTATTTAGCATGAACATTACACAGGAAAGTACAGGTGAACTGACAGCGACGATAAAAATTGAACTGGTACCCGATGATTACCGGGAACAAGTAGGTAAGGCATTAAAAGAGATACAACAAAAATCAACTTTAAAAGGGTTCAGGCCTGGGAAGGTTCCTCATGGATTGATCAAAAAAATGTATGGCAAACCAGCTCTGGCTGAAGAAATCAATAAAATCATTTCAGATTCTCTAAATCATTATATCGTAGATAACAAACTGGATATTTTGGGATATCCCATCACAAATCCTGATAAAAACAAAGAGGTAGATTTTAAGGATGATATTAATTATGAATTCTTTTTCGATATTGGTTTAGCACCTACTTTTGATGTTGAAATATCAGACAAAACGGAAGTAGATTATGCGGATATTATGGTCGAGGATAAAATTGTTGATAGCTACGTAGAGGAAACCAGAAAAAGGTTCGGCAAGCCCATAACAGTTGATAGCATTAAGGAAGGAGATTTATTAAAGGGAGAAGTTACCCAGCTTGATGCCGAAGGAAACATCCTTGAGGAGGGTGTAAAACACATGACTTCATTGGGAGTGAATTTTATCAAGGATGAAGATGTAAAAAAATCCTTCATTGGAAAAAGCAATGGAGAAAAGGTAATATTCAATCCACTGAAAGCTACTGAAAACGAAACGGAAACTGCAGCGATGTTGGGAATCAGCAAGGATGAAGTTGAAAAACTGGAGGCTGATTATGAATTTACAATTTCTGAGATTTCGAGGGTTGAGCCTGCTGCTATAAACAAGGATTTATTTTCCAAAGTATATCCCAACGATGCTATTGAAGATGAAGCAGCTTTTCGAGAAAAACTGAGAAGTGAGGCCAAAGGCTATTACCAGAATGAAAGCGATAATTTCTTTGTCCACAATGCGATGGATAAACTGATTGATGAAACCGTCGTACACTTGCCCGACGATTTTGTAAAGCGTTGGTTAGTTGAGTCGGATGAAAAGATCACACCTGAATCGGTAGAGCGGGATTATGATAAATACCAGCGGTCGCTCAAGCATCAACTGATCATAAACAAAATTTCGAAAGATCATGATGTGAAAGTTGACGAGCAGGAAATAAGGAATTTTATTAAGGGATATTTTACCGGCCAATATGGTTTTGATACAAGCGATGAAGATCGCAGCAAACAACTTGACGGAATTGTTGATTCGATGTTAAGCAACAAAAAAGAAGTAAACCGTATCTATGATCAGCTTTTCGATAAGAAATTGCGTGAACTTCTGTTATCGAAACTGAAACTCAACAAAAAAGAGATTACCTACGAAGATTTTATAAAAGAAGCTAACGAACATACCCATTCACATCACAATACACACGATCATGAACATTAACAATGAATTCAGGCAATACGCAACGAAACACAGTGGCATCAGTAGCCAGGCTTTAGATAAGTACGTTTCGTTAACAAGTAATTATATTTCCCCTACCATTATTGAAGAGCGTCAGTTAAATATCGCAACGATGGATGTTTTCTCACGCCTGATGATGGACAGAATTATTTTTTTAGGGGTACCCATTGATGACTATGTTGCCAATATTATCCAGGCGCAATTGCTGTTTCTGGAATCGGTGGATGCAAAAAAGGACATTCAGATTTATCTAAATACACCGGGAGGAAGTGTATACGCAGGTTTGGGAATTTATGACACCATGCAGTACATCAATCCTGATGTAGCAACAATCTGTACGGGTGTTGCTGCTTCCATGGGAGCTGTTTTACTGTGTGCAGGCGAAGCTGGAAAAAGAACTGCCCTGCCCCATTCCCGGATATTGATCCATCAACCAATGGGAGGTGCCCAGGGCCAGGCCTCAGATATTGAGATTACCGCCAGGGAAATTCAAAAATTAAAGAAAGAATTGTACGAGATCATAGCAAAGCACTCTTCACAACCCTATAAAAAAATATGGCAGGACTCCGACAGGGATTATTGGATGACAGCTGAAGAAGCTAAGAATTATGGTATGATTGACGAAGTATTGCTAAGGAACGAGAAAAAATAATCCTTGCAATATCTATGTATTTGCTTTTATTGTTTTAATTAACAGCACTCTTATTATGGCCAAGAAAATTGAAAGATGCTCATTTTGCGGACGGGAAAAAGATCAGACAAATGTATTGATAGCCGGACTGGATGCGCATATATGTGACTATTGCGTCACTCAGGCTCAATCGATTATCAGCGAAGAAATAACAACTAAGACAAACAAGCAGTTCACGAAGATTGAACTACAAAAGCCAATTGAGATCAAGAAGTATATTGATCAGTATGTGATTGGCCAGGATGAAGCTAAAATTATACTTGCAGTTGCTGTTTACAACCACTTTAAAAGAATTACCCAGCCGACTTCCAAAAACAAAAAGGATGAAACTGAAATTGAAAAGGCAAACATCATTATGGTCGGTGAAACCGGCACCGGAAAAACCTTATTGGCAAGGACCATTGCAAAATGCTTAAAGTTCCGTTTTGCATTGCCGATGCTACCGTCTTAACAGAAGCAGGTTATGTAGGAGAAGATGTTGAAAGTATATTGTCGAGGTTGCTACAGGTTGCTGATTACAATGTAGCCGCTGCTGAAAAAGGGATCATTTTCATTGATGAGATTGATAAAATTGCACGAAAGAGTGACAATCCATCCATAACAAGAGATGTATCCGGGAAGGTGTTCAACAAGCCTTGCTGAAACTTCTTGAAGGCTCAGTGGTTAATGTACCTCCTCAAGGGGAAGGAAGCATCCTGAGCAAAAATGATACAGATTGACACGAAAAATATTTTGTTCATTGCAGGTGGTGCTTTTGATGGAATTGATAAAATTATTGCCTCAAGACTAAGAACCAATGTAATTGGATACACATTTGGCGCAGAACAGAAAAGCATTGACAAGGAAAACATTTTGCAGTACATCTCGCCGCCGGATATTAAAAAGTTTGGTTTAATCCCCGAAATCGTAGGACGGATGCCGGTTGTGACTTATCTTCACCCCTTGAAAAGGGAAACTTTACGGAAAATTTTAACCGATCCAAAAAACAGTTTGATAAAACAATACACCAAGTTGTTCGAAATGGACAACATCAAACTAACCCTTTAATGAAGAAGTATATGAGTATATTGTTGATTTGTCTCTCGAATTAAAACTTGGAGCCAGAGGTTTAAGGTCAATAATTGAAGGGATATTAACGGATGCCATGTTTGAACTTCCCTCTGAAAAGAATGTTGAGAAGCTAAACATTACCGTAGAATATGCACGACAGAAGTTCAGAAAGTCAAACATTGCAAAACTGAAAGTAGCCTGATCATCCGGAATTAATTTCTAAATTGTAAAACCATCTTTTCGATGGCACAATTATTGATTTTTCAACTTTTTCAAAAATGAAGAAATCTGTAATATTCATATTATTCTTTTTTTCTCTATTCTTTGCAGACTCATTCGCAGAATATTGATCCACAGGTTGTAAAAGCCATTGTTTCGGAAGGCGACACCCTCATTACTGTTGATTTACCTGAATTTGCATTAGCGAACACATGACATGGAAAATCAGAAAACAAATCAAAAAACATAGCAAATTGGTTTATCATGTTAAAAAGAAGTATATCCCTATGCTAAATTGGCCGGGATTAAACTGAATGAATATGAATATTTGCTGGTGAATGCTCAAAACGACAAAGAACGGAAAAAGGCTCATGAAGCAGGCAGAGGAAGAATTGCGCGATGAATTTGAAGACGACCTTAAAAAGCTCACTTTTACTGAGGAGCCATATTAATAAAATTGGTTGACAGGGAAACCGGAAACTCTTCATACGAACTTATTCAAGAGTTACGTGGAAAATTCGTTGCTTTTTCTGGCAGGCTTTTGCACGCTTTTTTGGGTATAACCTAAAAGTGGAATACGATCCAACCGGAGAAGATAAAGAAATTGAGGAGATTGTTGTAATGATAGAAAATGGCCAGCTATAGTTGCTCAAACAGGTTGTTTATTTACCCCTCCCCTGAATCACAATCAAGACTGTATAAATCATAATTTTCAAATCCATGGCAAGCGACATGTTCTCGATATAAAGAATATCGTATTTCAGCCTCTCAATCATCTCATCAACATTTGAAGCATAGCCAAATTTAACCTGTCCCCAACTTGTAATTCCGGGCTTTACTTTATGCAGTAAACGATAATGTGGAGCACGCAGCATGATCTGATCAATAAAGAACTGCCTTTCCGGCCTTGGGCCAACAAGCGACATATCGCCAATCAGAACGGAAAAAAACTGCGGGATTTCATCCAGCCTGACTTTTCTCATGAATTTACCAAACGGGGTTATCCGGCTATCGCTATCGGATGAAAGTTGTGGAGTACCTTTTTCCGCATCCTTGTACATCGACCGGAATTTATACATTTTAAAGGGGCGTCCGTGTAACCCTCTTCGTTCCTGGCTATAAATGATTGGCCCTTTGGAGGATAACTTCACTCCAATGGCTGTAAAAATGTATACAGGCATCAAAAGGATAATACTGATAATGGAGGCTACAATATCGATCAATCGTTTTAAACTCATCTGCCAGGCCGGCATTAAGTCAGGAGATATTTTTACAAGCGGAGCATGCCAGATACCTTCTGTTTTTACTGCACCGGTAAGAAAATCCTGTAAGTTGGGTATAATTTTAATGACAACGTTGGTGTCTTCAAGCTCAGAAATAATATTCTCCACTTCATTGTGTTCTTTCTTTTCAATAGCTATGATCACCTCTTCTATCTTATGCTCATCAACAATTTTTTTCAGGTCCCGGATGGATCCCAAATGAGGCAGGAATTCTCCCAGCATATATTGCTCATAACCCACAGCATTTACAAAACCAATAAATTTATTTCCCGAAGAAATCTCTTCCCCTTCAATTTCCTTATAAATTCGTAAGGCATTTCCATTACTTCCTACAATAATGCTGTTAAATCCAATGATCCGTTTATGGATTTTATGAATCGTAACGGTAGTGATAATAAGACGAAGGGAGTAGGTAATTGTAAAATGAAGCAAGAACAGGATAATAAAAAACTGATAATAGGATTTATAGGATATGATCACATCATCAAGAATGATTGCAAAGAAAATAAAGATTACACCGATAAAAGTAATTGATAAAGTCTGGCCAAGTTCTTTCAATCTTGATTTTCGATAAATTTTTCGATATGTACCGATAATAATATACAATGTCAACCAGAAGAGTGGAATGATCATAATCCCGTTATGCAAATTCGGATCGGAAAATATTTCGGGCAATTGCTTAAAAATTGTGGGATCAACGGAATACTTCCTGTAAATAAAAAACAAGGCCCATGCAATAGCAGCAGATAATAAATCGGCAATAACATATTTTGCTACTTGTAAATTTTTATTCATTCGCTATTATTTTTTATGAACCACTTTCAAATTATCAAGGAGTATCTGCGGAGATTCAACACCGGAATTATAATCAGCCCTGATAAAAACATGGAAATAGTCAGCACTGGGATAATCTGAAACAATTGGCGATAAGTTTACATAAGCCTTTTTCCAGGCACCACCTGTTGGTCTGAATCCAGCTATTGATTTCTGTCGGATTTCAACCCCAACGCTACGGATATACAAACCAACTGTAATGTCGATGTTTATATTGTAATCGATTTCCATAAATACGGGTTGCTCAGCTGTAGGCAAAACAAGGCCGGGAAACTCACTTGTGATGGTTGAAACTTCCAGGATCGGAAAGGTAGTTTCGACATACCCAATCCCTGATTGAAATCCCAACGTTGGATGCTGTGGTGCATGCGGATAAAAAGATAAGGATGTATCACTATTGGGTGTAGGTTCGAGTGAGATTGATCCATCTTCAAAATCTTCAAGCCAGGCCAAAAACGAATTTGTATAATAAGATGTAACCGGAATATGGCTGACAGTGCTATCGGGGAAAAACTCAAACGCTTCATTAATTTCACTCTGGTAAAAAGGATATGGCCCACGTGTAGCGGAAACACCATTGTATTTTATTCCAGGTAACACAGTTAATTTGTGTGTTCCTGACACCAAAACAGGAATTCGTTCTGCCGGCAACTCAAACGTACCAATGATCTGATCGTCAACATAAACCCAAACATCTGAAATGTTAGAGTTTAATTGCCCCATTTCAATCAAGGGGTTATCAACCACCCTGAAGCTATCAATGCGAATATAGCTTGGGATTGTTTGTTCTCCTTCAAACTTATCACAAGAAGGACTTAAAAGCATAAGTGCTAATGCAATTAGAATCAAACAGAAAAAAGCCGATATTTTAGGTATCCACAACATATATAACATTTCGCTTGCGAAATTAAAAAAACGATTGTTATAAACTACTATTGTGATAATTTAAACCCAATATAATTTACATTACAGTTATTTCTTTAAAAATTCATTTTTTCGATGATTCGATAGGCAACATCCAATGCGGCATAACCATCGTCAATAGTAACCTGTGGAGGTTTATTCTTCAGGATAGAATCTGCAAAACTCTCCAATTCGGTTTTGATGGCATTGACGGGTTTTATTTCCGGCTTGTCAAAAATTATTTGTTTGTTGCCCTTGTTTTTTCCCAAATCAATGATCATTGCCAAAGGATCTGCCTTATCCACATTTTCCACATCTTTCATCCGCAGGACTTCTGTTTTTTTATCGAGAAAATCAACAGAAATGTAGGCATCATTTTGGAAAAACCTTGATTTTCTCATATTCTTCATGGATATCCGGCTTGCAGTAAGATTAGCCACGCAACCGTTATCAAATTCAAGGCGTGCATTTGCAATATCAGGAGTATCACTAACAACAGGAACCCCACTGGCATTGATTTTTTTAATGCTGGATTTCACTACACTCAAAACAATATCTATATCGTGTATCATCAGGTCGAGGATAACCGGTACATCAGTGCCACGCGGATTAAACATTGCAAGGCGGTGAGTTTCAATGAACAAAGGTTGCGTAAAATAAGGCAGTGCTGCCGTAAAGGCAGGATTGAACCGCTCCACATGCCCTACCTGGATTTTCACTTCGGCTTCATTTGCCAAAGCAATAAGCTGTTTGGCTTCGTAGGGAGTATTTACAACCGGCTTCTCAATAAAAACATGCTTAAATGCCTTCAATGCCTGTACTGCACAATCATAATGCGATATAGTGGGTGTTACAATGTCAACCACATCAACATTATCTATCAAACTGCTGATATCAGGAAAACGATGAATTCCATATTCTTTTTCAACCTTTTTGGAAATTTCCGGATCCGGATCGTAAAAACCAACAATCTCATAAACGCTTGTTTCCTGTATACATTTAATGTGAATTTTACCAAGGTGCCCTGCACCCAATACACCAATTTTAAGCATTTTTTTAATGTTTTATTAAACCAAAATTAATGTCGCAAAGATATGGGCTGATTTATTATTTTCGCAAAGAAATGACAGTACTTATAAACTGCTAAACGTTAATAATAAAATGCTTTTATCCTGCACAGCAAGTTTCAATTATTTACTTTCAAGAAAAATCATGAAGTCATACTTGTTAAACAATATCGCACTGGATTCGGAGGAAGTGATTAGCGTATTGGATGAGCTTCCCTTTGGTCAGCCCCTTTTGGTATTAAACTTCTGGAAAACCTGACCTTAAAAAAGCGTATTACTGCTCTTGACATCGGCTCTGGAAATGGATTCCCGATAACAGAGATTGCCATGAGACTTGGCGATTCCTCTAAAATTTATGGAATAGATCCATGGCTGAATGCAAGCAAAAGAGTAGCAAAAAAGATAAAACTTTATGGAATTACAAATATTGAAATACTAAATGGAGTCGCTGAAAGTTTACCATTTCCTGATCATTGCATGGACTTAATTACAAGCAATAACGGCATTAATAATGTTTCCGATTTGGATAAGGTTTTATCAGAATGTGCAAGGGTGATGAAAAAAGGTGGACAGCTTTTAATTTCGATGAACCTCAATACAAGCTTAATGGCGTTTTATACTCCTATGGAAGAAGTATTAACAATGGCTGGTATGCTGAAAGAAATCAAAGATATGCATAAGCATATATATCAAAAAAGAAAACCGCTCAATGAAATGATTTTAAAATTACAGGATTATGGTTTTGAACTTAAAAAGCTTGTAAAAGATAAATTTGATTATACTTTTGCTGATGGAACAACAATGTTTCATCATTACTTTATCCGTTTGGCATTTGTGGAGGGATGGAAAAGTTTTGTACCGGATTAAAAGCAGGAAATGATTTTTGACCAGGTTGAACAACGACTGAACGATCAGGCATGCAAGTTGGGTTTTTTAACAATGAGCATTCCTTTTGTGGTTTTGGATTGTGAAAGAAAATAGAATTATTAATTTAGGATTGATTTTATAAAATATGGAGGATACATACAGGCATAAAGGGTTACGAAAAAAATTAATGGAACTGATACGGGATAAGGGCATTACAGACGAGAATGTTCTTCAGGCTATTGACCGGGTTCCGCGCCATTTGTTCCTGAATTCATCCTTCCTTGAATTTGCTTATGAAGACAAGCCTTTTCCTATTGGATCAGGGCAAACCATTTCCCAACCCTATACGGTTGCATTTCAAACAGAACTTCTTGAGATAAAGAAAGGTGAAAAAGTTTTGGAAATAGGAACCGGATCAGGATATCAATCTTGCGTTTTAATGGAGATGGGCGCGAAAGTGTATACGATTGAAAGGCAAAAGAATCTTTATTTGAAAACAAAAATATTGTTATCATCACTGGGTTATAAACCTCGCTTAATTTCATATGGAGATGGCTATAAAGGGCTTCCCAAATATGCACCATTCGACAAGGCCATCGTCACAGCCGGAGCCCCGTATATACCGGATGCCCTGGTTGACCAGCTAAAGCCGGGAGGCATATTGGTTATTCCGGTCGGTGAGGATATTCAGGTGATGAAAAGGATTATCAAAACAGATGAATTTAACTATATTGAAGAAGAGCATGGAACCTTCCGTTTCGTTCCTTTGCTCACCGACAAAGCAAATGAATAGTTGGAGAAATAAACTGAAATAATACTTCAGTTTTATCGATCAAAAAACATTTTAGTAAGGATTTAAATAATTCTCCTCTCCACAATAAAAAAGAGTTTTCACGTTATGAAAACTTTAAAATTAATGTTTGCTCAAATGGTAATTTATTCTACCTTTGCAGCCGAAAAAAATCACATTAATCATAAATTAAAACAACATTTGTATGAGAAAATTAAGTTTTTTGTTAGCACTATTAATATTTGCAGGAATGGTATTTACTTCCTGCAGTAAAGATGAAGAAGAACAAACCCCTCCAACGCTTGAGTTTTTGGGTGGAGAATTTGCTCCGGGCCAGGAACGGGTTGATGGAGATGTAACATTAACCGTAGGAGAAGATTTTGTATTTGGTATTACTGCCAAAACCAATTCAGATAAGAACCTTAACAGGGTTAGAATTGTACGGACCTATGAAAACATTTCGCAGCCAATAACTGTTTTGGATAGTACAATTAACAGTGAGTCTTTCACTATTGACATCATGACGTTTGCTTATCCTACGCAAGGCATGGAAGATTTTGAGTGCACCGTTACAGATAAAAATGACTTAAGTAAAACAATTAGCTTTACTGTAACTACTGTATTGGGCGACCCCGGAATCAATATTTTTACGGGAATAAACCTGGGATCGTACAACAGCCAGACAAACAGCTCATTTGGATCCATTACCGGTGAAACTTTTAGTATTACTGCTGCGAATGGTGATCCAACAATTCAGGAAAAAATTGATTGGGTTTATTTCCATGGCAACTCTTTTGGACAAACCTTGATGTCACCTGCCAATGATGATATTTTAACAGTTTATCCGGGTATTGGAAATTGGGATGCTGCCAACAGGCATTCAACACTGATGGGTAAAACAAACTTGACGCTCGAAAACTACAACAGTATTGAAAATGAAAACCAGCTGATCCTTTTCATTCAAAATAGTGGGGTGAGTATGACTCAAAATTACTTTAGCGAACTAATGTCAAACCCAGGCGGATTTGCAGTAAATGATGTTATAGCCTTTGAAACTTATATGGGCAAGCGCGGTTTGATCCTGATTACAGCAATCAATCCTGGTACTACCAACGCAACATCTACGATAACATACAATATTAAGGTTGTAAAATAGTAACAACCCAGTACAATATTAAAGGGAGCTTTCGGGCTCCTTTTTTTATGCCCTGTTATCATTTAAGAGAAGAAGAATACAAACCTATATCAGTGATGGGGAATATTAATCATAAAAATGCAAATAGAAAACCGTGCAATTGAAATTCTTAAGGATGGAAAGGAATATCTTACAGTATGATGGATAAAAAAAGGGCGGGCGGGGATATTACAAATAAGAGGCTGTCTCAAAAGTCTATTTTTACTCGCCCGGTCATGTTGAGCTTGATGAAACATGTCTGGTTTTCAGAATTATACATATTTCGACAAGCTCAAAGTGACCTATGGTTTTGACTTATGAGACAGCCAGTCTGTTTTACTGATCAGGACATTTCCAATTAAAACTTATATCTAACACCAATCATAGCTTGCCATCTTGAACTGTTTAAACCCGAATCATCTAAATTCCATGGTTCATCGTTCTCTGGCCTTTCAAATGAAAACTCAGGCGTCGTATCATCCTCCTGGAAGCCTTCGAAAAGTATAAGCCCAACATTATTATTTTGAGCATAATACATTCTTCCCCAAGAGCTACTAACATATTACCAACATTGAAAACATCTAACGTTACTTGCAATGTATGTTTATATTCTCCTGAAGTAACAAATATATCCTGTGCAATTTTCAGATCAAAAATATTGGTGGGAAGTCTGGTGGCATTTCTGGTTGCATATTCCCCTCTGTGCTCTGATAAATACTTATCTGATTAATGTATGCATCCAGTTCGTTCCATTGCGATTGTTTTTCGTCGGGTGTACCAACAAAGATAATATCTGATTGTTCTTTAGGAATATAAATCAACTGAGGTCCGGCATAGGCTTCATTTGTAAAACTACCATTATAATCATTGTAAATATATGAAAATGGCCTGCCGGTTTGTCCATTGTATACCAGGGCTATGCTTGTTGCCAGATGTTTTGCATACTCAATTTTATAAGATGCAAGTCCCACAATACGGTTGCCCATATCAAAATCAGAAACAGCCAACCCTGCTTCATTTCTTGGAACCGGATTAGAAACCAGATAGTTCCATTGAGAAGAATTTTGGGAACTCGTACCATCAAAAACAGATTCTGCTTTCCCATAGGTATATGCTAAACTGGCAAACAACCCAAAATCAAATTGCTTTGACAACTGGGCTGTAATGTTATAAGTATAACCTTTATTAGTATTATCACCCAGCATAATTTGACCATATTCTGATTCAATTCCGTTTCTATAGGTAGTATAAAGCGGCCTTTCATCAGGCGTTCCGGTAGCATTTCCCCACGCCGGTTTCAGGTTAACATCTTTCCAAAGTACATTATTAATGATTTTAGTATAGATAAATTCTACTGTTCCAAGTAAGCCTCCGGGTAATTTTTTATCCACAGCTAAGTTTGTTCTCCAAACTTGTGGGAATTTAAAATCCTCAACATAAAGGTCGATCTGGCTTCCCGATGGTGCATTTGGCCCTCCAACGGTTTGTGTTTGCCAATCAGGGTTAAAGGGAACACCACTTCTATCTCTGAAATCGCCGATCACCATTCCATTGTTTGTATAGGAACCTGCCGGCCAAACAAATGGAACCCGTGATGTAAATATGCCTGTTCCGCCACGAAGCTGGAACGTTGCATCACCTTAACATCCCAGTTAAAGCCAACCCTAGGCGACCATAAAAATTGGGATTTAGGCATTTGGCCAGACCGGGCTCCTTTTAAGTCATAATATTGTTGCAATTTAGCAACTGTAGTATCATTAAATCCGGGACGCTCGAGCGGATCATCCATAAAAACAGGGATATCTAAACGAATACCAGCAGTAATCTTGAAGTTATTGTTAATATAGTTCATCCTGAACATAGAAACCAATCTGTAATGCATTAAAGTCTGCAGCAAACTTTCGATCCATCTCCCCTAATATCATCAACCAAAGAATATCCAATTCTGTAATCGGAAGCAAGATCGCCCTGCAATACACCGCTTAAGCTATCGAAAGTATAATCGCCATAGGCTCTCCTCATGAACATGTTGTAAATATCGTAGAACTCATTGTGGGTACCCACTGTAATTACATGGTTACCTTTATAAATCTGGAAGTTATCCTCCAGCGTAAAAATATTTTGCTTCAACTGGTTACCGGTTGAATACACTTCACCTCCCAGGTGTATTGTTCCACTACCATCCTTAATGGTAACTCCAGGGAATTTGTCTCCCATAACATTCCGGTCATCATTTACTGATGTAAAACCTAGCTTCAGGTTATTTGAATATTCGGAACCAAATATGCTTTTAAGTTCAATTGCAGCAGTATGGGTAGTTGACGGAAAAAGAATGCCTGAATTATAAAAATAGATATTGTTTTTGTTAGATGAAGAGGGGCCTACAGATTCGCCATAAACATACTGATACCTAAACATCAACTTATGGTTTTTATTAATGTTATAATCAAAACGTGTTAATATTTTAGTACCATTAAGTTCACGAGTATTGTTTAAATACCCACCTGGATCATAACCATAAGCTTCTCTGTAAAAGCCCGCTAAACTATTCAAATCAGCTTCAGTAGAATTTCCTGTATAGTCAGAGAAAGAAAAGGGCTGTGGCGTTTCATCCTTTTGAAATTCAGCATTCACAAAAAAGAATAATTTATCCTTAATGATTGGGCCACCCAATGTTAATCCGTAAGTCTTCGCATTGAAATCGGCTAACTTTTCACGTGTATCCCCATCATCAATTTCGCCAGGAGTTTTTCCTGCTAAACCTTGATTGCGGTATTTAAAATAGGCTGAACCAAAAAACTTGTTTGTTCCCCTTTTGGTAACGGCATTTATTCCACCCCCGGCAAAACCACTCATTCTCACATCGTAAGGTGCAATTACTACCTGGAACTGATCAATCGCTTCATAGCTAATGGCTGAAATTCCTGTTTGGCCTCCATTCATCCCATTGGCAGCAAGTCCAAACACATCATTGTTAATGGTACCATCAATCATAACTGAATTATACCTGTTATTACTACCTGCAATAGAAATACCATCTCCAATGATACTGGCCTGAGGAGTCAATCTTGTGAAATCGTTAAGGTCTCCTGAAATGGATGGAATAGCGTTGATTTTTTCTTTGTCAATTACTGTTTCAGCTCCTGTACGGTTACCATCAAAAACGTCATTTTTGTTGGCCACGATCACAATCCCGGCCAGTTCAGTGGCACTTTCACTCAATTGTACGTTCACTCTGAAGGTTTGACCAAGTGTTAGGTATAACTCTTCTTTGACAAACGGCTCAAAACCCACAAAAGTGGCTGTCAGCTTATAAGGCCCACCGGGGTTCATATTGGGTAAATAAAAGAAGCCTTTTGCATCTGAAACCGTGGCATACTGCGAACTGGTTTGTGTTTCTATAACAATTATTGTGGCGCCAGTTAAGGGGTCACCATTAACATCTGTGATTTGTCCGTTAATCCCAGATGTTGTGGCCTGTGAAAAAGCTAAGTGTGTCAAAAGCAAGCTTATAAACAGGGTTAAGATTGGTAAAAATTTTCTCATAGTGGTTTAATTTAAATTAATAAAAAAAGTTGAAATTTTCGAAACAATATTAGCAAATATCAAAAGAAAACGATTGTTAAGTTATTAACTAATTGTTGAAAATAAATAACAACCATCCCTATTGTTTTTGAAAGCAAAAGTATCTTTTGAGACAAGAGCTTTTGCAGAAATAAAATTAAGTTATTTTTAAATTTACCTTAATTCGGCGATATCTTCACCAATGACATTTTCGCTAATTTAGGTTTAAAAAAGTCAAAAGAAATAACATCATTCTCTACTTATAAATACAGTGAGCCGATTGATTTCAATCAATGCTGTTAATGCTATTTCAAATGATTATCCAGGATCTCCGTGATCTGCGCCTTATTTTGAATACCAGATGTTGCTTTGGCAACCTTTCCATTTTTATAATAAACGGTAAATGGCAACCCCATAAATCCCCTGCACTCCGGAAGATTTCTGACAATACTTGAGGCGGGGTGGTCAAACTCCATATCATAAAATACAACATGACCATAGGAAGGTTCCAGGTCCTTCATCGTAGCATAGACAGGAATGCACATGGGCCCCATTCGCCCACAGCAGATCATCACATTTTCATTGTTTTCAATCACTTGGTAATAATCATTCTCCGAAAGGATGTGTTTTAAATTTGTCTGTAACATATATTTCTTTATTAAATTTTTTGTTGGAAGCGGTTTACAGAAAATATGCCAAGAGGGTGATTTAGTTGTTTTTCGAATTGAAAGAAATACTTAAAGTGTTGGAATTAATCGATGTATAAATGAAATTTAGAAACTCTTCTAAATTGAAGACTTCCAATACTATGACAACAATGCAGGCTTGCCAGCTAAAAAATACGTTTAATCAATCTAAGCTTGTGGGTATATCTTTTAATATCACGATTGTGAATTCCAAGATGATCGATAGTGTCAATCCGCACTTTCCCTGATGCGTGAATGATGTTGTCCTTGTCAAACAGGATACCAACATGAGTTATAGTTCCTTCGGGATTATCAAAAAAAGCCAGGTCGCCAGCCTGAGCCTCGTCAATCAGACTGATAGTTTCCCCCTGGGTTGCCTGCTGGGCTGCATCCCTCAATAGTTTTATACCACTGATTTTAAAAACTGTTTGAGTGAATCCCGAACAATCAGTCCCAAAGGGAGTAAGGCCTCCCCACAAATAGGGAGCGTTTAAAAATATCAAGGCATTTTCAAGAAGGGAATTAACATAGAATTTTTGATCAGGTAACGTAAGCTGGCCACTAAACTTGAATTCTGTTTCTGCAACTCTAAACCGGTTATTATCAGCTCTCCGAATGCTGCTTCCGATCAAGACAGGTATAAACCTGTTGTTGGTAATATCCTGCACCACTTCGGCCAAATCCATTGTAAACTGAGCAGTAATAGAGCTTAATTCTCTAAACTCATCATTGTCCAAATATTTAATTTGTTTTTCATCCATCCAACCCTCATAGTTGTCATACACTTTGCGAATAGAAATCCAGTTTCCCTTTCTGCTGTTGACAACCACCAGTTCTCCAAACAACAACTGAGTTACCATTTCGGAGGTGTCGGAAGGTTCTCTCCGGATGGGAACAACACTAAGCAAACAAATTCCAAAATCCATGAATGATCATTTTGCAATAATACTGAAAGTGCAAAAGTATCAAAGATTTAATTAAAAATTCAGCCTTCATGAGATTAAATACAATAAAACAAAGGCTGCAACGTATTTAATCCTGTGATTCATTATCTTTGCGCAAATTTTTAATTCGGATGAATAAAAGGTATTTAGTTTTTATTAATAATAGCTTGATTATTTCTTTTTTGGTTTTATTTTTTGTTTCGTGCATGAACAAAGATGAAATTGCAACAAGACCCTTCCTACAAACTTTCCTTTTCGACTGATACAGTGATTTTTGACACAATCTTTTCAACCATAGGTTCAACCACCAAAATCCTGAAGATTTTTAATACAAATGATAAAAAGGTCAAAATTTCTGACATTCAATTGGCCAAAGGTTCAAATTCGCAATATCAGTTAAATATAGATGGATCGCCGTCAATTCGGTTAAAGATATTGAAATAGATGCAGGGGATAGCCTTTTTGTATTTGTGAAAGTAACCGTTGATCCTACTCAGCAAAACGCCCCTCTGATTGTCTCCGATTCAATAATGTTTTTACCAATGGAAATATCAGGATGTTGATTTGGTAGTAGGGTCAGGATGCCCACTTTTTCGTTGGCAGGAATAAGATTGAGGGTTTAAGATATCCTTATGTCATAATTGCCGGTGAAGGCGAAACCGTCAACTGGGAAGATGATAAGCCCTATGTTATCTATGGCTGGGCTGTTATTGATTCCACTGGGGTATTGAATGTGGGCCCCGGTTGTAACATCCACTTTCATCAAAATTCAGGATTGTGGGTTTACAAAGGCGGCAGCATTCATGTGAATGGTGATAAAGACAGCTTGGTGACCTTTCAGGGCGACCGGCTGGAGTACGATTACCGTGATTTGCCCGGCCAATGGGACAGAATTTGGATCAATGAAGGGAGCGTAAACAATGAATTTAATTATGCTGTCATTCAAAATGGCTTTATTGGCATTCAGCTCGAACTGATGAGTCAGGATATGGGAAATACCCTCGTGCTCAATAATACGGTAATTCAAAACATGAGCCGCTGGGGATTGTTTACAATTGCTTCCCGGGTTCGTGCAGCCAATTCTGTTTTTGCCAATTGCGCCGAAAACACATTGTTTTTGTCAGTTGGAGGAGAATACGATTTTCGGCACTGTACTTTTGCCGATTACTGGAATCATACCATTCGCCAGGATCCTTCATTTATTGTAAGTAACCACCTTGTTGTTCAATCTCCGGAGGGAGGCCTACAAATACTGCAAGGTGATTTGATTAAGGCTTATTTTGGCAACTGCATTGTTTATGGTAATGTTGAAGAAGAAATAATACTGGCCAACGAAGAAGGAACGCTATTCAATTATGAATTCGAAAACTGCATTTTAAAAACTTTACTTGATATCTCCAATGATCCTTTTTTTATAAAATGCAGGAAAAATGCAGATCCCCTATTTGTTGATTACACCGAAAACAATTACCGGATTGACACTTTATCTCCTGCTATTGATTCAGGCAATCCGGAAATTGTCAATGCTTCATTAATTGACATTTCTCTTGATCCTGATGGGAATTCCAGAGTATCTGATGAAGCTCCTGATATTGGCACTTATGAATTTATTCCTGAATAGATTTCTTGGTTGCTAAACCATTTCCTCATTTCTATTTTTTCGGATATCATAAATTTTGCGGGCGCCATATCCTATGGCCAGCGAGATTAAAATCAAGATTCCACCACCGATTGATGCTGCTCCTCCTACCGGGATATTTCCGCCTCCTGGCCCACCTCCCCCATTTGGATGGGGAGGCATTTGAGCTATCAGTGTACCAACTGTTAAAAACATCATAAATAGAAGGCTCAGTATTTTTGTTTTCATGATAAAACTATATTGAATATTGTTTTCCGAAAGAAATGTATAGTACTCCACTTACGAAATAGCTGAGAAGAAGTTACGATTCAGTGATGAAACTTTTGAAGAAATATGAACAAAGGAATAACTCTCTACCAGAAATAGGAATACAAAACGGCAAGGATCAGGCAAATAATAAAGGCGCTAATATTAAATGCCGGCCCTGTCGCAAATAGCTTTCTTGATAAAGGTATTCCTTTTGGATCATTTACACCCCTATTTTCAACATAGCTGATAAGAACAATGATGGCAACCGTAATCAGGAAGGTTAATCCCATTTGGTCCATCCAGGGCAAATTACCAAGTTTAAATAAGAAGGCAACAACGATTGATAAAATGGCTCCCCATATCGCCGATTTGTTAGTGGCTTTTTTATAGAACAATCCTAACATAAAAATTGCAAGTATTCCAGGGCTAACTAAACCAGTATATTCCTGGATCACATTAAATATTCCTCGGCTACTATTTAGAAGGGGTGTCATCCCAATGGCTATTAATAAGGCGATCAGGGCTGCCAACCTACCTGTATTAACAGTTTGTCTCTCACTGGCTTTTTTATTGAAATACTCCCTGTAAATATCCAGTGTAAAAATAGTAGAAATAGAATTCATCATGGATGCAAGGGAAGAGACTATAGCAGCTGCCAGAGCAGCCAGCACCAAACCTTTTAAGCCTACCGGGATAAACGTTCTGATCAGCCAGGGATAAGCATTATCGTTTGCCTGAAATTACTGGCCAACGGCAAGGTCATTTTGAATACCATCAATTGCAATTGTACCTTCAGGTTGCATATATAGGACATAGGCGATAATTCCGGGGATAACTACGATCAGTGGAATGAAAAGGCTTCATAAATCCGGCAAATACAAGCCCCTTTGAGGCTTCCCTGATATTTTTGGCAGCCAACGCCCGCTGAATGATGTATTGATTAAACCCCCAGTAATACAGGTTGGCTATCCACATGCCACCAACCAACACAGCAATGCCAGGCAATTCACTGTATAGCGGATGGTCTTTGCTCAATATCATATGAAATTTCTCAGGAGCCTTATCCAAAACATGTTTCATCCCATCGATAACATCTCCATTGGGTGTAACATGCTGAAGCGCAATAACGGTAGTAATTATGCCTCCCAAAACAAGCATCACAACCTGGATAACATCTGTCCAGGCAACTGCTGACAAGCCACCCCACAATGAATAGGCCACCGCAAACAATGCCAGCCCTGTTATTCCGTACCAAAGAAGGTCTCCATTTCCGGTGCCCACTATGGTATCGAGGGCCGTTGCTCCCAAAAGCAATACCGTTGTCAGATTAACAAAAGTAAAAAGGGCAATCCAGAAGATGGCAAGGATGGTTTTTAGCTCAACACTGTACCTTTTCTTTATAAAATCAGGAATCGTGTATAGTTTCTTTTCCAGGAAAACGGGAAGGAAAAACTTTGCTACAATTACCAGGCTAATGGCTGCCATCCATTCATAGGATGCAATGGCCAATCCAAGCCCAAACCCCTGACCTGACATCCCGATTATTTGTTCAGCAGAGATATTCGCAGCAATTAAGGAGGCACCTATTGCCCACCATGGAAGTGATTTGCCGGCAAGAAAATAATCTTCGGCGGTTTTTTGTTTTCCTTTTTTGGTTCGTGAAACATAAAGCCCGATAAATACAATTACAATTCCGTAGGTGAAAAAAATAACCGAATCAATAAAAGAAAAACCAACATTGTTCATTTGTCAGATGTTTTGATGTATAATCCGAATTTATTATTTTATGACTAATATTTAGAATGACCAGAGTAATTTAAATACCATAAGTTTAATTCAGAATAAAAATTGCTTTATAATAAAAAGTCTGGCTGAATTTACCATACTTAAAACCTTAAGACACTCTATACTTTAGTTCACATTAAGTACTTCTATTAATCAAGTATTTTCAATTTCGCATACTTAAGCAACAACTGTTTCTGTCCAATATTTTTGAAGAACACTGCGGCCTTTTTACTTGCCCCCTCGCCTTCAATACTAATGACCTTCCCCTTACCAAACCGGGCATGTTCGACTTCAACTCCGGCATATATTTTATCGATGGCATCGGTGTCAAAATCGATATTCGAACTTTGGGATTTTGCACTTACCTGATTTAATTTCTTCAAATTCCGATTGGGAACTGGAGTAATAAATGCGGATTGAGTTTTTGGTTTGGAAACCTCCTTCACCTTTGGCCTTTGTGGAAACTCCAGATATTGTTTATCAATCTCATCCAGGAAGCGCGAAGGCTCACAAATCGTTAAGTTTCCCCATCTGTACCTGTTCTCTGCAAAAGAAAGCGTTGCCTTTGTTTCAGCACGGGTAAGGGCAACATAAAAAAGCCTTCTCTCCTCTTCCAGATCAGCTCTGCTTCCCAACGATTGTATGGACGGAAAGAGATTTTCTTCCATTCCCACAATATACACAAAGGGAAACTCAAGGCCCTTGGCAGCATGGATGGTCATTAACGAAACTTTATCGGTATCGTCTTTATCCTTAGTATCTGCATCCGTAACCAATGCAATATCTTGCATAAATTGGTCAAGTGTCCGAATGGAAATATCTTCTGAAGGTTCTTCCGGGCCTGATTCAATCATTTTTTCAGTCTCCGTAAACTCCTTAATGGCATTTAGCAGTTCTTCGATATTTTCATAGCGGCTGATCCCTTCCGGAGTTTTATCCTCATTAAGGTCCTTTAAAATCCCGGAGGAGGATGCAATCAATTTAGCAAGGTCGTATGCATTTTTAGTCTTTAGTTGAGCCGCAAAACTTTTTATCATAATAACAAAACCGGAAATTTTGCTCAATGCCCCAGAGTTAATATGATTTGTAAGAATTTCCGGTTGCTCAATGACTTCCCATTGTGAAATCTTTGCACTGTCAGCCAGCACGATAATTTTCTCCTGTGTGGTTTTACCAATTCCACGAGCCGGATAATTGATAACCCGTTGCAGTGCTTCCTCATCTTTTGGATTGACAACAAGCCTGAAATAGGCAAGCAAATCTTTTATCTCCTTGCGATTGTAAAACGATAAGCCCCCGTAAATCCGATATGGAATATTCATTCGGCGCAGGGCTTCCTCTATGGATCGTGATTGAGCATTTGTTCGATATAAAATGGCAAAAGCATCGTTTTGCAACTGGTTGTTCATTTTGTTCTCAAAAATGGAATTGGCAACCATTTGCCCTTCCTCATTATCGGTGGATGCTTTCATTAACTGAATAAGATTTCCATCGTCATTCTGTGTCCAGATTTCTTTAAATATCTGATCCTTATTGTTAACGATAATGGAGTTGGCCGCTTTTACAATTGTTTTGGTTGAACGATAATTTTGTTCAAGCTTAAACTCCAAAGCATCGGGATAATCACGCTTAAAGTTTAATATATTTTGAATGTTGGCCCCTCTAAAACCGTAGATACTCTGTGCATCATCTCCTACAACACAAATGTTTTCATTATTGGCCGCCAGTTTCTTCAAAATCATGTATTGTGCATGATTGGTATCCTGATACTCATCCACCAGAATAAACTTGAACTTCTGCTGATACTTAAGCAAAACATCAGGAAATTTATGAAGAATGAGAAACGTATTTAATAAAAGATCATCAAAATCCATTGCAGCAGCCCTGTAGCAGCGGGTTTTATAGAGAGAATAAAGTTGGCCCAACAGGGGTTTTCCGGCAACTTTATCCTGAAGCATAATTTCATCATTTTGATTGTAAGCTTCAGCAGTAACCAGTTTTGATTTCGCCGATGAAATCCGGTGAAGTACATAACCGGGAGGATATGCCTTATCATCAATATTCTGCTCTTTGATGATCGCCTTTATAAGTCTTTTGGAATCATCCGTATCATAAATCGAAAAGTTTGACGGGAATCCAATACGGGTAGATTCGGTTCGCAAAACCCTGGCAAAAATCGAATGAAAAGTTCCCATCCATACATTCTTGGCATCTGCATTACCAACCAGGGATATTATTCGGGATTTCATCTCGCGGGCAGCCTTGTTTGTAAAAGTAAGGGACAGGATATTAAATGGGTCAACTCCCTGGTTTAATAAATGGGCTACACGATAGGTCAATACACGTGTCTTGCCAGACCCGGCCCCGGCAATTACCATTACAGGCCCTTCAATCACCTCTACTGCAGCCCTTTGTTCTTTGTTTAATTTTTCGAGAATATCACCCACTTTTCTTCAATTTAATGAGCAAAAGTAGCTAATTATGACTTAAGGAATTGGCCTTAAAAAAAAGCCTTCCAAAAAGTTATTCACAATGGTGTAAAGAATTTTTTAATGAAAGCCGATCTTAAACAAAGTCAATACTATGCGATTGAAATTCCAACCCGGCAGATTCAAGAAATATGATCTTGACATGTGTGGGTTTAAAGGAATTGGCATGAAGGACTTCTTCGTAATGGCTGATATCAATTGATCCTGTAAAGGATTCTCCAATTCTTATGATTCGCGGAAATTTCGCATTGAAATACTCCTTTTTAACCTGGTAGATTTTCTTGCTTGCTGCATGTGTAAACTTAACAAATGGAGCCTGAAGTTTTAAACGTTTTTACCAATTTTGTTCAAACTTCAAATCAAGTGTTTTTATCCCCGGTTCGATTAAGAGGTACAATTGACAAGAAGGTTTTTAGGTGGTTTGTAAGGGCTATGATAACAACAACAAGTAACACCAGCCCTATTAACGATAAAGCAATCAATATGCCTGAAAGGTTGTCCATGTTGGTTTTATTTTTGATTTTTCAAGCGCAAGATGAAAAAAACTATGATTTGTGCAAACCTTTGAATCACCACCAACACCTCTATTAACAATCCTACCGACAACCTCTGCCTCCTTTAACCCCTTTTGCCTTAGTTCTGTTACGAACTCAGCAGAATGTTCTGAAGGAATTGAGATCAACAAGCCTCCGGAAGTTTGAGCATCACAAATAACCAGTTTCTCCTGTTGATTGAAACTTATATCCCATTCTACGACATTTGCGACATACTCCAGGTTGTTGTGTGTACCTCCGGGAATAACGCTGTTAGCCGCCAACTCAAACACACCCTGAATAACCGGAATTTGATTACTAAACTACCTCTACCTTACTTGCTACTGTCGTTTCCTTGAGGTGCCCCAGCAGTCGAAACCAGTAATATCAGTACAGGCATTAATTTTAAAATGCATCATAACTTCAATTTGCTACCTTGTTTGTGAACTCATTATCCAGGCATCTTCTGATTCCAATTCCCTGCTAACAAGGTCCCGTTTAACACCTGTTGCAATTATCCCTGTTCCGATGGGTTTAGTTAGGATCAAGTCATCACCATGGTTGAGCCTTTGAATTCGTTATCAAATTATCGGGATGAACGAAGCCCGTGACAGCCATCAAATTTGGCTCAGTGTCCTCAATGGTTGTGCCCCCAATATACTTACCTGCCTCCCGGGCTTTATCGCTTCTTTCAGAATGTGCTTTTAGCACTTCTAACAGGTAATCGGTTATCGGAAAAACCCACAATGTTCAATGCAAAAACCGGATTTATCGCATAAATATCGCTTATAGCGTTAGCAGCGCAATGCAATGGTAAGGATCATCAACAATAAAGATAAAAAATCAAAGTTTGTATTAGTGCCGTTGTTTCATTGATTCTGTAAACCGCGGCATCATCTGATGAAGATAGGGATACCAATACGTTTGGATCAATTGGAACAGGTAAATCCTTTAATGCCTGTTCAAGATACTGTGGCCTGATTTTACAAGCGCATCCCAATGCATGCGTAAATGAGTTAGATTTAAAATCCTTATTGTTTTAGTACTAAGGTTCAAATTTTCCTGAGGTCAATTTGTTAACCGCTTCAATAATTTGTTTATTGCCAATATCCTCTTTGGTTGTATGTTTACCTGTAGAAAAGCGAATTGTACCCATCGCATATTCTTCTGGAACCTTCATTGCTTGCAAAACAGAAGGAATATATCAATACGGTCCGTATGACAGGCGGCACCAGCCGGAAACTGCAACGCCAGAAAATTTGATAGCATTGTATTGGCTTCAATGCGTGGAAAACCAATGCTTAATGTCGTTGTACCGAGATGGCCATTTAATTTTATTGCCAGTAGTTCACTTTCAACGTATCATGCAACGGGTCACGCATAGAAATTAAGTGTGGTAATTCTTTACGGAAGACCAGCCGGCAATTTCACAAGCTTGCCCAGGCCACAAATTTCAACACATTTCTGTTCCTGCCCGCATATTCATTTCATGATCTGCTCCATGAATCAGTTTCGAGAACAACACCCCTCCTTACATAGAGTGCGCCAATGCCTTTAGGGGCATAAGTTTATGCCCGACCACAGATAGCATATCAACACCCATATTTTTGACGTCTACTTCAATTTTCCCTAAGGTTTGTGCAGCATCGGAATGAAAAAGGATTTTATGTTCATTTGCCAACTTCCCTATCTCTGCAATGGGTTGTATGCTTCCCACTTCATTATTGGCGTGCATAATGGTAATTAAAATCGTTTCTGGACGAATCGCATCACGGATGGAATTGACATCAATTATGCCATATGAATCTACCGGAACATAAGTAATTTTAAACCCATTCCCGGATAGGTATTTACACACTTCTGTTACGGCAGGGTGCTCAATACTTGACGTAATGATATGGTTTCCTTTTCCCCTGTTCGCGAAGGCTGCTCCTTTTATAGCCAGGTTATTTGATTCAGAACCACCACTTGTAAAAATAATTTCGTCCGGTTCACAATTAATCAAACCCGCAACCTGCTTCCGAGCAAGCATTACTGCTTTTTTTGTTTTGATGCCATATTCATGAGTACTTGATGGATTGCCAAAATAGTCTTCAAGATAAGGCCTCATGGCATCAGCTACTTCCTTATCGACCGGAGTGGTGGCATTATAATCTAAATATATTGGATTCATAGTCGGGGAAATTTGAAATTTAAAAAGACTAAAATAATTAAAATGGATAAATTGAAGTTCACTTTGATGGCTTGATTTATTTATGCGATATGATAACGATGGGCTGTTTTTTCTGAAATGAAATTGTCATAGCTTTGACAAACCTCGCTGGCAAACCTATTGGCAGTATTGATAACATCTCTCCAATTGTCAGCATTAATAGCAGTAATCGAGCTTTTATCAATTCCATTCTTTATTAATTTATAAATGAGGCCAGAGTTGAAAGTATCGCCGGCACCAATGGTGCTTATTAATTCAATTCCGGGAACAGGAACCGATAGCCTTAAAGCATTGCTTCGCAATTCTACCGATTTATCACTGCTTGTGTAAATCAGAACCGGGCACCCAATTTTGTTGATAACATTAAAAGCATCATCCGCATTTTTTGTCCCTAATATCAATTCGAAATCTTCATTTGAGCCCCGCACAATGTCAGCAAAAGATATATTCTCATCAATGTATCGTTTCACTTCAGGTAACTCTTTCAAATGAGGTTTCCTGAAATTTGGATCATAAATACAAATAGCTCTATTTTCTTTTGCTGTTTTAATTATTTTGATGAATTGTTCTCTGACCTCTTTGGAAATTGAAAAAAAGGATCCAAACAGAAGGATATCGTTCTTCCTGATTATTGGCATATCAATTTTAAACCTTTCAGGCGGATACAATTTATAAAAAGTATAATCGGCATTATTATTCTTATCCAAAAAGGCTATTGCAAGAGCTGTTCTTCCATCAGAAAACCGATCAACTAAATGAGTGCTAACTTTATTCTGCTCCAGGAAATGTATAATCATATTACCAATATTATCTTTTCCTATTTCAGAGATAAAAGAAACGGGCAATCCCAAACGTCCCAGGCTTACTGAAGTATTCAACATGGATCCTCCTGGAGTTGATGAAACCGGTTTACCACTTTTAAAAATGATATCATAAACAGTTTCACCGATGGTAAAAATCTTTCTCATCTTAAGTTTTGCCGAAAATAATAAAAAGTATAGAATCAAATACTTCAAATAATAATTTAGGGAGATTGATTTTTCCCCTATCTTTGTTAAAACCAAATTGTCACAAAAATGAGAGGATTTCTACTTCTGGTTTTATTCCTTGGGAATTTTATTTCCCCCGCTCAAACAATTATATCCGGTGGTAATGTATCTGGAGTTTGGAACCAAGAGGGTAGCCCTTATCTGATTCAAAATGACATCAGCATCGTTTCTTCCCTCATCATTGAGCCCGGAGTAGACGTGGTTTTTGAAAATTATTCCCTTTTTCAGGTTTTTGGGACATTGACTGCCAATGGCCAAATTAATGACAGTATAACTTTCACTGTTAGCGATACTTCAGGATTTTATAACATGACGCACAATGGATGGGGAGGAGTTGAAATTATAGATAGTTCAAGTATTGAAATGAAGTATTGTATTATAGAATACAGCACAGCCAGTGGAATTTCAATATTTGAGTCTAACACTGTATTTCAAGATAATCAAATAAGATTTTGTGCCAGTGGAATGTTTGTAGTAAATGCCAGTTGTAGTTTTGAGCGAATTGATATCAACAACAATTTCGGGAATGGCATCTACTTGCATTCGGGTTATTACGGCAATCCAATAATAATTTCTGACTTCATCGTAAGAAATAATCAAGGTATAGGAATTTTATGCGGAGATGGAAGTCATTTGATTGCTGATAATGGAATTCTTAGCCAAAACATCCACGGAATTGAAATTGGTTACGAAAGTGGTCCTCAACTAATCAATATTGAAATTAAAAATAATGGGAGTGCAGTAATTAATGGGGAGGCATAACTTGTTATGGAAAGTGTTTGTTTATTTTAAAGTTGTCAGATTATTGAAAATATGGCAATAAGTGGAGGGGGAATTATTTATAGCGATACATACGGCTTTGAGCAATTGGAAATGATAGATTGCCAGATAGAAAACAATTCAGCAATAGCAAGAGGTGGTGGACTTTTTATATCTGGAGATGAGATGGTACTTCTTGTACCATTGCAAATAATGATGCGGGAAATGGCGGTGGAATTTTTCTTGAAAAGATCTTACATATTTTGCTTCTTCAAACCGGTTTAGTAAAGTCAGGATATCTGGAAATCAATCTACCCACTATGGTGGCGGCATAGATATTGTGATTATGGATTTGGTGCGATGTTTGAAAATGTCACCGTTTCTGATAATATTGCCGGAATTTCGGAGAGGTTTTTATCATGGAAACAATTCATTCGGAATTGGAATCTTTATAAAAAGTTCGATATGCTGGAATAACTCACTTATAGTGAAATAGAAGATAATTTGAATGAATATACATTTACATGGTCTGATATAGGGAGGATGGCCCGGAACTCAAAACATTAATTCAGATCCTTTATTTACTGACCCATTAAATGGTGATTATAATTTAAGCTGGTCAAATTTCCCCATAAATGATTCTACGAAGTCGCCCTGCATTGGTTCGGGTTATGATTCTGTTGATATGGGGGCCTATCCATTTGATCAGGAATATTATCTTCAATTCCTTCCCACTATAGTTTTAATTGCGGATGTACCAAATGATCAGGGAAAAGAAGTTGAAATAAATTGGACCCGAAGCATTTTAGATAATCCTGATTCTGGTATTGTAAGTCAATATAGTATTTGGAGATTGCAAAACAATACTAAAGAACAATGGGAATTAGTTGGCAACACACCAGCTTTAAATACTGAAGAATATTCTGTAATTGCTCCCACCCTTTCCGATTCTTGTGCAAATGGAAATCATTATTTTTCTTTTCTTATTAAAGCTGAAACTATTGATCCTGATGATTATTATATTTCCTATCCAGATTCAGGATATTCCGTTGATAACATTGCTCCTGCTATTCCGTCTGGGTTTACAGGATACTATAAAAGCAGCTCGATTGAGCTATACTGGAATCCAAGTGAAGATAACGATTTCAAACATTTTGCTCTGTATAGGGCAACGGATTCAACAATGTTTCCAACAGAGCCAATTATTTGGCTTAATGACTCAAGCTACACGGATCCATTAATGGAATCGGATACTTTGTATTATTGGCTAACAGCTTTTGACATAAATGATAATGAAAGTATGGCAACAGCTCCACTTTTAATACCCGTATTAAAGGAATTGACTTTTGATTTGAAAGTGTATTTGGAGGGCCCTTTTAGCGGCTCTTCAATGATGCCTGACTTGAACTATTCAAATTTACTTCCACCTAATCAACCCTATAACAATCCGCCCTGGAATTACCTTGGAGAGGAATCTGTTTCCAGCTTTACAAATGACAGTATTGTTGATTGGGTACTAATTGAGTTAAGAGATGCTGATAGTGTTCACCATGCAACATCAGAGACAGTGCTCGCCAGACAAGCTGGATTTCTTTTGATCGATGGCACAATTTTATCTTACAATCAGTTAACCTTACCCAGGATTATTGCAAAAGTAAAAAGCAGTCTATTTATTGCCATTCATCACAGAAATCATATTGGTGTTTTGAGTAATTATCCTTTACAGGAGTCAAACGATATTTACGACTATATTTTTAGTATATCTCCCGACCAGGTTTACGGGGGCGAATATGCTGTTAAATTTCTGGGAGATGGCAAATGGGGAATGATCGCTTCCGATGCCAATGCAGATGGGCAAATTACCAACACTGATAAAAACGACTATTGGATTTTGGAATATGATGCCAAAGGCTATAGAATCAGTGATTTTAATATGGACGGATTAATAAAAATGGAAGACCTGGAAAACTATTGGCTGCCCAATATTGGTAAAGGAATTAAGTTTCCAAATTGATTTTCAATTTTCATCAAAGTTCAGAATTATGGCATTGGAGAGTTGTTAAAGATGTGTTGGAATTTACATTCTGTCTAAACTTCTAACATTTGATATTGGTTTTATTCAATCCCAAATATCTTTTCATAGGATTTGCTTATTAAACCTACACAAAACCGGAAAAAAAAACCAGTATGTATTAAAAAAGGCCAGCTAAATAACTGACCTTAAGTTGAGCGGTAAATGAGACTCGAACTCACGACCCTCAGCTTGGGAAGCTGATGCTCTACCAACTGAGCTACTACCGCATTGGTGATACAAAAATATTAAAAATTTGTATCACCAATCGATTTCTCTAAAATTTTCCAAATTTCAGGGAAGCTCCAAAAGAGAAGCCTTTCAAATCAGGATTATGGGTTACTATTTTGTATTGATTATTATCACTGTTCCACGTTTCATAAAGAAGTTCTATATTGGAAGTATAGCGATAGTAAGCACCCAAACCAATCCTGAAGAATTTAACCAGATTGAATTCAATTTCAACACCGGGTTCTGCAACAAAATAAGCAGCAGAAGAAGTTGAATAATACTCGGGGTCATGAGGCCAGGTATAGTAGTATCTTTCCTGAATGGCGGCCACACCCCCTGCACCGATCAAAACTGGAAAAGAGACGTGAACGGGATGCTTTGCCCCAACAATAGGCTCAATAACAATGCCTCCGTAACCGCCAGCCAGTGAGTAATCGGTGTAGTCATAGGTAACATTATTGACGTTCATATCATTGATGAAACCATAACCACCAATACCGAGGCCAATTCCATGATTGATAAGCCACATCCCACGGATTCCTGCAAGAAAGGCATTTTTATCATTTATTTTTGAATAGTTCATCAATATAGCACCATAACCTCCATGATTAATTTTATCACCGCTGAAAAGGGTCCTGTACTCATTTGTGTTTTTTGTTTTTTCTTCCTGGGCAAAAACCATTATGCCCACTATTAATGCAACAAGTAATAAAGTTGTTTTCTTCATTGTATTTAGTTTTAATTGTTTATTCTGTATCGTAATGAAAACCCAATATCCCAGAAATCCATCCGGAATAATTTCTCACCAAAAAATTCCATATAAGGTTTATAATCAAGACAAATATTAAAAGGTACTGATTCAAACTGATACTCCAATCCGATTACAATATCTGCACCAACAACCGGTGAATATACTTTCTGATAGGAATAATATTCAATTCCATCTACTGTTTTTGTTTTCCGTTCATCGAATTGTACATAACCGGCATGTGCTCCTAAGCCGGAATACACAAAAAGGTTAGCGATCCTGTGAACTCCGACAGGTGTAAACTTTTGTACGATGCCGGTAAGCCGCATTCCCCCCTTTTGGTATCCCAGGATCAATTCCACTGCTTTAAAATCCTGGTCAACAAATTTGTAGGTCATACCTGACAAACCCCCTCCTCTCAAACCCAATGAAGAATTTTTATCCTGGGCTCCAAGGATTAAAACCGACAGCAAGAATATAATGGATAATATACTTTTCATTTTACTGGTTTTACTTTTTAGATTGACAATTAAATATTGAATAGGTCGCAATTTGGTGAAATTAATTCCAAATTAGTGGCTATTTTTTTTCATTACAACATTTCCCGACCAAAGCCGAATGTTTATCTTTCCGGCAGGTTTAGGATTTGTTCCAATTGTGCCGGAAGTTTTAAAATGATCTTCCTTTTTATCAATTTCTACCATCTTTAATCCGGTAAAAGACTCAGGATAGGTAATTCCTGAAGATTCTGAATGGTCAATGTTTAAAACGCATTTGAATCCATCTGATACGTTAAACGTAATATCAGTATATTTAGAGCTTAAGCTTATCAGCTGAAAGGAACTTTCAACATTGTCAAAATTCACCTCACCGTATTCAGTTTCCAGGTTCATATCATTTGAAAAATCCTCAATATTAATATAAGAGAACGATGTCGCACCACTTATACTTTTAATCCTATCAATGTAATACTTATCTCTTCTCGATTCCAGTTTCAGATCATTCAATTTACCTATTTTCAGAGTAGACGATTTACTTTCGACTACCAACATATTTGCTTCTTCAATATCTACCTCGCCATAACTGACTTTAAGCATTCCATCATTTATTTGGCCAATAGAAACGTTTCCAAGTTTGAAATCCAGATTCGCATAACCCATTATATTATTGGCCTTAAAATCGCCATTGGAAAGTTTAACGGTCATTTTTCCCGAATGGTTGGTTGTATAAATATTTCCAAATTTATTTTCAAAACTTACTTCCATACCCGAAGGTAAATAGATAAAGTAGTCAATCTGAGCCTTGTTATTACCACTGAACAATGTACTGGCCAGATCGGAGACTTCCGACCAGAAAGCATTTTTATTATCCCGAAATGCTGTTTTTGCCACAACATAATATTTCGTATTTGAGAAATCAAAGTCAATATATTCATAAATTTTATCGGCTTTACTTTCTTTGTTAGCTTTTACATTTACCTCAATATGGATCTTTATGGAATCCTTTTCCCATGGGAAGAGGTGAATATTACCATACTTATTCGAAACCTCCAAAGTTGTCTCCTTATACACTTTATAGGTTTTCGTTAATTCCCGGCTTCGCTCAAAGACTTGTGCATTTGCAGCACTGAAAGCCAGCGAACAGGTGATTAACAGCAGTGTGATTAATTTATATTTCATGACGTACATTTTCGTTTTCAACACTCTTGTTTGATTTTTGCAGTTGAGAAAGGATTTCCGTTAACACCTCTAACTTGATCCGGTAGTTTTGAATCATAGCTTCGATTACTTCTTCATTGTCACTGTTGTCTTTTAAATCGTTTTTAAGTTCACCAAAAATATTTTCCAATTCCTGCATATCTAAATCTATTTCATCGATCAATTCCTGGTTGCTCCCCGACAATTGAAAAATTTGCTCTCTTGCTGTATTTATCTGCGATGAATAGTAAACTTCGGCTTCCATTAGTTCTTTAACATTTTCGTTTTCCTCTTCCTTTATCTCTTCCTGTTGAACAACAAGGTTATTTGGGTTATCTTTTTGCATAAAATCATGGAAGTAATACGATGCGATAAAAATTACAATTACTGCTGCAACCCTGATTGCAATAGTTTTCCAATTAAGTTTTATGACTTTGGGTGCCGGTTGTTGAATCCGGTCCCACAGATCTTCGCGCGGTTCGTAAACATCAAACTCATCCCGGTTATCCAGAATGAACTTTTCTAACTTATCGTGTTTCATGATTCGTATTTTTTAGTACCTCTTTAATCTTCATTTTTGCCCTCATATATTGAGACTTTGAATTGGATTCGCTGATGTTGAGAATTTGGGATATTTCCCTGTGGTCATACCCTTCGAGCAGGTACAATGAAAAAATCATTTTGCTGCCATTGGGCAAAACCTCCATTGCCTTCCTTACATTTTCTACACTCAACCCCGATTCATACCCATTCAAGTCTTCATCATTTTGGTCGAACATATTCATATCATCAAAGAACTCAAGATCAGCTTTCCTTCTTTTTATTTCATTCAGACAATGGTTTATTACAATTCTTTTTAACCACGATCCAAAACTTGACTCGTAACGAAACGATTTCAGTTTGCCAAATGCTTGAGTAAATGCTTCCTGCAATTGGTCCTCGGCCTCTTCCCTGTTGTTCATCATTCGGCACGCAATATTGAACATTGCCCTGGCATACAGGGAATACAGCTTGTACTGCGCTGCCGCATCTCCTGCTTTGCTTCGCTCAATAATTTCCCGATGAATATCCGTTTGCGCTACAGTCAATTTATTGTAATTTTCAGTGTTAATGACAATTCAATATGCCAAGGGTTGCAATTCTATTTTGGAATTTTTTGATAAAAGTATAAAAATGAATCATGAGTATATAAAATAGGCGGTTTTATCCATTTGGATAAACCAAATACAAACCGAAACGCAGGATTGGTAAATTGAACCAAAATTATTCCATGGTATGGCAGTAATTTCACTTTCGAAATTGTATTTCAAGTTCATATTTAAAACCACAAAAACAAATTAAACCATGAAGACTGCTTTTTTAAAAACATGTATTTGGCTTGTCGTTGCCATTGGTATCTCCATCATTAGTTTTTCCTGGCATTTCAACATCTTTAAGCACGTGAGCAGCCTGATTGAGAGGGAACATTTTGAAGCATTCCTGAATGCACAGGTTGCTGCTATTATTCTCACCGATGAAGTTTCAGTTAGTAGTGAGGAACCCAAAATGGATAGCCCGGACATGGCTGCGTTGCAAGATTACCTCATGACCATTGATCCGGAACTAAAAAGAGTTCCAAAGGAAAGGCTTAAAGATGCCTATCTGCAAACAAAAAAATTGCAACAAAATCAACAATTGAAATCCTTAAAGCAATTGCAGTGGCAGGAAATCAGCTCCGATATGGGAGGCCGCGTACGAGCCATTATGTGGGATCCGAACGATCCGCAAATGAATAAAGTCTGGGCCGGAGCCGTTACCGGTGGTCTGTGGTATAAAGAAGATATCACAAATGAAAATGATAACTGGATAGCAGTTGATGATTTCTGGGCGAACCTATCCATCAGTTGTATTACTTATGATCCCAATGACCCTCAAACTTTTATGTGGGAACAGGTGAAGCTCAAACGGCCCTTATTATTTACAGGGAGTTCTGGGAGTCGGTTTTGGAATTATGAATCAAGCGATGCAGGCCAAACATGGGAATTGATGCCCGGCACCGACGAATTTGAATACGTTACTGATATTGAGGTCAGGGATGAAAATGGAACAAGTGTGGTATATGCAGCAGTTGCATCCGGTGTTTATAAAGGGGCACAACATGTCAGCAATCCATCCGACGGGCTTTTTAGGAAAGAAGGCGAAACAGGGGAATGGGAACAGGTTTTACCCAACATCAGCGGAATGGATGTACCCTGCTCCATCTCTGACATCGAAATTGGAGCTGATGGCAGGTTGTATGTTGGAAGCATGCCAAATATTAATGGCGATGGAGGTGCAACAATTTTCCATTCTGATTTGGGGATAGAAGGTTCCTGGACAATAAATGAAGAATATAAAATACTCATTGAAAATACACCTGATGTCAACCTTCCAGGCCGGGTTATTTTTGCTGCAGCACCTTCTGACCCAAACAGGGTTTTAGCATTAATAGCACAAGGCTATTTTTATGGAATACCCGGTTACGAATGCCACATTTTATTACGGTCGGACAATAAGGGTGAGAGCTGGCAAATGATTCCCAAACCTCCCAATTCAGGCTCTACAGGCAATTGGGCATACATTGCCTGGCATGCACTTACAGGAGCAATCGACCCAAATAACCCCGATCGTTTTTACATTGGAGGACTTGATATATGGCGATCGGATGATGCTGGTGAAACCTGGTCGAAGAAATCTTATTGGACAGGTCTTGGAAATCCCAACTACCTGCATGGAGACCATCACCGAATCCTCTTCCAAAAGGGCTCGTCCGATAAAGTCCTTTTTGCAACGGATGGTGGTATTTTTTATTCAGATAGTGTATCCATCACCTACCCTGCCTATCAGGAAGTGAACCAGGGTTTTTCAACCCTGCAAGTCTATAAATGTGCTATTGGGCCTGATCCCAATCAGGAATTTTATTTAAGCGGACAACAGGACAATGGAACCGTTTACTATGATGGCAATACAATAACGAATAGTAATCGGATATCAGGGGGTGATGGTGGTGCATGTTTTGTGGATAAAAATGAGCCTGATGTTTTCATTACATCTCATCAAAACAATCAATTTTATTTGTTTGGCAACTATCAATTCGTGGCAAATGCCTTTTCGTGGCAAAGTGGAAACTTTATCAGTTCTGTGGATTACGACTATAAATTGAATACGATATATGCGAATGCAGGAACAGTGCTTAACAATTTTCCTGATCAATTAGTCAGGATATCCGGCATTCCATATGGTCCTTTAAATGGAGGTTACCTGAGCATGGGAACAGGTTCCACTGTTCCATTTACCAGCGTCAAATATTCCGAGTATTCCATGCTGGGCCAGGCAACCCTTTTCCTTGGAACACAATCAGGAAGGCTGTTCCATGTGTTGCCAATGTAAATACTACACCTTTGGTAACTGAGATTGAAGTTCAGATTCCTGACAATTGCAATATCATGCATCGCTTTGGGCGGATCAGGAGGATACCCCTGTTGGTGACTTTTTCAAACTACGGAGTTCCGTCCATCTTTCAATCGTGCGATGGGGGCAACAATTGGTCAGAGAAAAGGCAACCTTCCGGATATGCTGTCTGATGCTTATCATCATCCCATATCAGCAAAAGTTGTTATGCTGGCAACGGAAATTGGAATATGGACTTCATATAATCTTGATGAAGAAGAGGTAATCTGGCAACCGGATAATAACAGTTTAGCAAATGTGCGGGTGGATATGCTGCAAAATTTTGTGGAGGTCGATCATACCGTCCTGGCCGGAACTCATGGAAGGGGTTTCTACCACAACCTTCGATTACGATCCGTCAACAATAATATCCGAAAAAAGAAAATAATGTTTTTGAAATATACTCCAACCCGACTTCAGGAATATTAAATATTAAAATGAAGATGCAATAACACAAAAAGCAAGTATCCACATTTATAGTTCTTCGAATAAACTGGTTAAAACAGAATTAAGATCATTAGATAATTCCGTTACACAAATTGATATTTCTGACTTGAACAGCGGTGCTTATATCATTCAGGTAATATCGACAAAATTCAAGGTTGAAAAAAATTATAAAACGTTAAACCACTTTTCTCTTCGTGATCATTTTTTTTGGCAATCAGCCTGAAAGCAACGGTTTCACTTTATGCCTCCTTCCATTCTAAGGAGGTTGAAACCATCCTTTATTCATCATCCATCAAAATCTGCCTAATTTCACTTACTACTCTTTTTTGAAAACAATTTCCTTATTTTTGCACACCATTATAATGTTAATGATTATGGAATTTTCGAAAGAATCGAAACAAATACGATTTTTTCCCTAAAAGTAACAACATGCAGGAAACCATCTTGATCCTTGACTTCGGATCGCAATATACACAACTGATCGCACGCAGGGTTCGGGAATTAAATGTATATTGCGAAATCCATCCGTATAATTCATTCCCGGAAATTGATCAGCATATAAAAGGAGTTATTCTGTCGGGCAGCCCCTTTTCAGTGCGTGATGCAAATGCGCCGGAACCGGAACTGACCAATATTAAAACTAAAATTCCGGTACTGGGGGTTTGTTATGGTGCACAATTGCTTGCTCATCAATCTGGAGGAAGCATTATGCCCTCAAAATCAGGGAATATGGCGTACAAACCTGTCCTTTATTGACCACACCAATGAACTGACGAAAGGGATGTCGGAAGGCTGCCAGGTATGGATGTCACATGGTGATACCATATTGGATGCACCGGATGATTTCAAGGTGATTACAAGCACCGATGATGTTGCTATAGCAGGATATAAAATAATGAATGAGCCTACTTATGGGATACAATTCCATCCGGAGGTTTATCACATGGGCCGAAGGAATGATGCTCCTGCAGAATTTTGTTGTTGGTATCTGTGGCTGTTCACAATCCTAATTCGAGAGTTTTATTGAAGCAACAATCCAGTGGTACCTCAAAAATAAATTGGGCAATGATAAAGTTGTTTTGGGTTTGTCTGGTGAGTTGACTCCTCGGTTTCTGCCGTTCTTTTAGATAAGGCTATAGGCAAAACCTGCATTGTATTTTTTGTGGATAACGGCCTGCTTCGAAAAAATGAATTTGAATCCGTGTTGGACTCATACAAACACATGGGGCTCAATGTTGTTGGTGTGGATGCCAAAGACAAGTTTTATGGTGCCCTTGAAGGGATTACCGATCCTGAGAAAAAGCGGAAAGCCATCGGCGGAACCTTTATCGAAGTGTTTGATGAAGAAGCCCACCGGATAAAGGATGTGAAATGGTTGGCACAGGGAACCATTTACCCGGATGTAATTGAATCAAAATCCGTTAAAGGCCCTTCGGCTACTATAAAATCACACCACAATGTTGGCGGACTTCCTGATTTTATGAAGCTTAAAATAGTAGAACCACTTAATACGCTGTTTAAGGATGAAGTCAGAATCATTGGCAGAAAACTCCAAATGGATATGGGATTGTTGAGCAGGCATCCTTTTCCCGGGCCTGGTTTGGGCATCAGGATTTTAGGTGAGATTACACCTGAGCGAGTGAGGATTCTTCAGGAAGCTGATCATATTTATATCGAAGGATTAAAAAAACATGATTTGTACGACAAGGTGTGGCAGGCAGGCGTTATTTTATTAAATGTTCAATCGGTTGGTGTTATGGGTGATGAACGTACTTATGAACAGGCTGTGGTTTTGCGTGCTGTTGGATCAACGGATGGAATGACGGCGGATTGGTCGCAATTGCCTTATGAGTTTCTCGCCAAAATTTCCAATGAGATCATCAACCGGGTGAAAGGAGTTAACCGGGTGGTTTATGACATCAGTTCGAAACCCCCAGCCACAATAGAATGGGAATAATTGTGTTATTAGGATAAAGTAGTTTACAATTCGAAATTTGAACGTTAATAACTAAAAATATATTTTTGTGAAGAAATTCCTTTTCTTATTTCTGTTTATTTCTTTTGTACAAGTTTTTGTTGTTGCACAAGTCGAAACTTCGGTTACCAAGTCAGAAATTATTGAAAATATTGATGGCAAAGATTATTACCTGCATTTTGTAAAGACAGGGGAAACCTTGTTTGAAATTGCGAAAGTTTATAAAATCACCGTTAATGATATTTTCAATACCAATCCCGAATCACGGAATGGAATCAAGTCGGGTCAAATACTGAGGATACCGGTAAAAGTTTCATCAAAGCCTAAACCGGGCGATAAAGGAACTACCGGCAATTATTTTTTTCACATTGTAAAAAGCAAAGAAACACTTTTCAGTATCTCAAGACAATACGGAGTTACTATTGATGAAATTGAAAAAATCAATCCTGAAGTAAGTGAATATTTAAAGGAAGGACAAACGCTGAAAATTCCGGTAAGGGAAAAAAACAAAATTGAGGAAGAACAATCATTTAGTGAGAACACAGTCAGTCACATGATTTTACCGGGAGAAACCCTTTATGCAATTGCCAAACAATACAATGTTACCATCGGTGAAATTTTAAATGCCAATCCCGGACTGACAGAAAAATTAAAAGTTGGGCAGGACATATTGATACCCAATCAAAAGGGAGTTTCGGAGACGGGCCAGGAAACAGTCGTCACTTCACAAGAACCCCAAATTACAATTCATACTGCATCTTTGGGAGAAACGATTTATCTGTTAGCCAAAACATATGGGTGCAGTATTGATTCGATTCGTGCCTATAACAAAGGTATAGGCGAAGAATTTTTTTCAGGTCAGGAAATCAAAATTCCGGGTTACAAACGAACAGAGCCATATATCACTCACACAGCTGAAAAGAAGGATAAGCTTCAAAAAATTGCCAACAAATACGAAATTGATTTTTATGAATTACTGGCATTGAACCCTGGAATTCACAACAAAATTAATAGTGGTCAAACCCTAAGAATTCCCGTTAAAATAGTTGAAGGCGAAAATAGTGAATTAATAGAGGAAAAAGTTCCGGAAAATTGGGAATTGAGGCAACCCTGCGAGAATATTGAAGAGAATATGAGCCGGCTTTACAATGTTGCACTCATGCTCCCCCTCTACCTTGAAGAAGTTGACAGTATACAGTATTCGGAAACCATGGATTTGGCAGATTTGCAAGGCATTGTTTCATTTCGGTTCATACAGTTTTACGAGGGTTTCCTAATGGCTGTGGATTCGATGCAGGATGCCGGGATGAACTTAAATCTGTTTGTTTATGATGTTGATAACTCTCCGGAAAAGATCAACAAGGTTTTACGTTCATCTGAGTTAAGCAGCATGGATTTGATTATTGGGCCATTCTTTAGCAAAAGTTTTCAAAAAGCAGCCGATTTTGCGAAGACTTATCACATAAAAATTGTTAACCCGCTTTCGATTCGTGAGGAGGTGATTCATAACAATCCTTATGTATTGAAGGTTGAGCCTGCAATGAGCTTGCAAACGGACAGGGTTATTGATTTTATCCGAAAATATTACAGCGAGGATAATATTGTTATTATTCGAAACAACAAGTATAAATACCAGGCTGATGTTTCCTACATAAGAAACTCATTAAACAGTGAGCGACTCTCAAAGATTACCATTCCAAATAAAAAAATCCTAAATTCATTATTTCCCGATTATAATAAATCAAGTGATGATGGAATTCATAAGCGCATTACCGAAAACACCCTTTTTGATGCAAAGGAACTGGCACGGTCAATTAACGAGAATAGCTCGCTAAACAATATGGTAAGGGAGGTTATTTATGTAGAAGACAGCACCGTTGGCCTAAACATGAACCTATCCCGCATTAGAAATAATTTTGTAATCCTGTTGAGCGACGAAACAGTATTCTCTCAGGAGGTAGTTTCTAAGTTAAACAAATTAAGCGACAAACATCCCATTACACTTTTTGGTTTACCCGAATGGTATAAGTTTGATCATCTTGAAACAAGCCATATGCTGAATCTTAATTTGCATTACCTAACACCCAAATATATTGATTTCAATGATATCAGAGTAAAGGAATGGATTCAAGGTTTCAGAAACAAGTACAAAACGGAGCCGGGGTTGACTAAATTTGCATTTGATGGATTCGATATTGGCTGGTACTTTTTAAATGCACTTTTTCTGCATGGAAACAGTTTTGAAGATTGCCTGGATGATTTTGATATTCCTTTGATCCAAACCCGATACAATTTCGAAAACTCACCTGGAAACGGCTATCAGAATACAAATTGGATCATTGGGGAGTATAAGAACTTTAGTTTTATCAAATCGAAGAATTAATAGCAGAAGCATTTTCATTAATCCTTTTTTTACAACAAGTATTCTTCAAAAAACGGTTTTTCAGCATCCTTCATCCTAATTTATGCAACGGCAATTCAAGGCATTAGAAATCCCATTTATGTTTAATGGTACGAATTGTCTGTATTTTGATCAGTACAGGCATTATTCCTTTTCCTCTTATAAATAATATATATCTTTGCTAAAAATTTGAAAATAGCGTATGCTAAGCAGAAGGCACCTGAGAATAAAGGCTTTACAAGCATTATACGCGTTCATTCAATCAGCTGATGACCGCATGGATGTAGGAGAAAAAAATTTATTGAAAAGTCTCAATAAACTTTATGAACTATACATTTATCAACTTTCCTTTTTGATCGAGGTGGTTGAATTTGCGAAAAAAAGAGCTGAAGAAAACAAACTTAAGTTTTTTCCAACCGAGAATGACTTAAACCCAAATACGCGCTTTACCGATAATCTATTTATTAAGCAACTGGCAAATAACCGGGATTTGGCAAAATATGTTAATGCATATAAAATTAACTGGTCGGGCGAAGAAGAGATGATCCGTAAAGCCATGGTACAAATTCGTGATAGCCGCGATTTTGAGGCATACATGATTAACCCCAACAATACTTATCAGGACGATAAAGACATTTTTATTAAAATCGTTAAAAAGCATATTTCAAGTTTTGAGCTACTTCAGTTTTATTATGAAGAGCGAAGCATTTTTTGGTCGGATGATTTTCATACGGCAAATCTTTTGGTTATTAAAACCATTAAGGCATTTAAGGAGTCCTGGGATGAATTTCACAAACTCCCTGAACTGTTTACCAGCGATAACATTGAAGAGAGTGCCGAGGATAAAAAGTTCCTTACCGACTTGTATAGAAAAGTCATTATTAGAAGTGATGAATATGACGGTTTAATTCAAAATAAAGTTAAAAACTGGGAAATGGACCGCATTGCTGTGATGGATATATTGCTGATAAAAATGGCGCTTGTTGAATTGATTGAATTTCCATCCATACCCGTGAAAGTTACTTTAAACGAGTACATCGAGCTGGCAAAATTATACAGTACACCCAAAAGTAAAATGTTTGTTAATGGTGTTCTTGACAAATTAATTATTGATTTGAAAGAGCAGAAAATGATTGTTAAAAAAGGACGAGGATTATTGGAAGAATAATCCATTATAGTACACTATTTAAATGTTAATTATTTATGATTAAAAACGGATTTACATTCAGGACATTTTTAGGCCTTATCATTATCTTCACATTGTCATTATTAACACTACAGTGCAAAGGCCCAGACAGTGATAAAAAACAAAAACAAGACCAGGCAGCAGAAAATCAACCGGTAAAATCAACAAATACAAAGGAACCCGCGAAATTGGTTCATGATGAAAAGGGCAATATCATAGAGCGGCACAATAAATCGTATCGAAAAGCAGACGGATCTCTCCGCTCTATTGATGATTATTACTATAAATATGATGATAGAGGAAATGTAATTGAAGAAATAAAAGAATCGCATGATGCCGATTAGATGCTCAGTTATAAAAATGTAAACTTTACACATACGACGATAAAAACCAGAAAATTGAATTGCGATTCTTTAAGCTATAATGGAAAAGAAGAATTGCAGCGCAAAGCCCAAACACATATGAATACAATGATAGAGGGCTGTGTCATAGACATTCATTTTAATAATGAGGATAAGTTTGTTTTTAAAGATTATCCGCCATCAAAATGATGCAGGTGAACTAACAGCAGAAGAATTTATCCACTTCGATGATACTGGTGAAAAAATGGATCATAAAAAATACCACTATAGCAAATTCGGACTAGAAAAACTGAGGACATGATGAAAAAAATAGGTCATGTATCAGCCAAATCAATTTACACGAAAGTAGCATTATCAGCCATCATTAAAAACCTGGGGGAAGATATTGAATGGATTGAATCCATCGATTTACCCGAGGAGGATTTGTTAATTAAAAGAGGATGCTTTGTATCGCTTCATAGAAGAGATAGTTCGTTAAGAGGATGTATTGGTACCATCGAACCACAGGAAAAAAATCTGCGTGAAGAGATTATCAGAAATGCGTATTCTGCTGCTTTTCGGGATACCCGTTTCTCGCCCTTAAGCATAGAAGAATTAGAAGATTTGGAAGTTTCGGTAGATGTTTTAACAGAACCTGAAACAATTAGTGACTTAGGTGATTTACGGGATCCCAAATCTATGGTATTGTTTCGGACGATTCGTACCACAGGGCAGTATTGCTTCCGGCAATTCCCGAAATTGATACAGTTGAGAAACAAATTAACATAGTTAAACGGAAAGCAGGGCTAAGCCGCATTTCAAACGACAAGCTTACCTTTTATCGTTTTACATCAAATCGATATCATTGAGATTTTTTTATTAATAAACACAATTATAAAGACTTAAAATCATGACACAACAAGAACTGAATCCCAAACGAATTATTCCCATTGCAATTTTGATCGCCGCAGTGATAATTATCATAATTTCCTGGAACAGCATAACCGTTACCGTTGAAGCCGGGCATGCTGGCGTTTTATTCAAAAGGTTTGGAGGTGGTATTGAACTCGATAAAACTTATGGAGAAGGATTCCACTTCATTGCCCCCTGGAACAAAATGTATATTTACGAAGTCAGGCAGCAAGAAGTTGCCGAAGATATGAATGTTTTATCCAGCAACGGTCTGGAAATACAGGTAGATGTTTCAGCCTGGTATCAGCCATTGCGCGAAAAGCTTAGCCATCTTCACTCTGAAATTGGGGTAAATTATCTGCAAAGGGTTATAATACCAAGTGTCCGGGCATCAGCAAGAAGTGTTGTTGGACGGTATACACCCGAGCAAATCTATTCAACCAAGAGGGATGTTATCCAGGAAGAAATTTTTGTAGAAACAAAAGCCTTGTTGGATCAGAAAAATGTTCAATTAAACCAGATTCTTATTCGCTCCATTAAATTACCCCCAACAATCAAGGAAGCTATTGAGAGTAAATTGCAACAAGAACAACTTTCACTGGAATATGTGTTTAAGTTGCAGCGTGCCCAGCAAGAAGCCGAACGGCAAGTTATCGAAGCCGAAGGGAAGGCCTCAGCAAACCGGATTATAAGCGCTAGTTTAACGGATAAGATTCTTTCCGAAAAAGGAATTGAGGCCACTATAAAACTTGCCGAATCGCCCAACGCGAAAGTTGTAGTTGTTGGCAACTCGAAAAACGGTTTACCACTTATATTAGGAGATAATAAATAAAACCGTTGCCGTTTAAGCATGTTTTCACGACCTTGGTTTATAGCAATATTTTTTTCAATAAATCTTATTTTAAGTTGCTTTTACCTTGATGTCTGGAAAAATGCAAATACCACTTCACGTGCACTACCCATCATAAGTTTTTACGAAGAGGGCACATTTCGAATTGACAAATACCATGATTTGACCTGCGACAAAAGCCATATCAATGGCCATTATTATACTGATAAGGCTCCTTTGCCTACATTTTTTGTATTGCCATTTTTCGGAGTTTTAGTAAAAATGGGCTTGATTTCACCCGATGCGCAAGGAAGCCTCTTTGGGGATCATATATATATTCTTGGTGGAGTTCTTGCGGGAAGCCTTCCTTTTGTTTTGGTCATCCTGATCACTTTTTTAAAAATTGAATGCAGTAAGCCGGGTATTTCCCCGGTTATCTTGGCAATGCTTCCTTTTTATGCATCCTTTTTGTATGTCTTCACAGGCTCTTACTTTGCCCATTTGTTTTCAGGCTTGTTGCTTTTTATATCCTATCTGTTTTTAAAGAAGGATAAATTCCTGTTGGCGGGAATGTTTGCAGGTATGAGTTTTATAAGTGAATACAATCTGGCAATAATTTTTGTTGTCTGGGGCTTTTTAATCCTTTATCGAAAAAGAAGTTTAAAGCCATTTGCCTTGTTTGGGTTGGGAACACTTCCATCGTTGGTTTTTATTCTAATTTATAATTTTCATTTTACAGGTTCTCCCTTTGAAATGCTTTATAAATATCACACTTTTAACCAACACGATACCAATTATGGATTTTTACTCCAGCATTGATTCTATTTGGGGATTGAGCTTTAGCTGGTACCGTGGAATTTTCTTTTTGCCCCATTCATGATCCTGCTATTGTTACTTGCGATTAAAAAAATTTCCCGGCAAAAGCGGCTTTGTAACAAACAATTACATTGTGTTACCATCTTTGATATATTTTCTCTTCATAGCTTCCTTTTTTGCATGGTGGGGTGGCTGGACCTATGGGCCAAGGTTCTTATCCGGATTGGTAATAATTTGCAGTTATGAAGGGATCAGGTTCATTTCAAAGAACCCACATTTCAAAACACTATTCTACATGTTGATTGTATTCGGTTTAGCATGTGCTTTCCTGGCCAAGGCAACAATCGTTTATACGTGTCCGACAGAAGAATACAATCCAATCCTTAACCTTGCTATTCCTGCATTTATAAACGGGAATTTCAATCCTAACAACTTACTGACATTGTTCTTTCATGTCAAACCTGTTTATTCCTTTATTGTTTTTGTGACATTGTTTCTGGGTGGGCTGGGTTTTCTTGTATATTTACATCCAAACCATTCCAAATGATGAAAATACTCGAAACACCGAGGGATGCGATGCAAGGCCTGGATCATTTTATTCCGACAAACGATAAGGTAAAATTGATACAGGGACTTTTGGATGTTGGATTTGATATAATAGATGCGGGAAGCCTTGTTTCCTCAAAAGCCATACCGCAATTGCAGGATACCTGCAAGGTAATTGAACAATTGGATATCTCCTCTACCCGGTCGGAGCTGTTTGTATTGGTTGCCAATATAAAAGGAGGTGAACAAGCTTCTAAAATGGAACAGTTAAAATACATTGGTTTCCCTTTTTCATTTTCCGAAACCTTTCTTAAGCGCAACATCAATTCCAATCTAAACCAGGCCGAATCCACAGTTTACCATTTACAGGAAATCAGTGTCATGTCCGGTAAAAAACTAATGGTATATCTGACCATGGCATTTGGCAATCCCTATGGAGATCCCTGCAACCTGGATCTGATTTTGGAATGGACTGAAAAATTCCACTTGGCTGGAATAAAAACAGTGAGCCTTTCAGACATTATTGGAATAGCTACTCCTGAACAAATTAGCTCAACTTATTATAACTTAACCAAAGCGTTTCCGACCATTGAATTCGGAATGCATCTGCATATTAAAAAGGATGATTGGTACGATAAAATAAAGGCAGCCTATGCCAATGGATGTAAGATTTTTGATGGAGTTATAAATGGAATGGGAGGCTGCCCAATGACGGGTTTTGAAATGGTTAAAAACTTGCCCACTTCAAATTTGCTTCAATATGCCCAACTGAATAAAATTTCGCTTCCAATTGATATAAAAAAGTTTGAAGTTGCACAACAGTTAGCTGTTGAAATACTAATATAAAAACTGTTCTATATATGTTAATATAACTATAGTGTCTAACAATGGCTTCATTAATATACAAAAGTATATTTTTCAATCCTTAAAACCTTATATCTTCTTCTTTTTCTGTTATTTATCGCCATTAGAACCCACTATTATTTAATCTAAACCGTTTGTTCTGGGATTGAATTTTTCCCATTTATTTAAAATGTCTCTAAATTTCAAAATTGCCTTGTTTTATAAAAAAAAAAAAGATGTCATTTGCAAATTTGTTAATTGATTAACAACTGAAGGTATTCACAAAACAATTTTTTATTATATGAGTTCACAGGTTCAAAGCATTATTGAAAAATACGGCAATGATAAAACCACGTTTGATGGATGTTTTAATTGATATCACAGATGACAAGGGTTACGTTGGCGATGCTGAAATTGTTGAAATTGCAAATCAGCTAAAAATGTCGAAAGTGGATGTTGAACAAACACTTTCCTTCTACCATTTTTTCTGCACGACTCCAACCGGAAAGTATACCATCTATTTAAATGATAGTTTGGTTGCAACCATGATGGGTAGGGATGAGGTGGCAGATTCATTTGAAAAAGCTACCGGAACAAAATTCGGCACCGTATCGGCTGATGGTTTATTCGGCCTATATAACACATCATGCATCGGCATGAACGACCAGAGGAGCCGGCAGCCATCATCAACGGAATAGTATTTCCAAAAATCACTACCTACAGGGTACGTGAATTGATCAAAGCCTTCAGGGCCGGCCATTCTGCCCTTGATATGGTTAATAGTTTTGGCGGAGGCCAAAACCAGTCTTCATTGATCAAATCAATGGTGACCAATAACCTGAACAGGCGTGGCGCAGTGCTCTTTTCCGATTACAAATCGGGTAGTGTAATAGAAAATTTAGCCTCCTACCCAACAACCGAAATCATTCAAAAGGTTAAAGATTCAAATCTTCGCGGAAGAGGTGGAGCCGGTTTCCCAACAGGATTAAAATGGGAATTTTGCACACGTGCTGAAAGCGATGTCAGGTATGTATTATGCAATGCCGACGAAGGTGAACCTGGTACATTCAAGGACAAGGTTATCCTGACCGAAATTCCTGAGCTCCTGTTTGAAGGTATGATCATTGCCGGATATGCAATTGGCGCAAAAGAAGGTATCCTGTATTTAAGAATGGAGTACGACTACCTCAAAAATCACCTGGAACACGTACTAAGCAATTTCAGGGAAAAAGGCTGGTTAGGAAAAAATGCTGCTGGCGTTGAAGGATTTAATATGATATCCGTATTCAATTTGGAAGCGGTGCTTATGTATGTGGCGAAGAATCCGCTCTGATCGAATCGTGTGAGGGTAAGCGTGCGAACCCGGAAACAGGCCTCCATTTCCTGTGCGGGTTGGATACCAGGATAAACCCACTGTTGTTAACAACGTTGAGACCTTATGCTCGGTTGTAAAAATTATTGAAAAAGGCCCGGAATGGTATAAGTCATTTGGAACAAAAGAAACTTCAGGAACGAAATTACTGAGTATAAGTGGTGATGTTAAATACCCTGGAGTATTTGAAATTGAATGGGGAATGACTGTTAGGGAGATGCTGGAAATGGCTGGTGCTCACGAAGCAAAAGCGGTTCAGATTGGAGGCCCTTCAGGGAGACTTATTGGCGTAAACGAGTTTGAACGCACGATTTGTTACGAAGATCTGCCAACCGGCGGAGCTATGATCGTTATTGGCCAGCACAGAAGTATTCTCGAAGTGGTAAAGAATTTTACGGAATTCTTTATCGAGGAATCTTGCGGATCATGTGCACCTTGTCGGTACCTGACTGTAATATTGAGAAATAAGTTGCAAAAGATAATGGATGGAAAAGGTGTTGCTAAAGACATTGATGACCTCGTTGAATGGGGTAATAAAATGAAAATAGCCAACCGCTGTGGTTTAGGCCAAACGGCTGCCAATCCTATTTTAACCAGCATTGAAAATTTCAGGCCGGAATATGAAGCAAAAATTGAAAAAGGAAAAGATTTTGACACAACCTTTGATATCAATGCTGCTATTCAGGAATCCTGTCGTGCTGTTGGAAGGTATCCGCAAGCTAATGAATCGTTAACAATAAATTGAATAACAATATTTCGAATGGGATTTTTTAATAAAATATTGAAAACAAAACCGGAAACCAAAAATCAGGATAATCCGGTAGAAGAACTTCCAAAAATAGAAAAGCCTGAAGAAATTAAAAAATATGTCAACTGATATGAGCGAAAAAATAAAATTCACAATTGACGGCAAGGAGTGTACGACCGAGAAAGGGACAAACCTGGTTGAAGCTGCTAAAAACAATGGGATATACATCCCAACCCTGTGCCACCTTGAGGGAATCAAAGCAGCCGGCTCATGCCGCATTTGCAACGTAAAAATAAATGGCCGTTTTATGACTGCCTGCACAACTGAGGTTGCGAATGGTATGGTGATTGAAAATAACACACCGGACATTCAGGAATTAAGAAATGTGATCGTAGAAACGTTATTTGTTTCCGGGAATCATTACTGTCCTGCATGCGAAAAAAGTGGCAACTGCGAACTACAAGGCCTTGGATACAGGTTTAAAATGCTGGTTCCAAGATTTCCTTACGAATTTGAAGAAAAAGAGGTTGATGCAAATTCACCAAAAATCTTCATTGACAGAAACAGATGTGTATTGTGTAAACGATGTGTACGTTCCATAAAATCGAAGGATGGCAAAAACATTTTTGCCATCAAGGGGCGAGGCCATCATGCAATCATAAATATTGACCAGGAACTGGCAAAGGCGATGACTGACGAAGAAGCACAACATGCAATGGATACCTGCCCGGTTGGAAGTATTTTAAGAAAAGAAAGAGGTTATGCCGAACCGATTGGTAGCAGGAAATATGATAATGCACCCATTGGAAGTGATATTGAACAAACTGTAAACATTTAAAAGGGAGGAACAAATTATGAGTAAACCATTAGTAGCAACTACATCTCTCGCCGGTTGTTTCGGCTGTCATATGTCACTACTGGATATTGATGAGAGAATACTTGAACTTATTGAGCTTGTTGATTTTGACAAGTCACCCGTTGATGATATCAAAGAATTCACTCAAATGGTCGATATTGGCATTATCGAAGGCGGATGCTGCAACAGCGAGAATGTTCATGTATTAAAAGATTTTCGTAAAAATTGTAAAATCCTTGTTTCTCTGGGCGAATGTGCTATCATGGGTGGATTACCAGCCATGAGAAACAACATTCCGATCAAGGAATGTTTGCAGGAGGCCTATTTGGATGGTCCTTCAACAAAAGGAGCAAATCCTGATGGCATCTTACCAAATGATGAAGAATTACCTATCATTTTAGATAAAGTATATCCTTGTCATGAAGTTGTTAAGATAGATTATTATCTTCCTGGATGTCCTCCACGGGCTGACCTTATCTGGAATGCACTTGTTGCGCTTGTTACAGGTGATGAAATGAAATTACCTTACGAAGTAGTAAAATTTGATTAATAGCAAAGAATTAAAAAAATGGAACGAAAAATAACTATAGAACCCGTAACCCGGGTTGAAGGACACGGAAAAGTAACCATTCACATTGATGATGAAGGTAACATTTCGCAAAGCCGGTTACATATTGTTGAGTTCAGAGGTTTCGAAAGATTTGTTCAGGGCAGACCCTACTGGGAAGCTCCCGTACTCGTTCAGCGCTTATGTGGAATATGCCCTGTTAGCCACCACCTTGCAGCAGCCAAAGCACTCGATGTGATTGTTGGAGCAGGAACAGGAGATGGCCTCACTCCTACCGGAGAAAAAATGAGAAGATTAATGCATTATGGACAAATGTTCCAATCGCATGCACTTCACTTTTTCCATCTTGTTTCACCGGACCTTTTGTTTGGCATTGATGCTGACCCGGCAATCCGTAACATAATTGGTGTAGCTAAGAAATTTCCTGACCTTGCAGTCCAAGGTGTTATGATGCGGAAATTTGGACAGAAATTATCAAAGCAACAGCCGGTAAGAAAATTCATGGAACGGGTGCAATTCATAGTGGTATAAACAAGCATCTGACACAAGCAGAAAAAGATAGTTTTATCAATGGACCAGATCCTCTAAATATTGATAAAATGATTCCTGGTCAATAGATGCGGTTAATTTCTGAAATCATACCATAAAGACAACAAAGAATTAATTGATGGCTTTGCAGCATTCCCCTCAAACCATTTAAGTTTGGTTGAAAAGACGGAGCACTTGATTTATATCATGGAGTTTTGAGGGCAGTTGATGCCAATGGTAAGAAAATCCTTCACGATATTTGATTATCAGGACTACCTTCAATACATAAATGAAGAAGGTTAAGAACGGAGTTATATGAAATTCCCATTTTAACTGAATATGGTAAAAAGGATGGCTGGTACCGGGTTGGACCATTAGCGCGTTTGAATACATGTGATTTTATCCCGACTCCGCTTGCACAAAGGAATTTGAAGAGTATAAGCCTATACCAACGGGAAAGCCAAACAATATGTCAATACATATGCATTGGGCAGGTTAATCGAACTTCTTCACTCTGCAGAGATGATGAAAGAATTATTAAATGATCCAGACCTTATGAAGGGTGAATTGGTAACAAAGGTGAAAAACGAAGCGAAGGTGTTGGACTTATTGAAGGCTCCCCGCGGTACACTATTCCACCACTATGCTATCAATGAGCATGATCATTGACCATGGCAAATCTGATTGTTTCAACAACCAACAATAATGAACCCATGAACGTGGCAGTTAATTTGGCTGCGAAACAATTCATGACCGGTCAAAAAAAGATCACAGAGGGAATGATGAATGCTGTTGAAGTTGCCATCAGGGCTTATGATCCCTGTTTAGGCGCGCTACACATGCCATGGGGCAGATGCCATTGGAAATTGTGCTGGTTGACAAAAACAGTCAAATCATTGACCGCCAAAGACGATAACGATAGTGTCAGATTATAAAATTCTTATTTACGGATACGGTAACCCGGGCCGCCAGGATGATGGCCTGGGGAACGCATTCGTAGAAATGTTTGAAAGCTGGGTGCAGGAACAAAATCTCGAAGGATTTGAATTCGATAGCAATTACCAGTTGAATATTGAAGATGCTGCGGAAGTGGCTGATAAAGATCTTGTGATTTTTGCAGATGCTTCGATTGAAGACATTGAGGATTTTATATTGACCCCTGTTGATGCCGCAACCCAGGTTGCTTTTACCACTCATGCAGCATCGCCGGGATACATTGTCGGGCTTTGTAAAAAACTGTACAACAGGATACCCCCAACTTACCTGCTGCATATTAAAGGATATGAGTGGGATTTTAAAGAAGGGCTGACTGAAAAAGCTAAACAAAATTTGAAAGGATCATTTGAGGCGATGAAGGAAAAACTTCAAAATCCCGTCCAACTTATTGATTCATTCAAGGAATTTGAAATAACAATCGAATAAACAAATAATCAAAATAAAATTATCATGGACCTTTCAACAGAATACATGGGGCTAAAACTAAAAAACCCCATCATTGTCAGTAGTTCTAAATTGACTGGTGATATTAATAACATTAAAAAATGTGCCGACGTTGGTGCAGGGGCTATTGTTCTTAAATCCCTTTTCGAAGAGCAGCTAATTGCCGATTCCAATGCTTTAATGGATCAGGATATGAAGTATTTCTGGTTTCCAGAAGCCATTGAGCATATCAACAAACATTCGAAGGAATACGGGCTCAAGCAAGTTCTTGGATTAATCAAGGATATTAAAGCTTATACCAATATTCCAATTATTGCAAGCATCAATTGTGTAACCTCAAAAGAGTGGCCACAATTCGCAAAGGAACTTGAATTGGCGGGTGCTGATGGAATAGAATTGAATATTGCTATTTTCCCATTTGATAAATTCATGGCTTGTTCAGATATCTGCAACCAGTACATCGAAATAGTTGAAACAGTTAAAGACTATGTTTCAATTCCTGTTTCTGTAAAACTTGGGAATTATTTCACAAACCTGGTTCAGATGGCTCATCGTATTGATGAGGCAGGTGCTGATGGATTGGTTTTATTTAACCGCTATTTCAGGCCAGATATTGATATCGAAAAAGAAACCATCGTCAGGGAGAACCTTTTGAGCGCTCCACAGGAAATTACAAAATCGCTGAGGTGGGTGGCTTTGTTAAGTCCTCAACTCAATTGTGATATTGCTGCAGGAACCGGAATTCATGATTATTCAGGAGTTGTTAAGCAATTGTTGGCCGGAGCATCTGCCACCCAAATCTGCTCAACCTTATTCAATAATGGAATTAGTTATATTGACACCATATTATTTGATTTGGAGAAGTGGATGAAAAAACACAACTATAAATCGATTTCTGATTTCAAAGGAAAAGTTGCGAATGCAAAAGACAGCACACAGAAATTTGAAAGGATGCAATACCTGAAAAAGGAAATATAAATGTTACAAGAGGAATTTACTAAAAAACCCGACCTGCAAAGGTTGGGTTTTTTTATCCATTTTTATAATGCTCCACCGGCACATCTGATTCAACTCCAAATTCCCCTATTTTATAACCTTTGGCATTAAATCCGGTTTTGATAATATTCTTTCCTTCACATGCCGAAAGGCCCTGCCATCTGCAATTAATATTCCGGCAATGACTCAAGCCGTTTATTTGGATTCCCCAGCATTCATCATTTGAAAATTTTGATGTATCAACTTTTTTCATAACATACAAAGCCCTTAAATATATTGACGTTTCAAATGTATAAAAAAGATTTTGCCAAATCAAAAAATTTTACGTTTCTTTTTTCTCCAGTCTACACAGATTTTGAAAGGGTTTTTGTATTTTTACCGGAACAATCGCGATGTATCTCTCATGAAAGTTTTATACAATAAGAAATTTCTCTTGCACAATAAAGACTCGGAATTCGAAGGTGCTTATAGAATTAAGAATTTTGATAAAAATATGAAGACAGGGACAGAAATGGAGAAGAATACATTTCCTTAATCCATCCTGAGGACTATATAAATTCAATAAAAAATGCCTGCATGAATACGGAAACTTTTGCGGAGGTAAAATTAACCCCGGAAAGCTATGAGGCCGCCATTTCCGCTGTAGGATTGACAGTGCAGGCATCAGAATATAATGACTTTGCAGTTGTTCGGCCCCCAGGTCATCATGCAGGAAGGGAAAAAACATCCGGCTTTTGTCTTTTTAATAATATAGCTATTGCTGCTCAAAAACTGGTTAACGAAGGCAAGCGTGTTTTTATATTTGATTTCGATGGCCATCATGGAGATGGAACACAAGCCATTTTTTATAATTCCGACCAGGTCTATTATTTTTCACTTCATCAGGCGTATGCCTTTCCCTTTACCGGTTTTCCAAATGAAAAGGGAGAAGGGGTTGGCGAGGGTTATACAACGAATTTCCCAATTTTTGCAGGAGGTGGAGATAAAGCCTTTATGAAAGGTATTGATATGGCTATTTCGGAAGCCAAACAATTTGAAGCAGATGTGATTGCTGTATCGGCAGGATTTGATGCTTATATAAACGACAGGCTACTGGGCCTTAACTTCTCGCTCAAATCCTATTATGAATGTGGATTCAAATTGAGAAGATCCTTCAGGAATATTTTTGCCGTTTTAGAAGGAGGTTATCATTTCGAGTTGAGAGATTGTGTTGAAAGTTTTATCGAAGGGGTTAAAGTTGGGTCTCGCCCACCAAAAGATCGATTTGATCATTCCATGTCAGTTGGTTAAATAAGAATTTAAAGAAAGCAACAAGATGAATCTGATCGTTGTTTTGACTTCCTTATTTATTCTGAATATCTTTTTTGGATATTGGAGAGCTAACACCAGGAAATTTTCTTTCGAATGGATATTGGCCATTCATATTCCTGTTGTTATTAGCATTCTGGAAAGAATAATCAGCCATCTTGAGTTTTCATGGTTGACCCTGCCCTTTTTTGTCCTTGTTTTTCTTTCCGGACAATTTTCGGGTTCAAAACTCTATCATTACATGAAAAATATAAAGCATTACCCAATTTCATCCTGCTTTATCATGGATTGCCTTAGAAACTGCCGCTAACTACAATCCAAATAATATAGCAACGCCACTCAGGAATACGATGAGTCCTGCCAGCGCATGGGCATATCGTTCAAGTTTTCCGAGCTTAACAAAACTAAATCCAAATGTAGCAGTCAGCACAACTGCAAGCATGGTTGCGATTGTTATGATAGCAAAAATGATGGCAATAAAAATCATACCGGATGTGCTGCTTTCGGCTGCAGGATACATAAGTATAGGAATTAAAGGTTCACAGGGGCCCAAGACGAATATGGTGAACAATATCCATGGAGTAATATTTTTCTTGTGGACATGATCATGTGCATTTGAATGAGTATGGTCATGAGTATGCAGGGTACCATCCTGATGAAAATGGGCATGTTTATGAGGTTTGTTAATGATTGCCCTTCGCAGTCCCCAGATGAAATAAGCCAGGCCAAATAAAACAAATGCCCAGGCTGCCATATCTCCACGGAAACCTTCAAAAAGTTCAAGTTTTCCAAGGGCTATACCAAATCCAAAACCAATTATTCCTAATAAAATTGAACTTCCTACATGTCCTACCCCACAGGCAATTGTAACCCATGTGGTTTTAAAAATGGACCATTTTCTGGCTTTTGCCATAAATATAAAAGGCAGATAGTGATCCGGCCCAAACAGGGTGTGAAAAAAACCAATGGAAGCTGCAGGTCCAGCCAATACCAATATTTCTGTACTAAATACCATACCCTATTAGATTATATAATTGAACCAGTTATCCCTTTGCAGTCATTACAAGCTCACCATGTTTAACACCCTTAATCGCGATTAATTAATTGGCAAGCTGTGTTAATTCTTTCGCTTTGCCTTTAACAGCAATTGTTTAAAGGCAATTATGATGGTCCGGATGAACATGTTGAACCGATAATATCATATGATGCTAATCGTGTTGAACATCGGTAGATTTGCTTTGCAATTTCTTCTTATGAAGGTCGTAAACAAGGACGATAGCACCTGCAACTTTACTGTTATCCTCCCATTCATTTTCAATTGAATATTTCTTTATCAAATACCGAATGGCCTGAGATCGGTTTGGAAACCGATCTTTCTCAACAAGCCTGTCCAACTCAATAAGAAATTCATCTTCAATTGAAACTCCAAATCTTTTTACCAGCGTTGTGTTATTAATTATAAATTCGTGCCACAAATCTAAACTTTAATTATTTCTAAATGCAAAGTAAAATAATGATTTCTCTAATTTATATTTGTTTTAATTAATTAAACCTATGAAATACATTGCTAAAAAATAGCTAACCTCCCATTTTTGGAATTTAGTGCCATATCGACACTAACCAAAAGACAATCATGCATATAATATATTGATTTACAACTTTTTTTATTTTACCGCACAATACTTGTGCACACAAAGTCTAAATTAAATTAATACAAATTAATTAAATAATTATTCTTATGAAAACAACTATCAAATTATTCATGCTGTTTCTCACTTTTTCAGTGATCTTTTTAGGATGTCAAAAAAGCGAAGTTATAGATCAAAGTGAAAAAGATAATAATGACAATACTTTTATTAGTAAGAGTACTAAAACACCTTGTGGTACTCCGACAGTGGCAACATTGCTTGACTGGAATAACTCTATTTTTCCTGGCACCGTGACGGTTATCAACGATGAGAATAACCTGTTTGTTACTTTTGAAACCAATTCGGATTATGAAATGTGGAAAACATCTCTTTATGTAGGTGCTGCAGAAAATATACCATTAAACTCATCAAATGGTTATATCGATCCCGAAACCCATACCGGACATTTTGATAGGGTTTGTTCCCTTTATCAAGGTATTCATATGCCACGTATTCAAGATACTACTTTTACAATTCACTTATCAGGTTTAGATAATTGCTTTGCAGTAGTTGCAATTTCCATCGTAAGAAGTAAAATAACAGGTGAATTGTCGACTGTTTCTGCAATGATCCCTACAAAAACGACATCATATTACTTTGATTATTGTGTGCAGGATTGCAGTGAGCCTGAATGTGAAACAGCTTTCGCCTACGGTGAAGATGTTGCTACTTGCTTTATAGATATTCCAGGCGTGAATTCGAATAGGTGGGGATGGTCAAACGGACCCATTACTGATCCCTCCAGTTATTCATGGGAGATTTATGCTGGTGCTGGTCAATGCGAAATTGGAAAAGGAACATTGGTTGGAACATTGGACGTTGATTATTCAGGAGGAATGGTAAACGTTGTATATAATATTGATCCTAATTTCACATTGAATGAAACCCACTTATTTATTGGCGACGATTATTTGCCGAAAAAAGGCAATAAATATAAAACAGCCCCTGGACAATATCCATACAGTGGAGAATCATCCTATTCAATCCCGGCAACAGGCCCTATATACATTGTAGCTCATTCAGTTGTATGTGGATACTATGAGAAATAAAAAAAAACAGAGATAACTTTCTTGAGGCAAGTATTAACTTACTTGCCTTTTTTTTATTTTTGGGAATTCTATAAAATCTATAATGGTCGCATCTTCCGTAAAAAGGTATTTTATCAAACTGGCTTACAATGGCCATGGCTATTTTGGCTGGCAAATCCAGAAAAATGCAATTACTGTTCAGGAAAAGATTAACGAGGCATTATCAACAATACTAAGACATGATATAAATGTTGTGGGTTGTGGAAGAACAGATACAGGTGTTCATGCAAAAGAATTCTTTGCCCATTTTGAAATTGATAAACAACTTGCAAATTCTGAATTGAATACCATCGCACAGAAGCTAAATGCTTACCTACCCAATGACATAACTGTGTTTTCATTATTTCCTGTTGATGCCAAAGCACATGCACGTTTTGATGCAATATCCAGAACATACCAATATATTATCAGCAAACGGAAAGACCCGTTTAATTTCGATTTTTCATACCATTTTAATTTCGACCTGAACATTGAAAAAATGAACGATGGAGCGAAGATAATTATGGAATATACCGATTTTACTTCCTTTTCCAAAGTCAAAACGCAGGTAAAAACCAATAACTGCAAAATATCGCAGGCATATTGGTCTCAGGAAGGGCATCTGCTAACCTTTACCATAACCGCTGACCGATTTCTAAGAAACATGGTCAGAGCAATTGTAGGCACTCTGTTGGATCTCGGACAGGATAAAATAAGCCTGGATGACTTAAAAACCATCATTGAGAGTAAAAACCGTTCAAATGCAGGATATTCAGTTCCTGCCAGGGGTTTATTCCTTACACAGGTATGTTATCCCGAAGGATTGCTTTCAATACCGAATCCAACAATTTCCTAATAGTTATTTGCATTTCTAATAATTTAGAACTGTTAAAAATTTAACAACATTGTTATTTATATAAACATTCGTTTTACATTTGCCTGTTAATTATTTCACAACAGTATTTAAACAGCATGAAGAATCTTCCTGATAAAACCGTAGAAAGGCTCAAAGCCAGTACCGAAGAAGTTTAAACAATCAACTGGCAAAAAGGAAAACCTATATATTTTCGCATGAGATAGCCAATTGCTTCATATAACCCCCGTACAGGTTAGGAGGGACATTATGCTGATGGGTTATTCGGGAACCCTGAGGAAAGGATACAATATAGCTGAGATGGTAGACCGATCGGAAAATTATTGACATTAACATGTTCTACAGATCACGTTATTGAATGGGTAATCTTGGAAAAGCCTTCATTCATTACATGTACGAGAAGCGGACCAAACTCAAGATTGTGGCAACTCTGATGTCAACCCGGAAAAGATCAATAAATCATACGAAGATGTTTATTGCTATCACCTTGACCGACTGGAAGAGATCGTTGATGAGCTTGGGATTACCATCGCTATTATTGCTACACCTCCTGAAGTGGCCTCTCCCATGGCCGACAGGCTGAAAACTGCTGGTATAAAAGGGATTCTGAACTATACACCACGTCCGTTAAGCCCCCGTGAAGGTGTCTATCTTGAAGAGTACATGATATGCACTACTTCCCTTGAAAAAGTGGCTTATTTTGTTAAGAACAGGGAATAAAAAAGGAATTCACCATTAGCGAATTCCTGGGATTTCATATTTCAATCACGAAAGTTATTACTTACTCAAAGCCTCAATCTGATCTTTAATCACTTTGATCTTGCCTTCTGCATCAGCTTGTTTCTGCCTCTCCATCTCAACAACCTTTTCAGGGGCATTGTTAACGAATCGCTCATTGCTTAGTTTCTTCATTACCGAAGTTAAAAGCCCTGAGCATAGTTGCTCTTCCTGCCTTCTTAATCTCAGCCTCTACATCTACAGAGCCTTCCCCAATGGCACATAGAACTCCGTAGATTTTAAAATAAATGTACGCACCGATACTTTTTCATCTACATAATTTATAGTGCTGATATTACAAGCCTTTTTGATCACGCTATCAAAAGTATGATCAGGTTCCTTCTGGCTAATTCTTTAACATGCAGTCTGATGGCTTCCTTGTTGGGAATATTTTTTGACTGACGTAAACCTTAACCCCAATTATCACATCTATTTCTGAATCAAAAGTAGCCACAATTATCATATTTATTCGATACCGGCATAGAGGCAACCATGATCGATTCACCTTTCTGCCCTTTCGTAAAGCCTTTGCCATATTTCTTCAGAAATGAAAGGCATGAATGATGAACGATTTTCATCAGTTCCTCAAAGAATGTAATTGTCCTTTCAAAAGTAGATTTATCAATCGGTTGCTGATAAGCAGGTTTGACCATCTCAAGGCATCTGAGCAGAAAATCGTCCTGCATCAGTTTGTAAACAGCCATCAATGCTTCAGAAATCTTGCATTGAAAACAAACTGTCAATCTCTTTAATCGTGGCGTTCATCCTGGCTTCAAACCAGCGAATAGAAACCTTGACGATTCGCATTGCTCAAGTTTTTCGTCCACAGTCCAACCTTTGACCTCGCGGCTGAAGTGCATTCCACACTTTGTTACTGAAATTTCTTCCCTGCTCACACAAACCCTCATCAAAGGGAAGGTCATTACCGGCTGAGAAGCCAACAAACATACCTACCTCATCTAATCAGCACCGTAAATGTTCATCAGTTTAACCGGATCAGGAGAATTACCCAACTGTTTAGACATTTTCTTCCCTGTTTATCCCTAACGATCCCCGTCAGGTAAACATTCTTAAAAGGGATGTTTTTCCTGTATTCAAGCCCTGCCATGATCATCCTTGCCACCCAGAAGAATAAAATCTCAGAGCCTGTCACCAAATCATTGGTAGGATAATAATATTGATGCTCCTGAAACTATCGGGATGACGGATAGCCGTCAAAAACAGAGATCGGCCACAAATTCAAGAAGAGAACCAGCAGATCCAGTACATCTTCGTCCTGTTCGATCTGATCCATTGTCAGTTCGGGTAAATCGTATTTTTCTTTTGCCAGTTTAAAGGCTTCCTTTCGATTTTGCTACAATAATTTCCCTGTTGGGCAGATAATAAGCCGGGATACGCTGTCCCCACCAAAGCTGGCGGGAAATGCACCAGTCGCGGACATTCTCCATCCAATGGCGGTAAGTGTTTTTGAACTTTGCCGGATGAAACTTTATGGTATCGTTCATCACTACCTTCGAGTGCAGTGGGTGCCATGTTCGTCATTTTTAGGAACCATTGCAGCGAAAGTTTTGGGCTCGATCACTTCATCGGTCCGTTCTGAAAAACCTACTTTGTTTACATAGTCTTCCTGTACCTTCACCAGGTTCCCGGCTTTTTCGAGATCAGCAACAATTTTGTCCTGACAGCAAAACGATCCTCCCCGATATACAACCTCAGCCTTTTTCGTTTAGCGTTCCGTTGGCGTTAAAAATATCAATGGTGTCCAAACTTGTGCCGGATTCCAATCTCAAGGTAGTCATTGATATCATGTGCCGGTGTGATCTTCAGCAGCCGGTACCAAACTCCATATCCACATATTCGTCTTCGATGATGGGAACAGAACGATTTACCCCAAGGGAACCAACACCCTTGCCCAGTAAATGCTTAAAACGGGTGTCGTTGGGATTCACACAAACGGCAGTATCTCTCCCAAAATAGTTTCTGGGCGGGTTGTTGCTATGGTCACCACCATCTTCCGAGCCTTCCACTTTATAGCGAAAATAATACAATTTGGAATTCAACCTCTTTGTAGATAACCTCTTCGTCGGATAAGGCAGTAAGGCTGATCCCAGTTCACCATCCGAACTCCGCGATAGATCAATCCTTTGTTATACAGATCAATAAAAACATCAATTACCGATTCGTACAGCGCCTCATCCATGGTAAAGCGGGTTCTGTCCCAATCGCAGGAGGCACCCAGCTTTTTCAATTGTTCGAGGATGATCCCACCATGTTTTTCTTTCCATTCCCTATGATGTTCCAAAAACTCTCACGGGTGATCTTTGCTTTATCAATTCCCAATTTTTCAGCCGGTTTACAACCTTGGCCTCCGTAGCGATGGAAGCATGGTCGGTTCCCGAAGCCGCTGGGTATTATAGCCATGCATACGCGCCCCCTGCGCACCAACATCCTGAATGGTATTGTTGGCGGTTATGCTCCATGTGCAACACACCGGTTACATTGGGTGGAGGGATAACAATGGTATAAGGCTCACGTTCGTCCGGTTCGCTCTTAAAAAACCTTTGTCCATCCAGTATTTATACCATCTCTCTTCCGTCAGCGACGGATCAAAATTTGCTGGGAATCTCCATCATTATGAAATAAATTTGCAACAGGGGGGCAAAATTAATAAAATATTGGGTTGATACGTCGAAGACATTATTTCGTTGAAGGAAATGATTTAAGAATTATTGAGGTATCTGGGATTCCCTATTAAGATTTATCCTCCAATAATCATTTTTATCATTGTTTTCAACTTGTGTATTCAAGTTGAAATCACTTGATTTATATCCTTTTTTTCCACTTTGTGGAATCCAGTTTAAATTCTTATCATTAACATTAACAATTCCATTTCCATCTGCATCACCACTGATCATGCCCCAAATACCTGTTGATAATTCTACATGCATCTTATCGCCATAATATTTTTCCGGTGACATAGTGAAATCATAACTGCCAGCACCAGGACCTGTTAATACAATTGCCTCTGATGACATCACAGCAATATGATTTCGGTGATAAACAACAATAAACAAGTTCTGAGTTATTTCACAATCAAACAGACATTTATTGATCCATCATATTCACAAATATTCCCGTGTTTATCAATGAAGGCAGGCCGCATAAGTTTAACCGTACCAGAAGATGCCAGACCGGCAGAAACTGCATCCCTTACTTCAATAGAACCCAGTCAACAATATCATCATTTAACAATGTCTCAATATATTCATTACCATCGTAATACCAAACAGCATTTTGATTACTATTAAATGGCTGATATAGTGGTATTAATCCTGAAGTAAAAAGCTGATTTTCCATCATTTCTGTTTGGTTATCAAATGGTCCTTCAAGGAAGATCTTTAATTGTAGTTTTTGGACTTCCTGATAAGAAATCAAACTCCATTTTCCCAGGTTGTCTTTTGCTCTCAGGTAAAAAATGTGTTGTCCGCTATTTACAGATTCCAGATCAATTTGAAAAATTTCATCAATTTGAGGTTCAGGTGTTAGCGAAACAGGAAAACCATTACCAAAACCGGGATCCGTATCAAAGTAATATTCAAGTGAAACAATGTTTTTTAGAATCAGATTTCCGGCATGATAAAATGTATTAGTCCCGCAATGACTCCATTTTTTTTCAGCATTCCTTACCCTGGTATAAAGTTTATGAATACCCGGTTCAATCCCGATCAAATCTATATTAAAAAATATTTCAGGGTATACACTTGCAGTTAAGTCAACATTATATGCATTTCCAAATCCCGGATCGCTGTCTATAAAATATTCAAATGCGGTAATGTCAGGTACATTCCCTGCTTCGAACCTGTAGAAGGTTTGGGTTTGCACCATGCTCCAATTTTCATAATTATCCTTTGCTCTAAAATACAAGGTATGAATTCCTGTATTCAGGTTTGTTAAAGGAATATTCAATAGTTTTTCTACATTAGGACCGGATAGAAATTCTACCGGTTGTCCGTTACCAAAACCAGGGTCACTATCAAAAAAATATTCCATTGATACAACATTAATTTCAGGCCTGAAAGTAAACTTGTAGAAAGGCTGATATTCTGTATGGCTCCATTTGCCATCTTCATTTTTCGACCGAATGAAAAAAGCATGAATACCATCTGCTACATTTTCAAGTGGCAGGTTAAACAGGGTCTGTAAATTATTACTTGAAGTTATATCCAATGATATTCCGTGACCAAATCCTGGATCTGAATCAATAAAATACTCAAGTTGAGCAATGTATTCACTCTTATTGGTATATGCTTTAATACATAAATCAAACGGGTAATCGGTGTCGCTACCAATAGGATCCCAACTATTCCCATTTGAACTTGTCCAGCAAACACCCGACTCAATTATTGCATTTGAAGTCCGGTTTGGATTGTATTCTTCAACAGAAATTGGACATAATACACCAGGTGATGAATATTTGACCCTTATATAAAAATCATCATCTTTATTTCTTAAAACCGGATCCACTATATCAATTGTATGATAACCCGGGAAATCACAATTAAAATTTAATACTTGTGCTATAAGTCCACTTAAGCTTGAGCCATCAAAATCATCATAAACATCAATATCGAGAATTGTATTATATGTATTTGTCCATACCATAATTTTTGTTAATTGCTCATCACGGGTAGAAATAAACTTTATTAATCCATAAGCTTCTGAATTATTATATCCAATTTTTCTGCAAGCCCCAAAATCATCATAATAATACAACTTAGAATTTAGATCATTTGAAATCCTGGATGGAAAATATGCAACCTGACTATTAATATCTGGATCATTATATGATATGTAAAAATACCCTTCATCACTTGGAAACCCATTGGTCCAGGGATTATTCCAGCTATTTTTTACTATCCATGCACCTGTACCTCCATCTGTTATTTTAGTATCATCCCATCCGGAAAGTGTAACAGCATGAAATCCACCTTCTTCGTATGATCCAGAATAATAATAAGTATAGTTAGATTGGTTATAATAATAATCATCCCAATAAAACCCTGTAAAAAGTGCACCATAATCCAATATGGCTTGTTTAATAACCAAAGGATCATTAGGTAAAAATCTCGAATCAAAAACACAAGCATTTGGGTTTAACCCTTCAGGACATTCACCTCCTGTTCCTGCACCACCATAAGGGTCCCGTGCTTCAGAAATGGGGCCAGCCATTCTTGACAAATATGCAGGGGATATATAGGCATCGGCAGGTACACATGGCAAAAAGTCGAAATTATGACAATTAATTAAATTATCTTCAGATAAATCTGGTGTGAAAAATCCTAATTTTTCCAATAGGATTCTATTGACCCATGGTTGCAAATGCCCAACATGACCCACAAGCACCCTGATCTTTACGGTGTGACCAGGCTTGAGCAACCGCAAGTCATAAACAGCAGGGAAATCTTTGTTTAATATAATTTCACTCTTACTCTCATAAAATTTTTCAAAATTTGGTCAAACCGGAATCGGAGCTAAACCCAAGGGTAATCCACTTTTTGAATATACTACCGATCTTTCCCTGATTTGATCATTTCAACATATTTAATATAATCAGGATTATAATCACATACCTGTAACAATTCTTGAGACAAAATGGAGCGCAATGAAATAAAAAAGATAAACCATAAAAATAAAAAGGCTCTCATAATCAGTGTGATTTAGCTTTTACATTTACTAATACCATCTTCACTATTTCCTGATGCAGGCATTTTTATTTCATAAACCGCTGGAATTGGCGGCATACCGGACAGTACATAGGGAGTGGCTCTCCAAAAATTCCACAATCCACTCCATCAACCCCGGCTCCAAAGGCCGGTGATCCTGTTTTGAGTTGCCACTGCCCATCTGTAGTATTTCCGGTTGGGCCAACTAAAACAGCATCCATATTTACGTATTGTTGGTTTCCATTATCAGCCGGAAACTGATCACTGCTTCCTATATTATTAAAATATGTGTTATTGTGGATACCTTGATTTTCATAAGTTTGAATATTGTTACTAAACGTTGAGTTGTATGCGTTTACATCGCCAACAAAAATATTGTTATTAAAAACTGCTGTAACATAATCATTTAAGGAAACTGCATCTGATGTCGAGTTCTTTTGGATGTAATTATTGGTTACCATTAATCCATTAATAAAAAAACTATCATTGTAATACAAGCCAACATTATTACCATAAATATAATTTCTTGAAATATGTATATTAGTTATAGATACAGATGGATCAAACTCTATTGATTTAGTTCTGCAATAGGTAATACTGATATCACTCGCTTTAATAATAGTAGTATTTTGAACTTCCAATCCCATGATCTTACTTCCTACACCTCCGCTATTAAAAGTAACAGAACCAACCTTTGCACTTATTTTGTTGACCTGTGTTTCCGGGTTTTCCTCCAGGAAATACCCTGGGCCAAAAACAACCAATGGTTTTGTAAAAACAATGTTTCCATAGCTAAGTGGAGAGCCTTCCAGGTAAAGTGTATCACCTGGATTTACATCTGCAATTGCTGCAGAAAATGATTCATAATCCGCATCAATACCCGGATTATTGTTTACGCGATAAACAGTTGCATTTAAATGAACTGTAATTAAAAGCCCAGCGAACATCAGCAGGCTTTGATAAATCATTTTTTTCATAGGGATATTTTTTTGTTTAACAGTAAAATATAGTTTACCCAAAATATCCAAACTACTCCTCCAACAATCGATGGACCTCCTATTTGACTACTTTGGAGAGTTTTGATATTTCTTCGATAATTCATTTATAAAGTACACCACGAAATATTAATAAATTAGATACATTTTTTGTTGTTTTTATGATCCTAGAATGAGAAGTTGTCAAAAGTTGAATGTTAAAAAGAACGAACGATACACAGAAATTGGATTTCAATAAGTTGTATCATTCGTTCAAAAACTTCATGTTGAACAAAAGTATAATAAAAGAGATTTGTCCACATTTAAAGTTCGGAAATTCGATGGACAATACCAAGGTTAAAGTATATCAAGTGGTAGAATCGATACTATATCGGCTAAAAACAGATGCCAATGGAGGCAACTGCCCATGAAACAATTTTTCAGGGTAAAATACCATTGGCAGAGCGTTTATTATCACTTTCAGAAATGGTGCAAAGATGGTAGCTGGGAACAAGTTTGGAAGTATGTTCTGGAAAAGTACAAGGATTTGCTGGACATGTCAAGTGTTCAAACTTTGATGCACATACACCCACCAAAAGGGGCGGACAGGCAGTGGGCTACCAAGGCAGGAAAAAAAGCAAGACCAGCAACATGCTTATCCTAACAGATAATCAGGGTATCCCATTGGCCTGTAGTGGTGTTTCAGGAAACCATAATGATGCATATCAACTTGAGCAGTCCGTGGACAAAATGCTTCAAGACCTACGATCCTCAAACATAAGAACAGACTGGTTGTTCTTAAATGCCGATGCAGGGTTTGACGTAGAGAAACTTTCGTGCTTTCTGTTACAGGAATGATATAATAGATAATATTGATAAAAATAAAAGAAACGGCTGTGAAAGTGAGCACCTTTTTGACAGTTTACTGTACAAATGCAGGGTTTGTTGTGGAACGGACCAATGCATGGCTAGATGCTTTTAAAGCTATTTTGATCCGTTTTGAAACAAATAAAATTCATTGAAAGGATTGAATTTATTAGCTTTTTGCGTTATTTTTATTACGTCAACTTTAACAACTTCTGAGTATAAAAATAAACATAAAATCCAATTAAATCCAAAAACCTAATTTAAACCCATTCTAAATTTCATGGGAATCGCAAGAAAATTCTTATCCTATCCATAAAATTCTTATTTTTGATTCACCTTTTTGAAAGGAAACCAAGCAATCATCATTATTTATTGACTAAATCCTATGTATTATGGCATTTAAATTTAAAACCGTGGCGCGTAAGAAACCGGGTGATCCTGCGTCAACACCCAAGTATTATCCTATTCCTGTATATTCAGGAAACACCACCATCCGGCAGTTGGCCCGGAAAATAGCCGAAATCTCAACCGTAAGCAGCATTGACACACTCGCTGTTTTAGAGGCCTTGCTGCAACTGTTGCCGGAAGAGCTGATCGAAGGAAAGATCGTTAAGCTGGGCGATTTTGGCACGTTTAGGCTCACTTTAAGGGGCGAAGGAAAAGAAACCGAAACAGAAGTTTCGGGGAGTTCTATTAATAAGGCTTCCGTTTATTTCAGGCCCAGTGCCGTTTTTTCGGATATCGCCACTAAAATCAAATACGAAAAAGCCAAATAAGACTTTCTGATGTTGAACTCATCAGTTTTTTTGGTTATGCCCGTTGCAGCAATCATTGTGACGGGCTTATTTTATCATTCGGATGGCAAGTAGCAATGCAACACGGTGTATTCAATAATACGACACGTTGCATTTGATAATGCGACACGTTGCAATCATCAATACGACCCGTTGCGATTATTTAACAATAAATTAATCTGTGTTTTCAAATTGGATCATTTAAAAATAAGGAATGCTTATGAACATTCAATATAAAGTTGCCGAACTTGGCCAGCCGGGAGTAAAGGGAGGCGGTGAAAAGAAGTATTACGCTGTTATAAAACACAATAGCACCTGTGCATGGAAAGACTTGATAGCGAAAATGTGTGAAAACTCATCCCTCAATCACCTTACGTGCAAACATGTTATGGCTGCTTTCTTTTATACCATGGAAGAATTGCTGCAAAATGGGCACAGGGTGAACCTGAAAGACTTTGGTAATTTCTCGTTAAGCCTCGAAAGCGAAGGAAAAGATAACCCAAAAGATGTAGGGCTGAACAGTATTAAAAAAGTACATGTTAACTTCCGGGCTTCGGTAGAAATGAAAAAGGAATTGATGAAAGCATTGCAAGATGGGAAAAAGTGTAAAGCTTGATACTTGTTACCTAAGACTCATGGTATTCATTTTAACATTGTAATAAATTGCGCTATAAAACAAAAGCCACAAATTCACAGATTTGAAAGAAATTATTTTAACATAAATACAAGCTTTGCTTGTTTACCCCTGTGGAAATGTTACCTGCGAAAAACAGTTTTAATCAATGAATCTATGGCTTTTACAATCTTTATGACTACAGAGTAGTAACAAAAAGTAAAAATGACATTTCTATATTTCAGCAAGCTGAATAGTATGGGTTATCTAACATTTACTATTAATTTTCGTTAAAAATAACTGATTTACCACTTTTTTAATACATTTGCATTGCTTTTTAAGTACATATGATTCGACTAAAAACTAATTCATGTTTCTTTGTTAATAAACAACATTCTGATTTTTAGATTAATTAATGAATTCTTATTTAACTAAATCGGAGATAAATAAAGACGCCGCAGTTGTGCTTTTTGAAAAAAGCTTCTATGGCCCATCTGTAAATTGTTTGTATTATAGTTGTCTTCAATATTTTATAAGTATCTTAATCAGTAAATTTGGTTATACAGAAGATAAGATTAAAGTTGAAATTTCGTTAGATAAAAAGGGTGGTTCACATGGATATTATATCAATACAACAATCAGGCATTTGAATGAACAAACCAGGGACAGGGGCGTTATAAATAATATCAGAAGAAAAATAAATACCCTTAAAGTTTTGAGAGAAGATGCTGAATATAAAAGCATTATCATTGACTCTGGAAAAAATTCAACTGCCTTAAGCTATCATGATGAAATTTTTAGAACTCTAAGAAGTCTTAACTAAATGGAAGCAAAAAATTATTTAATCGGGAAATTAAAAGAACTTTGTAACGCAATACCTACAATTACTATCAGGTATTCTTTCGATGAAGCTTTTTACAAATCACATCGTTGAAATTACACCTTATCAATATATGAGGATGACAATCACTATGCGGATTTGGAAGCTGGGATTTATAATGATTTCACTGAAAAGTTTCCAAGTCACACGTTAGTGTTCATCTCAAATGAAGACATTATTTCTATTGAGCATCCTGACCATGTCTTAACTGGTGAAATGTGTGGGATTGATATAGAAACCTTCAATTGGATTGATTTCTTATCGAGTAATTTCATTCCTTCCCCAGTTGATGGAGAAGGTGCCGGAGAAACTAATTATGCATTAGCAGCCTAATTATCATGACAGAGGTGCAAAAATCACCCTTTAAATTCAAAGGGTATACAATTCAGGAAAGCAGTATAAGCCAGAAACCTACCAGTAAGGTGGGTAAATTTAGTGTATCTGTAACACCAAAAGGAATTATTGATTCCGTTAATAAAACCTTTCAATTGGACTTAATAGTAAATATTAAGGAAGCAAGTGATAAGTTTAAATGTTCGGTACGCATTGTAGGAATTTTTGAGTTTACAAATGAAACCAATAAGAACAATATTGCCAATTACTTTTATGTAAACTCTTCGGCTATATTATTTCCATATGTAAGGGCATATATTGCTGCATTAACTTCGTTGTCAGGGCTGAAAACAATAAACATCCCTACATTGAACTTAACTAAAATGGGCAAGGAATTGGAACAAAATACCATAGAAACAGTTAGTTTGAAAAAGTAACTAAAAAAATTAGCAACTAGTGTCAAATCAACCCACTAATAACGCTTTGAGATTGCTTCTTCCTCGTCCCTCGTCCTCGCAATGACGTCACTGCGAGGAGTTACGACGAAGCAGTCTGCTTGTCAAAAGACACATGAAATATCACTAGATTTTATTACTCAAAATACCCAAACTCCTCCAGCAACAAACGATATATCTCCTCCTTGACTACTTTGGTGAGTTTTGATATTTCTTCAAATTTGACGACTAAATCGGCTTTATTATTTTTGATTGCGAATTTCTTGATCTGTATCAGTCCTGAATAGGGTGTCAGGAAATCGGGGTAACTGAAATACCTGAAATAAGGTTCATCATGTAAACCCACATACTCCATTGTTTGCCCTTTACAATAGTTTTGGTTCCAATAGGCGTAAAGTTCTTTGATTTTATCCACCAGCATTTTGGCCGCCGGTGGATCAGCAATGATTTCACTATCCAGCGTAGTTGACCAAAACGATTCCGGGTTGGCCGGGCAAAGCGGATTATCCACAAATACCTCCGGGGCACCTTCCACCGGGTTGTTGGCTTCGAATTTGGTGACGACACAACGGTTTTCACTTAAACCAAAAGCAAAACACAATGAATAGAAATAGGTACTAAGTTCTTCCTTAATTTTAGGCTCCCACAGATTAAACTGATTCATCCAGATGGGATAGTTTCCAACAAGCGCTTTTGCGACAGAATACCATAAAAATGTTTTTGATGCTGAAATATAATCATAAGCACAATAACTATATTTATCTGTTGGCCCACTAAATATTTTTACTAGATTTAACTTAATTATTCTGATATCCAAATAAAACCATACTCTATCAGCGCAGGTAGACAACCTTGAATACTTTTCCTGATGAAGCCGAACAGGAGTATTATCATCCATTAATCCAATAAATGTCCCATCTTTAAAACCATGCGGAGCTTTAATTCGCTTATGTCTACTATCATTTAATGGGAATCCGCTAATAATAGTTTCTCCTTCTTCAGATTTAGTGATATTCCGATAAAAATTATAGCGTGGCTGAACAATAGATTTTCCATTAGCGATTATTGCTGGTAATACATTCTTAATATCACCCCTCGAATTATCCAGTTTAACTGTTTTGGTCGTTTTAATCAAACCAAATAAAACCTTATTCAGGTTATCCAGGGTATCATTCCAGTTAAGGTTCAATTGCGATTTAGTAATATCCGTAAAATCACGGACCTTCACTTTGTTGTTGTTGCCTTTCTCTTTAAAATTATACGTCCAAATGCTAAACGAAAGCGGCCACTTGCCGGGCAGTTTAAAAAACTCCTTACCGGTAACAATAAAACCGTTTTCGTATTTAAAATACTTGTCAAACTCTTCCCTGAAAGGAATATAGGTTGGCCGTGGGATCAACCACGATGTGGGTGTAAAGATCATCAGTACCGGTTTAAATCCGGGGTGTTTTTCCACCTGTGTTTTGCAAATATTCAATATCTGCCCCAGGAAAGCCAGGTAACGTTCACGGCCTGCATCCGTTCCGGTAATTTCCAAAATACCGGGATGAACATCATATTGGGCATCCACACTTTCCCGTTTACTTTCATTCTCATCTGTATTTTTATAAGGGGGATTTAGGAGGAACGCCAGCGGTTTATCGATGGAGAGATTTTTTTTATTGAGTTCAGTTTCCAATCTTTCCAAATATTCCTTACCCGAGATATCCAAAAAATTAAGCCCCACCCCATCGCTGGTTTTCGGAATAATGGTAAAGCCGGCCTGCAACTCTTCGGGGTCTAACTGCATGCGGCGTTCGATGGTCTTTAACAAATCAGGCTGCAATTCCGAAACGATCTTGTGCTTTAAATTTCCTTTCCAACTGGTCACCAGGTTTCCGGAACCACCGGCAGGGTCCAGCACTACATATTTCTCGCTCAATTTCTTTTCGAAATACTGGTGCACAAACCAGAGGGCAAATTTGCTCAGGTTGATATCGGTAAAGAAAATTCCGTGTTGTTTGGCATATTCAGGGTTCAGGCGTGAGATCACTTCATCAAAACGGCTGAAATAATAATCTTCCGTCAGGCCCGAACCTTCGTTGGTGAAAATATAATGCTTCTCAACAAACTTTTTAAACTCCTCGAAATGTTTCGGATGTACGATTATCGGTTCGCTAAACTTTCCTTTTTTCGTACTGAAAGCCCTCACCTCATTTTGTTCACTCATGGCTACTATCGAGGTTTCATCCCAAACACCCACAATGGAGTAAAAAGCGTGGATAGCTTCCAAAGGCCTATCGAAAAACTTTTCGAGCAAAATAATGGTTTCAATAAAATTCCGGGTATCCACTTGCAAGCGTTTGGCATCCAGGTTAAGAACCATTTTCTGGAATTCATAAAGCTCAACGATGGTCACCTTGAAAAGAGAAGCATCAAAATCGCCGGGCATAAAAATAAAGGAAGCACTCTTTCGGATGATCTCTCCTTTTGTTTTACCGGTTTTCTTTGCATTCATCACCCCAACTTCCGATGCAGCTTTCATAGGATCGGAATGATTGGCAATCTTATAGGCAAAATCAGGAATATCATCAACCAGCCATAATGCAATGAACTTATGGGCAATGACGCAAACCGCCGAAAAACTCAATCCATTTTTGCGATAATGCAGAGCCTGATAAAATCCGGAAAGGAAATCAACCGCATGGCTTTTGGTTTCCACCACCAGCTGCCCGTCGATGTATATATCCGACTTTCTTTTCTCTTCGTGAAAGCTTTTGGGAAAAAGTTCTTTGAAGTACTGGTATACCAAATGTCTTTTTTGTTCCTCCGGCTTGGGAGACAAAATATATTCTTTAAGTGTTTCTAAAGGCAAGGTCGTAGGATGGATGTAAAAATAGGAAAATTACACTTGTCGCAAAATAAAACATAAATATTTTTGCTTTTGAGTTTAACTGCTCAGGCAGGCTAAAATTGGGATTGCAAATAGCTAAACTATCTTTTTAATTATTACTATATTTCTTTAACCGCTATTGTGTATCCAATATATTTATATTTTTGGATTAATATGTTGAAACCCCTCATACAGCTCTATAAGTTTATCAGCTGGGAGTACCTGCTCATCTTTGCGGCGATAGTACTGGCCCCCTCCTGCTCTTCCCGGTTAATGAAGACCGCTACAATATTGCTATAGACAGCGATTACCTGCTCATCACAAAGAACATAAAGGCCTATATTTTTTCAGGAAGTTTTTTCGTGGCTTCTCTATTGTCGCTGGTTTTAAGGTCTTACAAAGCGAGGAAGCAGAAGCGAACCCTTAAATCAGAGACCCCCGACCAGAAAATGGATCGTGTAACGGATGGTGCCTGGTTTACTTCTTTATTGTTCCGATACTAGTGGCCTCAATAATTGGAATATGGAACCAGAGCCAGGTTTAAGATTGAGATGGATGCCTCAAAGGCTTATTGCAAAACAGGAATCGTTTTTGAAAATAAGGATTCTTTTCGAAAAAAGATATTGAATATGTTGATATCCAAACCAAAAGGGGAAGGATGTATGCTGTAGATGTGATCCATATCAAATTGATCAATGGCGATGATGTTTTCCTCGATACCAACTACAAAGGGGATATAGCCATCAGAGCGCATATTCAAAATGTTTGGGGGATTGGAATTTACAACCGGTGATATCATTCGGAATGTTGACAAGAAACAAGAAACAAGAACAACTTAACATTGAACTTGAAACTTCGAACAGTTATTCTCTCCAGTGCCTCCACATCCTCAATCGTCTTTGGCTTGGGTTTACCAAGTAATCGATATCCATCTTCCGTGATCAGAAAGTCTTCTTCGTTGCGGCAACCACCAAAATTCCTGTATTCTTCAATTTTATTATAATTCAGGAAATTCTTGAATTTATTCTCTGATTTCCAGAGGTCAATCAATTCAGGAATAAAATAGATTCCCGGCTCTATGGTCAGGACAAACCCGGTTCGAGCTTACGGCCCAGTCGCAGCGACTTCAATCCAAACTGAGTGCTTTTGGGTTCACCATCATAACCCACGTATTGTTCGCCCAGTCCTTCCATATCGTGAATATCAAGCCCCATCATATGGCCAAGCCCACATGGAAAAAACATGGCATGGGCCCCCGCAGCAACGGCTTCATCGGCATCGCCTTTCATAAGTCCAAGTGCGGTCAGTCCTTCCACCACTTTCTTTGCAGTTGTTAAATGGATTTCCTTAAATGGTTTTCCGGGTTTCAGCAAACTGATGGCGTGGTTGTGTGCATCCAGCGACACCTGGTATATTTCTTTTTGCTGAGTTGTAAACTTTTTATCTACAGGAAAGGTACTCGACAAATCGCCGGCATAATACATGGGTGTTTCTGCACCGCAATCCAATAAAAACAAATCACCACTTTTCAGGGTATTGCCGTGGTAATGATTGTGTAACGTTTGTCCGTTGATGGTGGCAATAACCGGAAAGGAAACATGGCCTTCGTTGGAAAGGGCAATGGCTTCGACAGCCGCTGCAATCCCGGCTTCCTTCATTCCCGGACGAGGCATCATGGCTGCCACATGCATATCCACGGAAATGTCCACTCCCTTTTCTATTTCAGCTATCTCCTCTGCACTTTTGTAATTGCGCTGGGATATAACGCCCAGGTGAGTTCGTGGGAAGCATATTTATGCGTATCAGTTGGAGGTATTTGCATCAGAAATTAAAGAACTTTACATCATGCTCAGCCCGGTAGGTTGGAAGGAAATGTATTTGACGGCCTTTATGATGATTGGTATGCATAAACTGATCCAACTCAGCGAGCGTTCCTGTCTTTGCAATTCCAACTTGCTGGCTTATTTCTTTGATCGTAGGCATTACACCCATCCAAACAATGTCGTCAATGGTAAAGTCATTTCCAAATATGTATTCATCACCAGAATCCACATCAATAATGCCCGTTAGCCCAGGCTTATTCAGGCCAAAATAATAACTAAAACTGCTGTCCTGCCTGAAGTGATAGGGATTGTCCTTATAATTCATGGGGCTTTCGTCATTGCCCAATAGCAAAATGATCCCAGAGTCCAATTTTTCTTTTAAAATCTTACGCCTGTTTATATAGGTTGTTGTTTTGAACATGATGCTTTATTTTTTTATGAATCTTCAAATTTAATAAAAATCAGGAGGCCGCCAATTAACGAATTGAAAAGCATCGTTTCAATAATGAGAGATGATTAAAACTAATTTGTGGAGCTTAGTGATAGGAGATAAGCCATAGCCCCAGGGCCCTCATTAAATAACAAATCGAGTATACTCAGGTTTTCCAAAAATCCATACTTTTCTTCGAACACCTGTATATATCTTGGAAATGAAAGGCCGGTCTTTTTCTTTGGTGAGAACGCATTTCTTAAATCCAATACACCATCGTTTACTGGCAATTGGTATTTGTCTGTAAACGAAATGGGTATAACAATTCTTATGAAATCCAAAATAAGATCCAGCAATTCATGGTTAAAATCGAACAGGAATTTGAATTTCTTTTGATAGAAAGGGAAAATAGCATCCTGATAAAACAAAAAATATGGGGCATGACTGTATGCCGACTCAATGGTCCTCCAATGATTCATTTGCCATTTCTCGAAGTATGCAATTTGAATATCCTTAACCTGGGTCCGGTTTCCATTTACCTTTACAACAGGAATGGTAAGTGCTTGCATTCCATTTGTTGTGGCTATGAGGCAACGGTTTCGATAGGTTTGTTTAATGTAATGCTCCTGCTTTTCCACAATAACTTCATCGGCCTTTGCAATGCTTGCAAAATATTCCACAGGCCCCAGGTAGGCAATTGAAAGTAGTATTTTTTTAACTTCCGGCATAATACTGTTTGCATTGCAAAACTAAACATTCCATAAACAAAAAAGGTGCAGTAAATAACCGCACCTTTAAAATTACTATGAGAACTTATATTATTTAGTTTCTTGAGGTTTTAGCAGCACATCCTCAATAGCACCTACCAATGCATCTTTTGGCAATGCACCCTGGGCCATTTGTGGTTGTCCTTCTTTGGGGCAGAACAGCATCGAAGGAATACTTCTGATACCAAAAGCTGCAGCAAGTTCCTGCTCAACTTCTGTGTCTACTTTGTAAATATTAACTTTACCTTCATACTCAGTTGACAGTTCGTCCAGTATAGGAGCTACCATTTTGCAAGGGCCACACCAGTCAGCGTAGAAATCAATTAAGCAAGGTAAGTCACCCTCGTACTTCCACTCCTTATTTATTTCGTAATTAAATACTTTCTCCTGAAATGTTTGTTTTGTTAAATGTTCCATTTTTTATGATTGTTTTTTATTGTTATCACTCTTGTTTTTGATCCCTAAAATAAATTCATCTATAATTTTGATGTAATCCTCTTTTGACATAGCTCCTGCCTGCATAGCCGGTTTTCCATCCATTGGCGAAAACAAAATAGCAGGTATACTGCGTACCTGGAAAACACTTGCCAGTTCCCGTTCTTTGTCGGTATCCACTTTATAAATCAATACCCTACCTTCATAATAGTCAGCCAGCTCATCCATAATGGGGGCAACCATTTTACAGGGTTTGCACCAGTCGGCATAAAAATCTATTACGCATGGCAATTCGCCAGTGTATGTCCATTGCTCCGGATTGGCTTCATAATCCCAAACCTTAGCTTTAAAATCCTTTGCAGTTAAATATTCAGGTTTAATATCCGAACCGGCATTACCAGCTTTCTGATGACCCTCTGCATCAGCAACCTTTTCTCCATTTTCCCTTGCATCTGCCGAATTTGTTTGATTACAAGAAACAGCAAATAGCAGGAATAAAATTGATGTTATTGAAAGTAGTTTTCTCATCTTAATATTCTATGTTTGGTATTATTGAGTCTTTTTTCTTTCCCAGTAAAAACTCATCTATAACCTGCTTAAAGACTCCTTAGGCAAAGCACCAGACATCTGGGGTTTGCCTTCCATCCAGGATAAACAATACTGCAGGAATGCTACTCAAATACCCTTGAAAGTTCGCGTTGTTATTCCGGTATTAACTTTATAAACATTGATCTCTCCTTTGTACTCGTTGGCCAGTTCCTCCATGATCGGAGCAATTAACTTACAAGGTTTACCAGTCGGCATAAGAGTCAACCATGCAGGGCTTGTCGCATTAAAAACCCATGTGTCAGGATTTTTTCACGTAATTGAATATCTTTCTTTAAAAGTCTCAACCGGTTAAATGTTCAGGTTCAATTGTTTCTTTGTCCTGTCCGAACATGTTGCAGAAGCATTTGTAAAAATTACTGCAAAAACAGGAAGTCCAATAAGGTTTTTCATGTTTTATTTTTTCTAGTGTGGTCACATGGAATACGCCAATGCAATAGTCATTTCGGTTGTTGTGTGATTGTTTCTCATGGCTATTTCATAAATAATTATTTGAAGTTGTTGTCGTTTAAAACGCGGCAAAATTAAAAATATTTTTTCCAATTATATCGCTTAATTATCACTTTTATTATTTTTGCAGTCAAATATCATTCCTTTTGACAACTTGTCAGTAAAAGTATAAATATATTATGAAATCATATTTTAAAAATATAGGCATCATAGAATTCGAAGATATCTTTTCGACAGATGAGAAATGCCTTGAATTTTTAGCTGGCAGCAAATGGCTTAACAAGGATTTTCGTGTGTGGACATAATAATTTTGCAAAGGGAAAAAACCGTTTTTCAAGACGATGTACCAAATGCAAGTCGGAAGATCAGCTACTGCCCATACCATATTTCATAAATGCCGACACCATAAACGAAGCCTTTAAATAACACATGGTCTACCAACCTGACATATCTTCCTACAAACTATCCGAAACAATGAAGATTCGAAACATGACCTGCTGGAATTTTAAGAAAAAATTCTTGAATGTATTGACAATAGAGGACTTGAATCTAGCGAAAAAGAAAATATTGAAGGAACATACTCCCTTAAAGGCCAAAAATTGCGACCTTGATCAGGAAGACACTTTTTGGATGAAAAATTACCAATTTATCCTGCATTAACGGCAATTGATTATCGCATATTGCACATTGGCCAACAAAACTCTTTTCTCTTAAACCACTAGAATCAAAACTTGGAGTTTGTAAATAGGATTTGAAGTCCGCACACTAACTTCTTCCACCAACCTCGCTTCGGCTTTTGCATTTTCTTCAAACTCCTTTATCAATTCTTACCGGAGGTTGCCCCAGATTCTAGTTGAGACTTCCGCATCATCTTTCTGCAAATTAATGCATCTGGACTCTTTTGAAGGAACTCTTCGTATATTTTTTGCCTCCTTAAGGTTTCCCATATTATTCTCATAAACATAGCCTTTCAGAAAAAGACATTGAGGTGCTTTTTCATAAAATCGGGATACTCGTTAATGATGTTAAATACTTCAATAGCCTTTTGCGGCATGTTCAAATTCATAGCCATGTCACTCTGCCTTAAAAAGAAATTCAGGACTTTTAGTGCTTTCCGGAAAAGAATTTGCATATTCCTGATAGGAGGAAATAAGGTCATTAGCCTTTTGCCTGTCAACCATTTTGCTCTCATCCGAGAACAAAGATTCCTCTTGGTCTTTGATTTGTGATTCTTGATTTGCCTGTTCGGAAGAACAACCAATAACAAAACGAAACAAAACAGCCAATAATAATTTTTCATGTGTATTTTTAGTTTTATGAATGGATATATTTATCTTTGCCTTTCTTTTTATTGGGAAAGATCATTTTTGTAATTCACATCAATATTCCCTTTTGATATATCCTGCAATTTTCTTCTTAAAAGCATTTTTCGAAGATTGCTAACGCGGTCAACAAACAAAACACCCTCAAGATGGTCATATTCATGCTGGATGATGCTTATTTACTGTTGTACTGCTCATCAAAAAAATTCCAGTTTTCATCGTAATATTGTATGCGGATATTGGGTTTACGTGCAACATCCTCACGGATATCGGAATGCTCAAACAGCCCTCATTAAATAACCAATCATCACCTGACTCTTCAATTATTTCAGGGTTTATCATCGCTTTTTTAAAGTCTTTTGCCTGAGGGTCAGCTGCCTCATAAGCAGTAAGCATCCATCACCAGCAATCGAATAGGCAGATTTACCTGTATGGGGCTCTTGACCCAACCTGATGTGGCATACATGGTTTCAAACATATTTTCAATCAACTCTTTTAAGTTTGGATAATTTCTATCTACTTGTCTTCATATACTTTCCGTAAAGTAGGATGACCATATCCGTTATAGGCCGTACCCATAATTGTTTAACTAATTTTTTGTCTGATTTTGATTCCAAATAAGATTGCAAAATCAAAACGCGCTAATTTTATCAATGATTGATTTGTTTTGTCTTGCCTTTTTCCCGATGCCTGCATCAATCAACGTTTGAAAGGCCATTTTCGAAGTAAACCGTTCATCGTATCGATCAACAGAATAGCAGGAAACTCCTTCTTTAACTTTTTTTTTACAAAGGTTCGATAAAACGGCTCGCATCCGAATTTTTGTCCATTTGTTTGGGCTCACCAACAACAAAACGCTCAACGTTTTCTTCATAACATATTCTTTCAGGTATGAAAAACATCCTTTACATGCACAGTATCAAGGCCTGTCGCAATTATTTGAAGTTCATCAATGTTCAATCCCTACCCTTTGTCCGTAATCCAATGCCAGAATTCTTGCCATACCCTTTTCATCTCTGAAGAAAATGTACCCTGTTAAAAACGGTACAAAATTATAAAGAAGTTTCATTCATTGAAAAATATCTAACTTTGAATTCCAAATAATTGAAATGATAGAAGAATTAAGAAATAAAATAGAATCCGCCTGGGACAATCAGGAGCTTCTGAAAGATGAATCTTATCAGGCAGCGATAAGGCAACTCATTGAATTGCTTGACAAAGGCTCCAGTTCGTGTGGCAGAGCCATCAAGGAATGATTTAATTGGTAAATGAATGGATAAAAAGGCCGTCATTCTATATTTTCCGATACAAAAGATGGAAACTACCAAAAGTGGGACCTTTCGAGTTCGATAAAAATAAATTTAAAAACCAATTATAAAGGACTTGGTGTACGTGTAGTACTTCCCATACCATTTCCCGATACAGGTCTACATTGCCAAAGGAGTGATCGTGATGCCCAGTTATATAAATATCGGAGAACATGTTGATGGTGGGACAATGGTTGATACATGAGCTACGGTTGGTTCGTGTGCACAAATCGGAAAAAATGTTCGTTTAAAGTGGCATTGGTATCGGAGGCGTTCCTGGGCTGTACAGGCTGCCCTGTTATTGTTGAGGATGGATGTTTTATCGGTTGGAGCATTGTTGTTGAAGGTGTGCACATTGAGAAGGAAGAGTACGTACTTGGAGCTAATGTAGAACATTACACAATCAACGAAAATTATTGATGTTACCGGCAAAGAAACCCATTTATATTTCAGGTTACATTCCCGCTCGATCTGTAGTTATACCGGGTTCACTATTCCAAAAAATTTCCTGCCGGTGAGTACAATGTTGCTTGTGCCTTGATAATAGGGAAAAGGAAAACCTCTACCGATTTAAAAACTTCGTTGAACGATGCTTTAAGGGATTATCATGTCGCAGTTTGATCATACGAAAATGAATAGTTTCCTAATCATACAAACTGCTTCCATTGGTGATGTAATACTTGCTACACCAATTCTTGAAAAGCTTCACCATCATTTTCCATTGGCAAAAATTGATTTTCTGGTAAAGAAAGGAAATGAAAGCCTGTTTTATGGCCATCCATTTTTGCATCAGGTACTTATCTGGGATAAATCATCAAATAAGTACTCCAATTTTGCAAAACTCAATAATTATATCAGGTATAAAAAATACGATTGTGTAATCAATGTCCAACGCTTCGCATCATCTAGTTTAATGACAGTATTTTCGGGTTCATCCTTAACGATAGGTTTTAATAAAAACCCATTTTCCATGCTGTTTCAAAAGCGGGTCAAACACACAATTAAAAAAGGAAACCGACACGAAATTGAGCGTAATCTTGATTTGGTTCGTACCATTACGGATCCATCTTCTTTTCCTGTAAAACTTTATCCCGGCCAAAAAGACATGGCCAGAATGTCGCAATTCAAGACTGCACAATACATTACAGTATCTCCTGCCTCCCTTTGGTTTACCAAACAATACCCGGAAGAGAAATGGATTGATTTTATCTCAAAAACAGATCCCGGACTACAAATCTATTTTCTCGGATCGAAAACAGACCATTTGCTTTGCGATAGAATAATTAACCATTCAGGACATAAGTTTTCACTGAACTTGTCAGGCAAGCTCAATCTGCTTGAGTCTGCTGCATTGATGAAGGATGCCACAATGAACTTTGTGAATGATTCGGCACCGATGCATCTGGCTTCATCTGTGAATGCCGCCACCACTGCGATATTTTGCTCCACGGTAACCTCATTCGGGTTTGGTCCGTTGTCGGATAAATCCGTTGTGGTTGAAACCAGGTTAAAACTGGCCTGTAGGCCTTGTGGTCTTCACGGCTTCAAAAAATGCCCTAAAAAGCATTTTAATTGTGCCTGGCAAATTGATACCAATGATTTATTAAAACAACTTAATTAATGGAAGAAGATATTCGGAAAGCTGTAGAAGTATTAAAAAGTGGAGGAACGATACTCTACCCGACCGATACCCTTTGGGGTGTAGGCTGTGACGCAACAAATTCGAGAGCGGTTCAAAAAGTGATTAAAATAAAAAACCGCCCAGGGGATTCAAGTTTCATCATCCTGATTGAAAAAGAGGGCCGTTTAAGCGAATATGTAGAGAACATTCCTGAAATACTTTGGGATTTGATAAAAACTTTTGATACACCCACAACGGTTATCTATCCTAAAGGAAGAAACCTTGCTAAAAACGTAATGGCAAAAGACGGAAGTATAGCTATCCGTATTGTCAAAGATGAGTTTTGCAGGAAACTCATTGCAAGGCTTGATAAGCCCATTGTTTCATCGTCAGCTAATTTTTCAGGCGAAGCATCACCGTTAATGTTTAAAGATATATCGGAAGCCTTTCAAAAAAGGGTTAATTATATAGTTCAAAGCAACCGAAATAAACTAAATAAAGTTAAAGCCTCTACAATTATTAAATTGCAAGCCGATGGAGAATTTAAAATAATCAGGCAATAACTATGAATACCACTATCGTAAATGCCGGTTTTTTACAGTTTAATCCCCTCCTCGGCCAGCCGAATGAAAATATAAAAAATATAGCTTTACTTATTGATGAGGCTATGCATGCAAACCTTCTGGTAATACCCGAATTGGCAAATTCAGGATATAATTTTGAATCGAAAGAACAAGCATTGCAACTTGCAGTGACAGATAACAAAAGTAATTATCTGAATTTACTGCAAGAAAAAGCCAGCCAGCACAACATGTTTATTGTAAGTGGCTTTCTGGAAAGAGAGGATGATAAACTTTTCAATTCTTCCATTCTGGTAGGGCCTAATGGGATACTGGGGAAATACAGGAAAATTCATCTGTTTTGGAATGAGTTTGATTTCTTTGAAAGGGGCAATTTAGGTTTACCGGTGTTTGATCTGGGATTCTGCAAAATTGGAATGCTGATTTGTTTCGACTGGATATTCCCGGAAGTATGGAGAATTCTGGCGATAAAAGGGGCAGATATTATTTGCCATCCTTCAAACCTAGTTTTACCCTATGCCCAGCAAGCTGTTCCTGTTCAGGGAATGATCAACCGCACCTTCAACATTACCGCAAACCGCTTTGGAACGGAGCGCGAAGTTACTTTTAGTGGCAAATCCTTTATTTCTGATCCGTTTGGTAAAACCCTTGTTTCAGCATCTCCCGATGAGGATGAAATTGGAATAGCTAAACTGGATATTTCAAAAGCAAGAAACAAAATGATCACTCCTCGTAATCATGCATTTAATGATCGGATACCGGAAGAATATACGGAAATACTTAATTAATTTATTACGAAATATTACTAAATACCAAACGAAAAGATTTTTATTCCACGCCCTATTAATTACAATTCATTATTTAGATAAAATTCAAATAGGTAAAAAAATATTACCTTTGCACCGATTTGTTAAAACAACAACAAGATTACGACATAAATGACTGAAATTAAAAAATATAGCATAGACAAGACCCCAAAAGAAACATTAAAAAACTGGTATCATTTAATGTCTTTGGGCCGCTCATTAGACGAAAAAGCCCCAAACTATTTAAAACAAGCATTGGGTTGGTCGTATCATGCGCCTTATGCCGGGCACGATGGAATTCAACTTGTTATAGGCCAGGTATTCAATAAGGACACAGATCATTTGTTTCCCTATTATCGATATGCTGATGCATTATCCTCAGGGATAACAGCCAGAAGATTATCCTAATGGTATTTCAAAAGCGACAGATGTGGCCAGTGGAGGAAGACACATGTCAAACCATTTTTGCGAAACCCGAATGGAATATTCATAATGTTTCTTCAGCAACCGGAAACCATACTTTGCATGCGGTTGGAGTAGCCAGAGGAATCAAAAGATACAAGGCAAAAGGTGTTGCGATCGGGCTCACAGGGAGAATCTTCAACTTCTGAGGATATGTATATGAAGCCATAAACGGTGCATCAATGAAAAATTACCGGTTATTTTTGTATTTCAGGACAACCGCTTCGGAATCTCTGTTCCTAAAAAGACAAACGGCAAACCTAAAGCAGGTGATAATTTCAAAGGGTTTAAGAATTTAAGGATTTTTAAATGTGATGGTAAAAACGTAATCCAGTCGATGAACACGATGAACGATGCTGCGGGAATTCGTGGAAAAAACCAATTCCGGCCATCGTGCATGCGACATGCGTTAGAATTGGGTCTCATTCCAATTTGATGACCAGCAATTGTACAGGGATGAGAATGAACTGCATTGCGTCAGAGCCGCTGATCCATTCTACAGGTACAGAAAAGTTTTGGTTGCTGCCAAAAAGTTTACGGAGGCAGAACTGGATGCCATTGATGAACAAGTGAAGAAAGAAGTTTCGGCTGCCACAAAGCAGGCTACTTAAAAGGCTCTAACCCGGATCAGCATCCATTTTTGACCATGTTATTCCGGCCCTTACATTTCAACAAATACCCCGAAGGAATTCATCATGAAGAAGGGAAAGATAAGGCTTATTGCTGCCCTTAATGAAACGCTTAAGTGATTCGGCACAATCCTGACACCTTTATCTGGGGACAGGATGTTGCTCACAAAGAAAAGGGTGGGATTTTTAATGTCACTAAAGGATTGCAACAGGAGTTTGGACCGGAGAGGGTTTTCAACGCTCCCATTGCAGAGGACTTTATTGTTGGTACGGCCAATGGAATGAGCCGGTTTAACAAAAATCCGAATCGTTATTGAAGGTGCTGAATTCGCTGAGTTATTTCTGGCCTGCATGGAACAATACGTTGAGTTGACACATGATTTTTGGAGAAGTAATGGGAAATTTGCACCCAATGTTACGGTACGTCTTGCGTCGGGTGGGTATATTGGTGGAGGATTATACCACTCCCAAACGACAGAGGCAGCCTTAACTACATTTCCTGGCATACGGGTGGTTTATCCATCATTTGCAGATGATGCAACAGGGTTGCTCAGAACCAGCATGCGGTCGGAAGGCCCTACCCTTTTTCTCGAACCTAAAGGCTCTGTACAACGACCCAAAAGCCAGGAAACGGTTGTACCGGATGATTTTGAGGTTCCTTTTGGAAAAGCCAGATCAGAAGAGTAGGAACTGATATGTCAATAATTACGTATGGAAATACGACCCCTATGTGCCTGGAGGTCGCCCATAAGTTAAATGAAGAAAAAATTGCCAGTATTGGGGTTGTGGATATCCGTTCCTTAATTCCTTTGGACAAAGACACGATCTAAATTCAGTTAAGAAAACCAATAGAGTCTTAGTGGTCCACGAAGATAAAGTGTTTAGCAGCTTTGGTGGCGAACTTGCTGCCATGATCATGGAAAATGCTTTCGAATACCTTGATGCACCTGTAAAAAGAATTGGCTCAGCCTTTACACCGGTTGGGTTTAACCGTATCCTCGAAAATGCAATTTTACCAAGTACAGATATAATTTATAAAGCATCTAAAGATTTACTTGAATACTAACATTCGTGAGAAGCTTTGATTTTTCATATTTGCATAAAACTATCTTTTCAATAATGATTTTAAGAGGCTGATAAAAATTGTATTTTTGAGGTGATGAAAAAATACAATTTTCAAATTCTTGTCTGGTTAATCTACATTGCCATTATAGTGATCACCCTGGAGGTTGCACCATACATTGTATCGGTCCACTTTTTAGGTCATGCATTCTCACGTCATGAATTAAGAGAGGAATTGAAGAAAGCAGAAATTCCAAAAATCAACAGTGAAAAGAATAAGGAAGACAATCAACAAAACGAATATTTAGGAGATCATATACTTCACCCCTATTTGGGATTTGTAAGCATTCCACATCAAAACTACAATGATTTTAATTTCCATTATTGACCCCCTAGTCAAAAAATCTGACAGTGTTATCAATATTTGCCTAATGGGAGGTTCTGTTGCTAAGGATATTTATTCATATTCGGGTGAGAGAATTATTTCAAACTTAAAAAAATCAGCAACATTTAAAAACAAGGATTTCAACTTGGTTGTTTTTGCATTGGGTGGATTCAAACAACCCCAACAACTAATGGCTCTGAATTATTTTATGGCATTGTGCCGAATATGATATTGTTATTAAATGGATGGATTCAATGAAATTGTTTTGCCGTTTAGCGATAACCTTCCATTTAATGTATTTCCGTCCTACCCGCGTCACTGGAATATTTACTCCCGTAAAAGACTTGATTCAAAGCAACTTTGATATTGGGAAAGCAAATTTGTTTATAAGGAGAAAATAAACGACCGGAAACAATATGGCAGCATCTCTGCTCAGGTTCAGCAACTTTGACTGTTTATTTGGAAAGTGCTGGATTTACGAGATCAAAATAAACTTATGCTATCTGAGGAAAAACTGAGAAAAAGCATTGAAGGCGCTGAATCTGATTACCAGTCTACCGGGATCTATACAAGTATTAGTGATACCCTTACATTTTTTAAGGATCAGGCTGAATTCTGGAAGAGATCATCGCTTCAAATTCAACACTTAAGCCTTTCAGCCGAATTCAAATACTTTCATTTCCTACAACCCAATCAATACATTGAGGGTTCAAAAAACCTATCCAGTAAAGAATTTGAGATTGCTTTCGAATCAGGGCCATTCACCTACAAATACGCGGTTCAAAAGGGGTATTGGTTGTTGCAGGAAGAAGGAAAGAAACTTTTACAAGAAGGAGTTAACTTTGTTGATCTTACCCAAATGTTTAGGAATGAAAGCAGAACCGTTTATAACGACAAATGCTGCCATTTCAATCAGCTTGGATATGATTTAATTGCCGACAAAATTACCCTTCGCATCCTTTCGGATGTTGAAAAATAGTTTTGCCAGCATCAAGGGAAGAAACAGAGTATTCTTTAATCCTGTTTCTTAGCATATTTTCGATCGTTGATAAAAGCCATGATCCCGACAACAGCAATTACAATCACTGTATAGTAAACAAAACTTGGAATCGGCACGGGATCTCCTGCTGCGTATGAATGCAGACCAGACAAATAATAGTTAACACCGAAATAAGTCATTAAAACAGCCCCATAACTTACCAAAGAAGCAAAGCTGAATGCAAAATTCCCCCTGAAACCAGGAATAAATCGCATATGAACCACAAATGAATAAACCAGCACCGTTACCAGTGCCCAGGTTTCCTTTGGATCCCAGCCCCAGTATCTTCCCCAGGATTCATTTGCCCAAACACCACCGAGAAATGTACCGATCGTCAGCATAAACAATCCTATTATCAATGTCATTTCAATGATATAACTCAATTCAGTAATGGTCAGGTTCAATCTCAAATAATTCTTTTTGTTCTTCAGGTTCATCAGGATCAGGTTAAAGAATCCCAACATGGCGCCCAGAGCTAAAAATCCATAACTGGCAGTAATAATAGCGACATGGATGATAAGCCAGTACGATTTAAGCACCGGAACAAGGTTGGTAATCTCGGGATCCATCCAGCTCATTCCGGCAACAGCGAGGATCAGAGATGTTAACATTGCAGTAACCGAAAGGGTCACTTCTGATCGCCGTGAAAAAATCAATCCGGATAAGATGGTAGCCCAGCCTATGTAGATCAGCGATTCATATCCATTACTCCAGGGTGCATGCCCTGAAATATACCAACGAATTCCCAAACCGGCTGTATGCATTAAAAACAGAATAAATACAAGAACCGAAGCAATCCTGGTTACTGTTTTTAATTTTATTTTGGGTTTAAGGATATTGATAAAGTGCAATACTAAAAGAACAAATCCAACCAACCCAAAATACATCGAGAGCCGTTTGAAAATATTGAATTCATTATAGAATATTTCCAGGTTAATTCTGGATTCAGGAGGCATTATTGAAGCTCCGTATTTTTGTTGAAACTGAACGATATAACCCAAATGTTCATCCGCCGATGACCAGTCTCCAGAGGTTACAGCTTCCCTGATAGCGCTAAAATACATACTAAAGATTCCATTGACAAACAACGCCTCATCCTCATCAAAATCTTTACTCTCATCTGTTTCCGAAACCCATTTAAAGTTTTCATGCTGAGGGACTGGAAATACAGTTAGAAAGTTCCCATTGTATACCATGTAGAAAATATTGATCCTTTCATCCACTTTCATCACTTCCTTATCGAACTTATTCTGCAAGCTTGGCTTTTTCTCATAAGCTCTTTCAACGTATTCCCCGATTTTATAACCACCGGTGGTTTTTAAATCGACGATCTGGTCAAAGGTGGCATTCTTTCCATCAATTTTCAGGTAATTGGCCAGTTCAGGATTGGCCACTTTTATGATGGGTTCCTTTTGCCACAATTCAGGGTAAGTCATTATTCCCAGAAATACCTGTTCAGGACTCATCCCTTTGTAGCTGTTTTTGCGAACCAATTTCCTGAGAACTTCAGAGCTAACGGTGCTTAATGGCTTTATCCTTCCATCCTTGTCCTGAACCAATAACTTTCCAAATTCCTTAGCATGTTCCTTACTTATAACTGGCAATTCTTTTGACCCGCCTTCCTGTGCTGTAAGTTGTGCAGGAAAAGTTAATAAGCCGGACATACCAACTACAAATACCATCCCCAGAGCAGCCTTTTCTTGAATCCCTTAACTTGCCTGATAACTTGATTAAACTACTAAACCTGCTTTTTTATTAAAAATGGTCAGGAACATACCCAGGGACATTAAAAAATAGCCGATATATGTTATGAGTGGTTCCGGCTGTATCATGATTAACTGAAAGAATGTATCCCCAATTCATCACGATCGTAAGAGGACTGAAAAAACCGATATCCACCATAATTGAGAACATTATTCATATAAATCCGGTAAGGCATTACCAAATCATTTGATGCGTCCATAACAACGATTTCACTGGCATAGCTTGAAGGGCTATGGGTAAACCGGATATCGTCTCAGGCTGAAAAATCACCTCGAACCTATGGGCAAAAGGCAACTTAATAATCTTCGGGCCAAAACCAATGGTGAAATCAATGCCTTCGAATAAAAAGTTCAGTGGTTGACTTCGGAAGCCTTTGCCACCAAACACATTTACATCTGCGGATTCACCAGCTACTTTTATCCTGGCTGTAAAAGCATCCATCGCAGCCATTCCGGGTTTGCCATCGGTACTTACCAAACCCTTCCTGGCTTTGTCATAAAGTTGCTTACTACGATACTCACATCACCGATACGGTATAAGGCCATGGGCTGAAAAGGATGCACAGTATCGGGAGATAACATCTTATTAACCCCCGCCATCATGCTCATGAAACTTATTGAATCAGGAGATTGTATGGTCATATTGCCACCTTCAGCCAGTCGAATATCAATAAAGTTAGTTGCATTTTCAGCATTCAATCCAATTTGATAACTCCCTAACTTTTTCAAATCACCCGGTTCAAAGTAATAATCTTGCCTTCCGGATTGTTCATCCGACAATACCAACCACAGCATAGGGCCACCTTCACCCTCAATAATGGTTTCGCCGGCATTTGAAAAATATTCAACGACTTCAATACTTACGGACTTACCACCAATTGAAAAATGGTCACTAAATTTACCCGCAGATGCCGGGGTTGGTAAAATCCTGTCTTCGGTGTAATAGGTTGAATTCCCATCTTCAGCCCAAACACGGATATAGGTTTCATCCGAAACTATTTCGTTTGATAGCTCCCCTTCCCTGATGGACATCATTCCTTCATAGCTTATATAGCGTGTGATAGCTGCTCCAATGAATATGATCAGAAAAGCAACATGAAATAACAAAATAGTCCATTTGCTTCTCATGTACATCTTGTGCTTGAATATACTTCCTGTCATGTTTATGGCCAGCAACAGCAACATAAACTCAAACCATTTGGCATTATATACTTTCGCTTTGGCAGCAATGGTCCCGAAATCATTTTCAATAAAGGTGGCAACAGCTGCAGCAATAGCAAATAATAATAACAGCAAGCCGGTCAATTCCATTGAAAACAATAAGTTCTTTATTTTTCGCATATTTTTAGTCTTTATCAGTAAATGCGGCAAAAATATAATTAATCTATGTATGTTATTAGATGAATAACAAAAAAGATTCATTTTTGTGCAACAGAAAGCCAAAAAATGAGAAAAACCATCATCCTGACCTTACCATTAAAAATCCTTAAACGATTGAATTGGTTTGATCACTTAACAGAGATTTATCAAAAAAATGAAGACAGGTAAGATATAAAATTCCCACTTTTAGTATAGAAACAAAATTAAATTATATATTTGTATAACAAAAACTTAGTTATTTCGTACAACTTCGCAAAGAAGATATACCGAAGCTACATATGATGAAAAAATGTGTGTTTTTATGTTTTATTATCATTTTTGGGATTAATGTCAATTCACAAATTGAGCCTCAAAACATTGGGCTATTAAAAAAAATAGACAGCCTTAAAACAGTCCTCTACAATGCTTCTGTAATCAATGAAACGAAATCCTCGCAAAATACAGCCAATGCTTTAGCCAATTACTTTTCCAACTTAGCCATAACGAACAAATTGAATATACCTCAAACATTCAAATCATTATTGACAAACTCAAAAACGACCATATCTCTACGCAACTACTGGCGATTATTGCCAATGCTCAATACGAAACAGGAAATTACGAGAAATCGATTGAAGTGTATTATAAAATCTTCAATTTGTATAGCCTTGATGGAGATGAAATGAACACAGCAGATGCTCTTATGAATATTGGCCGAAACTACTACATGTTAAACAGATATATGAAGGCCAAGGATTATTACGAAAGAGCCCTCGATATTTATAAGCGAAATCAATATTTTACGGGCATTGCCAGTGCGCTGCAAAAAATTGCCATTATTCTGAGTCATTGGGGAGAATACGACAAGGCTTTGAATTTTAATTACGAGGCTTTAAATTTCTGGAAGGAAATTGATAATATCCTTCAAATTGCATTGGTTAATTACAATATTGGAATTATTTATCAGGAATTGGGCGATCTGAGCCGGGCAAGGGATTGTTTTCAAAAAGGTTTAAATCTTTTCCTGGAACTTAACAACACCCGGGAAATTGTAATTTCAACTGCACGTATTGGTGATATTTACCTGCAAAATGGCGAATACGATAAAGCTTTAGAATACTATCTCAAAGCCGATATGCTTGGACAACAAATCAAGGACAAAGCATTGGAGGCAGAAACATCCTTTAATCTTGGAAAAGTTTATAACCTAATTGGAGATTATTTTAAATCCATTGACCATCAAAGAAAATCCATTCGGCTCAACGAAGAACAGGATAATATTAAAGCACTTTCGGAAAATTATGCTGAATTGGGCCTCGTGTACCTGAACTTCGGTCATATGGACCAGGCTTTGTTCTACCTGGAAAAAGGGTTGGAAATTACCCTGAACATCAATTATAAATACCAAACCAACATTTATTACAAAATCCTTTCGGATGTTTATTTCCAACTTGGTAGCTATAAGGAGGCGTTTGACAGTTATAAACGATATATCGAGGGCCGGGACCAAATCAGTACTGAAGAAAACAAGTTAAAAAGTGCAGAACTTCTGGCAAAATACCAGCTTTCGGAGAAGGAAAAAGAAAATGAACGATTACGCCATAGTGAGCAATTAAAAAACGCCCAGATTTTCAATCAATACCTCGTTATTGTATTAGTGGCTGTTGCCCTTTTGGCTCTGCTTATAATCTCAACTATTTTCCGCAGGCGTTATAAATTGAACCGAAAACTAAACATTCAATTATCCCTTAAAAACAAAGAAATAGAAAATCAACAAATAAAGGTAGAGCATTTAAATGCAGACCTGCAAGGCGCAAACGCTGCCAAAGACCGCTTTTTCTCCATCATTGCCCACGACCTCAAAAACCCTTTCAATTCACTGATGGGACTAATTGAATTGCTGATTGAAGACTACAACGCTTATGACGATAACGAGCGACAGGAATTCCTTATTCAGATGAAATCATCTTCTGACCAAATCTATGCATTGCTACAAAACCTGCTTCTTTGGGGAAGCAATCAAATAGGAAAAACCGAAGTGATGAAAGAAAAAATTGATCTCAATAAAATCGCCATAGAAACCATTTCTCTCATTCATTCCGTTGCGGGCAAAAAAATATTAGCATCAACCGAAACATTCCCGAGGAACGTTGGCCTATGCTGATAAAAACATGATTTCAACGGTATTGCTAAACCTGATTACAAATGCCATTAAATTTACACCCCAAAACGGGACTGTTGAAATACAAACCTTTACAAGAGATCATGAAGTAGAGGTGATGGTCGCCGATTCAGGAGTAGGGATTTCGCCAAAAAACCTTGAGCGCTTATTCCGATTGGACGAAAAATCCAAAGCGATGGAACGGAAAAAGAAAAAGGTACCGGGCTTGGCCTGATCTCTTGCAAAGAATTTGTCGAAAAAAACAATGGAAAGATTTGGGCCGAAAGTATTGAGGGATCGGGAAGTTGGTTTTATTTTACCCTGCCCCTTTCGCCTTCTTCGTCTTTCCAGTCATCTAAAAACCATGCCAATACAAAGGAAATCGGAACCTGCTTTTGCTTCCATGATCAAGTAATCTTTAGTCTTTTACAGTCATCCTAACCTTTAGAATGGATCAGATTTCCCCCTGACCATTTCCTCATTTCTAAGCTAAAACATGGATAATGGAGCGCCAAAACATTAAACGTTTTAAGTTTTTTTACATAACTTTGTAACTTCAGATACTTAAAAAACACACTAATAATTAATCATACTGCGAACAAATTAGTAAAGACTATTGTTAAAAAGTGCTGTAAACAATTAACAATTTATAGTTTGTTTAAACCCAAAATTGAAATGTAGTAATAAGATTCTTGCTTTGTTTGCAAAATCCATATATATTATAAATTCTATACGATAAGAAAATGACCAGAGTCTGTATCACCTAATCCTTATTATGGTAAGCCTGGCCGGTATCAATGCAAAATGATTCCTTGATATTTTACAGCGGAAACTACATTGTTGGGGAAGTCAAAAATATGACCCGGGGCGTAATAACGATTGAAACGGATTACAGTGATGCTGATTTTAAAATTGAATGGGAAAAAATTAAAGAAATTTATACCGTTACATTTTTTCTGGTCACTACTTCAGATGGTGGCCGTTACAATGGACATATCAAGACCTCTCAACCCGGAAAAATAATGATCATTACCGAAACAGGCCATCAGGTTGAAGTTATTCATGATGATATTGTTTGGCTGGATGATGTAGACCAGGGATTCTGGAGTCAGTTGTATGCTTCAATTGATGTAGGTTTTGACATGACAAAAGCAAATGATCTTAAACAGTTTTCAACCAGGATTAATCTGGGATATCTTGCAAAAAGATGGAATTTGGATGGCACCTACAATACGTTGTTTTCCAGACAGACTGATGTAGATGACATTGGCCGTACGGATGGAAGCATTGGGTACAGGTACTTCCTGCCCAGAGACTGGTATCCCTTAGCATCCATTGATTTTCTTTCCAATACCGAACAAAAACTTGACTTAAGAACAACAGGCAAACTAGGTATGGGTAAATTTATCATTCATACGAATTACACCTATTGGGGTTTTTCTACAGGAGTAAACTATAACAATGAAAGATATTTTTCCACCAATGATACAGTACCTGTAAATCCGAACAGAAAAAGTTGGGAAGGCTTTTTTGGGACTGAATTAAACTTATTTGATATTGGAGATTTGAGTTTATTAACGAATTTAACTGCTTACCCCAGTTTATCAGAATCAGGGAGATGGCGTACTGACTTTAATTTTGATGCCAGGTATGAAATGCCCTTTGATGATGATTTTTACATCAAGTTTAGCGTTACTGTTAACTATGATAACCGTCCCGTTGAAGGTGCCTCAAAATCAGATTATGTTTTGCACACTGGTTTTGGCTGGCAATGGTAAATCAAATAATAACAATTAGTAATAATTATAACCATAAATTAAAAAAATGAAAAACAAAACGATCTTTGCAATCCTCAGCTTGATATTCTTATCAATGGCTGCATTTTCACAAGACAAATCAGCCTCCGGTAAATCTTCGGCTGATAAACCCAACATCCTGGTTATCTGGGGTGATGACATTGGGCAATCCAACATCAGTGCCTACACCATGGGCATGGTAGGTTATCAAACACCCAACATTGATCGCATTGCCGACGAAGGAATGATCTTTACTGATTATTATTCTGAGCAAAGTTGTACGGCTGGCCGATCCTCTTTTATTCTTGGCCAAAGCGTATTTCGGACAGGCCTTAGCAAAGTAGGACTACCAGGTGCTGAAGAAGGTATTTCTGAAGAAGACCCTACAATTGCTGAATTATTAAAACCGCTTGGTTATCGTACCGGGCAGTTTGGAAAAAACCATTTGGGTGACAGAGATGAGCATTTACCAACCAATCATGGTTTTGATGAGTTTTACGGTAATCTGTACCATTTAAATGCTGAGGAAGAACCGGAACTTCTTGATTATCCTGATCCTGAAAAGTATCCAAACTTCAGAGAAAAGTATGGCCCTCGTGGCGTAATCCATTCATATGCTGATGGTAGAATTGAAGATACCGGGCCATTGACCAAAAAGAGAATGGAAACCATAGATGATGAATCCGTTGAAGCAGCTAAGAAATTTATCAAGGAAGCCAACGATGCAGGTGAACCCTTTTTCGTATGGTGGAACGGAACAAGAATGCACTTTCGCACGCATGTCAAAGAAGAACTCAGGGGTATTTCCGGCCAGGATGAATACGCCGATGGTATGGTAGAACACGACATGCATGTGGGCCAGTTGCTGGATATTTTGGATGAACTCGGGATTGCTGATAATACGATCGTACAGTATGGTACCGATAATGGGCCTCATAAGAATTCATGGCCCGATGCAGCCGTAAGCCCTTTCGGTGAGAAAAATACCAACTGGGAAAGGCGGATGGAGAACACCAGCGATGGTTCGTTAGCCCGGTCGCATTGAAGCAGGTTCTGTTTGCAATGGAAATAGTTTCAGGTATGGACTGGATGCCAACGCACAACAGCTGCCGCAGGTGATGGTAAGGTCGAAGAAATTACTTGATGGTTATACGGTTAATGGCAAAACCTTTAAAGTTCATTTGAACGGTTACAATATTCTACCGATGCTTACGGGTGAAACAACAGAAAGTCCGCGCAACGAAATATTTGTTTTTCGGATGATGGTGACCTCACAGCGATGAGATATGACGACTGGAAATTAATTTTTATGGAACGCTTGCTTTCTGAAGAACCTTATTGGTGTGGGCGGAACCATTCACTCCTTGCGTGCTACTAATCTTCAATTTGAAAGGATCCTTGTAGATTTGCTAACATTACATCGAATACCTATTACGACTGGGTTTTAGACCATGCTTTTTTACTGGTCCCGGCACAGGATATTGTGGGGAGAAATTTTTAATGACTTTTAAAGATTACCCCTCCCCGGATGAAAGCAATGATTTCCAGCCTTGATAAAGTAATGGAGAAATTATCAACTTTACAGGGAGCGCGATAATAGAGAACAAATTTGGGCCTGGTAGTATAACTGTCGGGCCCGCTTTTAAACTATTTTATTATGAAATTAATCAGTTTAACCAGATTATGGGATTAAGTATAATCTTTTTGGATTTACAACTTGTACCTCCGTTTCGGAAACCAGTGAAGAAAAGACAACTCATAATACAGCGATGGATGATCCCCTTCCTTCGTGGAATGAAGGCGAAACCAGGTCAGCAATACTTAACTATGTCAAGGATGTTACGAATGGTGAGAGTGTAAACTTTATCGGTTTCTGAACGAATCGCTACCTTTGATAATGATGGTAATCTATGGTCGGAACAACCTGCTATTTTCAATTGTTTTCGCCATGGATCGAATTAGGAGGGCCTTGGCCTGATCACCCTGAATGGAAAACCCAACAACCTTTTAAAGCAGTTTTGGAAGATGACAGAGAGGAATTGGCAAAACAGGGAGTATACGCAATGCTGGAATTGGTAATGGCTTCTCATGCAGGAATGACAACCTCAGAGTTTGAAGCAATTGTTAAGGAATGGCTGGAGAATGCAAAACATCCCCGGTTTAACAGGCCCTTTACCGATCTGGTTTACCAGCCCATGTGAGTTGCTTCACTATTTAAGGGCAAACGGGTTCAAGACGTTTATTGTTTCCGGTGGTGGCATCAATTTATGCGGCCTATAGGGTTGAAGAGGAGTTTGCAGAATACCTCCCCATCTAAGGTAGTCGGAAGCTATATTAAAACCGAATTTGATTACAACAATGGCAACCCGCTTATCAGAAGATTAGCTGAAATTGATTTTGTTAATGATAAAGAGGGTAAGCCCATTGGCATCCATAATTTTATCGGGCAAAAACCGGTATTTGCTTCCGGCAATTCTGATGGCGATTTACAAATGTTGCAATGGACAGCTTCAAACAAACGTAAAAGTTTTATGCTTTACCTTCACCATACCGATGCTGAGCGCGAATGGGCCTACGATCGTGAATCCCACATTGGAAGGCTGGACAAAGGCCTGGATCAAGCCCTGGAAAAAGGTTGGACAGTTATAGATATGAAAAAGGACTGAAGCTCATTTATCCTTTTGAACAATCAAACATGAACTAAATTGCCGGCCAGTAAGTTCGGAGCTAATCTTTATATTTTCGCCTCTCAATAGCAACCTCTGCCTCTTTTTGCGTTCCGAGTAAAATGGCAACCCATTTTGTGCGTTCGTTTTGTTCAAGCATTATTTTTAGGGTCATGGTTAAGGGGACTGACAGGAACATTCCGACCGTTCCCAAAATAAATCCCCAGAATATGAGCGAAATAAATACCACCAGTGTCGACAGGCCCAGGCCTTGCCCCATTACCCGTGGCTCGACAATGCTACCCATTATGGTATTTACCAGCAGGTAGGTTGTCAGTGTCCAGATTGAAGCGCCAACACCCAGTTGCCCCATAGGGCAAATAACAGGGCTGGTATCATGGCCATAAACGATCCGATGTTTGGAATGTAATTTAGCAGAAAGGCAATCAAAGCCCACAATACCGGATAGTCAACACCAATAATTTTCAGCCCAACCCAAATAAAAAAGCCTGTGGCTAAGCTTACCAACGTTTTTATCCAAGGTAATTTCGGATGCTATGGCCAATCTTCGTTAAATAATTCAGCGATATTTCAGGTGAATCAGCAATAGCAATCATTTTAACCGCAAAAGCATTCAGCTCAAACAAAATAAAAATAACGGTAAACATTATTATTAATGAGTTTCCCATTATTCCGCCAAGATCGCCCAACATCCCGGCAGTTAAATTCATTACCTTACCCATATCAAATATTTTTCCCGTATGCTGTGTCCAAAAATATCGGGCCACGTTCGTTCCAAGGATAGAAATACCGAATGCGCTATTTCGTTCAATACCAACAGCATACTTGTGGAGCATCGGTTGTAAACTGGCCAATGGACCTTCCGATTAACTGTCCAATAATTAGCAATCATAAGGTTTACACCAACCAATACAATCAATACCGAAAAACCATGGGGTACTTTTCTGCGTGCAAGCCAGGCCATGGGTTGTGCACAAATTATACTTATAAATACAGCCATCAATAATTGATTGATAAATGATTTGGCATACATAAGCCCGCAATTATTATGATAAATGCTGCAACATTCATCGCCGGTGAAACAAGCCTGATGGAGTTAGTCTTATTATCCATTTTTCTATTTTTTTTGTAAACATAATGCATTTTAATAATGAAGTTGTTTAAAGTTGACGTAATAAAATAACGCAAAAAGCTAATATATTCAATGCTTTCCAATGAATTTTGTTTGTTTCAAAACGGATCAAAATAGCCTTAAATGCATCAGCCAAGCATTGGTCATTTTCCACAACAAACCTGCATTTGTAGAGTAAACTGTCAAAAAAGGTGTTCCTTTCACTACCGTTTCTTTTATTTTTATCAATATTATCTATTATATCATTCCTGTAACAGAAAGCACAGCTCTCTATATCAAACCCTGCATCAGCATTCAGGAGCCAGTCTGTCGCTATGTTTGAAGAACGCAGGCTTTCAAACATATTCTCCACGAACTCTTCCAGCTGATACGCATCATTATGTTCTCCTGAAATAGCTTCACTGCAGGCCAGTGGGATACCCTGGCTATCTGTCAGCACAAGCATGTTGCTGGTCTTCGCCTTTTTCCTGCCTTGGTAGCCTACTGCCTGTCCGCCCCTTGCGATTAGAGATTGTGTGCCATCAAAGCTGAACACTTGATAAATCAAGTGAATCCCGATGCCTTTCCAGAATATGTCTCCAGGCTCTTTCCCAACTACTGCATCTTTGCACCACTTCAGAAAGTGATGATAGACACTTGCCCAACCATACTTACTCCCTAAAAAATTGCTTCATTGAGGGCTGTCTCCATTGACATCCTGTTTTTAACCGGTATAAAATTTAGCCAACACTTGATAACACTTAACTTTTGTGTTTTTTCGACCGTTTCCAAATTTCAAATGTGGGCAAATCTCTCTTTTTTATTGTGCTTTTTACTTAACACGTTTTTTTAGACGAATGATACAACTTATTGAAATCAATTTTTCTGTATCATTCGTTCTTTTAAACATTCGTGTTTTTAATATCTCATTTTTTAACTTTTAACAACTTCAATTTGTAACTAATCAGTGTTCAATTTAGCGATAATATTTAAGGGCTTAACACATTCTGATTATTCTTGATTACCGTGTCAGTTATTGACACTCAATACTGCACCAAATATAAAAGCCCCGTTTGGCGATTTGAACTGGCTGATATTTTCTGCTTGACATTCCTTATTGCGTATCGCTCTTTCCGAGCATTATTATCCGGTGGCACTTTGGGATGATAAAGAAATGTAAAAGATAGTCCCTGTATCTGATAAAGCCTTTTCTGAAAAGTAATGAGTTCTTTATGGTTTTTGTCCAACTTGTAATTTATCCAAGAAATTAAACCATTCCCAGGGTTGTCCTTTATCGGATTAGGGATATAATAGTCCACATCACTCATTCTGAATTTTAAATCCAGAGCTGACTTACAAAGACCATTTGCATACCTTGCTCGACAGCGGATTTGTATAATTATAGGTAATTCAAATTCTTAACAAATGGGCAATGCATATTTGATGTGACAAAGCATTGGTGTTGAAGTGGCTTTTCCAGCAATCATGAACCAATACAGCATTTTTCAAATCCGTTTCTGAAGTTTTCATTAATGCTTTACCATCCCCTGTTATCAGTTATTATTAGGAAATAAATGTTGCATCATTGTTTTGCCATGTCCATGCCCAGTGTTTATCCCCCTGCTACTTTCAATCCTGTTTCATCTGTTCCAGCAACCGTAGTTGAGGAAAGTTTTGCTTTATCAGTTCATATGCGGGCAAGGCCTTTGCTACAAGCTTGTTTAACAGATAATGAATGCCTCCTTAACTTATGGGAATATTGAACACGTCTTTAAAAAATTCCTGCATCCGTTTAAAAGGGATGTACTGGCGGGAATAGAAAATAGCCGATCAGACTTTCTATATTTGTACCATAGCCCTACGGGAGCATTGGCCTGGAAAATCCCCCTGTTTATTTTTACATGGCCTGACTACTGCAAACCTTACTATATATCCTGTGTTCGGTTACATATAGTTTTATCTCCGGGATATCTATTCACCTTGGCGTTTGCAAGGCAAACTCACTTGAAAGGTTGCTGATGTCATTCACAACCCTCACAAGCATGGAATGTGTTCCTGTAAAATGTCAGGATTTGAAACCATTTTCAATGTATTGCCCTTGTACCCCGGTTTGTCCGCCTGGCCTGCGACCGGTTTTTTCCCGCAAACTCGTATTACGTTTGGGTCGGTTTTCGTCTTTGGAGGGGTGGTATAGAGCTATTGCCTGAATTTAGGATGTTCGTATTTGGATAGGCGTTCTTTAAGTATTGGACCTCTTTGGTGAGTTCTTCTATTTTTTCTGCAAAAGCACTTATGTGATTTTGTCTTTTTCCAAAACCTTTGAAAGAAATATATTGCAAATTTAGCCTATGAAACCCCTCAAAGCAAGCAACAACAGAGGTTTTTATTAAAACAGCCATACATTTTGTTAATAGCGGTTGATTTTTGAGAAAAGTAAAAACTTACCCCGAAACAGATGTTAACAACCTGATTTTATTGTTGATAACAGGTGCTTTTCAAAAAAAAAAAAAAAAAAAAAAACGAATGGAAACTTTTCCACTACATTTGACACTGATTATTTACAATAATTTTATTTCGCAAAAAACAACACGCGTCGGATTTTATAGCATGAATGAAAACCGTTTCCCCCAATTTAAATCCATAAAGCTTTAATTTCAGAAACGGATGTGAACCGGAATCATCCCATCAAACGGATCCCCGGCCTCCCAGCAGGGGCTACTGCCCTTTATTCCCTGTAGCCTGACAAATAAGGATACACGTTGGCGCTGCGATGCAAGATAACTTAAGTTAGTGCAGATGTCCTAAGCGCTGTTTCGGGGTAGAAAATAATGTTTTGAATTTAGTACATGACAAAAAATTACAAATTTTTTCAAATTTATCTACATCGTTAAAAAACAGCACATTTGCAAGATATGTTAAACCGTATTTGAATAAGCTTTTTGCTCTTCTGGCATGGGTTTTAACTTTTATCGGACAGATAGAGTATAGAAAGACACCTGCTATATAAGCCCAGGTAAAAGCAAAAATCACCAGCGCAAGCAGCTTGTTTATACGGTCAATATCTGTCAGATGCGTGGCTTCGGTAGTAAAACCGCTTGTTTTAAGTGCTTTAAATGCAGATTCAAACTGCCAGCGTTCTTTGTATAATGAATTTGCCTGATCGGGTTTATTAAAGGAGACAATGATCTGAAGTTCCGGGATTCCTTTGCGGTTGAAGACCTTTGATGCTGATAAATAGTAAAGTTGACCGTTTACATACACAATTCCCAGGTGAAAAGCGAATTGAATAACCGACACATGGCCAAACAACCAGGAAGCCTTTAGGCGATGACCATTCCTGGGGATAGTGACCCAAAAGTTTCCCCTGATCCGTATATGGTAACCAATACGCTGGTTATTTAAATAGCCAAGCCATCGTTCACCGATAAATAGCCGGTCAGCCAGAAGGCAATCGATGCTATCGGCACCAAACAGGTCTATGTACTGTTACATAATATCGATCCCTTCTGTGGTAGAAGAATTACCAAATTTGGTCATCATCTTATAAAGCAAAGGAAAAGCAACCCCTCGGTAAACCACGGCAAGTACCAATATTTTGATATTGGTCGAGCCGAACTTCCAATTGGTCCTGTCCATTGTTAGCCTGTCAGGGCCCTGATGAGGCAAAAGCGAAAATACAAACCGGGCAATCAGATGGGTATCCAGCACATAGTCAGCCATGAAACGCTGGATCCTTCAAAGCGAAGAATCAACCTTGGTGTTCGTATCGACAGCCGTGGCAAGTTTTTCAAAGCACACTGTTTGAACCTTACAAAGTGCACAAATAAATAAGCCAAAGAACTTTATTCGGGCCAAATTCATTTTGTCCCCAAAAATTGATGATAATGTTTCAAAAAAATTGTATTTTTTACTTTTAACCCTGGTGTTCGAGTAACTTGAAGACATACTTGGAGGTATTTCTATTTAAAATACATAAAATCAGGATTTTATATACTTTTTATCGACTAAACTATCACCAAGCTATAAACATATTGTGTTAATAATCATATATTTACTAATTTTGTTATGTACAAAGGAAAATTTATCAAAAAAATTAAATTGTTATATTTGAACCTGCAATTGTTAATTTTGAAGGACTCCTATGGATATCAAAAATATTGACCATGAAATAAGACGCGTAGACGGCCAACTATATCAAAT
>JAWKKM010000010.1:0-169329 GCA_041393255.1 Bacteroidales bacterium | reverse complement strand
TCAGGAATTGCATTTGATATCAAATTTAAATATTTTGAAACATTGAATAGTTATAACCAAACCATCATTGTAATCGAAGGTTTATTAGCAAATTAAATTAAGGATAATGAATACACTAAAAAAATATGGGTTTCTGATTATTATTGCTGCATTGACGGCATGTCAATCAACCCAACAAAGTATGGACGAGGAAGTTGCCTCACCCGATCTGACAAAAATTACCCTTTCAAAAGACAAAATTGAACGGTCTGGAATAGTGCTTGGTAAAATTGAAAAGCAATTGTTATCAGATGATGTACATGCCCGTGGCAAGGTTAATGTGTTGCCGCAAAACAGAGCGTCCGTAGTTGCCTTTATGGGTGGTGTTGTCAAGCAGATAAAAGTAAATACGGGACAAATGGTTCAGAAAGGGCAATTGCTGGCAACCTATGCATCTCCTGAGCTGATCAATATTCAGGAGGATTATATCCGGGCGAAATCAGAGCTTGACTATATTTCGAAAAATTATGTGCGACAAAAGGATTTGATGGATAAGCAAATTAATTCGGAAAAAGAGTTCCAGAATATTGAAGCCGAATTCATAAGCGCCAAAGGGAATTTTTCAGCTTGCCAGGCCAAGATTGGATTGTTAAATCTGAATACAGAATTCCTTGATCGGGGCGAAATCAGCCAGGAGATAGGTATTTTAAGCCCCATAAGCGGCTTGGTTAGCAATGTAAATGTGAATATTGGAAAATATGCTGAAGAGAAAGATGTGCTTTTTGAGATTATTGATAACTCCAGGGTTGTTTTGGAGATTATGGTGTTTGAAAAAGATATTCACCTTGTCAAGGAAGGTCAGCGGGTGACCTTTTCTCCCACAACACAGACATCTTTACAATTTGAAGCAAAGGTTATTGCTTTGGGAGCTATGGTGGAGCCGGATGCCAGGGTTATTAAGGTTGTAGCTGAAATTGAAAAAGTGGATAAAAACATGGTTCCCGGACTGTTCGTTTCAACTGAAATACATACCAGTGAACAATACCTGGATGCCCTTCCTGAGGAGGCTGTTATAATTGAAAGTGAAATGGATAAGTATGGTTTTTATACTACCGATGATCCAAATTCTGAGGAGCTTACTTTTCACCGTTTTGATTTGATTACCGGCTATGCCGAGGATGGTTTTGTTCATGTGCAACCCAAATCCACATTGCCTGAAAATGCCAGGATCGTTCTGTCGGGTGTATATTATATTAAATCGGAGATTATGAGCAATGCAGAGTAGATTCCTTTTTATTGCGGGATTCGCCAACTTAAACCAATGCTGATAAACCACATTGATTGCACTTCTTCAGGGCCATAGCTTGCTGATAGATCCAGTTGCAGATTGGGCCTTACCAAAAAGGTCAGTCCTCCATCCAATCGCGTTCGGGGGTATTGGCTGTCATCAAGGTTGCCATATACTTCGGCAAAGGCAGAAAGTTTTTTGGTAACAGACGCTCCAACAACAAATGAATAAACAAAGAACCCTTTGGCAACTTCACCATTGCTGGCAATACCGAAATTATAACCAAGTCCGAAAACTTTGCTAAGTGTATGTGATGCTGCAAATTTTATCGTTGTATAACTGTTTGTTGGCCTGTAGTCTAAGTCGCCAACTACATTTAGTGTAATATCTGTCAGAAAAGCCACTTCGGGCCAGACACCGTGTCCTCAGTAATGTAAATTTTTACACCTGCCAAAATGGGACCCATCCCTTGCTGAATGGTATCAACATCTGAGTCTTTTGTTATTAATTCAGAATATTGGTAGTTGCTGGCCAATCGCAATTCCATGTTTTTCAATAAACCATAACGGAATAAAGTGCTGGCAATTCCCCAGTTATCAAGCGTATAATCACTGTTTAAAAATCGTTCAAATACAAATCCCGTTTCAATTTGAAGGCTTTTATGTGGAACCGTTACCGAAGATTCGGTTTGGTCCGGACGGTCTGTAACCAGATCAGGGACTGTCCAGCTGGGAGCAACATTAGCCGGCATGGGCTCTTTTTTCTGGGCATATGAAAATCCAAATAGGCACGATAGAATAATAACTAAAAGTGTCTTTTTTATCATTTCTTAATTATCTTGGAATTCTCCAGGCCAATCCAGCAGCTGCAAAACTTTTATCATTCGTTTGTGATAGCCCTAAACCGGCTGAAATGTCAATTAGTAAATTGTTCCTGACGATATATGTGAATCCCGCATCTACTTTGTGATTGGGCAGATCGCCATGATCAAAATTGCCATAAGGCTCTACAAAAATGGCAAGTTCGGGCAAAATGTTATAGCTAAAAGCAGCTCTATAGATGAAAAATCCATCAGGGTTTGAGCCATTGTAAGAAAATCCGGCATTTCCCACGATGGCAAATTTGCCCAGTGTGTAACCAATCAAAAAACTCGCATCAGGAAAGCTGTAGATGGGTGCAAAATACTCATTTCCTAAATGCCTCAGGGTCATGTTGACGACAACAGCCATTTGAGGCCTCCATGCTTTTTCCTCTACAATATGTGTTTTGAATCCAAGAGTCAGGGGGCCAAAACCACTTATGGATGAATCGGGTGTTGTTTCTATCGGACTGACTTGTTCCATTCCATAATAGCTTGCAGCCCTCACTTCAAAATTTTCAAAAATGCTATATCGAATCAGGGTTCCTGCTATACCAAATCGTTTAATGTTATCGGTAGTGTTTGATTCATTCTCGAAAACAAAACCTGTTTCAATTTGAAACTTGCCTTTGGGAACCAGGTAGGGGGAAACAGCAACGGTTGGCCGATCGGTGATTATAGCAGATGGAAGGTTATTCAGGGTGGTTTCGTGGGATTGATCGTCCTGAGCCAAAATTTCAGAAATAAGGACGCAGAAGATGAGCAGGAATGGAAAAAATCTTTTCATCCGGTAAAATTACTTAAATAAATAATAACAAACTGATTGCCATCACAACCATACCTGCTACCAAACCATAAATGGATAAATGATGTTCGCCGTATTCTTGAGCAGAGGGAAGTAATTCATCCAACGAAATAAAAACCATGATACCGGCAACTCCGGCAAACAATACCCCAAAAACCACCGGACTCATAAATGGCATTAAAATCAGAAATCCCACCAATGCGCCAACAGGCTCGGCCAAACCTGATAGAAAAGAGAGCGTAAATGCTTTCTTCTTGTTTCCCGTAGCATAAAAAACAGGCACGGAAACGGCAATACCCTCAGGTATATTATGAATTGCAATAGCAACAGCAATGGCAATTCCTAGGCTGGGCTCGGTTAATGCTGCTGTAAACGTTGCAAGCCCTTCCGGGAAGTTGTGAATGCCAATGGCTAGTGCAGTGAAAAGCCCCATGCGCATTAATTTTTTTTCACTGCGTTTCTTTGTTGATTCCATATCCTCAACCAGCTTAATTTCATGCGGGTTTTCAACCGATGGGATCATTTTGTCAATAATGGCAATTACCAGAATGCCTCCAAAGAATGCGGCAACAGTTGCCCATGAACCTCCCCGTATTCCAAGTTCTTCAATCAGTTCAACCCTCGCCTTTACAATAATCTCAACAAAAGAAACATAGATCATCACACCAGCAGAAAAACCCAGCGATATAGAGAGAAATTTCGTATTCGTCCGTTTCGCGAAAAAGGCTATTGCGCTGCCAATTCCTGTTGATAATCCGGCAAACATAGTTAATCCAAAAGCAAATAATATTGTATTGAGATCGTATTCCATAATCAAACGTGGTTAACTATTTCGTAAATGTAATTTGTGAATTGTATATTAAACGTAATAATCATAATCATTTTTTCCTGCCCTGGGTGTGGCCTTTCGGATTTTAGCTTTTTCCAATACTTCCAGTTTCTCAGCGTCATTCATAAAAATCCACTTCGAAATTTCCTCCATCGAACGATAGCATCCCAGGCAGTTTCCCTCTTCATCATACTTGCATACCCTTATGCACGGGCTTTTTACATTGTTATCCATAATCAGGAAGTTTCCTTTTGTAAATTTATCATCTACGAAAGTAATAACATTTTGATATATTTGAGCAATAGTTGAGCACTATTTGCGAAACAGTTAAATTTGAGAATAAAATGGATACTGTTTGGACCTGTCCTGAATGCAACCAACAATTTGTAAAAATGAATCATCCCCATTCGTGCAATGAAAGAACAGTGGACGACTTTTTGAAGGGGAAATCAGAAAAGTCAGTTGAGCTGTTTCATTATTTCATCGAACAGTATCAATCCATTGGAGAATTCAAATTGCATCCGGCCCGGAGCAGGATCGCTTTTGCTGCAAGAATACGTTTTGGTTACATCCATCGGATCGGGAAGGATTTTGTAGATGTTGTGCTTACCTTCAATCAACCCTATATAGATAATTTATGTTTTTATCGGATAGGGGAGGTTCCCGGTGGAAAATACTTCCAGCATTACTTGAGGATCTATCACAAAGAAGATATCAATGAAGAAGTTCGGAAGTACATGAAATTGGCGTTTGAATTGGGGAATAACTAAGAAACATGACATAAGGGAAAGGTTAAAAATTAGATGTTAATTGTCAAGCCAATAACAAATAAATTGGAATCAGAAATAATAAACAAGCAAGCTCAATTATTTCCTAGTTTTTCCTAACCAGCAACATCACATTCTCCACATGATGGGTTTGGGGGAACATATCAACCGGTTGGATCTTTGCAACTTCATAATCATCAGCCATCAGCGCCACATCCCTGGCTTGTGTTGCCGGATTACAGCTTACATACACAATTTTTTCCGGAGCAATCCGAAGGATTTGTTTGATCACTTTTTCATGCATTCCGGCACGGGGAGGATCGGTAATGATCACATCCGGGTTTCCATTTTCTAAAGTAAATTCTTCATTCAATACTTTTGCCAGGTCACCAGCAAAAAATGAGGTGTTTTTGATATTGTTAATCTTTGAATTTTCAATAGCATCTAGCACAGCTGACTCAACATATTCAATACCCACAACCTTTTTCGCTTTTGAAGCAATAAAATTGGCAATGGTGCCGGTACCTGTGTAAAGATCGTAAACCAATTCATCCCCTTTCAGATCGGCAAATGCACGGGCAACCTTATAAAGTTCGTAAGCCTGCAATGAATTGGTCTGGTAAAAGGATACCGGCCCGATCTTGAATTGCAGGCCTTCCATTTCTTCAATGATGAAAGGTTCACCTTTGTAAGTAATGATTTCCAGATCGGTTATGATGTCATTGACTTTTGGATTGATTACATAATTTAGTGAGGTTATTCCCGGAAAGCTTGAATCAATAAAGTCCATAATCTCCTTTATTTGTTCCCTTTCATCATTGTTCATAACAAGTATCACCATTAACTGGCCGGTTGAAGTAATGCGGATGAGGAGGTTTCTCAAAAATCCTGACATGTCCTTTACATTGTAAAATGTGAGTCCCTTTTGGTCGGCATATTTTTTTATGGCAAGCCGCATGGTGTTTGAAGGTTCTTCCTGCAGATAGCAATTGTTGAGGTCTACAACCCTGGTGTGTAATCCTGGAACGTGGAACCCGAGTGCGTTCATATTCTGCTCATCAAAATCAATACCTTTCGAGTATTCGGTTAACCAACGTTTATTTGAAAAGGTGAATTCCATTTTGTTGCGATAGTAAAAAGTCCTTTCTGATTGAAGAATGGGAAGTATTTCAGGAATGGGAAATTTACCAATTCTTTCCAGGTTGTCTTTAACCTGTTTTTGTTTGTAAAACAGCTGATCATCGTAACTCATGTTTTGCCATTTACAACCGCCGCATATTCCAAAATGCTCACACTTTGCTTCTATTCTTTTCTCCGATTTTTTATGAAAATGAATGGCCCTGCCTTCAAACCACGATTTTTTTTGCCTGTGCACCTTCACGTCAACCACATCTCCCGGAACAACATAGGGTACAAAAACAACCCTCTCATTGAATTTTCCAATAGCTTTTCCCTCAGATCCTGCATCCAGAATTTCCATTTTTTCGATTGTCGGAAAATCCCTTCTCTTTTTTCTTGCCATGTTCTTATTTTGGGGCAAAATTACAATTTCCTGAATGAAAATTGTCAGTATTTTTTTGACGGATCCGTGAATGGATAATGATTTCAAAAATTGATAAACAATTATTCATCATCGTAGTAAAGCTCAATTTTTTAAGACGACACTGAACAATAGCAGGTTGACTGAAGTGACAATCTCAAAGTGTAGAAATATAACGAAATATGTCTTGTTTTTGTCAGAAAGCATACATAAACATTTTCCTTACTTTTGCAAGCTAAACGAAAAACTATGAATCGTCCTTTTTTGGCAACACTTTTCTTTATTGCTTTAAACCTTAGTTCTTATGCCCAACTTAATGGAGGAATAAAAGGTGGTTTGAATGTTTGTGACTTTATTGTGACCAATTCGGGTGATGTTTTCGATGAAGCAACATTCAATACACGTGTATCTTTTCATATAGGCAGTTATTTACAGGATCAATTCTCCGAGCAGTTTGCCTGGCAGGTTGAGGTGCTTTTTTCCAATAAAGGTTATGTCGAGGAAATTGATGGACAAAAAAACATTGTTAGCCTAAATTATCTTGATCTACCTATTTTTCTAGTTTATAAACCCATTGAGTTGCTCGAATTGGAATTTGGCCCTGAGTTTGGATACATGATCACAGGTGACGATTTGCTCAATAATTTTGATTTTGCCTTTGATATCGGTGCCCGTTTTAATCTCTCTTCTAAGTTCAATGCAGGTATGCGATATAGTTATGGACTTCCGTTTAAGATGAAACTTAGTAACGAAGCAGCAGCAGGCTATGATCCGCATTATCAAAACGGGGTTTTTCAATTGTATCTTGGTTTTAATCTCGTGAACGAGAAAAGATCCGAACAATAAATTCAAACTTCAGGGATTGAAAAAAGTCCCCCCGGAAAACTCCGGGAAGACCCAACGGAAGGGAAAATTACCTCTTTATACATGTTAGAATTCGATCCGGTAATTGAATACCGGAAGAAGTCCGAGTTGTGTGAACGTTTCAACCTGCCCGGTTTCATCATCATAATAATCGCCTACAACATTAAGCCTGTTTGTAATGTTTTGAATATCCAGCTCAATGGTGTGTGAGGCTTTCTTTTTGTTTCGGGTCAGGCTGATTTTAAGATCAAAGCGAAAATAATCATCCCATTGCTCACTAAACGCTAATTCTTCGTTACGAATGGTATATCCTTCCACTTCTGATTGTGAAATGTCGATGGGTGTAGTTCTTTGCCCTCCTGCCAATGTTCCTTTTGCGTTTATGCTTAAGGTCCTTTTTTTCTCATTCCCAAGTATGAAATCTTTACCTCCCAATACGTTGAAAACATAGTTTCCATTGTATCGGGTATCCCTCAATACCACATCACCTGCTTTGTATTTTGAATCATACAAGGAGGTAGTGAACATGAAATAGTAATTATTGGAGAAATACTTTTCCAGGGTAATATCAATTCCAATATTTCTGCCTGTTCCTGAATTTGTTAGGCTTCTGTTGGTGTATCCATAGCTGTAGTTTACAGCTGAGAAAGAACTGTTTGTGCTGTCTTCAACGGGTATATTAAACAGTTGTTGATAATACATTTCCACACGTAACATCAGGTTTTGTGATAAAAGGTTTTCGTAACCGATTACATAATGTTGCGCTTTGGTAAAGTCGAGTTGGAGGTTTGGCTGAATGTATGAGCCATCTTCTTGCTCCTGAACAGAAAAGTAGGTAGATAATGTTTCCATTTTGCTATGAATGCCAAAACCAAAGTTGATCGATTGTTTTGGATTAAACTGATATTTTATTCCCAGCCTGGGTTCGATAGTATAATTGCTGTTGAGGGCGAAATACATACTGTGTAAACCTCCAATAACTGTTAGTTTTTCATTCAAACGGTGTTTCCAATTGGCATAGGATTGCAAAAGCCCGGTTGTTCCGGTTTGTTCCACATCCGTTAACAGCCTTTGCAATTCATTATCATAAGTAGTCGATTGCAGGTCATAACGGAGGCTATTGTATATCATTCCTGCTTTTATCAAATTTCGTGCATTGAATTTGTGGTTCAGGTTAACCGATCCTTTCACGGTCTGATAAATGAAATCTTCCGTTGCGTGTGTTTGGAATGTATTGGTTTCATCTGGTTTTTTATAATTCCAGATGTTTTTAGATCCTGTGTATGCCATGTAACTTTTCAGGTGTGTTTTTTCATTTATAAAATAGGTGTTTTTCAATCCAAAAGCTCCCATATCGGTTCGAAAATCATTTGAGAAAGTATCATCTTTTTCTTTCACCAAACTAATTCCTCCAATTCCAAAAAGTGTGAACACTCCATAGCGTTGAGTTGGCACATTTACTTTAAAAGTCAGGTCCTGGAATTCGGGAACTGCATCCCCTGCAATTTCAATACCTATTGCATTCAGCATAGCCAGTGTTGAATACCGGTAGTTGAGCAGGTAGGATGAAGAATTTCCTTTTATAAAGGGGCCCTCGGTGGTGATATCTGTACCCAGCATACCAACTTGGATTGCATGTTCCCGGTTTTGATTGTTCCCGTTACGAAGTCCAATGTCAAAGACTCCGGAATAGGCATTTCCATATTCAGCCGGAAAGGCTCCTGTAAAAAAATCCGAGTTGTCAAGTGTGGCGCCATTGAGGATACTAATGGGGCCACCTGTTGATCCCTCTTCTGCAAAGTGATTGGGATTGGGTATTTCTATTTCTTCTAAGCGCCACAGCATTCCTCTCGGCGAATTACCTCTGACTATAATTTCATTATTCCCTGATGGATCTCCGGTGACTCCTGCAAAGGATGATGCCATGCGGCCAGGATCGTTAAAGCTGCCTGCATACCTGCGGGTTTCTTCAACTGTGAATGTTCGTGCACTCACCGTTGACATTTCGTTGAGTGTTTCTGATTTATGCTCCTTTCCTTTCACAACTACTTCTTCCAAATTGACAACGGATTCGGTGAGCTCAACCCTTAGTACAACTTCTTTTCCTGTTCCAACGAGAATATTGGATAGGGTCCGGGTTTCGTATCCCATATAGTAAATGATGATGTCATAGCGTCCAACGGGTAGTTGTCCGAAATTGAAATCTCCATTTTCATCGGTAATGGTTCCTTTTTGAGGATTGGAACCGGCTATGACCAGGCTCGCGCCGAACAATCCCATTTTTGAATCTTTGTCTACCAGTGTTCCCCTAACGACTTGAGTTAATTCTTGTCCGGTTATGTCAGTAACTATAATTGTTGTAAGTAATAGGCTTATTATGATTGTTATTTTTTTCATTTCATTTTTTTTAAAGTACGCATTTAACGACAAAGGAATTTTTGAAGGGTCGCAATTTGATTTTTTTATGGAATGGTATTGTTCTCTGGAGTTGCAGTCTTTAAGGGGTTTACAGAAACAGGAAAAATATTTTTCAGTTATATATCATGATAGCGAAACTACCTCTGTGGCATATGAATGCAATTGTCCGACGAACTCTTAAGGTTGAGAAATCTCCAAACAAAGGAATTTTCATTTTAATGCACAAACTAAATTCATCTTATTTTGCTGACTCTTTTTTACTCGCATTGGTTGTTAATAAATGATTTTAATAATTTTTTACGATTTTTGCGCTCTTGGATAATAGTATGATAAAGCGAAAAATAAATATACCGGATTGGGCAAATGGCCAAACCATTTACGAAGTAAACATAAGGCAGTATTCAAAAGAGGGAACTTTTAAAGGGTTTGAAGAACACTTGCCCAGGCTTAAGGACCTGGGAGTTGGGATTCTCTGGTTTATGCCCATTCAGCCAATTGGGGAGAAAAATCGAAAAGTACACTTGGAAGTTATTATTCCATCTCCAATTATTCAGATGTTAATCCTGAGTATGGAACAATGGATGATTTTATAGCTCTGGTGAAAAAAATTCATGAGTTGGGGATGAAGGTAATCATTGACTGGGTGGCAAACCACACGGCCTGGGACCACCATTGGACCAAGGATCATCCGGAGTTTTATACAAAAGATAAAAAAGGTGGATTTAAGGCTCCTGTTGAAGACTGGGAAGATGTGATCCATTTAAATTATGATCATCGGGAATTATGGGATGAAATGATCAAACAAATGGCTTTTTGGTTAAAAGAAACGGATATTGACGGATTCCGATGTGATATGGCCCACCTTGTTAGGACGTCATTCTGGAATGAAGCCCGCAAAAGGTTGGATCAAATTAAGCCGGTGTATATGTTGGCAGAATCAGAAAACCATGATTTATTGGAATATGCTTTTGATACCATTTACAATTGGAAACTGTTGCATGCCATGAACAATGCAGTGCAGAAAAAATCAATGCCATTGACTTAATTAATTTGGCTTTAAATGAATTGAACTATTTGCCGAAAGGTGCATCATTCTTAAATTTTACAAGCAACCATGATGAAAATTCCTGGCAGGGTTCTGCCATTGAGCGTTTGCATTATTTTTTTGAACCGCTTACAGTGTTAACATTTTTACTCCCCGGTTTTCCATTGATTTATTCTGGTCAGGAGGCAGGCAATTACAGGCGCTTGTTGTTTTTTGACAAGGATGAGGTTTTATGGAAAGAGGATAAGATGATGAATTTATACTCGAAACTGGTTCGCTTAAAAAAGAATCATCCCGTATTAAAAGAAAATTATACCATTGAAAGAATTGATACCGATGCCGAAAATCATGTACTTGCATTATCAGGTGGAAACGAGAGTGGCCGAATTATATTCATTGCTAATATTTCAGATATGGAGACACAGTTTTTTATCAAATGCAATACTCATATTAAAAAATTGAAGGATCTGTTAATGAATCATAGTAGCCCATTTTTCTGTCAATACCCTTTATTCTGCAGCCTTATAGCTATCTTTTGCTGGAAGGAGTTTCATAAATAATGTAATATTTTATCGAAATATTTGACTTTTGGATTTTTATGTTCTATATTTGTAGAATATAATTTAAAATTGTAGAACAATGCAATTGCCAAATGCTGAGGAGCAAATCATGAAATATCTCTGGAAACTGGAGAAAGCATTTATGAAAGATTTGCTGGATGAATATCCGGATCCTAAACCAGCACCAACTACTGTAGCTACCTTGTTGAGAAGAATGATTGACCGGGGTGTTGTGGGGTATGACCAATTTGGGAAGGTCCGTCAGTATTATCCAAAAATAAAAAAATCAGAATATTTTGCTTCACATATAAACGGATTGATTAAAAATTTTTTCAATGATTCTGCATCTCAGTTTGCTTCTTTCTTTACTTCGGAAACCAATCTGAGTGAAAAGGATTTGGAAGAATTGAGACAAATAATTGACAGAAAAATAGAAAATAAGGAGTGATGGTCCTGCTCTATATCATAAAGTCAACAATTAGTTTAAGTATCTTTTACCTCTTTTATTATTTTTTTATTTCGAAGGAGAAATTGCATGCACATAAGCGAATATACCTTTTGTTTGCATTGACTTTATCCTTAGTTGTTCCCTTATTGCAAATTAATCTGGAGTTTTTTTCATCCATCAGTCTCGAAAACAATATTCCGGTTTTGCATAAAATTCCTTCTTCTCAAAATCATGTTCTTCCCGGGGAGTATAGTCATTCAAAACAATCATTTAATGGGTTTTTGGGTTACCTGAAAATTGCTTATTTGTTTGTATTGGTAATGCTGTTTGTAAGGTTTTTAATCAATATATTTCGTTTGGTAAGAAGCGATAAGAACCAGCTTTCTATCAAATATGGCAAGTACAAGGTTTCTCTTTTGGAGCGTAAAATTGTTCCTTATTCATTTTTTAATAGAATTTATGTTAACAGACAGGAGTGGGAGAATGGTGAAATAGACAAAGCTTTGATACTTCATGAAATTTATCACATAAGGAATTTCCATTCATTTGATTTGATTTTTGTTGAGTTCCTTCAGGTTTTATTGTGGTTCAATCCTCTCCTCATTCTGTATAAGCGTGAAATTCGCCTAAATCATGAACACCAGGTGGATCAGCAAGTAATTGATGAATTAGGAAACCTGAAGTATTATCAGGAAATCCTATTGTCAGCTGCTTCAAAGAATTTATATAAGCAGTTTGCAAGTGGCTTTGATTCTTCCATGATAAAGAAAAGACTGATCATGATGACAGCTCATTATTCGGTTTATCGATTCAATTTCAAGTTGCTGGTGATATTACCCATCGCATTATTAATGACCGCTTCATTGGTAATTGGCCAGGATTTCAGGGATGGGAATTTACTTTCCAATCCTCATTTTATAAAAATGGCTTACCCCAAGATTGATGGAATATGGACAGGAGAAGGTGCTTTTATGTGGAACCAAAAATTAAACAAGGAACTTGGATTGCTTGATATCCAAATCAATATTGATACGGATTTGAATATTTCAGGACGGATAGGAGATGCACGTTTTACAGATGGAACCATTGAAATTGCCCAATATGGCTTGGAAATCGTTTGTAAGCTAAAAGGAAAAGTTAAAGTGGATCATCAGTTGAAGAAACAACATGTTGTTTTTTTGATCGCTTTACCTGAAATTGAAAACAATACGCTCGAAGCAAACTTTCATATGCTGAATAATCTGAATTGGGATAAGTATATGAGGGTCGGAAGAGTAATGCTTGAAAGAGCGGATTAAGTTTAAAATCATATTAACATTTAAAACCTAATCAATATGAAAACAAGAGTATTTCACCTTATGGCGGGCACTCTAAGCATTTTTTTCAGTGCAGCGATTTTAATAATATCCTTATCATCTTGTCAAAAAGTAGAAAAAGCAGATGATCTTATCAGAGTGGGTATATACGACACCCGAGTTATTGCACTTGTATATTATCGTTCGGAAGCACACATGGAGTATATTAATCAACTGAAAAAGGAACGAAATGAAGCAGAAAAAGCAGGAGATGAAGAGAAAGTTGCTTTACTGGAAAGGAAGGGCCCTGGCCTTCAGGAGTTAGCTCATAAGCAGGGGTTTAGTACCTTGCCCATTCCAGGATTGCTTGAAAAAATACACGATAGTTTACCCTCCATTGCAAAACGGCTAAACCTTGATGTCATTATGAATAAGTGGGAAATTGCATACCAGGCTGAGGAGGTTAAGTTAGTGGATGTAACCAAAGAAATGATTGGTTTTTTTAATCCCTCTGAAGAAACGTATCGCATAGTTGACCAAATGGCTGAGGTGGACCCTGTGCCTTTAGTTGAAATTTTCAGAGAGGATGTTGAGACCTGGTGCCCTGAGTATAGGTAGTATAAGTGGCAACTCATAGAACATATAGAGTAAGTAATAGATTCTTGAGGATATAATATTTAAAAATCAATGCAATTGTTTTTGTTTACACTTTAACCCAGTTTTGGGAAGCTTTTATCCAGTATTTCTGGTATGCAATTTATCAGGAACCTATATAAACTTTTAAAACACAAGATCATGAAAAAAGCAATCTTTTTAACCAGCCTGGTTGCATTGATAGCAATACATATCAATGCACAACAATCAACCATTACACTGGCATTTAATGCAGATAATAACGGCGAATCCGTGAGCATGGATAGCCTGAAAATCAAAAATTTGACTCAAAATGCAGAAGTTATGCTGTATGCTCCTGTTACTACCTATGAGCTTGTATATGTGGGTATTAATTCTACTCCTCTTGACAAGCAGAAACAATTTGTATTGTTTCAAAATCACCCAAACCCTTTTTGTGAAGAGACTAAAATAAATATTTCGTTAAGCAAAAAGGAAGTTGTAAATATATTAGTTCTAGATGTTTATGGTCGGAAGGTTTCAGGTTTAAAGCAAACTTTGGACCCGGCGATGCATGCCTTTTCATTTGTGCCGGCATCAGAGGGATGTTACTACCTAACTGCAGTAGTTTCAGGAGAATCTCATACTGTGAAGATGATTTCAGCTGGAAATGCAGGCTCAGGATCAAAATTGGATTATTTGGGCTTGGTAGATCGGAATGATGAATATTCGTTTTATAAGATCACAAAGGATCTGCCGTTTAATATGGGAGATCAGCTGTTATTTGTTGGTTATTCAGAATTGGGGGAATCTGGAATTGCTGATACTCCTGAATCGGATAATGAATACATGTTGCAATTTGCATCAAATATTCCATGTATTGAACAGCCAACAGTTGATTATGGAGGACAGGTGTATAATACTATCCAGATTTTTAATCAGTGTTGGTTCGCCGAAAATCTAAACGTTGGCGAAATGATCTATGCCCCCTATCTATCGACTAACAATGATACCATCGAGAAATACTGTATGGTAAACTATGAATCAAATTGCGATTTGTTGGGAGGATTATATTTTTGGGATGAAATGATGGCATATACCAATGAATCCGGTTCCCGGGGGATTTGTCCGGAAGGTTGGCATATCCCTGCTGACACAGATTGGAAGATATTGGAAGGTGCCGCTGACAGTGAGTATGGAATTGGTGATTTGGAGTGGGATTATACAAGTTGGCGTGGTTCGGATATAGGTGGTAACTTGAAACAAGAAGGAACTACTTTGTGGGAACCACCTAATACAGGAGCTTCAGATGCATTTGGGTTTACAGCACTCCCTTGTGGATATTTTGTAGAGGGTGATTTTTGGGGCCCGGGATACAAGAGTTATTTCTGGAGTTCGGATCCAATGAATATGTTTTTTCGTAACCTGGATTGGAATATGGCTACGATTAAAAGAGGAGTGGGTACCGGGAATCCTGCTTTTTCTGTTAGATGTATAAAAAATAATGACTAGATGAAATACTGTTTATATAATGAAAAGAATGAACTCGATATTCGCTATTCCATTTCTATTTTTGGGAGTATTGCTGATTTCCTGTAATAATGGGAAAATGATAAATGATAGCAAACCGGAAACCAGAAGTTTTACAGATCCAAGAGATGGTAAAATTTACAAAACTGTGAAGGTTGGAGATCAATGGATCATGGCTGAGAACCTTGCGTATAAACCTGATTCTGGAAAATTCTGGGCTTATAACAATATTGAAAGCAATGTTGCCATTTATGGCTATTTATACGATTGGGAAACTGCAATGAATGGTGCACCTGAAGGTTGGCATCTTCCTTCAAGCAAAGAGTGGAGAGCAGTACAAAAAAAATTAGGGGCTAAAATGAATACCTTTCCGTACTTGGAAAAAATTTATCCTAAACTGATTGATGGGGGAAGTAGTGGTTTGGATCTATTGTTTGGAGGCATACGTAGTTGTGAAGGTGAATTTATAGATCTCGGTAGCAAAGCCGGGTTCTGGAATTCCGATGATTCACGATCAGAAAAAGCTTACTATGGTTTAAATAGTAACAAAGATAGTATCCCTCATGGTTTGAATAATAGCAAAGCTCCATATGTGTCCGGCAATAAATATCAAAAAAGTTGCAAGGGTTATAGTATCAGACTTTTCAAAGATTAAGAATCATTTCAAGTGATGTGGTTTTATACTTATGATTACTCTCTAAAGTAGTTTTATGGTTATGAAAATAAAAAATAAATTTAGAATTCCAGCATTGATAACAGGTATAGTAGTAACACTGTTCTTTCTACTGGCATTTGGGCCTAAATTTATTGGTTCATTTATTGAGAATGGACCAGAGTATTTCAATGAAATAATACAGTCGTTTGTTTATTGGGAAGATCCCAGCGCATTTTTCATCACTTATTTTACTGGATATGCAATAACATGGTGGAGACCTTTTTTGGGCTCATTTGTAATAATTATTGTTAGTGTTTTTTATGTGGTTATTGCCGGTTTTGATGGGCCTCCCATAGTTGCCGTTCCTGCATTTTTAGTGGGTGTTTTATATATGATTTATGCGATTGTACCAGAAGTGAAACTTTCAAATAAGATTTATTAATCAAAATAGGAAATGATAAATACTATCTATTGGTTACCAAGGATACTTTGTATTTTAGCTATATTGTTTATCAGTAGGTTTGCATTGGATGCTTTTTCGCCTGATTTATCTATAGGGCAGCAAATACTTGATTTTGCGATACACCTTATTCCTTCATTTGTTTTGATCTTTTTGCTTGTGATTGCATGGAAATGGGAATTATTAGGTGGGATTGTTTTTGTAATTATTGGGTTGGGGTTTAGCCCATTGGTTTTTATTCATAATTACAAAATGAATAATTCTATATGGATGAGTACCGGAATTATATTAATGATAACCATTCCATTTGTCATGGTAGGCATATTGTTTATATGGAGTCATATGCTCCAGAAAAAGAGAAGGCAAAGTAAGTAGGATGTTTTTATGAATTTTTTTGTTGTCGTAAATCCAATTTGTCTTGTACCATAAATGTAGCACCAGCACCTAAGATCATGAAAACACCGGCCATGAGTATTGAGTTCATAGGGTTGTCATGAAAGAAATATTGAAGAATTAACCCTCCAAAAATACCATTAATAATTTGGGGTATCGTAATGGACATGTTAAACAAACCCATAAACATTCCCATTTGCTTAGGGGGAATGGAGTTGGCGAGCATGGCATAGGGCATAGCAAGAATACTTCCCCATGCAATTCCAATCCCGATCATGGGGATTATAAGCAATGTAGGAGATGGAATTATAGCAAATGAAAGGAAGGATAAACCACCAATGCCTAAAGCTAAAGCATGTGTAGCCCTGCGGCCAATAATTTTAGCAACCTTTGGTAAGGATAAAGCTATAATGGCAGAAACTCCATTGTAAATGCCAAACAGAATTCCTACCCAATCACCGGCTTCCTGATAGCCCGATGAACTTGGATCAGGGGAATTGTAAAAATGAAGTGCTACAGCGGGAGTTGTAAAAACCCACATCGAAAAAAGGGCAAACCATGAAAAAAATTGCACCAATAATAATTGCCACATGGTTTTGGGAATGCGGAATTTGACTTTTACTTCTTCTTTGTTTTCTTCCTCATAAAAGTCAGGTGGATACTCTTTTGTTGAAACAACAGTCCAAATGATGGCTGATAACAATACGAAGGCACCGAAATAGAAGGAATAAATCACATTTGGAGGTACCAGTCCGGTTTCAGCCTCCTTTGAAATTCCAAGCCAGTTTCCCAGTATATAAGGTAACCAAGATCCCACTACTGCCCCAATCCCAATTAAAAGGGTTTGCATGGAGAAACCGAGTGTATGTTGTTCGTCCGGAAGTTTATCTGCAACCAGCGCTCTAAAGGGCTCCATGGAAATATTTATGGATGCATCCATGATCATGAGTAAGCCACCACCAATAAACATGGGTGCTATTACATTGGCAAGGTGCGGTGCATTGGGCATTAGTATCAGGGCAATACTTGTTAATAATGCACCCACTAAAAAATAAGGCCTTCTGCGTCCAAAGCGGTTCCAAGTGCGATCACTCATGTAACCAATTATGGGTTGTACAATCATTCCTGTGATGGGGGCTACCAGCCAAAACCAGCTTAGGTGGTGAACATCTGCTCCAAATGTTTGAAGAATTCTTGATGCATTGGCATTTTGCAGTGCAAATCCGAACTGAATTCCCAAAAATCCAAAACTCATGTTCCAGATTTGCCAAAAGGATAAACGGGGTTTCTGTTTCATATTAATTATCTTAAATCGAAGCTCCGAAGATAGTAAGAATTATTGAAATTCATGGTTGGCATATTTGATGACAAAAATGAATTGTGCTGAGTTCTCTTTGATCTTTAAATAATTAGTGATTTGTTTTAATGAGTCTGGAATGAAAAAGGAATTGCAGTATGAATTTATTAGGATTTTTATCCACAATTGGGAAAATAGTGCGATTTGAAATCCTTTTGCCATTATTAATGTGTTTAGGTTCAGTGCTTAATAGGTGATTTCCTAATATGGGAAAATAGCTATTTAATAAAAATCATGCCAAGTTATTAACAATCGGTAATAAAGATTATATTCTAAAGGAGTATTTAATATTTTAGCAGCCTCTAATGACTACTACATATTTTTAATAATACTAAAATTGTACTTTTAATATGAAAAAACTACTTTATTTACTCGTGCTGCTCAATTCTAGTATGTTCGCTCAATATAACAATACAATTTACATTGATCCAACAAATCAGGGTGATCCATTTCAGGATGGGTCAATCAATCATCCCTGGGATTCATGGAGCGATGTATCACCACAAAGCAACACTGCTTATTTGCAAAAACGAGGAACTACCGAATTCAGAAATTCACCCTTGATAACCTTATCACATTCCTCCGGTGATCTGCATGACATTTATATAGGAGCGTATGGTTCTGGAGAACGCCCGCAAGTTCATTTTTCAGGATCAAACGGAATTTATCTTAAATACACCCGAAGAATCACAATTGAGGATTTAGAGCTTATTGGCAATTATGGGGTCACTGCAGGTACATTTGTGAATGATGGAATAATGCTTTCTGGCCATACCTCCTCAGCTCCCAACACTTCGCAAACTTTCATCAGGAATTGCAAAATACATCGCTGGGGATGCGGAATAAATGTTTTGGTTTTTGAAAATGGGACTATAATTGACACTTTAACGGTAGATAATGTAGAGATTTTTGATATTGGCGATGATGGTATTTTCGGTGGAATTGAAAATCTTACGGTTAAAAATTCACACATTTACCGGGTCAACCGGCATTGGTTTACCATTGGGCATTCCCAGTTGCAATCGGGGGGCGATTGCATTCATTTCAGGGGAAATAATTACCTGATACAAAATAATATTCTTGAGAGAAAAACTACTGGAAATAAGTTTTGCTTGATCTATGGAAGCCACACATATCATCCTGACAGGGGCCGGATTTTATGGAATACATTTTACCCTCCTCAGGATACCATTGATGATGACGGAGGAGCTTGTATTTACATTTCCCAGTCAGCATATGTTGAAGTAGCCTATAATAAGTTTATTGGTAGGGGATATGCTGCTCCCAATCAATTGCCGGGTGGAGGTGCACATATTGAGGCAGATACGGTAAACTTCTATTACAATCTGGCTGATTCAGTAAATGGGTTTGGGGTTACAATGGATGATTTCCTGCCTAACAAAGAGTTGAATTTTATGAACAATACATTTATTAATCAGTATGATCAGTCCGTGCCTGTAATTATTACCTTTGATAGTACCACAGCTAAAAATAATGTATTTGCCATGCACGAAGGAGTTGAACCATTCTCCTATTATGGCGGTTTTTACCCCGATACATCCAATAACATAATTGTTAATGGGAATTCAGTGAATTGGGGTATTAACCCTGGATTTGTTGATTGGCAAAATTATAATTACAGGCTGAAAGAAAATTCGCCTTTAGTCAATTCAGGATTCAATTTTATGGGTTACAGCTTGGATCTGGATAGTATGGCTTCACCCCAACAAGGAATTCGTGATATTGGTGCATTTGAGTATTTTGATGGCTCCCAGACGAATCACCAACCTATTATTAATAACCAATCGTTTTATGTGGAAGAAAACAAGCAAAATGGCGAAGCGATTGGTACTCTTGTTGCCAGCGATCCTGATCCAGGGCAGAGTCTTGAATTTTCTATTGTATCGGGTAATTTGGAAGGTGCTTTTACTGTTAATAGCACTTCAGGGTTATTGGCTGTTGCAAATAGTGATGTACTGGATTATGAAGTATATCCTGTATTCAACTTAGTAATACAAGTGCAGGATAATGGCCCAGGACCATTAACTGACCTGGCAATTGTAACTATAAATATTATTGACCTGGATGAACCCATTGCCAACTTTTCTGCAAACATAACCTCAGTTATAGCAGGCGAAAGCATCTCGTTTACTAATGAAAGTCTGAATAATCCAACCAATTTGGTATGGCAATTTGTGGGCGGGAGCCCAAGCACATCATTTGATGAGAACCCGGAAATATTATACAATACACCCGGAGTATATAATGTTCGCCTAAAAGCAATAAATTCTTTTGGGGATGATATTCACATAAAAACGAACTACATTGAGGTTCTTACGAATACGAGTCCTCCCATTGCTGATTTTTCGGCAGGTTCAACTACAATTCTGGTAGGTGAAAGCATCGCATTTACTAATGAAACTTTGAATAACCCAACAAATTTTATATGGCAATTTGTTGGCGGGAGTCCGAGCACTTCATTTGATGAAAACCCGGTAATAGCATATAATACACCGGGAGTATTCAATGTGCGCCTAAAAGCCATAAATCCTTATGGGGAGGATATTTATATTGAAACGAACTACATTGAGGTTCTTCCGGATACGACTGTACCCATTGCCAATTTTTCGGCCGGATCAACTTCAATTCAAGTTGGTGAAAGCATCTCATTTACAAATGAAAGTTTGAATAACCCAACGAATTTGGTATGGCAATTTGCAGGCGGGAACCCAAGCACTTCATTTGATGAAAACCCTCTAATAGTATATAACACACCGGGGGTCTTCAATGTGCGTCTTAAAGCAATAAATTCTTATGGGGAGGATATTCATATTAAAAACAATTACATTGAGGTTCTTGCGAATACGAATCCTCCCATTGCTAATTTTTCGGCAGGTACAACTACAATTATGGCCGGTGAAAGCATCGCATTTTATAATGAGAGTTTGAATAGCCCAACCAATTTGGTATGGCAGTTCGCGGGTGGGAGCCCGAGCACTTCATTTGAAGAAGACCCAGTAATTACTTACAATATTCCGGGAGTCTACAATGTACGTCTGAAAGCAATAAATCCTTATGGGGAGGATATTCATATTGAAATGGATTATATTGAAGTATTGGAACCTCAAGGTGGTATTACAACTGACTATATTGACTTTGCACAGGAAGGTGGCGGCTATTCTTTGAATCCCTTTCCAAATCCTGCAAATGGATATATCAATATAAACCTGCCAGATTCAGACGATGGTTGGGTAATAATAAATATCTATAGTTTGGTTTGCGAAAAAGTAAAGAACCTTGAGCTTGATCCAATAAATGATGATGTGATTTGGATGGTTGATATTAATGATTTGCCCAAAGGAACCTATGTAATTCATCTTACAGGTAAAACAATAACTGCTAAAAAGAAATTTGTCAAGTTTTAAATTCATTTACTATTCAACCAGGAAGTCAAATTTTTGGTTGGCATATTTAGCAAGTTTTGCCCTTTGCTGAAGCATTTTTATATCTTCAATAGGTGTGTCAACCAGAAACATATTAACAGCCCAGGTGGGAATACTTCCACCGGGTTCAGCATGCATTTGATACATAACGTCTACATGGCTGGGGTCAATTTGATTCAGAAGCCAAAAACCTACAGCGTTTTCCATTCGAACGTAGTCATCGCTTTCGTTTATATATCCTTCTTCCATTTTTATGTCAATACGGACCGTTTTGGTGCCATAATGCTGAGTGTATGTGGATGAATAAACGGCATCTCTGTCTTTTACAGGCCAGGGTGTATCCGTAACAATATAATGAACGTGAAAAGTATCGTTCTCATGCAAAAGCCTTACCTCTTTTGCGTGGCTGTATAATTCTTTATAACTATTTACATCTTTCAATACGGCAACAAAATTTGAAACTTTCCCCTCAAGTATGGCTTCTGCTTTGTACTCCTGTATCTTTGAGCCATCAACTTCCCTGAGGTATACTTTTATTCCATCTTCTTCTTTTTTTAATTCCCAATTAGTCTGAGAAAATAGTGAAATAGAAAGGATAAGGCTTAGAAATGTGACAATTGAACTTTTCATAATTAACCTATTGAAACAATTTTTTATAACTTAATTGTATGAATTTATAATCGAATTGAATACCATTAAAATCAATTATAACTAATAAACTCTTTTAAATCTGTATGTAAAATCCATTCAAGTTCTTTAAAATTCTCTTCTCGTGTTTCGGTAAATAGGAAGCCAAATATCAGAAATTTTTTGAAATCTGCTTTTCTAATTTCAAGGGTTTTTTCAAATTTAGACAACAAATTCTCGTAATTGAACGAATTGATTTTATCAACTTCAATTCCGGTGGAATTATTAAGGACAATGTTGCTGTAAATTTTGCCCTTTTTGTTTTTAAGAATCGATTTCCAATCCGGAATTTTTTGCAGATGCAAATATTCGTAAGGGTTGAAACCGTAGGCAAATCCTGTCATGTCAGTTGTAGTGCACCATCCCCCAAAACGCAGTGGGTTGATCTCAATTGGGATTAATTTGCCACTTTTATCTACTCTGACTTCGACATGCAAGGGGAAATTTTTCAGGCCTGATAAGTGTCCCAGCTTTTGCAAAAAATCTAAAAATTGCTCAATGTAGTTTTCTATGATTTCTTTTGAAGAAATATATATTCTGTCGTGCACATCTCCATCAGAAGAAAAAAGGTGTTTTAGCAAGGATAAGATGACAGGCCTGCCGTTTCTATTAAAGTAAGCATCGAAAGCAAACTCCTCTCCTTCAATGTTTGCCTCAATGATTAATGTGCCAACATCTAAGACTTCCTTTGGATATACACCTTTAATGGTTCTGATATCACTTTTTAGAATGGATTTGGTCTTTTCCCAACTAAAAGCATCGATAACTTTGTGCACTCCTAAACTAAAAAAACCAACGGAAGGCTTAATGATAAAAGGATAGGAAAGGCCTTCGATGGATAGCTTATCAAGCTCATCGAATCTTACCTCTTTAAAGAAGAATTCAGGATATTGGCTTTGAACCAATTTCCTGAATTTGAATTTGTTTTTGAAAAGGTCAATTTTACCAGGCAGCTCAGTAAATTGTAAATTATGGTAAATCCATTTTATGGCATTTTCGGAATTGGTATAAATCAGTTCACTTGGATTTGATCGAAGCGTTTTTACTAATGAATTTTCAGAAATGAAATTGATCTTGCCTGCTCCTAGCAATTCTCTGGCTACATTTGTATTTAACACAGGCACCTGGAGTTTAACCAGGGATTGTTTTAAAAAGTCAGAAATATAAGGTTTCTCTAATATAAACATAAAAAACTGTTTGAATAAAAATAATTCAATAAAAGATGAATCAAAATGACAAAAATAGAGAAATATGTGTGTATATATTTTAGTTGAAGAGAATTGATGTGATTTAAACATAAAACCCGCCAACAGATAAAGTGCTAGGCGGGTTTAAAGTACCCGGGGCGGGACTTGAACCCGCACGAGCGCAATGCTCATTGGATTTTAAGTCCAACGTGTCTACCAATTCCACCACCCGGGCAACATTTCAAAAAAATGTCTCTCGCGACTGAGAGACCTTAAGTTTAGAGCGAAAGACGGGATTCGAACCCGCGACCCCGACCTTGGCAAGGTCGTGCTCTACCAGCTGAGCTACTTTCGCTTGTTTCAATTTGGGAGTGCAAATCTATATATTTTTTTATTTTGAACAATAAAAAAAAATCTTTTTTTCAAAGTATTTATAGTGTGACTTCCTAGTTCACTGCAATGCACCCAATTAACTTACTTATTCAATAAATTTTTTATTTCATTAAGCTTCATTAATGCTTCAACTGGAGTCAGTGTGTTGATATCAGTATTCAAAATATCTTCCTTTATTTGAAGAAGTAAGGGGTCATCAAGTTGAATAAAACTCAATTGAAAATTATCAGAAGTTGGCTTAATGCTTTTCGATTTTTTCTTTAGTTCACTGCTACTATGCGATTTTTCAAGCAGAAGAAGCAATTCATTGGCTCGCTGTATCACTTTTTGAGGCATACCAGCCATACGTGCGACATGAATTCCAAAACTGTGTTCACTCCCTCCCTGAACCAGTTTTCGAAGAAATATTACCTGATTTTTAATTTCTTTTATAGATACATGAAAGTTTTTTATTCGCTTTAGGCTTGATGCCATTTCATTCAATTCATGATAATGAGTTGCAAATAGTACCTTGGCTTTAAAAAGTGGGTGTTCATGCAAAAACTCAGCTATTGCCCAGGCAATGGAGATTCCATCATAGGTACTGGTCCCCCTACCGATTTCATCCAACAGGATCAGGCTGCGGCTTGAAATGTTGTTCAGAATACTGGATGTTTCATTCATTTCGACCATAAAAGTTGATTCTCCCGACGAAATATTATCGGATGCCCCAACTCTTGTAAATATTTTATCAACCAATCCTATTCTGGCAGATGCTGCAGGTACAAAACACCCCATTTGAGCCATGAGTACTATCAATGCTGTTTGTCTAAGCAAAGCTGATTTTCCCGACATATTAGGGCCTGTTATGATCAGGATTTGCTGTTTCTCATTATCCAAATAAATATCATTTGGTATGTACTCTTCTCCTAATGGCATCTGGGTCTCAATAACAGGATGCCTGCCATCCTTAATATCAAGGACGAAACTTTCATTGATTTCAGGCCTGACGTAGTTGCTGTTCTTTGCCAGAACCGCAAAAGAGAGCAGGGCATCTAAATTGCCGATTATTTGAGCGTTGAGCTGGATGGGCAAAATATAGTCCAGTAAACTCTGAACAAGTTCATTATATAGTTTTATTTCAAGAATCAGGATTTTTTCTTCAGCACCGAGAATTTTTTGTTCATATTCTTTCAATTCTTCGGTGATGTACCTTTCCGAATTTGTTAGGGTTTGTTTTCTGTGCCACTCTTCCGGTACTTTGTCTTTATGCGTATTAGTAACCTCCAGGAAATATCCAAAAACATTGTTATAGCCAATTTTTAAGGACGAGATTCCCGTATTTTGTATCTCCCTTTGTTGAATTTTTACCAGGTAGTCCTTACCTGAATATGCCAATTCCCGAAGGTCATCAAGATCTTGAGATATTCCCGCAGCAATAACATTTCCTTTATTGACGAGGGCAGGGGATTCAGGGTTGATGGATTTCTGAATCTGTTCTTGCAGTAATTGAAGTGGATTAAGGTTATTTACGAGTTTTTTTATTGATGGTTGGTCAGCTTTTTCATATTCTAGTTTTATTTCTTCAACTGCCGATAATGCCTCTTTTATTTTTAGCAATTCACGTGGGTTTATCTTACCAATTGCAACCTTTGAAACAAGTCGCTCAAGATCACCTGTTGATTTAATATTCTTTTGAAGCGGATCAATTTTTTCATGATTCTTCAAGAAAAACTCTACGATTTCGTATCGTTCTTCGATGGGCCTTTTATTCTTAAGTGGTAAGGTGATCCATCTTCGAATTAATCGCGAACCCATTGGCGATACCGTGTTATCAAGAATGCTTAAAAGTGTAATTGCATTTTCATTTGCTGATGTGATCAGCTCAAGGTTTCGAATTGTGAATTTATCCAGCCAGACATAGTTATCTTCCTCAATTCTTGATATCTTCGAAATATGTCCTGCCTTTTCATGATGGGTTTCCTTCAAATAGTGTAAAATAACCCCGGCAGCAATGGTACCCATCGGAATGCTTTCTACACCGAATCCTTTTAACGATTTTGTTCCAAAATGATTGAGCAGTAGATCGGTAGTAAACTCTGATGTGAAAATCCACTCTTCGAAAGTATTCGTGAGAAAATTATTTCCAAATATTTTTTGAAAGTCATGCTGTTTGTTTTTTTGCACGATCACCTCACTTGGTTTGAAACTTTGGATCAGTTTATCAATATACTCGTTTGATCCCTGGGCAGTGAAAAATTCTCCGGTCGAAACATCTAAAAATGCAATTCCTGATTTATTACTTGAAAGATGAATGGAGGCAAGGAAATTATTTTCTCCCTGATTTAATACATTGTCATTGTAAGTGACACCTGGAGTAACCAATTCAGTAACCCCACGCCTAACAATATTTTTCGTCAGTTTGGGATCTTCAAGTTGGTCGCATATCGCAACTCTTTGGCCTGCCCTGACAAGTTTCGGCAAATAGGTGTCCAGCGAATGGTGAGGAAAGCCTGCCAGATCAACATAGGAAGCAGCACCATTTGCCCTTTTCGTCAAAACAATTCCAAGTATCTTTGATGTTTTAACTGCATCTTCACCAAAAGTCTCATAAAAATCACCTACCCTAAAAAGCAATAACGCATCCGGATATTTCGCCTTGATACTGTTAAATTGTTTCATCAGAGGGGTTTCTGCTATTTTGTTTTCTTTTGTCATAGTGCCTGATCGTGAAGGCAAAAATATAATTATAATTCTTATATTTTGTGAAAAAAAATCCATAGCTACTAATCCATTGTTAATTTTGTATTTCAATTCTTATTATGAGAAAAATAAAAAACAGCGAACTTAACCGTCTTTCAGTTGAAGGTTTTAAAATAGCGAAGAAATTACCGGTACTGATTGTTTTAGAAGATATCAGAAGTTTAAACAATATTGGTTCCATTTTCAGAACTGCGGATTCTTTTCGGGTAGAGGGTATCCATTTGTGTGGAATAACAGCATCTCCGCCACACCGGGAGATTAACAAAACAGCACTTGGTGCTACTGAATCGGTTGAATGGAAGTATTTTGAATCTGTGGATGATTCCTTATCGGAATTGAAATCAAAGGGCTACTCAGTAATAGCGGTAGAGCAGGTAGAGGAGAGTATTATGCTTAATGATTATCAACCAAACCAAATACAGAAAACAGTCCTTATATTTGGTAATGAAATCAATGGTGTATCTCTGGATGCCCTGAAGTATGCAGATTTTTGTTTGGAAATCCCACAGTTTGGAACAAAACATTCGTTTAATGTATCCGTTAGTGCAGGAATCGTTCTTTGGCATCTCTATCAAGAGTTTTCAAAGATATAATAATAAAAAAAAGGCTGCAAACGCAGCCTTTTTACTTCCATAAAAAATTATCAGATGTATTTATTGTATTGCATTCTGGAAGCCAGGATTACTAAAGTATTTCATGAACTCCTTATCATCTTTTGCAACATCCTTATAGGAAGGATCTTTTACAATTGCTTGCTTCAGGTTTTCAAATACCATACTGTCATTGTTTGTTCTGGAACCAATTATAGCTTGAAGATAATATACTTCAGCTGTTTTTTCAGCACAGTTTAATGTGGAAGTAGCAGCATTATAATTTCCACTGAGTGTGTGTGCCAATGCGAGGTTGTAATCACACTTTGTACTTCCAAATGAATTGATAGCTCCATTGTAATTACCATCAGCAATTTTAACAATACCCATGTTATAACTTACGTCAACACCTTGCTTTTGTGCTGCCATGTAATCTGCTTGCGCTTTCTTATAATCTTTTTCTTTAGCTGCCATTGCACCGGTATTATTTAATACCAATCCATTGTTTGCCGCTAACGATCTGGCTTTTGCGAAATATACATCAGCACCGTCATAATCTCCTAATTCAGCGCTAACGTACCCTGCATTGTTGTATCCTCTCCAATCACCTGGATGCTTCTCTATTACCGTTTTGTAGATGTTAAGCTGGGCATTAGGATCACTGGTTAAAGTTGCAGCATACAGCATTTGACTAATGTTTAGAGCATCCGGATCAGCAGTGGCAAACTGTGCGATCTCATCATCGGACAATGTAGGCTCATAACAGCTAACTGTGATCTCTGCTCTTCTTAAAGGAGGCAAAATCTCATCTTCAATTTCTTTGTAAATTACAGCCATATTTCTGATTTCTTGCTCCCTTTTTGCAGGATCAGATTGGGAATTTACAACATTGGCAATAATATTTTTGTCTTTTATGTCAGAAGCTTGGATGGCTTTCATAAATCCATCCCAATCTTCACCATTTGGTGATAAACTGAATTTAATATCTTTTGCAAGTTCATCAACCTTAACACCTAACTCTTTTGCTTGAGCTTTAATAAATTTATGGTAAGAGTCTTTTGCATAAGTTTGGGCCGATTCGGACCTTCTTTGTGAAAGTCCCTGGTTAAATGATTCTTCACCTTCTGGTGATGCATAGGCATTGATTTCAATGTTATTAATTTCCCAACCTAGAGCAATAAAATCATTCATCGCAGATAAACCCTCTTTAGCTGCTTCATCTTTATTTAACTTATAATTAAAGTTGAGGTTATCTTTATTAACAACGTAGTAAATTACTCCTTGCTTTTTTACAATAATATCTTTTCTATAACCATGATCCGCAACCAGTAGCTTTTCGGTATTGTCAAATCTCTTGGAAGTCATGATCAAACCATCAGCAATTTTACGATCGCCCATGCTGTAAGGGGTTTTCCCTTTAACAGAAGCCATTGGTTCCACATAAAGTTCACAGATGTCCATACCTGGCTGATATTTAACATACGTAGTATAGGTGAAAGATCCTCCGGTAGCAGGCATCATCACCGCATCTGGTTTTTTGAATTCCTCGGCAACCTCTTCACCCTGGAAGTACATCGTTTCTAATTGCAGGCTCTTATCACCATATTTTAGAACGGGGGTAAAGTCTACAACAGCCTTCTTGTTATAGGATTCAGGAAAGTTCCTTTAATTTCTATAGGAATAGAATCTCCATAAATAGCGAGTATATTAGGTTCGGTTTCAATGTTCATTTTACCGCCTTCTTTAGCTTTTCCAAAGCTATAGCCAAGACCTAGAGAAGTGTAATAGTAAGCATCCATTTTTTCACCACTAATATATCCGTCTAGTTTGTCAGAGTCAAAAAAGCGTATTGTAGTTTCTAAATTGATATCCCATCTGTCATTGATCCTGAAATCTAAACCACCCCCAATTGGAAATGAAGGCTTCTGTTGTATTTGCAATTTCTGTTTTTGTTCTCAGCGAGTTGTTTGGCCTTGACTTGAATTGATCAAATCATACATCAAAACTCCGGTTGATTTTTTATAAGTTTTCGGAGTGAAATTTACAAGGCCAATCCCACCTGTTAGGTAGAAATTTACTAATCGAGGTTTGTACCCCCAAAATAAATTTATTAGGCTTACTGTCCCTCCTAACATCCCATCAGCCCACAAATCCGTTTCAAAGTTTAAATCACGATCATCATTAAATCCTTTGAGTTTTCCGGTCATGTATTGGCCATAAATTCCAAAAACAGGGCTTATGTGTTTTCCTAAACGGAGACCAAATGACGGAGAAATAGCATCTCCTTGAAGCTGATCTAAGTGAAAAGAACCACTTTGGATATCACAGAAACTCTGCGTTATTCCACCATTAAGGTTTAAATACCATTGGTAGACAAGCTTGTCACTACCTTCATCTCTGTTTGCATTTTGTGCAAATAACACACTCGGAATTGAAAAAATGAGTGCTACCACTAAAAACTTTGATACAATCTGATAATTTTTTTTCATAGTGATTAAATTTAATCTTATAATTAATTTTCTACTTTTCTACTTTATGTTAATTATTTATTCATTACTTGATTTGGTTTCAACGCAGTAATTTTTATCAAAAGTAATTAAAATTTCTTATTATATATAAACAAATACTTAAATTTTTCTTTTCTTTAACTATAGAAAAAACAGTACTAAACTTTTATGATGTTGATATTCATTAAATTAATTTGAAATTAGTGAATTTTATCAACAAATGAATATTAATAAAAAACCAGAACTATATTTCAACATGTATAAATGATTAACTCAATTTCTGTGCCACCCGTCGGGAATGCCTATTAAATAAGTGTTTACATTTACAAAAGTTGTATGAATTTATCTAAACTGTGATAAAGATTTCCCAGCTTGGGACAAAAGTAAAATAAATTCTTAATAAGAAGTCAATATTTTATTCATTAAATTGGCAGTTGGAACAATAAAAAAATTCCAAAACAAGCACATCGTACATTTAACCCAGATTAATTCTATGAATTCCAACAGGGTATTTATTATGGATTAATTTGGAGATTTTTAAATAGTCTTTTTTATTCTCTACGAAATCTATATTGTTTGTGTCAACGATCAATATTGCAGATCGTTTATTTATCTTGAAATGGTCAAAATATCCATCCTGAATTTTCTCCAAATAGGAATGTTGAATGCTTTGTTCATATTCCCTTCCTCTGTTTATGATATTTTGTTTCACCTTTTCAACCGTTGCATATAAATAAATAATCAATTCGGGCTGTGGTAAACTCGAGTTAATAATGTTGAATAACCTTGAATAAAGCGAATATTCATCAGTTTGCAAGGTTTTTCTAGCAAAAATTAGCGATTTGTTTATAAAGTAATCAGCAATGGTAAACGATTTAAAAAGGTCAGGAGATGACACCTGTTCCCTTAATTGCTGATAACGGTCAGCCAAAAACGACATTTCTAATGGAAAGGCATATTGCCGTGGGTTTTCGTAGAATTTGGGCAGAAATGAATTGTCAGCAAAACGCTCAAGAATCAATTTAGCGTTGTATTCCTTCGCAATCATTTTCGCAAGGGATGTTTTACCCGATCCGATGTTCCCCTCAATTGCAATGTAATTATAATTCATTATGAACGTTGGATTTTGCCATGTCTTTTTTAAACAATCTAACTTGTGAGCGATCAGTACATTCTGCAGCAAGGTCATTCATACTTTTCCTTATAAAGGGGTGAACATAATCCCCGGCAATTTCTACCAAGGGTGAAAGCGTAAATTTCCTCATGTGAAGTCGTGGGTGGGGTATATGCAGATCTCTTTCATGAATCATAAGGTCATCGAAAAACAATATGTCAAGGTCTATTGTCCTGGATTCATAATTGCCTGAGTGCCTTGCTCTGCCATAAAGTCTTTCAATCTCCTGGAGTTTCTTTAATGTCGCCTTAGGTGTTAGGATTGTTTGAACTTTAACAACCTGGTTTAGAAATAGGTCAGGACTTGAAAACCCCCATGGCTCAGATTCAAAAATAGATGAGGTTAAAGTAATTTTACCAATGTTTTTTGAAATCTCTGAAATGGCAAAAGTCAATGCTCTTTCCCTGTCTGATAAATTTCCACCGATTAAAATATAAACTTCACTCATCTTTATTATTCTTTGACAAAAATACAATTATGTAAGCATTATTATAACGATCGATCTTAAAATTTTAGATTGTATTTTTTTTTCTTTAATTAAGTTAAATAGTGAAAATATTTTTGATTAATATTGCATAAACTAAAGCAATTTTACTATGAAAGATTTTTTTAAATTTATGTTTGCCTCCATGTTGGGTTTCATCCTGACTATGTTGATTTTTATGTTTATTTCATTGGGTTTTGTAATGACGATCATTTCATTTGCTCAACCTGAAGATGTTGAAGTTAATGATAAGTCCTTATTGCACATCAAATTCGATTATATGGTCGAAGATAGGACATCAAATAATCCTATGCAATTTGCTTTTGATTTTGAGTCATTTAACAAAAAGCCAGGACTAAATGAAATTATTAAAAACATTAAAAAGGCCAAATCAGATGATCGTATAAAAGGAATATATCTTGATTTATGGGACGTCTCATCAGGGTTAGCAACGATTTCTGAATTAAGGGAGGCTCTCCATGATTTTAAGACTTCCGGGAAATTCATATATGTATATGCTGATATTCTTACACAAAAAGCTTATTACTTTGCAACCGTTGCTGACAAAATATTCCTGAATCCGGAAGGTATGCTTGAGCTGAAAGGATATAGCGGTAATGTTGTTTTTATAAAAGGATTGCTTGAAAAACTTGATATTGAGCCTCAGATAATTCGTCACGGAAAATATAAAAGTGCAATTGAACCTTTGATCCTTGATAAAATGAGCGATGCTAACCGTGAGCAAACATTGGCCTTTGTTCAGTCAATGTGGGATAAGACGGTTGAGGATATTTCGATTAGTAGAAATATAAGCGTTAGTGAATTAAACAGAATTGCAGATGGCCTTGAAGGGCAAAATGTTAAAAAAGCCTATCAATTAAATTTGATTGATTCAGTTCTGTATTACGATCAGTTTTTGATATTGTTGGGTGAGAAAATAGGTGTAGAAACCATAAAATCTGAAAATTTAATTTCAATCAGTAAATACACCAACGTAGAAATTGACGAACAAACGAAAAAGAGGAGTAAGAATAAGGTTGCAGTTATCTATGCAAGTGGCGATATTGTCCAGGGGAATGGTGGTGAAAATGCAATTGGGTCCGATAAAATTTCGAGGACAATTCGAAGTGCAAGATTGGATGAAAGTATTAAAGCTGTTGTACTACGTGTAAACTCTCCGGGTGGGGATGGCCTCGCTTCAGATATCATTTTGAGGGAGGTTGTATTGACCAAAGAGGTAAAACCTGTTGTGGTTTCAATGGGTAACCTTGCAGCCTCGGGGGGGTATTATATTGCTTGTGGTGCCAGTAAAATATTGGCTCATGAAAACACCATTACCGGCTCCATAGGTGTATTTGGCCTGGTGCCTAATTTTCAAGACTTTTTTTATAAAAAGCTTGGTATTACTTTCGACGGAATACAAACAAATGAGAATTCCGATTTTTTTGGAGTTACCAAGCCCCTGTCTGATTTTCAGTATGATATGTTGCAAAATGAGGTTGATCGATTCTATAATACGTTTATCGGACATGTGGCTGCGGGCCGCAACATGACTGTTGAGCAGGTTGATGAAGTTGCACAAGGACGAGTGTGGAGCGGGAGGGATGCCCTTGGTCTCGGATTGGTTGATGAAATTGGAGGTTTGGATGATGCCATCCAGATTGCTGTTGAATTGGCTGAACTTGAGGACTTCAGGGTAATTGATTTACCCAAGCAAAAGGAACCTTTCGAGCAATTTTTGAACGACTTAATGGGTCAGAACAGAACCGGAATTCTTCAAAATGAGCTTGGCGAGAACTACAAATATTTTAGGTACATCCAGGAAGTTTCGAGGTGGAATGGTGTTCAGGCACGTATCCCTTTCGAAATTACGGTTGACTAAAGGAATACGATTTCGTCTATTACCTCTTTCTTTACTGCCTTATTAAGTTGTTTGATCAATTTTGATTTTGCAAATGACAATTCATGCTTGAGGGCTTGCGAATCAAGTTTAATATACAAGGTTTTTCGTTTGACGTATATTCTTTCGGTATGTTTTGAGATCATGGCTCCGGTGACATCTTCCCATGAGTTTATAAGATTGGTTTTGGCGATCCCATCTTCCAGTTTATAAACTTTTAATAGTTCGTCAATTATTTCTTTTAAGGTTAGTTCGTTTGAGCCTTTTATGTTCAATGCAAGTTTGGATTTAAAAATTCTATTCGTTTATTTCCAATGATTTTCCTTCCTGGATCAGAAAGATTTTATGGTCAATGTTTTCCTGTTTGAAAATTTTCTCGACCCGTTCTCTTTGCGTATCAGTAATAAATACCTGGCCAAAACTATTCTCATTTACCAGCTGAATAATTTGCCGTACCCTGCTTTCATCCAATTTGTCAAAGATATCATCAAGAAGTAATACCGGTTTAAAATCTTTAATCTTACTTGTATAATCAAACTGAGCCAGTTTGATTGCAATAACATAGGATTTTTGCTGTCCCTGTGAACCAAATTTTTTAACCGGGTAATCGTTAATGTTCATTGACAAATCATCTTTGTGTATTCCCATATTGGTAAATTTCGTGATCCTGTCTTTTTCAATAGAACCTGCCAATAACTCGCCAAGCGTTTTTTCAAATAGTTGAGATTCATATTGAATACTTACTTTTTCGTTGCCGCCGGAAATGAAATTAAAGTAGTGTTGGAAGAGGGGAGTAAATGCTTCCAAAAACTCCTTTCGCTTCGAAAAAATTCTCTCTCCCAATTTTACCATTTGGTTGTCCCAGATTTCAAGCAATGAACGATCAAAAAAGTTTTGTTCGGCAAATCTTTTCAATAGTGTGTTTCGTTGCAACAGAGCCTTGTTGTAATTGATCAGATCATCAAGGTAAATTTTGTCGAATTGAGAAATTACCGAATCAATGAACTTTCTTCTTACGTCACTCCCCTCATTTATCAAATCCCGGTCATAGGGCGAAATCATTACAAGCGGCAATAGTCCTATATGGTCAGAAAGCCGCTCATATTCCTTGTCGTTATACTTAAACTGCTTTTTGTAATTTCGTTTTTGAATACAGGAAACAATATCACCCCCATGGTTGTTAATGAAGAATTTTCCATGAATGGCAAAAAAAGGTTCTTCATGAAGTATGTTTTGGGAATCAACGGAGTTAAAATAACTTTTGCAAAAAGATAAATAATAAATGGCATCGAGCACATTGGTTTTTCCGGCTCCGTTTTTCCCTATAAAACAATTGATTTTCGGTGAGAAGTTAAATTCTTCTTCAGGGTAATTTTTAAAATTTGTTATTTTAAGATTTTGCAAAAACATTTTACCTATGCTGATTTCCTGAAATTATTTTAACATCCTTTGTTCAGACTAACAATTTAATCTTTTTGGCAACTTTTTGGAGTAGCCAAATAGGTGTTGATGTAGCGCCACTAATTCCAACTGATTTTTTGTTTTCAAACCAAAATGGATTGATTTCCTCTTCAGCGGCAATCAGATAACAATTTTCATGAACAGACTGACAAACAGAAAAAAGATATTTTCCGTTGGAACTGTTTTTTCCGCTGACAAAAATAATCACATCATTTGACTTACAGAAAGCTTTTAATTTGGGAGCCCGGTTGGCAACCTGGCCACAAACAGACTTTGAAAAAATGAAATTCTTTTGGGAAATGCTTTTCTCTGTGAGAGTTATTCTTATCCTTTCAATAATACGTTGGTACTCTTCCTTACTTTTTGTGGTTTGGGAAAAAAGCCGAATGGGTTTACGGAAGTCGATGTTTTTCAAATCACTCTCCGTTTCTAAAGCAACAGCTAAACTGTCAACCTGACCAAGAAGTCCAATCATTTCGGGATGGTTTTTACTACCGTAAATAACAACCTGTCCCTTCCTTTTAAGCATTTCATCCGAAGCTTTTCTAACCCTTTCCTGAAGTTTTAAAACAATGGGACAGGTAGCATCAATTACTTCTATTTGATGTTGATTTGCAAATGCATAAGTAGCCGGTGGCTCTCCATGTGCACGCAAAAAAATCCGGGAGTGCTTGTTTTGTTTAAACTCTTCATGATGGATGGTTTTTAAACCTTTGCTTTCAAGCCTTTTGATTTCTTCCTGATTGTGGACTATTTCGCCCAGGCAATTCAATGAATTGTCTTTGTTCAATTGGTGTTCGGCAAGTTCAATTGCATTTTTGACACCAAAGCAAAACCCGGAAGATGGATCAATAGTAACCTTCATTTCTGCATGAAAATATCTGAAAGAATTAATCGTGAACAAAGATACTTTTAATTCTTCTTGCTAAAGCTTGATAAATTTGTGGTAAGGGTAATGTAATTGGGTGAGCCATTCAAATGATAGGTTGAGCGTGCATAACTCAAATGAAACCTGGAAACCCGAAATCCAAATCCCCATGAAAAACCGACAAGGGCCTTTTTCGATTCAATTTTCATTTCCTGTCTTCTTTTGTAGTTGAACCCTCCTTGCAGGCTAAAGTTTTTTCCAATTAAAATTTCTCCGCCAATAACAATATGGCGCATGAAATTATCTGCAAATTCTTCAATCCAGCTATCATTGATTGTCTCTCCGGTAATGGGATCCGTTTCCTGGTTGTTCGGATCGTCATACCGAAGATCCCACTTTTCCAGATGATTAAAAAGAATTGAATAACGGAAAGGCAGGTGCTTTAATCGTTTGGCCAAACCAATTTGAAGTTCAAAAGGAACCGGTTCGATATTTCCTCCTTGATAGGCCTTTAATTGTCGGCCGATATTTTTGGCAATTAATGAGGCTGTAAATATATTGTCCCGACTATTATAACTCCCGGCAATATCAACCAGTAAACCATAGGATTTATAACTTTCAAGTGATGAGTAAACAAACTTAAGATTTGCTCCTATTGAAAATAACGAATCAAGTTGTCTGCCCCAACCTAAATTAAATGCATTTTACCCAACGTAAAAGGTTCCGTAGCGCTCTCCTGTTTCATCTGCATAATCAAATGTCCCTTCACTGATATAGCTTATGGATGCCACAAAACTTCCTATTTTATTGAATGACCGGGAATATGCTGCAAAGCCGTAGTTAACATCAGAAAAATAATCAACATAAGCAACGCCGAGCGAATTGTGCATTTCAGGGCTTATTAATGAAGGATTTGTAGGGGAGAGGGTAATATCATTGTCGTTAATGGTTAGAAAGTCACCTCCCATAGCTGCAATTCTGGCTGATCTTGTTAAATTAAGAAATTCATAGGTGTTGTCACCTCCTATTTGAGCCTGGAGTTGGAAAGATATTAGCAAGAAAAAAACGATTGAGGTATAGAGGATGTTTTTTTTCACAGAAAATTTCTTAGATTAACTTACAATTAATAGAATATGAGAACGGTAATTTATTTAAAATATTTTTCGGGATAAAAGTAAAAAAAATCCGCACGATGGCGGATTTTTTGAAATAAAATACTTTTTCAGGATTTTTACGGCAAGGCTACTTTACCGCATCCACAATTGCCTTGAAGGCATCGGGATTATTCATAGCAAGATCGGCAAGTGCCTTGCGGCTCAATTCAATATTTTTCTTATGCAGCTTTCCCATAAACTCGGAATATGACATATCATATTCGCGCACTGCTGCATTGATCCTTTGAATCCAAAGGCTTCTGAAGTTTCTCTTTTTGGTTCGTCTGTCGCGGTATGCATACACCTGGCCTTTTTCGTATGCGTTTTTGGCCACCGTCCAAACATTTTTGCGCCTTCCAAATTGTCCTTTTACTTTTCTGAGGACCTTTTTTCTGCGTTCTCTTGATGCTACTGCATTAACTGATCGTGGCATAATTTCTGATTTTTTTGATTTAGCGCCCCGTTTTTTCGGGATCTTTTAAAGCTAATATCAAGTTTAACATTTAATGAATTACTTTGAAAGCAAGCTGCGAATATTACCATCATCCGCTTTTTCAACTATTGCAAAATAACCGAGATTCCGTTTCCTTTTTTTCGATTTTTTTGTCAGAATGTGGCTTTTGTATGCATGCTTTCGTTTCAATTTACCGGTACCAGTGAAAGTAAATCTTTTCTTTGCACTGGATTTTGATTTCATTTTTGGCATTACATTCAGTATTTATATTAATTAAAACTACTTCTTTGGTGCGAGGATCATAATCATCCTTTTTCCTTCAAGCCTTGGTAATTGCTCTACTTTCCCGAATTCCTCCAACTCCTGAGCGAACCTCAAAAGGATAATTTCTCCTTTATCTTTATAAACAATGTTTCTTCCTTTGAAGAATACATCAACTTTAACTTTAGCCCCTTCCTGTAAAAATTTTTCTGCATGCTTCAATTTAAAATTGAAGTCATGATCATCAGTATGAGGCCCTAACCTTATTTCTTTAACTACCACCTTTTGGGCTTTGGCTTTGGATTCCTTTTGTTTCTTTTTCCTGTCGTAAAGGAATTTTTTATAATCAATTATTTTACAAACAGGCGGATGGGCAGTTGGCGAAATTTCAACCAAATCCAAATCCTGGCTATGGGCCAGATTCAGGGCTTCCCTGATCGGTAGTATTCCGGTGTCGACATTTTCGCCTACAACCCTTACCATAGGAGCAGTTATTCTTTCATTAACTTTAAAAGGTTCTTCCTTTTTCTTAACCCAGTTTTTTTGAAACTTTTGGCCCTTTCTTTTAAAAACTTGTTTAGCTATATTAAATCCTCCTAAAATTTAGTTAGTAATAAATGTGTTCTATTCAAACCTTATTTACTTAATTCCTTCTCAATTTCATTGTTAACGAAATCAACAAATTCCTGTAGCGAAAGTACGCCCTTATCTCCTTCTCCTTGCTTTCTCACTGATACTGTGTTATCAAGTTCTTCTTTCTCACCCACAATAAGCATATAGGGAATGCGCTTCATTTCAGCATCACGAATCTTTTTTCCAGTTTTCTCGCTTCTATTGTCAATTTGGGCGCGAAGATCGGAATTATTAAGGAAATTTAAAACTTTTTCTGCATATTTTTCATATTTTTCGCTGATAGGCAGGATGATAAGTTGTTCGGGTGTTAACCAAAGAGGGAATTTCCCGGCTGTATGTTCAATTAAAACAGCCACGAATCTTTCCATCGAACCAAAGGGAGCCCTGTGGATCATAACTGGTCTGTGTTTGCTGTTATCACTGCCGATGTATTCCAATTCAAATCTTTCCGGCAGGTTGTAATCAACCTGGATAGTGCCCAATTGCCATTTTCTTCCCAAAGCATCCTTTACCATGAAGTCCATTTTGGGCCCATAAAAAGCGGCTTCACCATATTCGATCACAGTGTTCATTCCGCTTTCTTCGGCAACTTCCAAAATTGCTTTCTCTGCTTTTTCCCAGTTTTCGTCCGATCCGATATATTTTTGTTTGTCATCAGGATCGCGCAGCGATATCTGGACAATGTAATCTTCAAAATCAAGTGCTGTGAAAATTTTATCCACTATTTTCATTACCCCCTTAAACTCATCCTTAACCTGATCGGGCATGCAGAAAATATGAGCGTCATCTTGTGTAAATCCCCTTACCCTTGTCAACCCATGTAGCTCACCACTTTGTTCGTACCTGTACACAGTTCCAAATTCAGCATACCGAATGGGTAATTCTTTATAGGAGTGTGGTTTGCTTTTGTAAATTTCGCAATGGTGTGGACAGTTCATGGGTTTTAAAAAGAACTGCTCCCCTTCGATCGGTGTTGAAATGGGCTGAAACGAATCCTCCCCATATTTATCATAATGACCAGAAGTCTTGTATAGATTAACGTTTCCAATATGTGGCGAAATAACCGGTTCGTAGCCTGCTTCAACCTGAACTTTCTTAAGGAAATTTTCGAGCCTTTCTCGAAGCTGCGCGCCTTTGGGCAACCATAAGGGCAGGCCAAGCCCAACTTTTTGTGAAAATGTAAAAAGCTCTAATTCTTTACCAATTCTTCTGTGGTCGCGCTTCTTGGCTTCTTCTAACCGAACAAGAAATTCATCAAGTTCTTTTTTCTTCGGAAAAGTAATTCCATAGATTCGGGTTAGCTGTTTTCGGTTTTCATCACCTCTCCAATAGGCGCCGGCAATATTTAGCAGTTTTACAGCCTTAATGGAACTTGTATCAGGAAGGTGGGGACCCCTGCACAGATCAACAAAACTTCCCGATTTGTAAAAGGTTATTTCACCATCTTCCAACTCTTCAATCAATTCAAGCTTATATTCATCTCCTTTTTCAGTGAAATATTTGATGGCCTCAGCTTTTGAAATTTCTTCGCGAATAAATGTTTGATTTTCCCTGGCGAATTCAAGCATCTTGTCTTCGATTTTTTTAAAATCGTTTTCTGAAATTGCTCTGTCACCAAAATCTATATCGTAGTAGAAACCATTTTCAATATCAGGACCAATGCCAAATTTTGCCCCAGGGTAAAAGTGTTCAATGGTTTCGGCCATTAAATGAGCCGATGAATGCCACATGGTAGCCTTGCCTTCATCATCCCTCCAAGTAAACAGCTTAATTTGGGCATCGGAGTTTATGGGCCTGTTGGTTTCAATAATATGCCCATTGACCCTGGCTGAAAGTACATTCCTTGCCAATCCTTCACTCAGGCTCATTGCTATCTCGTGAGCTGTTATACCTTCTTCATATTGCCTAACGTTACCGTCTGGAAAAGTTATGTTGATCATGATCTGTTTCAAGTTTTCAAAATTGGGTGCAAAAGTAATAAAATGCCTTGACGTGGCAAGTTTTCAAAAATTTTAATTTACAATCCGATGTGTATAACCTTTTAGGTTCCTTGTAAAAGACAATATGTAAAACAATTAATTTTGGTAAATTATCATGATTTGGGAAAGTTACATAAAGGGTTTTAAGTCCTATTTGAAATTGGAGAAGTCTCTTTCTGAGAATTCCATTGGGGCTTATATGAGGGATATTGATAAGTTTGTACAATATCTTGAAATAGCTGAACTTAAGCTTAAACCAGAGAATGTGAAATTGAGTGATCTGCAAGCTTTTCTTGTTTGGATAAATAAAATGGGATTGGCTGCAACCTCTCAGGCAAGGATTATTTCAGGCATCAAAGCATTCTATAAATACCTTTTAGTAGAGGATGTGATCATTCACAATCCGACTGAACTTCTTGAATCGCCAAAAACAGGAAGAAAGTTACCAGATACATTGGGTTTGGAAGAGGTCGTTAAACTGATTGATGCAATTGACCAGAGTACTCCCGAAGGTATTCGTAATAAGGCGCTCCTGGAAACTTTATACAGTTGTGGGTTGAGGGTTTCGGAATTGATTAATGTGAAGATTTCAAATCTTTATTTTAATGACGGGTTTTTAAAAGTAACCGGAAAAGGCAATAAGGAAAGATTGGTTCCCATTGGCAGTATTGCTTTGAAGCATATTAAGATTTACATGGAGTCGGTGAGAAATAATATGGAAATTAAAAAAGGGAATTCTGATTTTTTGTTTTTAAACCGCAGAGGGGCTAAGTTATCACGTGTTATGATTTTTATTATTATTAAAAATTTAGCTGAAAAAATTGGATTGAAAAAAGAGATCAGCCCTCATACCTTCCGCCATTCCTTTGCAACACATCTTATTGAGGGGGGGGCAGATTTAAGGGCTGTACAAGAAATGTTGGGCCATGAATCAATTACAACCACCGAAATTTATACACACTTGGACAGGGAATATTTGCGTGAAGCTATTTTGAGTTATCATCCTCGTTCGAAAAATATTTATAAAAAGCGATTGTAATTATTTAAATGGGGAATCCGGTTCTTTTGCCATATGATTATAAACCATTTTGTCCATTAACTTGGGAAAGAATTTATTTAAGAGAACTGTCATTTTTCCCTGCGTTGTCAGAGTCAACCGGTCTTTCCGTTTATCAACGGCCTGGATGATTTTTTTCGCAACTTCATCAGCGGTCATCATCTTTCCTTCATCTCTTGGTGATTCCCCTTGTGGCGAGCCATCGGCAGCAAGTGCTGTATTTCGAATGTTTGAGGCTGTAAATCCAGGACAGGCAATAAGTACATGCAAGCCTTTTTTCATGTTTTCAATGCGTAAGACTTCAAGGAATCCCTGCATGGCAAATTTGGATGCCGAATAACCTGTTCTACCGGGCAGTCCTTTATACCCTGCGATGGATGATACGCCCACAATCGACCCCTGGGATTTTAGTAAAAAGGGGAGGGCGTATTTCGTACAATATACGGTTCCCCAAAAGTTGATGTCCATTAATTGCTTGATTACACCAATTTCTGTATCCTGAAAAAGAGCACGCATTGAAATACCTGCATTATTAATTAATATATCTATCGTTCCGAATTTTAGAATTGTTTGTTCAATCAGGTTTTTACAATCCTCTTCTTTGCTTACATCTGTTTTGATTATTAAAACATCTTCGGGGTCTTTTAACGAATGTTTCAGAACTTTCAGCTTTTCAAAGTTTCGCGCTGCTAAAACGACTTTTGAACCGTTGTTAGAATATCTTATAGCAAGGGCGTCCCCAATTCCAGAGGAAGCTCCCGTAATAATGACAACACTATCTTTCATATTAATTATTTATTATGCTCTGAAAGTTCAAAAGTATATATTTCCAGCTATTTTCTTTCTTAATTTTATACCTTTGATAAAAATAATAAAATAGCAATGTTGACCAAAAGGGAATTATTCTTCAGGCATATGGGTTTACCTTCAAAAATCCGATGGCTCTGGAAATCAATCATGCTAAGGGAATTTATTTATATGATGATTCGGGCAAGGAATATATTGATCTTGTTTCTGGTGTTTCCGGTAAGCAATGCCGGGCATCGTCATCCCAGGGTAATTAATGCGATTAAAAGCCAGCTTGACAAATATATGCACGTGATGGTTTATGGCGAATATGTTCAATCCCCTCAGGTTGCTTTAGCAGAGCTATTGGTCGGGAATTTACCTGAAAATCTGGATGCCGTGTATTATGTTAATTCGGGTAGCGAAGCAAATGAAGGGGCAATGAAACTTGCTAAAAGGTATACAGCAAGGACAGAGATCATTTCATTTAAGAATGCCTATCACGGAGGTACTCATGGTGCATTGAGTGTTTTGGGAAATGAACCATTAAAGAATTCTTTCCGGCCCTTGCTTCCGGATGTGAACTTTATTGAGTTTAATAATTTTGAGGAATTAGAGCGAATTACGAAAAGAACTGCCTGTGTTATTGTCGAGTCTATCCAGGCTGAAGCCGGTATTATCATTCCTGAAAAGAATTATCTTGTTGAGTTAAAAAATCGCTGTAGTGAAACAGGAAGTTTACTTATACTTGATGATATACAAATGGGATTCGGCAGGACCGGTAAGCTTTTTAGTTTTGAGAATTTCGGTTTTGTTCCCGATATATTAACCATTGCAAAAGGTTTTGGAGGTGGCATGCCACTGGGGGCATTTATATCTTCAAAAGAAATAATGAATCAACTAACCTATGAACCAGAACTTGGGCACATTACTACTTTTGGCGGGCATCCTGTAAGTTGCGCTGCTGCATTAGCAAATTTGGAAGTTATTTTGGATGAAAACCTTAAAGATAATGCGAATGTGGCTGGTAAATTGTTTAGAGATGCGTTGATTGGCCATCCTAAAATTAGTCATATCAGGCAAATTGGTTTAATGTTGGGGCTTGATCTTGAAAGTAATGAAAAAGCGATTGAATTAGTAGAGAAATTTAAAATTAATGGTTTAATAACTGATCGTTTTCTCTTCCGCCCGAATTCTTTCAGGATCGCACCTCCCTTAATAATAACTCAACCAGAGGTTAAAAAGTCAATCGAATTGGTATTAAAAAGCCTTGATCAAATATAAAAATGGTGACAATGTGGCGCAATTATTTTGTGAATTTTTTACAATTGAGACATAATGGCCGATTTTGTTTAAGTGTTGACGATTTTTTTATCAGATTTCCCAATGGAATGAGATTTGATTCCGCTGATGAAATTGCAAATAAAAAAAAGTTAAACAAATTAAATATAGGAGGACAAAATTATGTTACCATTAGTTCAAAGAAAAAGTTATTATCCTTATTCATCAAATCAGTTATTATCTTCACTTTTCAGCGATGGTGCTGATTACTCAGTTCCTGCCGTGAACATTAAAAAGAATGAAAAAAGTTATGACATTGAAGTTGCTGCACCTGGATTATCAAAGAGTGACTTTACTATCAAAGTAGAAAAAGATGTTTTAACAGTTTCTTCAGAAATTGAAGTAAAAAACGAAGAAAAGAATGAAGAGTTCATGAGAAAAGAGTTTGGGTTTAAATCCTTTAGCCGTTCTTTCTCAATACCTGAAACCGTTGATGTGGAGAAAATAAATGCTTCATACAAGAATGGAGTTTTGAATATTAAATTGCCTAAGCTGGATGAAGCTTTGGTGAAACAAACAAGGGAAATCAAGATTTCCTGAAAAAAAAAGCCCGGTATCACAACCGGGCTTTTTTTTTAGAACAATGAAAACTTAACATATCTTTTCGGATTCAATCGAATATCTTCCAGCAATAAGTTCAATTCCCTTGAAGTTTTTTCCAATTCCAAATAGAGGCTGTCGTTATTTACAAGCATGCCCAAACTTCCTTCTCCCTGATTGATTTTGGAAGTAATCCCATGGATTTCTTTCATGGTTGTGTTTACTCCTGCAATTGTTTCAGCAACATTAGCTTTTGCCAGTGTATCGCTTAGGGATGAAAAGTTTGCCAATATATTATTAAGATTATCTTCGTTGTTTTTCAAGTTTAAGGTAATGGATTCAATATTTGCCAGGATTCTTTCTAATCGGCCCTCCTGTGAGGTCATTATTGCATCGAGGGTTTTCGTTGTGTGTTCAAGGTTTTCGAAGGAATTGGCAAAATGCTCAACACTTTTCGATAAATTATCGGTATTGGAACTAACAAAAACACTTTGAAGCATAGTTAGGACAGTATCAATTGATTGCATCAAATTTTCTGCTTTGTTTTTAATCGGTTGTATTTGCCTGCTTACCTCTTCTTTGATCGAGATTTCTATTTCAGCGATCAAAGTGTCTCCGGAAACCGCCAATTCAGAAGCATTCCCGAGTTTGATCTCAACGGCTTTTGATCCCAATAAATCAGAACTAACTATTTTTGCGGTTGAATTTTTTGGTATAGCGATTGGATTCTTTATCACTATTTCAATGATAATATTGGAACTTCCATCTGAACTGAACGACATATTTCTTACCTGACCTACCTGGAACCCGTTAATAGAAACCGGATTTGCCTTTTCAAGTCCACCTACATCGTTATAAATAGCAACAAACACACGATCGTTTGTGAAAACATCTTCGCCCTTTAGGAAGTTAATCCCCCAGTATAGCAAAGCAAGGGCAATTGTTACGATCAGACCTATGAGAAATTCTCTTGATAATTTCAAAACATCTATTATTTAGAACAAAATTAGGATTAATTTTTTAATAATTGCCCTGCTTCTTCTATCGAAATCCTTTTTCCTTCTGAAAATGCAACCACGAAAGCATCTGGGCAACCTTTATTTTTTATGTTCTCACAAAACCTTTTAGCCTCCGAAATACTTCTGAAATTTCCAGCAACATATTTGTAATAACTATTTTCAAAATAAAAATTAACATTTTGTAAGCCCTTGAATGCCGGATCATTTTCGGTTAACATGGATTTTGAAACGAAGATCTGAACTTTATACACAGGCTCATCTGGCGAAAAATTGAAATCACTTTGCTTATTCTGCAATGAATCTTTAATAAGCTGAGAAGCACTCTTCGAAATTTGAATCAACGAATCAATCAGGCTAAAATTAGTACCCGTTAATATTGTATCGCCCTGTTTTAAGTACTGATTGGATGCAACCAAAGAGATGTTGATGCCTTTGATATTAATTGTTTGGTCGATGGTAACGATTTCAGCAATTGATTTATCAGGAATGTTGAAGCCGCTTTTGATATTCAATGTTACAATTAAATGGGCGATACTCTTTTCATCGAATTGAATGTTTTTTACCTTCCCTACCGGAACGTTTTCAATCATTACAGGGTCATTCTTCTGCAGGCCAGATACATTAGAATATACTGCATAAAGCTCAATGTCTGCGGAATTGCAATACCATAATGCACAGGCAAGGATTGCGATAAACCCACTCAAAAAGAATGGTTTGAACATTGTATTTATTATATGGATAATGATTCTTAAAATATTTTATTTTTTTTTCTGAGAAATGCTACTAGCTTCTTCCATTGAAATTCTCGATTCGTTCAGAAATGCGACTATGAATACATCTTTATATCCCTTTTCGATAAGTTTGTTTTTTATTTTTTGTGCCTCTTCAAGGGATGTCTCGTTGCCTGTTGTATATTTAAACTGTCCATCATGCTCATAAACCTTTATATTCTCAAGTCCACGGATTTTTTTAAAATCCAGTGATTTTGATTTTTTATAGGATGCAAATTGGACACGATAATAAACAATGGGTTTTGGCTCCTCTTTTTTTACAACCACTGGTTTCAAATCCTTGTTTTCGTCTTCAAATTCGATCTTGTACTCTTTGAATGCATTATAAATTGCCCTGGCCATATTTTCTTGCCCTTCTTTTGAGAGCAAAAATTTTTCTTCTTCCGAATTACTCAAAAATCCAAGTTCTATTAATATACCTGGCATAGTTGTTTTGTATAGTACCCAGAATCCGGCTTGTTTAACCCCTCTGTCTCTTCTTTTCGTATTTTCCCTAAGTTCATATTGAACTTTTGATGAGAGATCAATACTATGATCAATATTAGCACTTTGAAACATGGTCAATAGAATGTAATCTTCATCTGCGTCGGGATTAAATCCCTCATATTGTGTGGCATAATCTTCCTCGTAATAAATGGCAGCATTTTCCGTTTTCGCCACATCCAGGTTTTCGGTTGATTTGTGCAATCCCATCACATAAGTTTCTGCTCCATATGGCTGTGATGATTTATTGGAGTTGCAATGAATGGATATAAACACATCGGCGCCGCTTTCATTAGCTATCTGGGCTCTTTTATGCAATTCAATAAATTCGTCTTCGGTTCGGGTGTAAACAACCTCAACATCGCTTAAGCTTTCTGAAATATACTTTCCGGTTAACAATGCAACCGATAAAACGATATCTTTTTCTTTCGAGTTTTTTCCGATAGCCCCGGGATCTTTTCCTCCATGCCCGGGATCAATAATTACTTTGGTTATTTTATTGTCAACTTGCGAAAATCCCTTTTCAGCCACATAAAGGAACAGTATGAAGATACCAAAAAATATTAAAAGGCGTTTCACAGTAGTGGAATGTTTTTTGTTTAGTTTTGAACCCTATTTTTAAATTACAATACCTGCAAATTTAATATTTAAACAATAGAATTGGTAGATAAATTGTCAACGAATTTATTAACAGGCATAAGTGTTCAGGTAATTCTTCTTTCTTTTATTTTTTGTTTTTTATTTTTAAACGTAGAAGCTCAGGATGACACACTTGGATTGCATGCGCCAGATTCAGTCCTGTTTCAGCCCGATTCTGCTGTTGTTGATTCTGCCGGTGTTTATAATTATTTCCTGAAAATATCACCCAATGCCATAGATTCACGCGTGGATTATAAAGCAGTGGACTCCATTAAATTTGATGTGAACACTCAAAAAGTCTACATGTACAGGGAAAATGATATCAGCTACGAGGAAATCAACCTTAAAGCGGATTATGTTTAAATTGTATTTTCGAGAAGTACAGTTTATGCAACAGGATTAACCGACTCAGCAGGGAATGAAGTGGGTCGGCCAGTTTTTACGATGGCTCAAAATAGTTTTGAATCCCAATCAATGAAATATAATTATGATACTAAAAAGGGCCTGGTGCAAAAAGTTATTACAGAAGACAGCGAGGGTTATCTTCATGGGGGTACTGTAAAAAAAATGCCGAACAATGAAACCAATGTTTTAAATGGCCAATACACAACCTGTGATCTTGAAGATCCTCATTTTGCATTCAGGTTTAAAAAGGCAAAAGTGATCCCGGAAAATAAAATTGTTACCGGGCCCGCATATTTTGTTATAGAAGGTGTGCCTACACCATTGGCAATTCCATTCGGATTGTTTCCCAATAAAAAAGGGCAGCGTTCAGGAATTATTATCCCATCCTATGGTGAATCAACCCAGCGGGGATTTTATTTTGAAAATGGTGGTTATTATTTTGCTATTAATGACTATCTCGATTTCAAGCTTGTCGGGGATGTATACACCCTGGGGAGTTGGGCCGTTAAGCCCAGTTTGAATTATCGAAAAAGATATAAATACAGTGGCTACCTTAATGGTAATTATGCAATTAATATACTTGGTGAAAAGGGTACTGCGGATTATCAGCGAAACAAGGATTTCTCTTTTCGATGGATTCATACCCAAGACCCGAAAGCAAGGCCCAATAGTAAGTTTTCAGCGAATGTTAATATTGTAAGCTCACAATATAATAAATTTAACCCGGTTAACACCACAGCCTATCTTTCAAATACGTTTCAATCCAGCATCAATTATTCAAAAAAGTTTGGTCTGGTAAATATTTTCTGAATACAACTTTTAACCCATTCTCAGAATACCAAAAACCGGGGAATTGGATATGTCCTTCCCAAAGATAACATTTACTGTAAACAGATTTTATCCATTCAGAAAAAAAGTGGCTGTTGGAAAACCAAAGTGGTATGAAAACGTAAGTGTAAATTATGATATGTCTGCCGAGAATAGAATCAATACGTATGATTCGCTTTTTTTTAGTGAAGACTTGACAAACAGGTTTAATAATGGAATGAAACATTCCGTTAAACTTTCCAGTGGATCCATTAAGTTGTTAAAGCAAATCGTTTGGTCAAATAATTTCAATTATACTGAAAGGTGGTATTCGCAAAAACATGTACAAAGTTGGCGAAGTGACTCCCTGTATTTTAACGAGGGCCCTGTAAACGGCTTTGTTGGCACCGACACCGTATATGGTTTTAATGCTGTTCGCGATTTTAATTTCAGCACCTCAGCCAGTACCACTTTGTATGGAATGTTTGCTTATAGAAATGGCCCCGTTAAAGCCATTCGTCATGTTATGAAGCCCTCCTTGAATTTCTCATTGCGGCCCGACTTTGGCACCCAGGCATGGGGCTATTATAAATATTATATTAATGAAAAAGGTGAACCCCAAAAATATTCAATGTATGATGGTTTCATCTATGGTGATGCCCCCGATGGAAACTCCGGTTCTATTGGATTTCAAATTAGCAATAATCTGGAAATGAAAATCAGGGCCAGGAAAGATACGATAACCGGAACCAAAAAAGTTGTTTTAATAGAGGATTTTACCATTTCAACTGCGTATGATCTGGCTAAAGATTCCCTTAATTTGAGCAAATTGTCATTAAGTGGGCGGACTACTTTATTTAAAAACCTTGTTATCAATTACTCAGGTGTATTAAATCCGTACGCTGCTGACTCGTTGGGAAGGAGCATCAATACATTCGAATGGACTGTCAATAAGCGATTGTTCAGGCCTGAAAGCCATTCATGGCGATTGGGCCTGTCATACCAATTGAGTTCCGATAAGTTATCCAAGAGCAAAAAGGAATCGACCAAGGGAACTACCCGTGAATTGGAAGATGTTAATGAAAATCTTGATGATTTTGTTGATTGGACTGTTCCATGGCGAATCAATATTTCGTACAATTTAAATTATACAACCAATTGGCAGTATTCGAATGGTTACTGGAATTATGACATAAATAAAGAACAGGAATTTGTGCAAACACTTAGTTTTAATGGCGATGTTAATATAACCCCCAAATGGAAAGTGGGTATCCGGTCAGGTTATGACTTTAAAAACAATGACTTAACCTATACCTCAATAGATGTATACCGCGATCTTCATTGCTGGGAAATGAGGTTCAATTGGATACCTTTTGGTTTCAGGCAGAGCTGGAATTTTTCTATCAATATAAAGTCCAGCTTATTGCAAGATTTGAAGCTTGATAAGAAAAAAGACTACAGGGATTTTTAAGGAAATCGTACCTTTACGCAATCTCTAAATAATAAAATATTCATGAAATGAAAAAAGTAATTTTTACTGAAAATGCGCCCAAAGCTGTTGGGCCCTATAGCCAGGCTGTTGAAATTAACGGAATGTTATTTATTTCTGGCCAGATACCTGTTGACCCCGCAACCGGTAAAATAGTTGAAGGTGGTATTAAAGAGCAAACCCATCAGGTAATGAAGAATATTGGTGCAATATTAAAAGAAGCAGGGTATACTTATCAGGATGTTGTAAAATCAACCTGCCTGCTGGATGACATGGATAATTTTGTACCTATGAATGAAGTTTATGCTTCCTATTATACAGCGCATCCACCTGCACGGGCTGCTTATGGTGTAGTTAAATTGCCGCTTGGAGTGATGGTGGAAATTGAAACAATTGCAGTGAAGTAACTGTCACAATTTGCACCCGGGGAAAAAGTATTATACATTTATTGATATTTTGAATATTGTTCAACTAAATATTACGGAATCATGAGACTATTTGTAATTGTATTGTTCCTAACTATTTTTCAGGCAAATGTGAACAGTCAATACCTGGCGGCTTATAATGATAACCTTGATCATTTCTGGGTTTTTGAGGCAGGTATGTTTCAACAACTTGAACATCTCGAAATTAAGGAATACCAGGTTGGAGGGATACTGGTTGCGTATATCGATAATGCGAGCAGACTTAAGATCTACAGAAACGGTAGTGTTGAAACCTTAATGCAGGGCGAGCCAATCAAGTTTACTGCTACAGATTATTTGTTGGGTTATTCAATTTACGAACAGCTAAATGTTTATGATAATGGCAAAGTGGAGGTACTCAGCACGCAATGTGATGGATATATTGTGCAGGATAGTCTTATTGGCTGGCACAATAAGATCAGCCAAACGCTTGAGGTTTATTATAATGGAAAAACCAGGGTGCTTGTTGATGGGTTGCTTTATGACCCGCTTAAGACGTTCAGGGTAGGGGATAATATTTTAGCTTTTGTCCATAGTTCAACCAAAGAGTTCTATGTCTATTACCTGGGGCGATTAATCCAGCTCGATGATTTTGTTGAGGAAATGATTTATGATGCAGGCCGCGATATCGTTGCATACATTGATGTTCCCGATCAGGCTTTCAATGCCTTTTTTCGAGGGGATGTATATGAGCTTGAAACTTTCAAACCCAGATCTTTTAAAGTTGGTGATGAAATGCTTGCTTATGTTGACAATTTAGGCAAGCTAAAACTATTTGATAGTGGCGAAGTTAAAACGATAAGTGATTTTGAACCCCAATTTTATGATATGGTTGACAGAATTCTTGTGTTTGAAGAACAAGGTTTTTTAAGACCTATTGTAATGGCCAGATATATATTGTTGAAAGGTATATTCCGCAACCTTATAAAATTGACTACAATACAATTGCTTATCTCGATCAGAGCAGGTTTGTGAACGTTTTTCAGAATTGTGAAACTACTGTTGTTTCTAATGAAGTTATCAACCAATTGCATTTGATCAGGGACCTGGTAATCTATGTAGAAGGGATAAACAGAACTAAAATTTATTTCAATGGACAAGTTTATGAAAATTAATCAATTTTTCGAAATTATTTCCTGTGTGAAATGATCATTCAACTTTTTATATTCGCCTTACTTGCCATGGGATTTGGTTTTTATGCTGTCTTTCGCAAGAAAAGATTTGTTGGTTTTACTTTTATCCTGCTCGGAATTATGCTTCTAAGTGTAGCTTCTATAACTGTCTATTTCTATCCGCACACCTGGCCGTTTTAGCAGTTGGAAGAAATGAAAGGGCGACAAGCCATGAAGATATTATATCCCCTTTTGGTCTTCTTTCTGTTTGCATTTAGCAAACCTGCTGATGCGCAGATTGGCCTCAGTTTTTTGAAAGGGCAAGTGGATTCTACTTATATCTCAAGTTTTCGTGATGATGTTGTTACACGCTTATTTACATCAAGTAAGTTTGCTAATTTCATTATCCGGGATATGGATGTAGATAATGAGATCCAATATGATCCTAACGACAGGTTAAATGTTGGCGTTGGTGCTACCTATAAATCCTTTACATTAAATATAGGCTTTAACCTCCCCTTTATCAATAATGATAATTATAAATATGGAACAACTGAATACCTTGACCTTCAAACCTATATATTAACGAGGAAATTTACAGTAGACATTTTTCTATCATATTATAAAGGTTTTTATATCGCTAACCCTTCTGAAGTTATCAGCAACTGGTCAGATTCCGAAATTCATCCTCAGCGGGGCGACATCCAATCGCTGGATGCGGGGATCAATGGCTTCTATATTTTCAATTATGGCAAGTTTTCGTACCGGGCAGCATTTATTCAGGATGAACGTCAAACCAAAAGTGCAGGTTCATTTCTTCTTGGAGGTTCTGTAAAAGCTTCTGAGATCACTGCTGATTCAACCATTGTTCCGGCTAATATATTAAACCGGGATTTTTTTGATGGAAAGGATTTCAATAAAACTAATCTGACAAATGGAGCAGCGCAAGTTGGGTATGCACATACATTTGTTATTAAGAAGGTAGTTTTTTTTACCGGCTCAATTTTGGGTGGATTGGGTATAGGCAATCTTCATTTGACGTATCAGGACGATACTGATCCATGGGAGACAAGTCATTTGAATGTTAGTGTCAGTGCGTCGTTTCGGTTTGCCGTCGGATTTAATTCCCGAAAGTTCTATGCAGGTATCAGCTATGTTAATTCAACTTCACTAATGCCCACTCCAATAAGGGAAACCAGCTTTGAATCCAGCTCCGGAAATGCACGATTTAACATCGCTTATAGAATTAATCTGAAAAGATAATTGACTGATTTATAAAGGAATTAGAGTCTGGCGTAACAGTTTTTCACTTTTGTGCGAAAATAATATGATTATCTTTAGCCGTTTGGATGTTTAGTGTTTTCGAAAATTTAATTTCTAATTTTATGATGCCTATGTATTTCAATATCCTTTTTGTGCTCTTGTTTTTTTCTTTCTTTAATGCTTTTTCCCCAATCATACGAGCCTACATGGGAGTCTCTTGAAACCCGTCCTTGTCCAGATTGGTTCACTGATGCAAGTTTGGTATCTTTATCCATTGGGGAGTTTATTCTGTTCCTGCATGGAGAAAGGTAACGCCTGGTTTATATGCATCATATGCAGAATGGTATTATGCCAGGGTAATGGATGATACTGTTAACGGTGGTAAGGAATTTCACGACCGGGTCTATGGAGAAGATTTTGAATATCGAGATTTTGGCCCCATGTTTAAGGCGGAGTTGTTCGATCCGGTGGAATGGGCTAATATTTTTAAGAGAGCAGGAGCAAGGTATGTTGTGCTTACTTCCAAGCATCATGATGGGTATTGCCTGTGGGATACAAAGAGCCCATATAAAGCTGATTGGAATAGTGTTGCGGTCGGCCCTCAAAGGGATTTGCTGTCTGAATTGACTGCTTCTGTTAAAGCCAGGGGGATGAAAATGGGAATTTATTATTCCATAGTTGAATGGGAGACACATCAACGGAAGGGAAATTATATGATAGATGAAAAATACGTTAGAAAATACCGAATCCCTGAAAACGAATATGTTGATAATCATTTGCAATTTCAACTTAAAGAACTTGTGGAAGATTATGAACCCTCGTTGATATTCTTTGATGCAGGAGAATGGGAAGGCGATGATAACTATTGGAAATCAAAGGAATTTCTATCCTGGTTGTATTCCGAATCCTCTGTCAAGGATGAAGTTGTGGTCAATGACCGCTTCTTCAAAGGAATGACGGCAAGGCATGGTGATTATTATTCCAGTGAGTATAAAGATGCGGAAGGTGTCGGAATTAGGCATCCCTGGGAAGAAAGCCGTGGAATTGGCGGGTCGTATGGTTTTAACCGTGATGAAGACATTGATGATTATGCTTCAACTGAAGAATTGATCCATGAATTGATAGAAATTGTAAGTCGTGGAGGGAATTTATTATTGAATGTTGGCCCCACAGCGGACGGCAGAATTCCGGTAATTATGCAGGAACGTCTGGTGGAAATAGGCGAATGGCTGAGCATCAATGGTGAAGCGATATATAATACCCATCCGATAGATGAAAAATTAATAAGCCATAATGAGCATGTCTTTTGTACTGAAAAAGAAAATGCATACTACCTATTGTTTACTGAATGGCCTGAATCAGTTATTGTTATAAACCCTTTTACGGTTCAAGTGAAAAAAGTTAGCGTATTAGGTTATGAAAAAAACATTGTATGGAATCAGGCCGACAGGAGGCTTTCAATTACACCGCCAATGATTAATATCCCTCAAATTCCTTGCAGGCACGCCTGGGTTTTTAAAATTGAATTTGAGAGGTAATGCTTTAATCAATAGATTGTTAAATCTGTGTGACATTCTTCCACTCATTTGGATTTGATTTCAATTTGATGCTGTTGAATTACAATCTATATTGATCGGCGGAAAATTGTTAAAGCTTAAGTCTCAGGATTTGTATATTTAAAGATAAGGTTTTAATTTTGTAAGGTCTTGTTGAAAACAAATTTGAGAAGTTTACTTTTTGATGAAGTTTTAGGCATGGATACATTTAATTTGAAAATAGTTGTGAATTTATTAGGATTATTTTTTGAAAGATTATACTTTTGCACCCCGAATTTATAAGCCAAAAATGAAAATTTGGGTTTAACATTACTAACACATAATAGAAATGGCTAAAAAGAGTAAAGACGCAAGAATTCAGGTGATTTTAGAATGTACTGAACACAAGACCAGTGGTATGCCGGGAACTTCAAGGTACATCAGTACAAAAAATAAGAAAAACACACCTGAGAGGTTGGAAATTAAAAAATACAATCCGATTTTAAAGAAAATGACTATTCATAAAGAAATTAAATAATTTGAATCATGGCAAAGAAAGTTGTTGCAACATTACAAACAGCAGGAAAGAACTATACCAAGGTGATCCGAATGGTGAAATCTTCGAAAACTGGTGCATATACATTTAAAGAGAATGTTGTACATGTTGAAGAAGTAAAGGATCTTTTAGCAAAAAAATAAGCACCGTAAAGAACTTATATGGAAAGGCTTTTTCCTCACTGCGGGAAGAAGCTTTTTTTTTAATCAACATGAATAGAAAATGGGAATCTTCAATATATTCTCTAAGGAAAAAAAGGAGAAATTAGACCAGGGACTTTCTAAAACCAAGGAGAGTGTTTTTTCTAAACTTTCAAGGGCTGTTGCCGGAAAATCGAAAGTGGATGATGAAGTGCTCGATAACCTTGAAGAAATTCTTGTTACTTCAGATGTTGGTGTTGAAACAACATTGAAAATTATTGAGCGAATAGAAGAGCGGGTTTCAAGGGATAAATACCTGGGAACAGCAGAATTAAATGCCATTTTGAAGGAAGAGATTGTTGCCCTGTTGCAGGAGAACTATACAAATGACAATGTTGATTTCTCAAATTTTACCGACAAGAAGCCTTATGTGATTTTAGTGGTGGGTGTTAACGGCGTTGGAAAAACGACTACCATCGGTAAACTTGCCCACCAGTTTAAAAGAGCCGGGAAATCAGTATTGCTGGGCGCAGCAGATACCTTTAGGGCTGCAGCTGTTGATCAACTGGTAATTTGGGCTGAAAGGGTGGGGGTGCCCATTGTAAACCAGGGAATGAATGCGGATCCTGCTTCCGTTGCATTTGATACTTTAAAATCTGCCATAGCTCAAAATTCGGATATTGTTATTATTGATACGGCGGGCAGGTTGCATAACAAAATCAACCTGATGAATGAATTGTCAAAAATCAAACGGGTGATGCAAAAATTAATTCCGGATGCACCACATGAAATCCTTTTAATTCTGGATGCCTCCACAGGCCAAAATGCTATTGAACAGGCTAAACAATTTACTGCCGCGACAGAAGTAAATGCATTGGCTCTGACAAAGTTGGATGGAACTGCAAAAGGTGGGGTCGTTATCGGTATCTCTGATCAATTTAAAGTCCCTGTTAAATACATTGGAATTGGAGAGAAAATGGAAGACTTACAGATATTTAACAGAAAAGAGTTTGTTGACAGCCTTTTTAATTAATCCTGCAATTTTTTACTTCTTTTTTACTCTTATCTATAATAATAGCTTATGCAAACCAAATCAAAGAAAACCAGGGTTAATGTTGTTTCATTGGGTTGTTCAAAAAATCTTGTGGATTCGGAAGCCTTAATGGGGCAGCTTAAGGCCGGTGATTTTGATGTTCGGTTTGAGGATAGTCGCCGTTCGGATATTGTAGTTATTAATACTTGTGGTTTTATTAAAGATGCCAAGGAGGAATCTGTTGATACCATTCTGCAATATGTTAAAGCTAAAGAGCAGGGCCGTATTAATAAGTTGTATGTAATGGGATGCCTTTCGGAAAGATACATAGATGATTTGAAGTCCGAAATCCCCGATGTTGATAAATACTTTGGTACAAATAGTTTAAAAGATATTGTTACCGAAATCGGAGGAAACTACCGGACGGAGTTGATTGGTGAAAGAAAGCTTACAACACCTTCACACTACGCTTATATGAAGATTTCAGAGGGTTGTGACCGGCGATGCACTTTTTGTGCTATTCCTTTAATGCGTGGAAAGCATGTCTCCCGTCCATTCAATGAGGTTATTACGGAAGCCAGACTCCTTGTAGCAAAAGGTGTACAGGAGATTATTCTGATTGCTCAGGATCTCACCTATTATGGATCTGATCTATATAAAAAGAACAGATTTGCCGAGTTATTAACTTCACTATCTGAAATCAAAGGACTTGAATGGATACGATTGCATTATGCTTATCCGGCGGGGTTCCCTCAAGAAATACTGCCAATTATTAAGAATAATCCAACTATTTGCAATTATATTGATATCCCAATCCAACACATTAATAACAGGATACTATCACTGATGCAACAGGCTCATTCTGCTGTGGAAATAAGGAAACTTTTGGAAAAAATCAGATTGGAATTGCCTGATGCAGCTATCGGACTACTTTAATTGTTGGTTTTCCGGGTGAAACCGATGCGGAGTTTGATGAGATGTTGGGTTTTGTAAAAGGGATTTTAAGTTTGATCGACTGGGTGTTTCCCTATTCACCAGAGGAAGGGACAAAGAAAGCCTATAAATTGAACGATAATGTCCCTGCTGAAGTAAAGCAGCAAAGGGTAGAAATCCTAATGGGGGTGCAGCAGGAGGTGTCCCTGTCGACAAACTTGAACCGAGTTGGGAAAAGTTTATAAAACAATTATTGATCGCAAAGAGGGTGAGTATTTTATTGGTCGAACCGAATTCGACTCTCCGGAAATAGATAACGAAGTTTTGATAAATGCTGATGGTTTGGATTTAGCAATCGGAAAATTCTATCCAATTTTAATTTCAAAGGCTGACTATTTCGACCTTTTTGGAACAGTTTCCCAAATTTGAACAAATTACCATATTAGGTATCCGCTATCCGATCACGGAAAATTTTACGAAAATGGATAATATAGTTACTTCCTGATTTTTTTCTTTTGTTTATTAAATGGTTGATATTTAGTAAGTTGATTGTATTGTTTGAAATTGTGGCATATGCTTAAGTTTTAGAGGATTTGTAAGTGTCTGAAAAAAAGAATGTTGTGATTTTTGGCACTATCATTGAAATAAGGCAATCAGTTCTTTGTTAAAAAAACATAGTATCAAACTGGTTAATGTAATTTGATAATTTTTCATGGTGGTTAATTATTATTTGTAAAATTTGGTTTTGGTTGGTTAATTAGGTCAGAAAACTTACTTTTCTATGGTTTTCTGGCCTTTTTTTTTCGATAACCGGTTCATTCCCTCATCAAGTGTTTCATCAGTATTTCCTCAATAAAATTTCTATCCTTTATTTTCGTTAATTTTGTGTTCACAAATGACCAGCGAAAACTTAATGATAAGATTCTTCCTGATTTTGATTTTTACTTTAGGCTTGGTTCCGGCAAGAACTCAGGATATGCTAGGCCTGGTTAATAGCAATTATGCTGGTATTTATGGAAACAATATAAATCCTTCTGGCATGGTGTCCTCCAAACTTTATATGGATTATAACCTGCTTTCGCTCAATGCATCCTTCGGAAGTAATTATATTTTTATTGAACGAAGTGATTTTGTTGACCTTCTTTACAATGGGATTATCCCCACCTATTACACTGATGAACATGAGGAACGTAATTTTAATATTTATAGAGAACGAGAAAGATACTCTGGTTTTCAAAACATTCGAATAAATGGCCCCGGCGGTATGGTCGTATATGGTGAGCATGCATTTGCATTAACATCAAGTATTCGATCTCAATCTTCTTTCACAAACTTGCCCAATGACATGGCATTGTTTATCTATGAAGCAATTGATTATAAGAAGCAGCAAGGGATTCTATGGTCTCATGACCAGCCTACCAGGGTAGGCTCTTTGTCTTGGATGGAGATCGGATTAAGCTATGCATACAATTTCCGTAGATTTAAATGGGAGTACTGGGCGGTTGGAATTTCTTTAAAACCCCTGATAAAGGCATAGCCGGGTTTTATTGAACTTGAATGCGGTTGATTATTTTTGTTCAGCAAGATGACACAGCCTATATTGACCGGCTCAGTTTTGATTATTCCTATTCTCTTCGGTTAGTTATTCTGATAACAGCTATGCAGGGCAACTGTTCAGAGGGTTTGGACTTGCTGTTGATTTTGGCCTTACTTACATGTACACAACAAGAGGCCACACCATTGGGCCTGTCGGGCGAATTTGCAGGCAGCGCTACGAGGATTATAATGTAAAGATTGGGTTTTCCATACCGGATTTGGGTTATATAAAATTTGGAAACCGGGCAAGCTATCGTAGTTATATCAATACTTCTACTGACTGGTACCGAAATGATGAGAGAGATAATTTACCCGCTGGTTCAATTGATGAAATTAATTATAAACTCGATCAGTACTTTGGAAGCCAACGCTGAAGAAACCATAGAAGAAAGTGGTTTTTCATTATACACACCTGCTGCTTTAAGTATTCAGGCAGATTGGCATTTTAGAAAGAACATATATTTTAACGGTACTGTAATTTATGGTTTGCCCTTGGGCAGAAATGCTGTTAGACGGGCCTCTGCAATTGCCCTTACACCAAGATATGAAACACTAAGAATGGAACTTGCCCTGCCAATTTCTTTTGTCGAAACTAATTTTGCTGCTCCCGGCCTGGGCTTTTATTTCAGGTATGGCAATTTCTTTCTTGGTACCAATGATTTTTCCAGTATTATTGGTTTGAAAGATTTTACTGGTGTTGATTTGTATTTCGGATTGCGTTTAAATTTGTCAAGAAATCTTCGAATGGATTATTTCAAGGGCAATTGCGGTGATGTTAATTATTATAATATTGAAACTTTTGATTATCGAAACTTTTAGCATAAAACTTTAAAACATGAGAAACATTTCACTTTTACTATTCGTTATTGCAATTTCACTGCTTGTATCCTGTTCGCAAAATGTGCGGTTTGATCAGTTGGAAAAAAGGATAACGTATATTACTTTATAGGGATGCTGTTTTTTCAGGGTCATGCAATGAATATTTTCCGGATGAAAAGATAAAATCCAGCATGGCATACCATCAGGGGAAACTCGAGGGTCGGTTTATTTCTTACTATACCAATGGAAATTTGGAATCGGAGGGGGCATACCTCGGTGAATGAGGACTGGGGAATGGAAGCGGTATCATGAAAATGGAGAGCCGTACCTTAAGGGCTCCTTTGTAAATGACCTGAAAGATGGAATTTGGTATTACTGGTATCCAAATGGAAATCCACAATATGAAGGCCATTGGAAAAGCAATAAGCAAGCAGGATTATGGAAAAGTTGGTATGAAAATGGACAAATACATTCGGAAATTGAATGGAAGAATGGTATTCAGGATGGAAGGAAATCAAGTATTATGAAAATGGCCTTAAGCGAAGTGAGGGGTTGTTTGTCGATGGAAAGCAATCAGGCCGTTGGTTGTGGTATTATGAAAATGGAAGTCTTGAATCAGAAGAAAATTGGGAAAAGGGATTGCCCAATGGCAAGGAAATAAATTATTATGAAAACGGCCAAAAAAAGAGTGAGGTGAACTGGGTAAATGGGGAAAAAGAAGATGTTGTTTCAGAATGGAATGAGAATGGGGATTTAGTCAAATCAGATTTCTAAAAACGGATTCTTTTCGAATAAAGGCCTGATATGAAAAAAGCCGGTTTTCGCCGGCTTTATATTTGTTAGAATATTTCTTTAATTCAATTTGAAAAGTATGGGCATGTTAAACTGAACCCTGACCGGTTTTCCTCTTTGCTGGCCGGCATTCCAATTCGGCATGTTTTTGATAACCCTTATGGCTTCTTCGTCACATCCTCCGCCAATTCCTCTTAGTACCCGCACATCGGTTACCGAGCCGTCTCTTTCAACCACAAAGGTTACAAAGACCCTTCCCTGAATTCCGCTTTCGCGAGCCATCTGAGGATATTTAATGTTTTCGTTCAGGTATTTAATACGTGCAGCATCCCCACCTGGAAAACTGGGCATGGATTCTACCACGGTAAAATTTGAGCCTCTTCCTGTTCATCGTCTTCCTCTTCAACAGGAATGTATTCTTGAACCTCTGTTTCCTTATCAGCCTCAACATTGATCTCTATTTCATCTTCAATTTCCATGTCATCTTCAACAATTTCAATAACTGTTGTTTGTTGAGGCGGGGCAGGAGGTGGAGGCGGTTTTTCATGCTGAGTGATTTCGATCATCTCTTCCGGTGTGTCATCAGCAACCCGTGATGCCAGGTTAAGCTCTATTTTTTCATAGCTTTTCCATTCAAAAGCTAATAGGACAGCAGCAAGTGCGATAATTAATCGGATTTCAATGAAAAGTGTTTTTTTGCTTTCTAAATCTGCCTTTGGGGATTTCTTTTTTCTCTCATATACTGAAGAATCTAAACGTTTAATACCTGTATTTTCAAGATCGCTAAAATATGAAAAAATCTATTAATAGATCAAATCTTTCACAAAATATTAACGATGCAATGATTATCTTATTGTTAACTTGCTATGAATGAACGGGCGATAAAAATACTATCCCTCAATTAATTCAGCATAAGACTTTGCATCATATAGCTCATCAAGTTCGGAAGGATTCGTCATTTTTACCTTTGCAATCCATCCTTTACCATATGGATCAGCATTGATAATTTCGGGAGAAGATTCAACTTCTTCATTGAAATCCAATACTTCTCCGGAAACCGGCATAAACAAATCCGATACTGTTTTAACGGCTTCGATGGTTCCGAAAGCTTCTTCCTTTTCCAATGTTTCGCCAACTGTTTCAACTTCAACGAAAACAATGTCACCCAGTTCTTTCTGTGCAAATTCAGTGATGCCAATAGTAGCTTCTTCTCCATCAACACTCACCCATTCATGATCTTTTGTATACTTTAAATTCTCTGGAAAATTCATGATTCAGTAGTTTTATATATTGGTTCCAAAAGTAATAATTAAAGAATTTATATAGCAATACTTTTTTTGAAAAAATGTTGAAGCCTGTTTGTTGATAAGTTTTGTTGGTAAATGAACTATTGAGCAAGGGAGAACCTGAGGCTTAAACCTCCTTTGGTATTTGAGTTTCTGTATTGTGAAGGTAGGTATGGATTGGTGATGATTTTGTCGAAAAAGAAGCGGAGTGTCAAGCTTTTAGACAGCATATAATCAATTGAGAAATTGATTGACATGATTTTCTGGCCGGCTGATATTTGGTTGAGGTCCGAATCAATACTCCGCAAAATGGTTTTATTGTTCCGGATAGAAAAATCACCTTTTATATTCAAATCACTTTTAAAGGTTTTTCCTCCTTTTTTCCCCGAAAGGGAGGAAAACGAAAAGGGTACATCTTTAAAACGATAGCCAAGACCAATAACCGTTTCGGCACTGTTAACCTCCGTAAGCTGGTTGTTTGCAAAACTCAGCGACAGGTTTCTCGATTTTTTAAATTCCAGTTTCGCAAGCAAGCTGTTTTGAAGAGTCATATCCAGATTAAACAGCGGGCTGAACTGCTCCGTAATGGTAACCATCGAAAAAGTATATTCCGGGTAAAAGTCTCCATTAAATGAATTAACCGAATTGGGAACAGTTGTACCATTTACAATCGTATCGTAATAATTAACTGAAGAAACAAAGGAACCTATATTGTAAGTTGAACGATAGGCGTGGTTGACAGTAATTGATTTGAACACTCCCTGGAGAAAAGATATCTTAGATAATCCATTGTACGAAACCCTCCAGTTCGGCAATGGTATTTTAGGAAAAGCATATAAGTTTACATTGTCGGGGGTTTTGTTCGTATAAGCAGCGGTAAAGGCCGGTAGCATGACATCCTGCGAATTTGGCCCATAACCCGAAGGGTATCCAGTTGAATCAACAACAGGAAGGTCTCGCGGATCATCAGCGGCCAGGCGGTTAGCGATATCCAGCCTGTAGCTTTTAAAATTCTCAAAATATTCAGATTTCTCATTTTCCAAAGAACCTCCGAAAGCAGTTCCCCAGGTAATATACGACATGGAAAATGATCCCATTTCCATCCGGTTGTTTTCGAGAAAGGCCAGGCTCGCAGTGTCATATACATAATAAGATTGTATGTTGTACGAATAGGTCCTGTCAGCTGTGAGTTCTATTTTGAGGTCTTTGAACGGTTCAAGAGTTATCCTGAAGTTTAGCGTGTTGTTGCTTTGCTGGGCAAAAGCCGTATTGAGTTTATAACTGGTGCTCAACCATCCCTCTTTGTTAAAATAATCAGGGCTGTCCGGCTGGTATCCAAAGATAAACTGTGCACCCGGTGCATTCATGCTCCAGTTATTCCCGATAACATCTGGCTCTGGCATGAAACCGGGCAGCGATGTTCCAAGATTTTCAGAATACTGCAATGAAACCTTTTTCACGCTCATAACTATCCGTAGCACTGTTTCGTAGGCTATTTTGCCGTAATTCACCTTAGGTTTTACTACTTTGGTGGAGTCGTTGGGGTCTTTGATTTCTTTTTTTGGCTGCTTTTTCGTCTGCTTTTTTCGGGGAGGTTCATTTATTTTTTTCAAAAATCCCACTTTGTTGTAAAGCTTGTTCAAATCTGCATTTCCATTAATGTTCCAATTTACGTTATTGGCAATCGTATTGCCTATTTCCGCCTGAATTGACCGGGGTGCAGCAGTCCAATTGTAGGAAACATTATAACCCGCGGTAGCAGTTAACCAGTCGAGCAGTGGGAATTTATTAATGGGAATATTATAATTAACACCGGCCGTTTGAGTAAAACGGTTTTTTGTGCCACCGGATAGTAATTCGTCTTTAACCAGTTGGCTCTTTTGATCGGGTGTAATGTCTTCAGGACTTCCATCACCGTCATAGTCGCCTGTCCACAATACTTTATTCGAACCCGGATATTCCATAATGTAATTCATTGCATTTGCATTGTAAGTAAACGCAAGGGATTGGGCAAGGTCCCATTTGAGGTCATAAACGCGGTTCCAATCCCATGTTTTGTTGTAGGTTGGAACCGTAATAACATCACCAAAGCTTTTGTTACGCAGTTTCTTCTCATTGTACATCCTGTTCATTGTTGTTCTGAACGAAAACATTTTTGGAAGCAGGTAAAAATTAAAATCCTTAATCAATTGCAGCGCTTTGGTTTTTGAAATAAAGCCTATTTTTTCAAAAGGTTTATAATTTTTAGGGCTAACGCTAAAGTTATAACCCAGGGCTCCCATATAATTTTGTTCAAGATGGTTTTCAATATCCATGTTGCGGTGAAAGACTTCAGAATAAGAATAGGAGACATCAAAGTTGGATATATCGTAAAACCTTGATTTGGTTTGTGCACCAACCTTGTCTTTACGAACATTCATAAAATTGATGTTTTTTCGCTGGGTGTAATCAATGGTTAGTGCTTTTAGTGAGTCTTGTTGTTCCTTGATGTCGTATGAATCAAACACATCTTTAAGTTTCAGGTCGGGATCAAGTGGGTTGTATGTTGGCTTTAACCTAAGTTCGGAATAATCAAAATGCATTGGGATGCGGATGCCTGACTTTTCAGAGAAAAATTTTCCAAGTTGTAAATTTGTAGCAATGTCAAATTGGGTCATTGCTTCCAGGTTAATATCGGTAATTTTTGTATCGAGACTGGCGAACCAGGGTGAACTGTAAGAACCCGAAACAGCAAGGTTGCCGAAATCAGCAAGGTTCATTACAAGCCTTCCGGTAGTAGCCCAGCCGCCTTGTTTATTAAAATCGGTTAACCGAAGTTCATTGACCCAAATCTCGGCACACTTTGCTTCGCCGTCATCTTCAATGTCGTCTCCGGTCTTTTTCGGATTCCGGATACCGATCATCATAACTTTAACATCACTGATGCTTGGCGATCCTAAAATGGTTACTTTGTTATCTCCGTCATAACCCACATAGGGCAAGTTCAATTCAACATCCGAACCTGCTTGTCGCATTTCCGTATTTCTTTGGAGCTTAAATTGCACAAGCCTGTCAAGGTCAATTTCAAGGTTATTTGATTCAGGCCAAATGAGGCTCGGATCAGATACCCGTTCCCCTTCGTTCCAATCCGTAGGATAAAGAGGGATTTCGTATTCATAGTAATTCTGTGTGAAATCGGAACCCAGCCTGACGAAGAGAGTCAGGTCGCCGGGTTTTAAAATGTCACTCGCCCTGGTTCTTTCCGCATGAATAAACATCTTGAGTTTTTTGAATTGCCGGAAATCAAAATCCGCCGTTTTGTAGGCCGCTGCAACATCACCATCGGCAAGGTCGCATACGTTCAATACCATGGACTGTTCGTTGAGACGGGTAAGGTTGGTTGTCCCAACATTTATTTCCTGTTCGATGCCCGGAGGAGTAACGTAACTTACAGGTACACCCAAACCGTTTTCATCGGTATTAACTGCCGATAAATCGAAAGATTTTGAGTTTGTCAGACTGGTTGAGATGTATTCACCAGGCGCCAGAAGCTCCTCACTGGCCGGATAGCGCCTCCATTCACCTCGCACAAGGTCAAGGGTTGCAAAACGCAATACGATGGGTTCATCAAATTCTTTAAAAAACATTCGCATGAAGCGGATGGATTTAAAATCACTAATGGTACCAACAACTCTGTCGGGTTCGTTAATAGGAATTTTGAACTGGTACCAGTGAATGATTTCGTTGTCGCCATTTGCCATTCTAACAGGCCTTTCCAATACTTCTGTAATGTAGTTTTCGCCAACCTTCATGCTGTTTTGGTTGAGGAGTATTTTGTACTGGAAATAGCGTTCACCTTCACTCAATGTATTGTCTTCATTCAGGTCTTCAACATTGGGTTGTCTTGAATTGCCATCATAAACATCCCCTGTAGCTTCGGGGGAGTTCCCATCCGGCCCGTTGTATTCTTTGTACCGTTTCAGGATGCTGCTGTAGGTTTCATCTGCATCATAATCTTCGCCGCGGTAATTGTGGTAATTGTCTCCCGATGGGTCATCCCGGGCTGTTAAATAAGCTGCTGAATTAGGCCCGTACAAGGAACTTATATAATCAAGGTAGGCATAGGCATTCTGATATTCTGATTCTGATGTAAAGTAGGTTCTTTCTATATTGTCAGCCAAACCATCGTATCCAACATCCTGGTACTGCCTTGAGCCGGTCTCATTGGAAAAGGATTGGACCAGGTCGAGTTTATTGGGCATTCTACCCCATTGTGTACGGTATATTTCGTCTTCATTTACCTCAGCTATTATAGGAAGGCCTTGTTCATAACTTTTTCTTGAGTCACGCAAAATATCCTCCGATACATCACCAAGGTTAAAATACAATTCTCCACCTGTTCCACTATTTAATGAGCCCTCCGCAAAAGGGTCCATCATCCAAAATTCGATGTATTCAATATTTGCTGCCTCAAAGTCCGGCGTTGTAATTTCGCGCATCATACCACCCCATCGTGAATCGGGATCGTTAAGGAATCCTTGATCGTCAATACCTGCTGAAACTCCGGGTACTCCTTCTACATCATAATTATAAGGGCCTCTTTCAGCAGGATAATAGGCCACATTAAAAACCCCAATATTAGTGGGGGTTCCGTTGGGTAGTTCCTTACCCGGAAACACTTCTTCTTCAAGGACCTGACGTACGTAATGATTCGAAAGGGCATCATTGTCAACATTGGGAGGCCTGAGATTGCTGTTTCGGTCATAAAAAACGGTGGGGTCAATTATGTACCATGCTAATTTTGCCCTGTTAAACCCGCTGATCAGGCTGGCGCTGTCGGTTACCTGTGACTCGGGGAAGAGGTCGTTTTGGAATTGCGGTGTACTCGACATAAACCAGGAATTGTAGCTGTTCAGACTAATGGTTGAAACCGTTCCTTCAAAATCATCAATGTAGGATACGCCGGTTTTTCCAACAGCCTTTGAATGGCCGGGTAAGAAATGGGCAAACTCTCCATCAAAAGCTACACTTGAGGGAGCTGAGGTACTGATAAATGGTATTTTATCAACCAGCTTGGTGATAAACCTTGATTCCGTTTGATAACTGTAATCCAACCCCCACATGGTATTGGATATGGGGTCATCTCCGTAATTTACTTTTTCGGTGAGCGGCCTTTCATGCAGGTTAAGGATGGTACCACCAATATGAAAATCCTTACTAATGTCATAATCAACATGTGCACCCATCAGCCGTTTTGTCTGAATGCTAAAAAGCGTGTTGCTTTCCATCGAAATGTTGATTGGGGTTCCTGAATTGAGAATTCCTTCGTTAATAATTCTAACCCTTCCAAGGGTATAGTCAACGGTGTAGTCAACATTTTCAACAAGTTGCACTCCACCCGCTGTTACCTTAACTGAGCCCTGTGGCACATTAAGTGCATTGAGAGAAATTTCTGATCCGGATTGTGATTTATAATATCCCGACATCAGAAATTTATTCTTTTCGGCATATTGCTCAGCCCCTGTTTTTGTGAGGGTATAAAGCGAATCGTAGCAATATTTTTTAATCAGGTTATCATATTCCTATGGCCAACTTCTTCTGCACTTTTAATTTTTCTTTGTAAATAATCTCCAAATGGCTCCCTGACCGGGAAGAAAATCCTGCCGTTCGAAGAGTTAATTGTACCTCCCTGGGTCGCCGCATTGTCAAGGAAATCAAAGACTCCATCACCCGGTGGGTTCATTTGGGCATCCAGATTATCAAGGTTAAATACGCTGATCAGGGGGTCTCCGGCAAAGGGGCCATCTTCAAAATAACCGGTGGGCACTCCCGATTCATCGCCAGAGTACAAAATATTTAAAGTAAAGTCATCGCGGTTTACCTGATAGGCATTCAATGAGTAAACGTTTTTCATCATCAAATCCCACAAAGGGTTACGGATATTAACATAGGTGCTTTTGAGCAGTTTAACTGCTAGAGCATCCTGCCCCACAATCCCTTCATCTGAAAATTCACCAACCTGAAATATTGTAGAATCCTGCCCGATAACCTGGTATTGGTAAGCCACCGCCAGGGTTTGATCCGAATTAAGTGTGCTGTTTAATGTAATGAATCCCAGTTTGCTGTTGTAAGTATATTCGTTTGGGCTTAATTTCCTGGCTAATTCTACCTTCTCAAAATCCTCCCCGGCCGTAAAACCATTTGCCAGAAGGTAATCATTTACATTGTTTATATCCCTTATTAGGGATGAATCTATAATTGATGAGAACAACGTGTTAACACGGGTATCGGGCAAGCCAGCATAGGCCGGAGGAACGAAATTTACGGGTTGTATGTCATCGTTGTATATTTCATAATATTCTCCAATATCAGTAAATGCAACAATATTCCTGTTTTCAGAAACAGCTGCACCGATATTGGTAACCCATACTTCAATCTTTGTCAGGTTGATGCTGGAAGTAATTAATGGCAGATCTGCAAGGGCATCATCGTAACGTTCTTTGAAGTAATGCGATATAAAGAAGTGCTTGTTTTCTTCGTAATCCAATGCATCAAACAGGAAGTCATTGGTTTGTGCTCCACCCTGCACCGTAATATTTGAGGTTTCACTTTCCTGTTCAGAATACAATGCTGTAACCGTTGTTTTTCCAAATTTTAACTTTGTTTTAATTCCGAACAAGCTCTGGCTCCCGGTAATCAGAGTGCTATTGAGCGGAAGGCTTACATCGCCTGCTTCTATCAGCTGGATGATTTCATCTTCTTCCCCTTCATACCTTAGGTTGAGCTTGTTTTCAAAATCAAATGTTGCTTCCGTATTGTAATTGGTTTTAAACTCAATTTTATCGCCAATTTTCGCAACAACGTTCATTTGGATTTTTTCCTGGAAATCGAAGTTAACCTGTTTCCTTTGTTTAACATCGAGAGTAGGGTCATCGCGCGTGTTTCCAATTACCTGAAAATCAATTCAACGGAACCGGAAGGCCTGATGTCAATCGTACTCCCGCCAAATATCTTATCGAAAGCTTTTCCCCCTATATAAATAGAAGGGATAATCCCACTGCGGGTGCCTACCCCTGCTGCTTTGGCCCTTTCATCCCAATAATCCTGAATGGATTTGTCAAGTTCGTATTCCCTGTATTCCTCAAGCGACATATAGGTAGGAGGCCGATAATCAAGTTCGCCCATTTTGTGTTTCAAAATGTACTGTCCGGTTACAGGGTCATATTCAACATCGGATTTAATGGAAGAAGGTAGTTTCAGAAAAAGCGGATGGGTGTTCTCCTCGCCGGTATAAGGAAAACTTTCTTCTTCGGGATTGTAGGGTAAGTTAATGTGCCGGGTGGTATCGGAGCCATTTAGCGAATCAGGGGGAAAGAGAAATTTATTCAGGATATAATGGTTATCAGTACTTCCACCTGAATTTCCCGTAGGGAAACTCCATGCCTCCGGGAAAACAAGTATCAGTAAAAAAATAAATAAGCTATTTCTTACAATCCGCTCCAAATAAAAAGTCTTTTCAAAAACCAAAAAACTTTGAAAAACACATTCACTTTTAACCCAATTTCGAAGGCTTTTCAAAGTAGTCAAATAACCACTATTGTATTATAGTATTTTTAATGCTTCCTTTATTAATTCTTCAATAGGCAAATCTGCTCCCTGTTTGCTCAATACTTTGTTTAACGCTTTTTCAGCAGCAACTTTATGAAAGCCTAAAACCGTTAACCCTGATAACGCTTCATCTTTATTAGTATTGTATACAATATTTATAAATTCCGATGATATTTTGCCCTTTTCCAGTTTGTCTTTTAAATCAATAATAATCCGTTGTGCCGATTTAGCCCCTATTCCTTTGACCGACTGAAGGGTAGCGGTATCCGAATTTACAATTGCATTATATATTTTATCTGATGACAGTGAGGATAGCATAAGCAATGCAGTACTATGCCCAACTCCAGAGACCGAGATCAAATGCCTGAACAATTGCCTTTCCTGTTCATCGCCAAATCCGTAAAGCACAAAACCGACGGGCGTAGTTGCCTCATTTTTTATGGCCATGTGTGTATATAACCTGAAATTATTTCTGTCTTTTAACTGTGAAAAGGTATTCAGCGAAATGTTGATCATGTAACCAATGCCGCCACATTCAACTACTGCATATGCAGGATTTTTTTCCACCAACTTTCCTTCGACAAATGCATACATGCTGCCAGATGAATTATATTATTACCAATAATTGAATATTATTTGTGCTGCGAAAATAAGAATTTAATGAAATAAGGATGTTAAGACTCGTATTTTTTATAAAGAGAAAAGTGTTAGTATGTTTTTAATGAAGACCACGTTAATGAAAAAGAATTATTTGCGTTTTTAAATTAAATTGACTTAGAATGTATTTTTTAGATTGTTAAAATGGACTTCAAAAGATCGGAATAGTGACTGTGGATGATAAATTCACGTTAGTTGGTCAATTGAATTGTCATTGGTATTTTGCATAATGATATGTGTTCCTTCATCATAAATTGAAACACTATTTACACCAATTGTGCTTCTGTTTAATATCCCTTATTTGTAAACATTTTGAATTGTAAAAAATGTAGCCAAAATATGATTTTGTATCTGAACTAATTAGTAGATTTGCCGGTTGTTATTTAATTCACAATAAAAAACCACGGCAATGGACACACTTTTCAAAAAAGACGCATTTATTTATCATTCCGAAGGAAGGCCCGGTAAATTAGAGGTCATTCCAACAAAACCCTATTCAACACAAAGAGATCTATCACTGGCTTATACACCGGGTGTAGCAGCACCTTGCCTTGCCATAGCAGATAATCCGGATGATGTTTATAAATATACAGCCAAGGGAAACCTGGTTGCTGTTATTTCAAATGGAACTGCTGTATTAGGGTTGGGCGATATTGGCCCGGAAGCCAGCAAGCCCGTAATGGAAGGAAAGGGTTTGTTGTTTAAGATTTTTGCAGATATTGATGTGTTTGACATCGAGGTAAATGAAAAGAACATTGATAAATTTGTTGAAACAGTTATTGCTATAGCCCCAACATTTGGGGGTATCAACTAAGATATCAAGGCACCGGAGTGTTTTGAAATTGAGGACAGGATCAAAGAAGCCCTTGGTATTCCGGTAATGCATGACGACCAACATGGAACTGCCATCATTACTTCAGCAGGATTGTTGAATGCATTGGATATTAATGGCAAGAAAATAGACGAAGTTGTTATCGTGGTCAACGGTGCAGGTGCTTCTGCTGTAAGTTGTACCAGGCTGTACATTAAGCTGGGGTTAAGCCTGAAAACATAATCATGATCGATAGCCGGGGCGTTTTAACGAAAGATCGAACAGACCTCAACTTAATAAAGAAACAATTTGTTACCGATAGAAAAGTTAAGACTCTTGAAGAAGCTATGGAGGGTGCCGATATGTTTCTTGGCCTTTCTGCTGCTGGAGCCTTGAAAAAGAATGGTTGGTAAAAATGAATAAAAACCCGATTATTTTTGCACTGGCCAATCCCGTTCCTGAAATTTTACCGGAAGAAGCTTTTTCTGTTCGTAAAGATATTATCATGGCTACAGGCCGTTCCGATTATCCCAATCAGATTAATAATGTATTGGGCTTCCCATTTATATTCAGAGGAGCTATGGACGTTAAAGCAAATGCCATTAACGATGAAATGAAGCTCGCTGCTTCAAAAGCACTTGCTGACCTGGCTAAACTGCCGGTGCCGGAGGAGGTAAATATCGCGTTTCATACTTCGAATTTGAAATTCGGAAAGGATTACATTATTCCCAAACCTACCGATCCGCGGTTAATCGTTCATGTTGCCCCGGCAGTTGCTAAAGCTGCCATGGAATCTGGTGTAGCCAAAGCTCCCATACATGATTGGGCGAAATACACGGAAGAACTTGTTAAACGACTGGGTCTTGGCAATCCGTTAATAAGGCAAATTAAGTCGAGTGCAAAACGCGATCCTAAGCGGATTGTATTTGCCGAAGCTGAAAATTATAAAATGTTAAAGGCTGCTGAAATTGTAGTCAATGAACAACTTGCAAAACCAATTTTACTCGGCGATGAAGAAACAATTCGTGATCTAATAAAAACGAATGACCTTGAACTCGAAGGTGTAGAAATAATCAATCCTAAATCGAAAGCAGAGAAGTTACGTCGTCAGGAATTTGCAGAATATTATTGGAAAAAGAGACAACGTAAAGGAGTAACCTTAACATCTGCGCAGGATTCAATGCTTCATAGGAATTATTTCAGCCCCATGCTAGTTGAATGTGGTTATGCTGACGCGATGATTTCGGGATTGACAAGAAACTATCCTGATACCCTTCGGCCTGCTATTGAGATTATTGGGAAAAAACCGAATACGAATATTGTATCGGGAATGTATATTATCAATACAAAGAAAGGTCCGCTCTTCCTTGCTGACTGTACTGTAAATAAGAATCCAACAGTAGAGCAAATGGTAGAGATAACTACGCAAACGGCTTTTGCCATCAGGCAATTTCGTATTGAGCCACGAATAGCATTTGTGTCGTATTCAAACTTTGGATCCAATGATGGTGCTATTCCTCAAAAGCAAAGAGAAGCTGTGAAATACCTGCATAAGCATCACCCGGAGCTTATTGTTGATGGTGAAATGCAGGTGAATGTGGCCCTCAGAAATGAAATTCAACAAGAGGCTTTTCCATTCTCAAAGCTTGCTGAAAAGGGTGCAAATACTTTAATATTTCCATACCTTACTGCCGGTAATATTGCTTATAAATTGCTTCAGAGTGTTGCAGAATACGAAGTCATAGGACCTGTAATTAATGGAATGAATAAATCGGTCCATGTATTGCAAATCGGAAGCAGCGTAAATGAAATTGTAAATATGGTTATGATAGCTGCAATGGACGCACAATGTGTTGAAAAAAGAATGAACGGCCAGGAGTGCCAGCCATAAGCATTATTTAGAACTTTAATACCGCTGGTTTTTGGGAGCCTTCATAAGTTGCTCAAGCAAATCAGCGGTATTTTTATATTTATTTGCCACTATCATAGCAGCAATAATGTAAGGCTTATATCCTGCCTCAATATAGGTTTTGTGACGGTATTTTTCAAATACCTTCTGGCTTACTTCACCTTGTGCACAAGAAACACCCGTTATATCAGCAGGAAGGCAATGCATGTAAAGGGCTGGTTCGTCTTTGGTTAAACTCATCATTTCTTCAGTACATTCCCAACTCATATATTTTGCATTTTGCTGAAGGCCTTCTTTTTCAAGTTTCTCCAGCCCATTTTTATCGTTACTAAGATATAGTTCCGAACGTCTTTGCATAATGGAATATGGTGCCCAGCTCTTGGGATACACGATATCTGCATCTTTAAAGGCTTCGCTCATCGAGTTGGAAACAGTAATTTTCCCTCCACTTTCAATCGATTGTTTCTTCGCAGTATTTATTACTTCTGGTTGCAAGTCATAGCCCTGCGGGTGAGCAAGATGAACATCCATTCCAAATCGGGTCATTAATCCCACAATCCCCTGAGGAACAGAAAGGGGTTTGCCATAACTTGGGGAGTACGCCCAGGTCATAGCAATTTTTTTACCCTTTAGGTTTTCAAGAGAGCCGAATTCCTGTTTCAAATGCAACAGGTCGGAAAGACTCTGTGTTGGATGGTCTATATCGCATTGCAGGTTGACAATGCCTGGACGTTGGGGCAAAACTCCATTTTGATATCCATCATCAAGAGCTTCTCCCACCTCTTTCATGAAATTATGTCCTATGCCTGGGTATTTATCATCTCTGATTCCAATTACATCGCTGCAGAAGGATATCATGTTGGCCGTTTCCCGTACCGTTTCTCCATGGCTAATCTGAGATTTGGATTCATCAAAATCCTGAACTTCAAGGCCCAATAGATTGGCTGCTGAGGCAAATGAAAAACGCGTCCTTGTTGATTGATCTCTAAAGATTGAGACTGCAAGCCCCGAATCGAAACACTTTACCGAATGATTAGTGTCCCTCAAGTACTTCAATGCTTCTGCAACAAGAAGTATTTGTTTTATCTCCCCCAACGATTTCTCCCATGTCAAAAGGAAATCCTTATTACTAAGGTTGGTCTTGATTTGTGCTATTTCAGCTATGATGCTATTGAATTTTTGATCCATTTTATGTTTTGATTATTTATTGTTAAGAAAATTAAAACAATAGTGCATAGGCTGCATAGAAGGCCGATGCAGCAACCAAATCACTTACCGGGACTTTTTCGTTGGGAGCATGGGCCATGATCTCATTTCCTGGCCCAAATCCAATTATTGGTATATCAAACATCCCGTTAATTGTTACGCCATTGGTACTAAATGTCCACTTGTCAACGAACGGTTCATTCTTAAATAAATGTATGAATGCGTCTATTCCTTTTTTAATAACCGGATGGTTTTGATCTATTTTCCAGGTTGGGTAATACTTCTCCATACCATATTTAAGGCCTGTAAATGCAGTTTCTTCATAATATGGAACTTCAATGCGCGCTTCCAGTCCTTTCAGTGCATCAGCCAATTCAGCAAGAGCTGAATCCTTTGTTTCGCCACAGTCAGACGGCGGTCAACATGCAATTGAGCATAGTCAGCTACGGCACATAAGGATGGGCTTGAAGATTTTATTTCAGAGATTGTTATGGTTCCTTTACCCAGAAAGTCATCTGATGGAAGTCGTTCGTTTAGTTTTTCTATTTCCAGAGCAGCTTTTGAAGCTAAGTAAATGGCATTCTTTCCACGCTCAGGGGCTGAGCCATGGGCTGAGATGCCGTTGAACGAGATTTGAATTTCCATCCGCCCTCTTTGTCCCCGGTAAATATTCAGGTTTGTGGGTTCTGTAATAATTACAGCATCGGGCTTGATGTTGCCCTCTTCCACTATGTATTTCCAGCACAATCCGTCCGAATCCTCTTCAATGACACTTCCAATGAAATAAACGGTTAAATCATCAGGAATGCCGAGCTCTTTTAAAATTTCAAGAGTTGTTACCATGGATGCAATTCCACCTTTTTGATCAACGGTGCCGCGTCCATAAACAAAACCGTTTTTTATTTCCCCTGAAAAGGGATCAAAACTCCAGTTCGAAAGATTCCCTGTATCCACAGTGTCAATATGTCCGTCTATGGCCAGTATTCTGCTTCCTTTACCCAATCGCCCAATAACATTTCCCAGACCATCTACAACTACTTCATCAGCACCTGCTACCTCCATTTGTTTTTTTAGTTCAATTTGAACTTCTTGTTCATGGCAACTCAGCGATTTAATTTTTACCAATTTTGATAAATTTCCTGAGGTCGTCTCTTTAAGCTTTTCGGCCAGTTCTTTTATTTTTAAATAATCTATTTTCATATATTGAATACCTAATTTTTATGCAGTTCAAATACCCATCTTATTAAAAGGTTGCAATAATACAGTTTTATAACTCAAAAGTATAAAACAAAAGAATTCAAAGTGTAAAAATGAAAATCAATTGAAGTATAAAAATGAAATTTCAGAATTTCTTTTTGGTTTTTTTAAGCAAATCAAGAATAAATAATATATTTAACGATTCAAAACAAATGGATTGCTTATCATATTAATTGCTTGGTTTTAAGTGAATATTGAAGATACATACAAAACAATTGAAGGTGTTTCGGAGGGAATGTTTAAAGATCGGGGTAGTAAATTTATCTCTGTTGCATTTCCTGTGACAACGGAAGAGGAGGTTAAGCAAAGACTTGACGAATTAAGAAAGAAGTATCACGATGCACGTCACCATTGCTATGCATACATTCTGGATGCTGATAAGTCGGTGTATCGCATAAATGATGATGGGGAGCCTTCGGGTACAGCTGGAAGGCCTATTCATGGCCAATTATTGTCAAATGATTTAACCGGTGTTTTGATTGTTGTTATTCGTTATTTTGGAGGAACCAAGCTGGGTGTTAGTGGATTGATTAATGCCTATAGAGCTGCCGCTAAAGAGGCCATTGAGTCCAACAAGATCATTACAAAAACAATTCATGATGTGTATGGATTAAATTTTAAATACGAAGGGATGAATGATGTGATGAGAATTATTAAAGAAGAGGGTTTAAATATCATTTCTCAACAATTTGAATTGCAGTGTTCAATAGAGTATTCGGTTCGAAAAAAAAATGCAGACTTTGCTTATGAACGATTCTCGAAAATTAAGGATTTAAGGATTAAATATTTACGGACTTTATAATTAAATTTTGAATTATTATTGGAGTTTTTTCATATACGTTTTTATTTCTAAAAAATCAAGTGTATTTTTACTTTTTTTTAAACTTTTTTTAGTGGATTTTTGTCAACGATTCCAATGTTTAGTGGGTAGTATTTCTTTTCGCAATGCATTGATTTAAAAATAAATAGAAATTAATTGAATATATTAAATTGCTTTAATACAATTAGATGCAAATGAAAAAAAATTGTAAAGCAGTTTGGGAAAATTGCCTGAATGTAATTAAGGATAATATTAGTCATCAGAGCTTTAAAACGTGGTTCGACCCTATCAAACCAATTAAGCTTGAGGAGAATGTATTGACAATTCAGGTACCCAGCCAGTTTTTTACGAATGGCTAGAAGAGCATTACATAACACTTCTCAAAAAAACCATAAAGAAGGAACTGGGAACTGACGGCCGGCTTGAATACAGTATTATTATGGAGAATGCACATAATAATGCGCCCCCCTATACAATAAATTTCCCAACATCTAATCGGAAAGCAACTGCTAATCCACCGGTTAATATGCCTATTGATCTGAATAAAGGTTCCTCTAAAGACATTCCTAATCCTTTTATCATACCCGGATTAAAAAAGATAAAAGTAAACTCACAGCTCAACGAAAACTATTCATTTGATAATTTTGTAGAAGGTGATTGTAACCGGCTTGCACGGTCGGCCGGTTTTGCAGTAGCTAATAATGCAGGAAAAACCGCTTTAATCCCTTATTGATTTACAGTAACGTAGGACTTGGGAAAACCCACCTTGCACATGCGATTGGGCTGGAAGTAAAAAATAATTTTCCTGAAAAGACTGTGCTGTATGTTACTTCAGAACAATTTACCAATCAATACATAGATTCGGTTAAGAATAACAGCCAAAATGATTTTGTTCATTTTTATCAGATGATTGATGCTTTGATCATTGATGATATTCAGTTTTTGCATAAGAAAGAAAAGACGCGGAGTCTATTTTCATATTTTTAATCATTTGCATCAAAATAGCAAGCAGTTGATCATTACTTCTGGATAAGCCACCGGTTGAAATGGATGGGATGAATACAAGGTTGTTATCAAGGTTTAAATGGGGTTTGTCATGCCGATCTTCAAACCCCTGACCTTGGAAACGCGCATTGCTATTATCGAAAGGAAATTGTATAAGGATGGTGTAGAAATGCCGAAGGATGTAATTGAATACCTGGCATATAGTATAACTACTAATGTACGCGAAATGGAAGGTGCACTGATTTCATTCTTGCTCAATCATCCTTAAATAAAAAGGCGATCAATCTGGATCTGGCTAAAAAGATGATTGATAAATTTGTTAAGAATACATCGCGCGAAATTTCCATTGACTATATTCAAAAAGTTGTTTGTGATTATTTTGGCTTACCACTCGAAGCCATTAATTCGAAGACACGAAAACGCGAAATTGTTCAGGCAAGGCAGTCTGGCAATGTTTTTTTCGAAGAAACTTACCAAAGCGTCATTGGCTACTATTGGCCTGCATTGTGGAAACAAGGACCATGCAACTGTGTTGCACGCCTGTCGGACGGTTAATAATTTGATCGAAACAGACAAGCAGTTTAGGAATTACGTGGAAGAGATAGATAAGAAGATTACTTTGTAATTATTTTTCTTGTTTATTTGCATATTTTTTACTATATTACCCGCTTGCTTTATTAAAAATTTCAATACGCTGCAAACATTCTAATACGAAGAACATGAAAGTACTGTTTTTATGTCATGCTAATATGTGTCGTTCTCCGCTGGCTGCAGGTTTGTTAAAATTAATATTGAAAACAAGGAATATTGATGCTGAGGTTGATTCAGCTGGATTTGAAGCGTATCATATTAATGAGCCACCCGATGCCAGAGCCATTGCAATAGGTTTAGGGCATGGTTTTGATATTTCAGGCAGCCGGGTTCGATTGTTTACCCCAGCTGATTTTGATCAATTCGATAAGATTTATGTAATGGATACGCTTGCCTACAGGAATGCCATATATTTTGCCAGGAACGAAGGCGATATTGAAAAATTGGAATTTTTAATGAACGTTCTCATTCCGGGTAAAAACGAATCGGTTCCTGACCCTTTTTTCAGAAACCTTGATGACAGCGACAAGACTTTTAATATTTTGTCACAGGCCTGTACTAAAATTGCTGATTCATTAGTCAGTAAATCTGTTAACTAATTTTCCTGAATTACTTTGGAACAAATTCCTGACATTTATACGATCCAAGAAGCAGCCAAACGGATTAAACCTTTTATCCATAAAACACCTGTGTTGTCATCTGAATTGATCAATAAAAGGGTGAATGCCGAGATTTATTTCAAATGCGAAAACCTGCAAAAAGGCGGAGCTTTTAAATTCAGGGGAGCTACCAACGCTCTTTTTTCATTAACAGATGAAGAGATTGTTAATGGAGTATGTACACATTCCTCTGGCAATCATGCCGGGGCTCTGGCCAAGGCAGCGATGATAAGGAATACAAAAGCCCACATCGTTATGCCTGAGAATTCTTCCAGGGTAAAAATCGAAGCTGTTAAGAATTATCAAGGTGAAATAACTTTTTGCAAACCAAATTTGGAGTCTCGGGAAAAGACTCTTTTAGAGGTAATGAAAAGAACAGGGGCAATGGAAGTACACCCTTACAACGATTACCGGATTATCAGCGGCCAGGCAACTGCAGCTAAAGAACTTATTGAGGAAACAGGAAATTTTGATGTGATGATGGCACCGGTTGGAGGTGGAGGATTGTTAAGCGGAACCGCATTGTCAACTTTTTATTTGTCCCCCTCAACAAAGGTTATTGCCGGAGAACCAAAAGGAGCAGATGATGCTTTTCGCTCTTATTATGGCGGTGAACTTGTGCCTTCTCTGAATCCAAGCACCATTGCAGACGGACTTCTGACATCATTGGGTTCACTTACCTATCCCATAATTCAAAAGTACGTTCATGGAATTGTTACTGCAAGTGAAAATGCCATACTGGAGGCAATGAAACTGGTATGGGAACGAATGAAAATAATTATTGAGCCTTCATCTGCTGTGCCTCTTGCTGCTATTCTTGAAAATGTTTCTGACTTTGCTGATAAGAAGATTGGTATTATTATTTCTGGGGGTAATGTTGACCTTGATAGGATTCCCTGGATAAATAGCGGGTACCTCAAATAATTGATATTAGTGTATGATTACAGGCCAACTTTTCCTTATTCCTTCTTTTCTTTCGGATAATAAACCTTCGCATGTATTCCCGGAATTCAACCTTGAAATGATTAATTCATTGGACGAATTCATTGTTGAAGATGTCAGAACTGCACGTCGGTTTCTTCGAAAGATAGGATATAAACAGGATTTTGAGCAAGTCAAATTTCATGTTTTGGATAAATATACTGACCTATCAGTAGTTCCTGGTTTTCTTGTATCAGCTCTCGATGGAAAGGATGTTGGTTTATTGTCAGAGGCAGGTGTGCCTTGCATTGCTGATCCGGGTGCCATCGTTGTTGAGTTAGCTCATCAAAAAAACATTAAAGTCGTACCACTTATTGGGCCATCATCCATTTTGCTGGCTTTAATGGCCTCAGGATTTAACGGGCAGAATTTTGTGTTTCATGGCTACTTGCCTATACAGGATAAGGATAGAATCAGGGAACTTAGGCTAATTGAGCAAAATGCAAGAGCGTTGAATCAAACACAAATATTTATTGAAACTCCTTATCGAAATAATAAAATGTTACAGTCCATTTTGGACGCTTGTGCAAAGGATACCTTGCTTTGTCTTGGTATCAATATTACATCGAAAGAGGAGAGGATCTTAACGAAATCCATTGGAGATTGGAAAAAGAAAATTCCTGATCTTCATAAAATTCCCGTGGTTTTTCTTTTATTTAGATACTAATCTTTATTTTTGAAAAAAAATGAAGCGACAAAAAGCTATCGCAAATTGCCGCTCCGTTTCGCTGTTCAGTGTAAATGTGATACACTATGTAACTAACATAGAGTTGCATTTCTTTATTGTTGTATTTTTAAGATAATTCTATATGATCGTTTTAATTTCACCTGCCAAATCCATTGATTTTAACAAACAAATATCCATCAATAAATTCACGATTCCTGAATTGTTGGATCATTCGGAGATTCTTATAACTGAACTTAAGAAAAAATCACCGAATAAGTTGATGGACATGATGAAGGTAAGCTCAAAGTTAGCCTATTTGAATTATGAACGATTTCAGCAATGGCAAACTCCATTTACAACAGAAAATGCCCGGCAAGCTGTTTTTGTTTTTAGCGGTGAAGTTTATACAGGTTTGAAAGTTGATTCTTTTTCTAAATCCGACCTTGAATATGCTCAGTTGCATTTAGGGATTTTGTCAGGCCTTTATGGGTTTTTAAGGCCATTGGACTTGATTCAGCCTTACCGACTTGAAATGGGAACTTCTTTCAAAACCAAGAAATGGAAGGATCTTTACCACTTTTGGGGAACTCAAATAACCGATAGTATTCAGTCGAAATTGGATACAGGTGCTTATAAGCCCATACTCATTAATCTTGCATCCAACGAATACTTTAAGGCTTTACAAACAGAGAGGCTGAATGCCCAGATAGTTACTCCGGTGTTTAAAGAGTTTCATAACGGGGCTTATAAGTTTATGAGCGTATTTGGCAAAAAGGCAAGGGGAATGATGGCAGCCTATATTATCAAAAACAAAATCCAGGACCCGGAACAGCTCAAATTATTTGACATGGAGGGTTATTATTACAATGATCGTTTAAGTAGTGAGATTGAATTTGTGTTTACACGGGGATAAATATTTCAAGGCATAAAAAAACCTGCCGAAGCAGGTTAATTGAGCGGAGAAAGAGGGATTCGAACCCCCGGAGGTGTGACCCTCAACGGTTTTCAAGACCGCCGCATTAGACCGCTCTGCCATTTCTCCGCCGCAAAAGTACAATAATTTTTGTTTTTCAAAGAAAAAAATGATGAATCTGAAAATTGTTTTTTTACTCCTGGAAATATCTTCATAATCCGATTGAGAATCATTGGACAAAAAAGATTTTTTTTGTTTTGCATTGAATAACGTGCGATTACAATTTGTCCTGATTACCTATAATTGTCTATTGTTTGGAAAGGCATATAACTTTTACTGTTTTCTATATACTTGGATTTGCTTTTGTATGAATATTTTCAATTGAATTATTTATGTGTCTGAATATTCAAAAAATTCATAGTTTTACAAATGTTTTAAATATTGCTGAATTGATTAACCAATAAAGTTGACGGAATATGGTAAAACACATCGTAATGCTCAAGTTAAAGGAATATGACAACAAGACCCAAAAACTTGAAAACGCATTGAAACTTAAAAAAGCGCTGGAGCATTTAAAAATATATATTGATGAAGTGAAGTATATAGAAGTCGGTTTGAATTTTAATGAAAAGCCAACCGCCTATGACCTGGTGTTGAGCACAACTTTTAATTCGGAAGAGGACCTTGAAAGATACAAAGTTCATCCTGAACATAAAAAAGTCCTGATCTTTTTGGATCAGGTTACCGATAAAACGGCTGTAGTTGATTACGAAATTTAAGGTTTCCATTGCTTGCTCCTGGCTTGTTCATTATTTTTTTTGAATGGTAATTCATTTAGAGTTGTGTTTTTTATCTGGTACACGAAGGCCATTTATGTTTTAAATAAAATAAATTACTGGTGTATATCTTTAGGCGTAATGTTTTCTTATTGTTTCTTTTGTTTGGATTGCTGGTGCTCCCTGCCTGTATTGATAAGGAGCTGGACTTTGATAATATCAAGTCACAAAATTGGAACTCCATTTGGGCAATTCCTCTGGTGAATTCGATTTTGACTTTAGAAGACTTTATTACAGATACAACGGGAATAATTAATGAGGATGAGACCGGATTGGTTACCCTGGTTTATGAAAGTGAAGAGTTGATCTCATACCGGGCCGAAGAGTTTATTGATATTCCTGATCAGGAAAAGCTTTTAAATGAAGAGTTTGTTTTGCCTGATACTACAGTTGGGGCAACTTTTTCAGTTGATGTCCCCTTTTCGTTTTTGCTTGAGTTGGATGAGCCCGGTTTAAGAATAGATAGTTCTATTATGAAAAATGGGGTTTATCGTTTTACCCTGAGTACCAATTTGAATAAAAGCGATGCCCGTGTTGATGTCATTGTTCCTAACATTGTTTATGCCGGCACGCAGGAGCCTTTGCAATTTGGATTTGATTTGTATTACGGGAAAGGTATAAAAGAGATTGTAAAGGACACCCTGATTGATTTGATAGGTTATTCCATGAAATTTGAGGATTCACAGGAAGCTTTAAATGAATTGCTTATTTATACTACAGTCACAGTAGTTGAGGATGGAAGTAATAATTTGTCTCCCTATTTCCTGACCCTCAATAACAGTTTCGAGGATTTGTTGTATTCCCGATTGTTTGGATATGTTGGGCAAGAGATTCTTGAATTACAGGATACGGTAATGATAAATATTTTTGCGATCAATGAGGATGGTTATTTCTCTTTTGGCCCTGAGAGTGTCGGACTTGAATTGGAAATCATGAACTCATTCGGATTGCCGGTTTTAATTGATATAGAGCGTTTTCAGGCATGCCGAGGAGGAAGTAATCCCGATAGTGTAGATATCTATATTTTTGGAGAAGGCAATCCGTCTGTTATTGATCTTAACTATCCCACTATAAATAATATTGGAGGGGAAGCCCTGACCCAAGTTATTTCAACTACATCAAATATCAATGAAGCCCTTGAAATTTCTCCGGATAAATTGCTAATTGAATTGAAAAGTTACCTGAACCCGGATGGAGATACAACTTTGTATAATTTTGTTTTAGATACCAGTGAGATCAGGGCAAATATGACGTTATCCCTTGAATTGTTCGGCGGGGTAAATGGATTTAAGGTTGTTGATACAGCCGATTTTACTCTTGAACAATTGGATGAAATCAATGCTTTGCAGTTTGTAGTGGATATCGAAAATGGTTTTCCCATAAATGCTATTGTACAAATTGAATTTGTTGATTCGGTTTACAATGTTTTGCATTCACTATTGCCTCCAAATGATCAACTAATGATTGCAGGGATTACTGGTGGAGCGCCGGATTACAAAGTGATAAGCCCATCGCAGAAAACCACTTTCTTTGAAATGGATAGGGATCAATTGGAATCCATTGCAGAAACAAAGAAAGTTATCATAAGTGCTGTATTTTCAACCAATGAAGGCCAATTGGTCAAAATATTTTCCGATTATAGTATTGATTTAAAATTGGGTGCAAAAGTGGAACTAATTTATTAATACAGGTTTATGTTGAAGAAGATAAGATTCTTTCCATATCGCTGTTTTTTACTAATCGGATTTATTCTGTTATTTTTTTCCCATGGTAAATTATCTGCCCAGGTTTCACGAGCTGTTTATTTTCAGGAGCAATTACCCGGTGCAAGTGTATTGAACCCTTCTTTTCACCCGCATTATAACGTTTATGTCAACCTTCCATTAATTTCTTCCTTCTCCATTGGATTCGAAAGCCCATTTTCATACAACGAACTAACTTCGGAATACGAAAATGGTGATTCCCTTTACATTGACAGGGATGAAGTTATGAATGCATTGAAAGAAAAAAACTATTTTTCGTTTGAACTATATAATGAATTGGGAAGGGCAGGTTTTAGAGCAGGGCAGCATTTTTTCCATTTCAGCATAGCGAAAGTGTTTTCTACAAAATTTGCTTTTGAAAAAGATTTTGCTACTTTATTGTTGTATGGGAATGGAAGCGATCAATTGATTGGCAAACAATTGAATTTTGATAATACGGGCCTTAATATGACTTCTTACCAGCAATTTACTCTTGGCTATTCCATAAAAATTGGCCACAAGTTCACTGTTGGAACGAGCTTGAAATATCTGAATGGAGGTTTTAATATCTGGACAGAAAAAGCGGTATTTAATTTATATACTGCCAACGAATCCAATTATCCAATTACGGCATCTGCCGATATCAGTTTACATACTTCTTCTGATATCAGTGATTTTGATGACCTGATCCGACAGGTTGAACAGTACAAGTGGTTTGATTTGACTGGTAACGATGGATTTGGATTTGATCTGGGTGTTGAATTTGAGCCTTCAAACGAATATAAACTTTCAGCAAGTGTTGTTGATTTGGGTTGGATCAAATGGAAAGAGAATACAAAGAGTTTTACTTCCGAAAATCCGGGTACCGATTTTACATTCCAGGGGTTTGATATTATTGATTTAATTTCTGATGGATCGATTTCTTACGATTCTATAAACCTTTTCGATACGCTTACGAATAACTTTAAGCTCGAAACAAGTTATGAGCCGTATACTTCACATTTAAACCCTAAATTGTATGTAGGTGGGTTATGGCAATTAAATAAGAGTAATGAGTTGGGCATGCTTATCAGGACAGATTTTGTGGAGGAGCGGGTTCAGCCTTCCTTTACAATTAATTACACACATCGTTTTGGAAAAGTACTTTCGTTATATGGAAACTATTCCATGCTAAATAGAAGTTACGCCAATGTTGGCCTTGGTTTTATCCTTAAGGTATGGGTTGTTCAATTGTATCTGCTTAATGATATGGCTTTTGGCCTGGTTCAACCGGCCAATGCAAAAAGTTACAATTTTCACTTTGGAATGAATTTCTTGTTCGGAACTCCCAAGGAGAAAGGGATAAATATGCCAACTTATAAGTCCACTGATAGTCAATGAAAATTAAGAATTTGAAATTTGGCAATGTTTTGCACTGCTTAAAATCTTTTGTTTATGGGTTTAATATTTTTGGAGCTTTGAAATTGTTTTTCTGAAGGGAAGTTTTATATTTTAAAGAACTGGCCGATAATTCCTGTCGTTACGCAACGAATGGTTTAACATATTTTAACACCTAAACACTGCAGAATGAAAGGCTTTCGTCATATCCTTAACAAATTTTATCAGTGAAAACTTTTATTTGTGAAAAACTAAGATGAATTTTGCAGCAAATAAAAATTTAAACTATGCTCGCATTAATTTTGATATTGCCAATCTCCTTCACAATAATCGCCCTGTTTGCCTGGCAGATTTTTGAAAAGGCCGGCATTCCGGGTTGGAAGACAGCTGTCCCTTTCTACAATCTATACATTTGGCTTAAGATCATTGATAAACCCATGTGGTGGTATATTTTCCTCATTATACCTTTTATCAATGTATTCATGGTGATGTTGATGATCGTTGAATTGGCCAAATGCTTTAATAAGCACGATTTGTGGGAGCAAGGCCTGGCTGTGATTTGTCCGTTTATATATTTGCCCTACCTGGGTTTTTCGGAAAAGGAAGCGTATATTCCTGCTGATAAACGCCAGAAAGTTAAAAAGACTTGGATACGCGAATGGACAGATGCCATTATTTTCGCTGTAATTGCTGCAACCATCATCCGTACTTTTTTGATTGAGGCCTACACCATTCCTACTTCATCAATGGAAAAATCGCTGCTAAGGGGTGACTTCTTGTTTGTTAGTAAAATTGCTTTCGGTCCAAAAGTACCAAATACTCCACTATCGTTTCCATTTGTTCATCATACCATGCCTTTATCTTCTGATCGCAAATCTTTTGTAGAATGGATTAAATTACCTTACTACAGATTTCCTGGCTTGTCAACAATTAAAAACAATGATGTTGTTGTTTTTAATTATCCTGAAGGCGATACAGTTTCAACAGTTTATCAAAGCAATGTAAGCTATTACCGTTTAGTGAGTGAGGTGGGCCGCGAAAATGTTTGGAGAAATAAAAGGAAATTTGGAAACATCATTTATCGTCCGGTCGATAAGCGGGAGAACTATATTAAAAGATGTATCGGTATTCCCGGCGATACACTTCAAATTGTTAACCAGGATGTTTTCATCAATGGAAAATTGCTTGATTTCCCCCCTGATGGACAGTTCAAGTATATCGTTGATGCACCTAAAGGTATCAACAAAAAATTCAGGGATGAATTGGATATTTCGGATGAAGACTATGATATCTGGAAACGTGATCCTGCGCATGAACTCCCTTTGTCTGTTGAATCTGCAAATGCATTAAAAAACAGGCCTTCGGTTATTTCGATGACCCGGTCCGTTGAGCAGCCAGGTGTGAGACAAAGCTATTTGTTTCCGTTCAGTCCTGACTATCCCTGGAATGTGGATAACTTTGGTCCACTGTACATTCCTGAAAAAGGTGCAACGATTGATTTGAACATGCATAATCTTCCTTTGTACAAAAGGCTGATAACTGTTTATGAAGGAAATGAACTAGAAGTTGAGGGGACCAAAATTTTGATCAATGGAACCGTTTCCAATACCTATACTTTTAAAATGGACTATTACTGGATGATGGGTGATAATCGTCACAATTCAGCCGATTCAAGGTTTTGGGGATTTGTCCCTGAAGACCATATCGTAGGAAAGGCTTCTTTTGTGTGGCTTTCACTCGATCCGGAAAAGCCATTATTTGGAGGAAAAATCCGCTGGAGTAAATTGTTCAGGTTTATACATTAATCATATTCTCAATAAATTAATCATCAATTTATCATTTGCCTCGGGGCACTATATTGTAAAATGTAACTATGAAAAAAGCAGAGATTCACACCGATAAAGGTGTAATGCAAGTTGAATTTTTTGAGCAGGATGCTCCGAAAACAGTAGCTAATTTTGTTAAACTATCGAAAGAAGGATTTTATGATGGGTTAACTTTTCACCGCGTTATTCCTCAATTTGTTATTCAGGGCGGTTGCCCCAACGGAACCGGTTCAGGTGGTCCCGGATACACGATTGATTGTGAATTGGATGGTGATAATCAATATCACGACAGAGGTATTCTATCAATGGCACATGCTGGAAGAAATACAGGGGCTCTCAGTTTTTTATTTGCCACAACCGCGAAAATACCAGGCACCTCGACCGTAACCACACTGTTTTCGGAAAGGTTGTAGACGGCCTCGATATTGTTGATGATATCAGGCAAGGTGATGTTATACAAAAAATCATTATATTTGAAGACTAACTTAAAAACTTTAAAATGAAAAAAATACAAAGTAATATTCTCTTTCTGTTGGTTGTTTTACTTGGAGGAGGCAATGCATCTTTTGCAGGTGGCGATTTTGAAGGGATAATTATATATAATATTTCTTATGGTGGCTAGGAGATCAATTCACAAATGGCTGCTATGATGCCAAAGACAGCAAAGTTCATGATTAAAGGTGAAAAGTCCCTGATGGAAATAAGTATGGGCATGGGAAGCACGAAAGTAATTTATGATGGGGAAACAAAAACGGGGGTTACCCTCATGGATATGATGGGTCAAAAGTTTGCCATGACAATGACACCTGAAGATATTGAAAAAGAAATTGAAGAGACACCGGATGTTGATGTAAACGTTACCGGCGAAACAAAGGAAATTGCAGGTTATTCGTGCAAAAAGGCCATAGTGAAATTTAAAGATGATGGTTCGGATAAAGAGGTTGAAGTAGTTGTTTATTTTACCGATGAACTGGGTTCAGGCATTCATAACCTTAGTAATCCTTTTTTTAAAGATATTGATGGAGTAATGCTTGAATATACCATGAAAGAGGAACAAATGGATATGACCTTTTCGGCCATTAGTGTGGATAAGAAAAATACCTGACAGCGAATTTGAAATTCCTGAAGGGTTTCAAACCGTTGACCAGTCTGATTTCGAAAATATGTTTGGAGGAGGTCACTAACCATTCTCCGATATAAAATAAGAACATAGGATTGCCGGTAGTATTACAGTTAAAGTAAATTCGGATACCTTCAATAGAATATGGACACGAATCCCATTTTTACATGATAAATTTGGGATTCTGTATTTTTATTTCTGCCCATGTGTTGACTATTTATTAATTTTGCAGCGGTTTAAGTATAGGAGCAGGATGGCGAAAAAAACAAATAACTCAAAACAATCTAAAAATGCAAATGGACCAGGTAAAGGATTTTTCAAATCTTTTATTGGGTTTTTTAGAAATACTAAAACACACAAAGTCTTTGGGTTGTTCTTAATATTTTTTTCCATCGTACTTCTCATATCTTTTCTTTCTTATCCCATTACAGGTCACGGTGACGAAACCCGGATCAACGGAGAACACGCCGACAATTGGGTGGGAAGCGTTGGAAGTTACCTTTCAATCCATTTTATTAAAGAGGGCTTCGGTATAGCATCTTTTGTTTTTGTTTTACTGTTTTTTCTTTATGGCGTAAAATTGTTTTTTAGAATTTCTCTCCTCCCAATCTGGAAAACAACACGGCTATCCATTTTAGCTATGTTATGGTTGTCAACTTCATTAGGGTTTTTGTTTGGGAATAACGCGACGTTATCCGAGCTGGGTGGCCTTTTTGGTACCTTTACTGTGAAGCAATGGCTTGAACCGGCTTTGAGCACAGTTGGTACCGGATTTCTGTTGTTGTTTATCCTATTAGCATATTTAATTATCAACCATGACTTTTCCTTCGGGTTTTTGAAAGGACTTAGTGGCCTTAAAAAAAAAATAAACTATAGAAAAAAAGCATCGAATCAACCCAAGGAAGATATATACAATACTGTTGAGTTTTCGGTTGATGAAGATGAAAATGATCTGAATCCGGATTCGAAAGAAATTGAAACCTCAGCCAGTTTGGTTGAGGAAATGATCATAGTCGATAAAGGCATTCCCGATAAAAATGAGGAAACTAAAGGTATATCAGATGATGTGGAGCTGACTATTGAAACCCCGGAAAAACGAACAGAGTCTGATAACGATTTAAACAATGGAAATGATCTTCAGGAGCATATTGGTATAGACGAACCTTATGATCCAACATTGGATTTGCCAAATTATAAGCTTCCTCCGTTGAATTTGCTTGAAAATTATGGCAGTGATTCATTGACGGTGCAGAAAGAGGAACTGGAATTGAATAAGAACCGTATTGTGGAAACCCTTGGCAATTATTCCATCCAGATTAAAAAAATCAAGGCAACCATTGGCCCTACGGTTACACTTTATGAAATTGTTCCGGCACCAGGCGTTCGGATATCAAAGATTAAAAATCTTGAGGACGATATAGCATTAAGCTTATCTGCACTTGGAATCCGTATCATTGCCCCCATACCAGGAAAAGGTACCATTGGTATAGAAGTGCCAAATCTGAATCCCGAAATTGTTTCGATGAAATCCATTTTATCGTCTGAACGGTTTCAAAATTCAAAATATGAATTGCCCTTTGGTATTGGAAAGACAATTTCGAATGAGAGTTATATTGCTGACCTTACAAAAATGCCCCATTTACTAATGGCTGGTGCTACCGGTCAGGGAAAGTCGGTTGGCCTCAATGCAGTGATAACTTCTTTGCTTTACAAAAAACACCCTGCCGAGTTGAAGTTTGTTATGGTTGACCCAAAAAAGGTTGAGCTCACCCTTTATTCAAAAATTGAACGTCATTTCCTTGCTAAGTTGCCCGATTCGGAAGAAGCTATTATTACCGATACCCGCAAGGTTGTCAGGACTTTAAAGTCCTTAGGAATTGAAATGGATAAGCGTTATGAGCTATTAAAGGATGCCCAGGTTCGCAATATAAAAGAATATAATGTAAAGTTTAAAACCCGGAAACTCAATCCTTTGCACGGACATCGTTTTCTGCCCTATATCGTTCTCGTGATTGATGAATTTGCAGATTTGATTATGACTGCCGGGAAGGACATTGAGACACCCATTACTCGCCTGGCACAGTTAGCCAGAGCCGTTGGAATTCATTTGATCATTGCCACGCAAAGGCCTTCAGTAAATATTATTACAGGTTCCATTAAAGCCAATTTCCCTGCCCGTATTGCATTCAGGGTTATTTCCAAAATAGATTCCCGCACCATTCTTGACTCGGGTGGAGCCGATCAGCTGATTGGTCGCGGAGATATGCTTTTGTCGACAGGTAGTGATCTGATTCGGATTCAATGTGCTTTTGTTGATACACCTGAAATCAGATTGATCACGGATTTTATTGGTTCTCAGCGGGCTTACCCCGATGCTATGCACCTTCCAGATTTTCAGGATGAGGAAAGCGAAGGTGTTGGAGAGTATAATCCCAATGACCGGGATGAATTGTTTGAAGAGGCTGCAACAATTATTGTTCAAACCCAGCAGGGATCTACCTCATTGTTGCAACGTAAATTGAAATTGGGATACAATCGCGCCGGCAGGATTATTGATCAATTAGAAGCTGCTGGAATCGTTGGCCCATTTGAAGGAAGTAAAGCCCGTGAAGTTAAAGTTGCCAATGAAATGGCTTTGGAACAGTTTTTGAAAGATTTGGAGCAAAAAAATCAATAATTTTATAACCATGAAAAGTGTTATTCTAATTACTCTTTCCCTGCTTTTTTCGCAGTTCACTTTTGGACAGGATTCAGATAAAGGGGATAAAAAATCTGAGGAAATCCTTAACAGGCTTACAGCAAAGACTGAGGCTTATGGTACAATAAAGACCACATTTACCTACACGATGGTGAATACGGAGTCAGATATTAACGAGTCAACCGAAGGGGTTTTGGTTGTTAAAGGTGATAAATACAGGTTGAACATTGCCGGACAACTGGTAATTTGCGATGGTGAAACGATTTGGACTTACATTAATGATGCTGAGGAGGTTCAGATCAATTCTGTTGATGATTCTGAGGAATCAATCACCCCGAGCAACTTACTGACATCCTATAACGATGATTATAAGTCGAAGTTTATAAGAGAAGACTTTCAATATGGTACAACCGTTAACATCATAGACCTCACTCCAATAGAAGGGAAAACTTTTTCAAAAGTGCGGGTTATCATTGATAAGGCAAAAGATGAATTACTCGATATAACTATTTTTGATAAAAATGGAAGTACCTACTCATACATTATTAAAAAGTTTGAGCCAAATGTCGAAATTGATGAAAGTGCTTTTCATTTTAATGAAGCTGATTATCCCAATGTTGATGTTGTAGATATGCGGTAATCTTTTGAAAGTCCCAATCTATTGAATTTAAAGATTCCGGTTTTTACCCGTTTTTAGAGTATCGAAACCTGTTTTAGGTATTGCTTGAATTTTTCGTGGCTTTTTAGTAGATATTAACACATATTTTCTTAATAACTTTTGCTGAATCCCTTTATTGGTAAAGGTTTCTTTAATTATTTTTGCAGCAAATCAGGTAAAATGTCGGAGCAATACACAGAAGACAATATTCGGTCGTTGGAATGGCGTGAGCATATTCGGATAAGACCGGGTATGTATATTGGAAAATTAGGGGATGGCGCTTCCCAGGATGACGGAATATATGTTTTGATTAAAGAAATCATTGATAATTCAATTGATGAGTTTGTTATGGGAAATGGCAGGGCCATTGATGTCACCATCAACGAAAAAATGGTAACCATACGTGATTATGGCCGCGGTATACCCTTGGGAAAGGTAATTGATTGTGTTTCGAAAATAAATACCGGGGCTAAATACGATTCCAAGGTTTTTAAGAAGGCTGTTGGGCTTAATGGGGTTGGCTCAAAAGCAGTTAATGCAATGTCTTCCTTGTTTATCACCCAAGCCATTAGGGACGGAAGAACAAAGATTGTTGAATTTGCGAAAGGGAAATTGATAAAAGATTGGCCGGAAGAGCCAACCACCGAAAAGGATGGGACCATCGTAACTTTTGTGCCTGATAAAGAGCTATTTGGAAACTATCATTACATTACTGAGTACGGATAAATTATTGTGGAACTATGTTTTCCTGAATAATGGTTTGACCATAAGGTTCAATGGAGAAAAGTTTTTTGCAAAGAATGGTTTAAGTGATCTGTTAGAAAGAAATATAAATGGAAACGGGCCAACCCTTTATCCCATTGTCCATATTAAAGAAGGTGATCTGGAATTCGCATTTACCCATAGCACTAAACAGTACGGTGAAGAATATTATTCTTTTGTAAATGGGCAGCATACGACCCAGGAGGAACGCACCAGGCTGCCTTCAGGGAGGCGATTGAAAAACGATCCGTGAGTTTTACAACAAAGATTTTGATACAGGTGATATTCGTACTTATTCTTGCTGCCATCAGCCTAAAGGTTCAGGAACCGGTTTTTGAATCGCAAACTAAGACGAAATTGGGCTCGCAATATATGGAACCGGGAGGAGTGACTGTGCGTAATTATATCAATGATATTGTTAAGCGTAACCTGATAATTTCCTGCATAAAAATTCTGATACTGCTGATGCATTGTACCAGAAAATTCTGCAATCGCAAAAGGAACGTAAAGAACTTGATGGTATTAAGAAATTAGCAAGGGAAAGTGTTAAAAAGGCCAGCTTGCACAACAAGAAACTTAGAGATTGCAGGGTTCATTATAATACAAACCATGAGCAAAGGCTGGATTCGACGATTTTTATTACCGAGGGTGATTCGCCAGTGGTTCGATTACCAAATCGAGGGATGTAAATACCCAGCTGTTTTTAGTTTAAAGGGTAAGCCATTGAACTGCTTTGGTTTAAGTAAGAAAATTGTTTATCAGAATGAGGAGTTTAACCTTCTTCAGGCTGCATTGAATATTGATGATGGTTTGGACAACCTTCGTTATAACAACATTGTAATTGCCACAGATGCGGATAGATGGAATGCATATTCGTTTGCTCCTGCTTACTTTTTTCCTTCAGTTTTATCCCGACCTTAGAAAAGGTGGACATGTTTATATTTTGCAAACACCTTTATTTAGGGTGAGGGACAAAAAGAAAACCATCTATTGTTATTCGGACGAGGAAAAACTAGAAGCCGTTTCAGAGCTTAGCGGAAAACCGGAAATTACCCGTTTTAAAGGATTGGGTGAGATTTCTCCCGGGGAGTTTAAACACTTTATTGGGGCATCAATCCGTCTTGACCCGGTGTTGCTGCAACGAATCTTCGATTAAGGAAGTACTCTTTTTACATGGGTAAAAATACTCCTGAGCGCCAAACTTTTATTATTGATAACCTCAGGGTTGAGGAAGATCTTTTAGAAGAAGCAAAGGTTGCATAGTCAGGGAATCTGATTCATTTAAACACTAAGACATAAAAAAACCTGCTCAATAATGTTGAGCAGGTTTTTTGCAGAAATTAAAATTAATTTGGAATTTGTGAACTCGTTCCCATATTCGGGGCCCAAACTTCATTTTTATCCAAATTGTTTATTTGGCCGTCGGGATATATGTTATTGCCCTGATAAGCTCCTTCAGCACTGGCTGAAGGTGCCCAGCCGTTTGTTTTATCTGTAATGTTAACTGTACCGTCACCATTGATGTCGCCAGCAACCATCCCCCATATATTCGTTTCGCTCTTTATAGCCTAAGGATCCGTTCATAACCTTGTCAGCGCCGGTAGTAAAATCATAACTTACAACAGTTCCGTCAACTGGGGTTAACCCTGAAGCAGAAATAATTCCGGAGGTGGTTTAAATGATAAACGGCAATATACATAGGATTAAAGAAATCCGTTTTAATATCAATCTGCCAGAACCATTGCAACTTCCAACCTGTCCATTATTTTCAACCACGGCCGCAAGCTGTATTTTGCCGCTTGCGAATCCATCCCAAAGCTCAACTAAAATCCAGTCAGTAGTAGAATAGGGGAGGTAATTGGTTGATTCAGTACCTGCATAAAGCCAAACAGGAGAATTATTTCCATAATAAGGTAAGGCAGGATTGTAAGGGTGATCAAGAGGTAAAATATTATTTGCCCTGAAATAATTATTCATGCCAACACCAACTTCATAATAACCTTCAAGCAAAACTTTAAGGTCAAGGCTAAACCCTTCCGTGATTACCTGGAATTCACCATTGGATCCCGGAGAACCAAAATCACAAGCTGGGTCACCATATGAGCTTTCTGCTGTTAATGATTGCCCCCAAAGTGTTCCATCATTGTTATCTTCTGATACGACACCGGTATACACCATAGAAGCTCCTGTCGGGTCAGGCCAAATTGGTCCACCATCCCATTCAACCCGGTCTATTTCAGTTATACCATCGGGCAGGTAAAGAATAATCTCATCGTCACTATTGCCTAAAGCAAAACTTGATGGAAATACATAATCACATGTATAACCTCCATTAGTTGCAGGGTCGCCATTGTTGCCCAAAACGGCAAAACTATTGGCGGGCACCGTCAGGGCCAGCAATCGTATGGCTGTTAGTGCCCAGATCTTTCATTACCCATCCTGTCATATCAACTGCTATACCTGTATTATTGTAAACTTCAAACCACTCGCCAGAAGTATCTCCAACAGAGTCGGGGTTTTGCATTACTTCAGTAATGATGATGTCTGGAATTATAAACTCAAGCACATTAAAAGGAGAACTTGTTCCCATATCCAAACCGGATGGGTTATCATCTGTAGCTGTGATTGTGACATTTGTACCAAAGGGAGCCATATTAACACCTGTCACGACAATTTCACTCGTACCAGCCAGTATGGTTCCTGTTGTTGTGCTTCCGCCGGTAAAATCAACCAGGCCAGAAGTGCCCCCGTTAGTAGTAAAGGTGAAATTAACATCAGTGTCAACAAATGCCGGATCGCCAAATTCATCCTGGCCTGAACAACAACTTCAAAAATCAACATTCTCAAAAGGATCGCATGCCATTAACGGAAACAATAGCAAGATTTCGAGTTGGCTCAACTATAATCAGAGGAACAACATCTGCAGGTGTCCTTGGATTGATTCTGTAAAAAGGGCCTGACCAATACCAGTCAATTACTCCTGTAACCGATACGTATTCAGCCAGCAGTCATCGGAACATCGGCTACATTGTTTCCGACATAGAAGACCGCACCTCCTGAAGAACAAACATAGTTGGTGCCAATGGTAGATATGGAATCACAAATTAAACTTGAAATTGTAACCAGCCTGGCCTTCCCAGGCTTCAGCAGGATTCGTATTAACAGCAATTGTATACGCAATATCTGATGCTGGAATTGTGGATGGTCCATAAGGAGTATTTCCGGATGAGATCAAAGAGATCAGGTTTGGATTTACCAACTCGGTTAAGTTATTATAGGGTCCTCTTTGAGCCTGAAAACAAAATATTATCTCCAACATTTACCAAATCATCAAATGAATTACTGTATATCATTACTCCATTATATTGCCCGGCTGCATCACTCACCCATACATTATTAAAAGGGTCTTTGGCAGAAACAATTCCGGAGAAGGTAGCTGTATGAATATCATCCATTGTGCCGCCCGGATTATTTGTGTTCGTATAGGCGACTGGCATTATTCCAGCATAAAAATCCAGGTCTGATCCATTTCCGTCATCATTAATATTATCAAGAATGATGTCGCTTGTCATTGCAGGGCTGGCTTCCGGTGAGGTGAACAAACTTGGCATTTGATCCGTCAATGGTAGCTCCACTGAATGTAGAGCCTTGAACTTCCTGTTAAGGAATAATCATCGGGATCAACGGATGTCAAGTCAACATTATAAATAACATCAATTGCTGTTGCACTCAATGCATATGCCTGATTGATTACAGGAGTAACCACTCCGGCTTGTTCAACAGAAAAATCATCATAAAAACCGAACCACCCGTATTTCCATCCTATTGTAAACCCTAACCTCAAACCTGAATCCATCTGCAGATGCAGGGGCTTGCAAGGTAACACTGAATTTTGCCACGACGGATTGTCGCTTGAATATACATTCGGCCTCAAATAGGTTCATTATCAGGTATTGTACCTCCTCCGCTTAACCAATATGACCAAATTCTTGATCTGGCATTTGGATCATTGTCGAGGTAATAATACTTGATTGTGTAAGTAAGGCCTCCTGTAACAGAGATAACTTGTTGGAAATCTTTCGTGCTTGAAGCACTAACATGATTGGCAGACGAACTCCCACCATAAACGATTGTGGTTTCGTGAAATATTCTCGTAAACATTCCAACCATCTGGTACGCTTCCTGTCCAGGCTTCTAGGTCACCATTGGTCATCAGGTTTTGTGAATGAACACTCTGTGTGTTGCTTAATGCAAAAGCAATTGACACAAGTAAAAGTAAAATTGTCTTTTTCATGATAATAAATTTTTTATTCGTAAAATTATTAATGGTATTTCTTTGTGTTTGTTTTCCAGCAGAGAAGCATAAATTATTTTTATCAGACTTAATTATGATTAAATAACTAGTTTTATTAGTTTCCTTAAAGGAATGCAAATTTAAGTATTTTAGGTTAAGAAATTGTAAAAATAGTTTTAAACAATTTGGAAAATATATTAAGATTTCATTCCTGCAGTTGCCCGGAGTTTTTTATTTATTTTTCTTTAACTTCTTGGCATTTCGTTTTTCTTCTTTGAAGCAGCCTTTTCCTGCTTGGCTTCTTTCTTTAGCTCTTTTTTCTCCGCCATCGGTAAAATGGAAGTAATAATGCCTGTTTTAATACTGTTCCACAAATAGTTCACAAGGGCTTTATCTTTATTCCGTTCAAAGTGAATTATGCCGGTTCTGTAATTTGGGTCATCAGGTAAATTATTTTCGGCTATAAAATTATTGGCAAGCCACGACCAGGTTTTTGATTCTTTTTTGGGGTCTTTGTGTTTTAAAACTACAGCCACCAAACTGTCGTATACCAAGTCCAGTTTACCATGCGAAACATCGTCATTGGCGGTAAAATCAAAGGAAGCACTATGGACATTACAGGATTGGATTTCAGCAAGTAGCAAGGCTTCAAGTATTTGATTGAATTCTGCCCCACGAATAGCCTTTAGGTTACCCTTTGCGGTAAAATAATCATCTGACCTGTTAAGGTAAAAATCGAAATTTGCAGTTATTTCACTTTTACCCATAATTTTTCCTTTAACATCAATTTGCAAATGGGCATTTTGAGCAATGAGGATTGAATCGTTCGTAACATTGTATGCAGTTAAAAACAAGGGGTTAAAAAAGACTTTCCCAGGTTTATCAGTTGTATTGTGCATCTCTTCATACGTTAATTGGCCATTCAATATTTTTAATGTATCTACTTCAATTGCTATAGGTATGCTTTTTACAATACTTGTAATCAATTTCTTTTTTTTGAACGAGGCATCAGGTAAGCGTTTATCCCTGTATATACCAATAACAGGATTGTATACATTAACAGAATTAAAGTTTAATAACTTGCTTTGTTCAATTTTATTAATGTTTAATCCATTTAATACAATTTTTTCCGTGCTGACCGAGAATAAATCATCGTTGTATTTTATCATCGTATTAAATTCATCTCTCGGGTATTTGGGAGTTAATTTAAAGGCATTCAAGGTAAATGTTGTGTCGTTCAAATTAAAATCAATACCCGATGTTGAAATTGAATAGTATTTCATTGATTTTAATTCGAACATTTGAGTATTTATTTCAATGCTTGAAAAATTTAGTGGGATGGTTTTCGATGCTGTAGTGCTATCAATATAAATATCAGAAATGTTGATCGATAATGAATCCAATTCAAAAAGGTATTCATCTGTGTTATTATAATGAGCCATTTGAAATGTTGTATTTTGGAATTCAAAATCGTCAACCTTTAGTTTGTTCAATATCTCAGGAAAAATATTTTGATTTGTGTTTTTGTCCTTTTTATCAGTTTTTTTGGCATTGGGGTTGACAATGTATTTTGTTGTGGCATTATTAAGGATGATTTTAGAAATATCAATATTCCTGTCAGAAACAAAATCAAAAATTTTCAAATGTTTAATTATAAACTCTTCAATACTGCTTTTGAATAAACTACCCAAAAGCCCATTGTTTAGCATCCAGGATGCAGAATCGGATGGTTGGATCGAAATGTTTTTTATAGTTACTGACCCACTCATAATATTCAGGTCCAAATCCTCATACATTATGTGGTAAAGGCTTTTGGGGTTTTTGTTGAGCTGTGAGTCAATTTTATTCTTAATCAAATTTTCAAGATAAGCATTGACTCCTGTAAATAGGATTAGCAATAATAATAGTGCAATTGACAAAATTATTAGTAAGGTTTTTCTCCCTTTTGATTTCTTCTTTTTCGATGACATCTTGCTATGTTATTAAAAATACTTAAAAAGAATGTATGGATGGCAATTTGTAAAAATAAGGATTTTTGATGTATTCTGTAAAAGTTGTACAAGCTTTTTTTTGATATAAATGCTAGAAAAGAAGCTTAATTGAAAAATAGGAAATGACTTCAAAATAAGTTTGTTTTACTTCACAAAGTATTCTGTTAGTTGCTGTGATTGCTTACTTTTGCAAAAGTATGGAAGGAACGAAACGAGGCAACATAGAACCTGGGATGCGCGTTAAGATTGTGCTTAAGTCTGATCAACGATCCGGTAAACTGACTGATGGAATAGTGAAAAATTTATTAACCAAATCATCTCATCACTCTCATGGAATAAAAGTCAGGCTTGAAAATGGAATGGTCGGGCGGGTAAAGGAGATTATTGAGTAAAGGATATATTCGATGAAAAAGGATTCAAAATCACATGGAAATAAAGCTGGCAAGCCGAAACCTGCAGCAAGTATGATGGTGCAGGAAAATACGGAGCTAATGAAGTTCCTTATTGACCAGCTTCCGCAAAAGAACCGCAACAATATTAAATCGCTTCTGGCCAATAAACAGGTTTATGTTGATGGAAAACCCATTAAACAGTTCAATCATCCTCTTATTCCCGGCCAGGAAGTTGCCATCCGGTGGACCCGCATTCCTGAAGAAAAACAATACCGGGGCATCACCATCGTGTATGAGGATATGGACATTATTGTGGTTGATAAACATGCAGGTGTATTGTCCATTGCCACCAATAATGAGAAAACACAGACTGTATATAATATGTTGAGCAGGCATGTGAAAATCCAGGATCCGAAAAACAAAATATTTGTAGTCCACAGGCTTGATCGGGAGACATCCGGACTGATGATGTTTGCTAAAAGTGAAAAAATTCAGCATATCCTTCAAAAGAATTGGAGTGATCTAGTTTCTGAAAGGGTATATATTGCGGTTGTTGAAGGTTTGATTGAAGAGCCCGAAGGAACCATTAGCTCGTATTTGCGTGAGAGTAAAGCACTGATTGTTTATTCAAGCCAAAATCCAAATAACGGTTTCAAAGCTGTGACCCATTACAAATTGATGAAATCAGGTAGAAATTATACAATGCTGAAAGTGAACCTTGAAACCGGTAAGAAAAACCAGGTAAGGGTTCATATGCAAGATATTGAGCATCCTGTAGTTGGGGATAAAAAATATGGAGCTAAAACAAACCCAATCGGCCGCTTGGGTTTACACGCCTGGGTGCTGGCGTTCAGGCATCCTGTCAACAACGAACTCCTCCATTTTGAAACTCCTGTTCCACGAAAGTTTCTGCGTTTGTTTTAAAATAAAATACCAATTAAGTAAAGTCAACGTATTATTCAATCTCCATTGTGATAAACTCACTTTTTAAATGATTTGATGATACTTCTGCAATCAAATTGCCTTTTGTCAATCCTGAACCTACGATCAACATGGCCTTTCCATTGAACAGGTTTACTGAACCGGACGTAAAGGAATTCAATGATTGTGGATTCCCATTTCCTATCCCTGCAATTTTACCAACTCCACTTACTTTTACTTCAACTCTATTGTCTGCTTTTGGGCAAAGGTTTCCATCTTTATCGACGGCTTCAATGAGAATATAGGATAGGTCTTCACCATTGGCTTCGATGGTTTGGCGATCATGTGTCAGTTTTAACTTAAAAGGTTCACCTGCGGTTTTTATGATTTTCTCCCCAATCAATTCCCCGTTTTTATATGCAACTGCCTTTAATTCTCCCGGCTCATATACAACTTCATTCCACATCAACCTGAACCGTTCTGTCGAAACTTCAGAGTCCGGTTTTTTACATTTTTGCCCAAGTGATGCTCCATTAAGGAATAATTCCACACAGTCGCCATTTGTATACACAAAAACAGGCGTAATTTCCCCAATCCTGTTTTCCCAATTCCAATGCGGAAGGATATGAATCGTTGTATCTTCAGGTTTCCAATAACTTTTATACAAATAATAACGATCCTTTGGAATGCCACATAAATCAGCCACACCGAAATAGGAACTCCTCGAAGCCTCCTTATCGGTCATCCCCTCATCTTTCACCCATTGATTATTATAGGGCGTTGGTTCACCAAGGTAATCAAATCCGGTCCAGACAAACTCACCGGCAATATAGGGTTCTTGTTGTTGCCACATAAAATCATCATCTGCCAACTCGGCCCATTCGGGGGCATTTAAATCGTAGGAGCTTACCTGTAATGAGCTGGTGAAATCTGTTTTCACTTCCGGCAGTGGAAATTCATAAAATCCACGGGTGCTCAAAGTTGATGCAGATTCACTAATGATGACCGATTTGTTAGGCTCCAGCTCGCGGGCCAGACTATACCTTCGGCCATAGTTCCAGGCATGAACATCATAATAATCAAAATGGCGCAATCTGGCACTTTCGTAACTATCACAAACCAATGTGGTAGGCCGGGTATTATCATATTGTTCAACATACTTGAGCATGGTTTCTAGTTTTTGAAAACCGCCGTCCTTATTCCATTGAACATCGGAAATTTCATTTCCTACACTCCACAAAAAAACGGATGGATGATTTCTGTCCCTTATTATGAAATTTCTGATGTTTCGATGTGCAAAGTTTTCAAAATCGGTCGTGTCTAAAAGATCTGCTTTTTCATCATACTTATCGAAAACTTCATTAAATACCAACAAGCCCATTTTATCGCATAAATCAAGTAGCTCAGGTGCTGCTGTATTGTGGCTGGTCCTTACTGCGTTGCAACCCATGTCCTTCATTATCTGAAGTTGTCGTTGCATAGCCCTTTCATTAAAGGCTGCACCTAAAGGGCCATGATCGTGGTGCAGGTTCACCCCTTTAAACTGAACCCGCTTGTTGTTTAAGAAAAACCCGCTATCGGCTGTAAAGCGAATATCCCGAATGCCAAAAGCAGATTGGTAAGTATCGAGAAGTTCTTCACCATTGAAAATCAAAGTTAGAAGCGAATATAGGTGCGGATTTTCAATTTCCCATTTGATGGGGTTGGTAATCGTAATTGAAGTTTCAATGGAATTGTTCTCGTTGACAAAAACATTAGCAAGTATTTCATTTTGAGCAACCGGAATATTATCAGAATTGAATATAAAATGTTTTAATTTGATTTCAGTATCGGATGACGATAGATTTTTGACAGTTGTTATTATCCTTGCTTCCGATGAATGAAGTTCAATCTTTGCAGCAGTTATGTATGTGCCCCAGATATCCACATGGATTGGATTAACGGCAATCATTTGAATTTTTCGATAAATTCCGGCTCCCGGGTACCACCTGCTATCATGTTTTCGGGTATCGGCATGAATAGCCAATATGTTTTCGTTTTTAAAATCAATAAAGTCAGTGATGTCCAAATAAAAAGAATTGTAGCCATAATCCCACTTTCCGGCTAAATGTCCATTTATGAATATTTCGGGAAAAGCCATGATTCCATCAAAAAGTAGATAGATCCTTTTCCCCTGATAGTTATCAGGGATCCTGATTTTATTTCTATACCAACCTTCTCCTTTCCAGGGAAGTTTTCCGGTATTGCCATCTCCATCCGGAATAAATGGCCCTTCAATTGCCCAATCGTGCGGAATGGAAATCTTTTCCCATGCCGAATCATCAAATGCTGTTTGGAATGCTTGTTCGTTGTGGCCCTTCGAAAACTTCCAGCCTGTTTTAAGGTCTGTTGTTTCTCTTTGCTGCGGAAACACAAGTTGCGAAATTAACAGGACAGATGAAATCACAATTAGTTTTGGATAGTGCTTCATGTTTCTAACAGATTTTTGTGTCAACCCAAAGTGTGGTAATTATTACTTATCACTACAAATTTTTTAGTTTTTGAAATTTATACCTCCTCCAGAATTTATATTTGGTTAACGAGGTGTAAACAATGATCCTCTCAAAAAAACTAAATTTAAGTAAAAAGTGCATGATTCGATAACTCAGCATTAAAAATCCGAGGAATATCAAAGTTTCGAACAGAAATACCGCTATCTTCCCAATTTCTGAAGGTAAAGACTCAGCGATTACCTGGTCAATTCTAAATAGTGAAAAAACTATATAGAGAATTATAAAATTGAACATAACAAGCAGCCCTGCAATAAAACCATGGGCTGTTTCAATGGCTCTCTTTGGACATATGTTCATACAGTGCATGCAGCTTTCGCATTTGTATGTCCAAAATGGCCTATTGTTTATTGTTTTAATCGCATTCACCGGGCATTCCCGTATGCATAAATTACAGTTGTTACAGTCTTTTGAGGCAATGAATGTTTTTGCTATCATGAACCTTCCGAAAAAGTAATAAAGAATAGCAACAGGAGAAATCAATAAATCCTGGATAATATCCCAAAACGCTTTTAAATCTTTTTTCCCGATCAATATCTTGTTGGCAAATTCAAGAACCTCCTTTTTCCTTCTATCATATATCGATGAAATAACTTTTGGCTTTAGTCCCGGATGAAGCGAAATCCAGTTTGAAGGCAGGTCAATCGGATGCATGCCAACAATTTTATATCCTTTACATTTTAAAATAAGCGCAGAAAAGAACTGAGCCAGCCCACTTAAGCCCGGGATGAAAAATTTACTGAATTTTAAGCCGCCTCTTGTATTGACAATGAAAACGGAATTGTTGTTAGCGTGCGGAAATCTCAATATAAAATGAAACATTATGGGTGGAAAATTAAAACCATGGGTGGGGGAGATGAAGCCAATAAGGGAGTTTTCAGGTATTCCTGTAATTCTTCGTTCTGATTTGGAAATGTCAATTGCCTGAACATTGAAATTGTTCTCATTGGAGGTATTTGCTATCCATTTGGCAACATGTTTTGCATTTCCTGTTCCAGAGAAGTAATACATAATGATATTTGAATATTTTTCCATCGCTGTATGATTCCTGGAATGACTAAGTCAAACCTATTTCGGCTAATCTTAGATTTAAAAAATCACCCGCTGTAATATCGTCATATAGTTTTGGGTAATTAACATCAATGCAGTTTTCCAGGCAGTTTAATTTCATATCGCTTACCGGGTGCATGAAAAACGGGATTGAATATCGGGGAGTGCCCCATAAATCCTTTTTCGGATTAACGACCTGATGAATGGTAGATTTTAATTTGTTATTGGTATGGCGCGACAGCATATCCCCAACATTGATCATTAGTTCGTTCGGTTCAGCAATAGCATCTATCCATTCTCCGGTGTGATTTTGGACTTGCAGCCCCTTGCCCTGGGCGCCCATTAATAATGTTATTAAATTGATGTCGGTATGTGCTGCCGCCCGCACAGCATCTTTAGGATCTTCAGTGATGGGAGGATAATAAATGGGCCGCAAAATACTGTTTCCTTCTTTAACATACTCATCAAAATAAAACTCATCCAAACCAATAAACAATGCTAAAGCCCGGAGAACATATACCCCGGTCTTCTCAAGCATCTGGTAGGCCATATTTCCCACGTCGTTAAAATAAGGAAGTTCTTTAACAATGACATTTTCCGGATAAACTCCCTGATAGTGGGATTTTTTCATGAGTTGTTGCCCGAAATGCCAAAATTCCTTTAAATCCCCAACTGTCCTTCCCTGGGCATGTTCTTTTCCAAAAGAAGTGAATCCCCTTTGCCCGCCAATTCCTTTGATTTCATATTTCAATTTGGTTTCAATTGGAAGGTTGAAGAATTGCTGAACTTGCTGATATAACTCATCAACCAGTTTGTCTTCCAGGAAATGGCCTTTTAGTGCCACAAAACCAATTTCTTCAAAAGCGTTCCCAATTTTATTTACAAAATCCGATTTTGTTTCAGGATTACCTAAAGTGAAATCCTGAAGATTTATGGATGGTATTTTTTGTGTTGTTCTCATAATTAAACTATCAAGTTGTCAAAATAGCCTGCTTAGATCTTTTTATCCGGTCTTTTTATTCTATAGGTGTGGGTTGATTGTGTTGTATTAAAAATGTGAGCTTATTGCAATATCTTTTTGAAATTTTATTCTTCCCTGACTTACATGAAAAAACCACATCCTTCTAATCCCAGGGGATTATTCCATTCCAGTATACCCCAATCACCATCTTCAAAAATATTTAATCCAAAAATAGCTAAAATTCCTTCAATTGTATTTTCTCATATTTTTCCATCCATGTAAACCAATAAGACTTGCAATAATAATCATGAATATTTTTTTGAATGACAATACATTCATTTCGTAGATATAATCAGCTGGTTTCGTTGATGATATTTCTTATAGCGATGGCATTTTGTTAATATTGCCGGTAGTAATAATTGCAAAGAATTATCAATGATTAAAAATGGAAGCAATGAACTAACAATCTTTATTTGATAATAAGATGAATTCTATATTGAAAAATCGGAAATTTAACATTATAATTGCAACCTTTTTGAGCTATAAATGCTCTAATTATTACATATACAGAGATTATTTTTTAGTATTGACCCAAAAGAAAGCTTTTTAGGATTAATGAGGTTTAACAGGAGAATAATATTACTTCTTATATTGATCGTTGCTTTATTTGTATTGTTCCTGCCTATTAAGGTGCATTATAGTTTCAAGGCAACAGCATTAGTATATCCTACCAAGGAATGGTTTCTTAAAAGAGGACAGGATGACAGTTTTGTCAGTGAACTCCGTAACATCGAAACCAGCGCAGTAAGTAAAATTAAGTCATATAAATTTGAGCGGGGAGATATTGCTGAGGTTCAAATGCGCGAAGGGCTTACCTCTAACGATTATATCACAGCAGGAGATACCATTGCTTATATACATTCGTATGAGATCGAAAATGATTTGGTTCAGCTCAGAAGTGAAAAAGAGGTTGAGCTGGCGGCACTAAGGGCGAACATGGTGGGAGAAAAGCAGCAATTCATTGATCAGGCTATGGAGGAGATTGAATATGCCAAACAACAATTAGCACTTGAATCAAATAATTTTGACCGCCAGAAAAAGCTCTATAAGGATAGTGTTATTTCACAGGCTGAATTTGAGCTGTATGAGAATTCTTATAAGCTTGCTGAAATTAATGTCCAGCTTGCAAATAGCAAGCTGCAAACAATTGAAAGTGGCAGTAAAAAAGAAGAGATTGATTACATCCTTGAAAAGGTGAATGCATATGACAGGGAAATAGAAACCCTTGAGACCCTAAAGAGCCAGTATTACATTACATCACCCATCAATGGCATTGTTAGCTACAAGAATGAAATTGACGGGATTATTACCATCCTTGATACCAGCAGGTTTATTTTAAAAATACCTATCAAGGTTCACAACATTCAGTTTCTCGATAGGATATCGGGCATCAGATTTTCAATACCTGGGTTAAGTGAAGAAATTCAGGCTTCTTATATTGATATTGATGAGAATGTTAGTCTGTTGTCCAATCAGCAGCTGATGGTGGCAAAGGCATTTATTAATGCCAGATTTACTAAGATTTACCCGGGAATGGCTGTTCATTGTGAAGTTATTTGCGACGAAATCACTATCTTTGAATTTTTAAAAAGGAATCTGAAGCTGAGATTTTAATAAATGCGATACGAATTTAAATATATTGTACCAGAGAGTAAGATGGAATTGCTTAGGCAAATGATTATGCCTTTTGTTAATGTTGATAAATTTGCAGAGGCTGAAGGTTCCAATCAATATACTGTTCGGTCAATTTATTTTGATAATCCCCGATATGATTATTATTTTGAGAAGATAGAGGGCATAAAAAACCGAAAAAAATTAAGGATCAGGGGTTATAATGAAGAGGATATGAGTAAAATCGTTTTTCTTGAAATTAAAAGAAAATACGATACACCCATTTTAAAATTCAGGGCACCTGTTGTCTTTAGCGATGCACTTGATATCTTTGAAAATGCAAAATTAAACGGACACATTATCAATAATGCTCTCTTTCCGAAAGGATCCGAAAACTCGAAGCGATTTTTCTTTCAGTTGTATTCCAACAATCTTCGGCCGGTTGTTTTGGTCATTTACGAGCGGGAAGCGTATATGTGTAAATTTGACGAAACCATCCGGATAACTTTTGATAAAAACCTTCGCAGTGTCAGCTATCCTGCGATCAATGATTTGTTTACTGAAAAAGATGCTAAAAGATCATTGCTGAATAATTTTATCCGGAAGTGAAGTTTAATAATCATTTCCCGAGCCTGGCTTCAACCTGTTGTTTCACAAGCTTGGGTTGAAAAAGCAATCGGCCTCTAAGTATTGTATATCAATGGATACCAATAACATTGTAAGCCGAATTTCTAAATCGTCAATATAACCCGGTCTAAGTGGTTAAATTCTTGATAATAAATATCTAATCTTATTATATGTTCGAAGAATTTCAGAATATTGATTTTTTCCCGGTTACCATATTCGATGTTTTTTCAAACATGTTGGTTGCCCTGGTTTGTGGTATCATCATTGCCCTTATTATCGGTTTATTTATAAAGGCCCTAGTTATTCAGTTACCTATGTTAATTCTTTGGTATTGTTAACTTTAATTACTTCTATTGTTATTCTTGTTATTGGGAATAACCTTGCCCGTGCTTTCGGACTTGTGGGAGCGATGTCAATTATTCGATTCAGAACAGCTGTTCGCGATGTGCAGGACATCGTTTTTATCTTTTTTGCATTAACAATTGGAATGGCTGCAGGAGTTGGCCTTCATGTAGTAGCCATTGCAGGAACCTTGATTATATGTATTGTTGCCATTACCCTGGTTACCTTGAATTTCGGAGCACCAAGAAAACGAGAACATTTGCTTCAATTATCTTATATCTCGACCACAGAAAATGAATCGAAACTGGAATCTATATTAAGGAAACATTGCCGAAAACTACGCATGGTAAATATGAAGAATCTAGGAAACGAAAACCTTGAGGTTTTCTATCATCTTACATTTAGAAATAAGGATAAAAGCTCTGAATTGCTTAGGGAACTAAGAGAATTTGACCAGGTGATCCAGGTTAACCTCTACTTTGATGATGAGGGTGAAGTGTCATCATGATATAACTAAACATAAACTATATAATGTCTAAAACCATCTGTAAGAAAAAGGGTAAATTGGAAAAAAAAGAATCCCGGTTTCAGTGTAAAAAATGTAAAGGATTGGCAAAGAAAAAGAAACAAATCTGTCATCCCGAGAAAATATAGTTGATAGCATGAAAGCGCTTATTTTTGCTGCAGGGCTTGGTACTCGCCTTTATCCTATTACACAAGACATCCCAAAAGCATTGGCAAAAATAGGAGATCGGCCGCTCCTTGAAATTGTAATTCATCGCCTCATCCAGTTTGGTGTAAGCGACATTATTATTAATGTTCATCACTTTGCTGATAAGATTATTGAGTTTGTGAATTCCTATAATAGTTTTGGTATAAATATTCAGTTTTCAAACGAATCGGATCAAATTCTTGATACAGGTGGAGGCCTTCTGAAAGCATCATGGTTTTTTGATTCTGATCAGCCTTTTCTTGTTCATAATGTGGATGTACTTTCTGATATTGATTTATATGATTTTTATAGATTTCATTTGCAATCCGGTGCTTTGGCTTCCCTGGCTGTGAGGAAAAGGATAACCACAAGGTATTTGTTGTTGGACAAGGATCATGTATTGTGTGGATGGAAAAATGAAAAAACAGGCGAGACTAAAATTATCCATCCCAAAGACGAACTCTCAAATTATGCCTTCAGCGGTATCCATATCATTGATCCGAGAATTTTTAGCCAAATGGTTGAAACCGACAGGTTTTCAATCATTGATCTCTATCTGCGATTGGCCAGAACCAATGTTATTTCAGGCTATGACCATAGCACTACAATGTGGTTTGACCTTGGGAAACCCGAAAATTTGAAGGAAGCAGAAAAGATGATTTCCAAAATCGATTTGTAAGCTTTTTTGCGGCGTTTTTCTTGGTCATTTTTACTGAATTGTCAAAGTGATAAGTAACTTTAGACAATTTAAACTTTTATTATTGATTTATACTGATATTTTGGTCTTTTTTTAATTTGGATAAATGAAAACCTTTCTTGATCAAGTTGCTGAATATGCTGTTACTAAATATGCACCAAACGCTTCCGGGGCATGCTATGTATTACCCAGCCGTAGAGCCGGATTGTTTTTAAAGAAAAGACTTGCCGCTCAATTTGGAAAAACAGCCTGGGCACCTTCCATTTTTTCAGTTGAAGATTTCATTGTTGAATTATCGGGTTTTAAAATTATTGATCCCATTTTATTGCAATTTGAATTGTTTGAAGTGCACAAGGAAATTGAAGGCTCAAATGCCCAGCCATTTAGTGAATTTTTGAAATGGTCATCCGTAATGCTCAACGATTTTAATGAGATTGACCTTTACCTGGCTGATGCCCGGCAATTGTTTGGCGATTTGAATGAGGCCAAGGCAATTTCACTCTGGAATCTGGATAAAAAGCCCTTAACAGAGTTCGAAGCCCGATATCTCCATTTTTTTAATTCCCTCTCAAAGTATTACGGTTTGTTGACAAAAAGATTGGTTTCAAAAAAGGAAGTTTATCAAGGATTGGCATACAGGAAACTGGCTGAAACGGATTCGTTAAGTCAAACCGACTTAGAATGGGATACCTTTATCCTTGCCGGTTTTAATGCTCTTACGACAGCTGAAGAGAAAATATTTTCCAATCTTGGACAAATAGCCAATGTAGATTATGTTTGGGATACCGACAGCTATTATATCAAAAATAAAAGCCAGGAAGCTGGAAAGTTTCTACGTAAGTATGTTAAAGAAACGGAGCATGCAAATTTTCATTGGGTTGGAGATCATTTTAAGGAATCAAATAAAGAAATTCATTTGTTAGGGGTTGCTCAGAATGTGGGACAGGCAAGATTGGCCGGCCAATTGCTGAAAGATCTCGCTGCAAATAATGAAGACCTTATGAATACTGCAGTTGTGTTGAATGATCAGTCAATTGCCCTTCCGCTTCTGAATTCAATGGACGAGTCGTTGAAGAAATTTAACCTTACAATGGGCCTTCCCTTGAGCAGCACTCCATTGTATCGCTTAATCAGTTCTGTGTTGAATTTGCATGAAAATTCTGTTAAGTTCAGCAATTCGGGTGAGGGTTTTCAGAAGTATTATTTCCGGGATGTGATAACAGTTTTAGAGCATCATTATATTCAATTACTGGACTCTTCAGAAATGGTTATCCCGTTGAACGATTCCATCCGAAAATCAAATAATATTTTCCTTGTCCCGGATGAATTGGTTAAGTCCTTAACAGAAGATGGAAAGGAAACTCAGAATGGGATTGCCATACTTTTTAATCCCTGCATGAATAAACCCGGGAAGCTATTGGAAAATATAATTCGCTTCTTTAAAGTACTTCAGTATACTTTTCTAAATAGAAAGGAACCTACAGCTTTGAACGAAGAAAAGCAGCCAGATCTTGATATTGAATACCTGTATAGTTTTTCAAAGGTCTTTAATCGTTTAAAAATAATTCTTAATGAATACCCATTTGTAGAAGACATAAAAACTTTAAGGGAATTGTTCGAACAGATCGTACAATCGGTAAGCATCCCATTTTATGGAGAGCCACTTCAGGGTTTGCAGGTAATGGGTATGCTGGAAACCCGAACCCTTGATTTTGAAAATATCATCATGTTGTCAGTGAATGAGGATTTTATTCCATCCGGCAAAGCAGGTAACTCTTTCATTCCTTTCGAATTTCGGAAAGGCTTTCAATTGCCTACTCACCACGATCGAAATGCAGTTTTTGCTTATCATTTCTACAGGTTATTGCAAAGGTCGAAAAAAGTACATTTGATATACAATACCGAACAGGGTGATTTGGGTGGAGGTGGCCGGAGCCGATTTATTACACAGCTTCTTTATGAAATGCCAAAATACAATCCCCGGATACGAATCGAGGAAAAAGTTCTTGCCGTTAAGCCAACCACTGAAATTGCCGGTCAGGAGATTATCGTTCCTAAATCAAAGGAAGTTATGGAGAGGCTGAAGGAAATAGCTGAAAAGGGGGTTTCTGCCAGTGCTTTAAACTCCTTACGCAACTGTTCCCTTCAATATTATTTTAATTACGTAGCCAGGTTAGAAGAACTTGAAGATGTGGAAGAAACCATCGAGGCAAATACCCTGGGAAATGTTGTACATGAAGTTTTGAAAATGCTTTATGAACCTTATGTAGGAGAAATCCTTAGTGCTGAGTTGATATCTTCAATGAAACCGGGAATTGAAAATTTAGTGCGGGACTCATTTGCAAAAAATTATGAACAGGGAGACATTGATCATGGAAAAAACTTGCTAATCGTCAAGGTAGCTATTTCGCTGGTGAATAATTTCCTTGACCGGGAAATGGGTTTTATCAAAACTGAGAAGTCAAAGGGGAGAGGCCTTATCCTTCATGAAGTTGAGAAGCCTTATGAAGCAAAAATGATGATTCATACTTTGGATGGTAACATCGAAGTAACGCTAAGGGGTGTTTTTGACAGGGTTGACAAAGTGGGAGAGTTCATCAGGATTTTGGATTATAAAAGCGGGATGGTAAATCAACGTGATTTGAATGTGAAGGTCTGGGAAGATCTTGCCCTGGAAAAGAAAATGGATAAGAGCTTTCAATTGCTGTTTTATACCCATGTCTATTTTTTGCAAAACCAAATTGAAATAAATCAAATACAACCTGGGATAATTTCAATGCGCAATCTCGGGCCTTATTCTCTTGACTTGGTGCTGCCTGAGAAAGAACCGGTCTCTGAATTATCAATTCAACCCTTTTCTGAACTGATTAAAGGTTTAATAGAGGATTTATTTGATCCTGAAACACCATTTGCACAAACCGAAGAATTGGATAACTGTAAATACTGTCCGTACACATCAATATGCAACAGGGTTGGCTAAGGTTTTTTGAAAACTGATATTTGTCATTTTTTCTTACTTTCGTGAATCAAATTGACGCACATGTACCATCAGTATAAAAGGTATATATAAATAAAAAGTGGCGATTGAACAAGATACATACAAAATATTCGAAGACCCATTGAGGTTTTTCAATGCCATGCTGAATGATATCAATATGGCGAAGAGGTATATTTATCTTGAAACCTACAGGTTCAATAACGATTCTATCGGAATTAAGTTTAAAGATGCTCTTACCCGGAAGAGTGAGCAGGGTGTGGAGGTTAAAGTATTAATGGATTCATGGGGTACCTCATTACCTTCCTCTTTCTTTCAAAACCTGACTGAAAGTGGTGGCGAAATCCGGTACTTTCAGAAGATTAAATTTTTTTGGGATTTCTTTACCAAGAACCATCGAAGAAATCACCGGAAATTGCTAATTATTGATGATGAGATTACCTACATAGGTTCAGCCAACCTGACTGATTATTCGCTCAACTGGCGAGAATTGGTGCTGCGTGTTCATTCTGATATTGGCGTAGCATTTAAAAAAGCCTTTTTGCAACAGTTTGAAATTTACAATAAGTATGTTTTTGAGAAGCGTTTAAATATCAGAAAGATCACTCACGGTCAGAATGAGATCTTACGCGATGTCCCATCCCTCACAAAACAGCGGATACGAAAGCGGTACGTGGAACTGATCAAAAGGGCAAACGATGAAATTGTTATCGAAACACCTTACTTTCTTCCCAGTTTTTTGGTACGAAAGGCCCTTACGGATGCCGTAAAAAGAGGAGTTAAGGTTTTGGTGTTAATGCCCAAACATTCGGATGTGGGCATGATAAATGTTTTACGGAACAGGTATTTAGGCCCCTTGTTAAAAAATGGTATTGATTTGATGTTTTTTGTCCCTCATAATCTACATGCCAAGCTATTGCTGGTAGATAGGGAAGTATATTCCATCGGATCGCCCAACTTTGATTACAGGAGTTTTCGGTTTCAGCACGAGATTGTTTTGCTCGGCCAGGATAAAAGCGTTATAGATCAACTGTTGAAACACATTGAAGGAACCATACAAAATAGCGAGGAATTCAGCTATGAAATATGGCTTAAGAGATCGAATATTCAGAAATTCTTCGAATGGTTAATTTTACCCTTTAGGCACCTTTTGTAAGGTCGTTGAGCTTTTCATACATCTCAGGGAGCTTTTTAATCATTGCCAGCTCTTTCCATTTTTTTCTTGCTTCTTCGGCAGGAGCGCCAAAATAAACCTTATTGCCTTCAAGGCTTTTACCAACTCCCGACATTCCAAGCAATACAGCTCCTTTCCCAATTACCAGGTCTTTATTAATGGCAACTTGTCCCCAAAGGATAACGTCATCTTCAATTCGTGTAACTCCCGCAACCAGAACTGCAGAAGCAAACAAGCACCGTTTCCCAATATACGTGTCATGGCCAATTTGTATGTGGTTGTCAAATTTAGTGTATTCATCAATAATGGTATCTCCAGAAACCCCTTTGTCAATGGTGCAATTGGCTCCGATTTCAACATGGTCTTTGATGACCACTCTACCACACGATTCAAATTTAACGGTTTCCTTTTCCCTTTTCTGAAAATAAAACGCATCTGCACCAATCACTGTACCTGAATGGATAATTACATTATCACCCAGAATGCAGTGGTCGTAAATGGTTGCATTTGCATGGATAATACAATTTCTTCCTATTTTTACATGATTGCCAATAAAGGCACCCGGTTGAATGATGGTACCTTCTCCAATTTCTGCGGAATCACTTACAAAACGAGTACTCGCTTCAAATGGCCTGAACCGTTTTACCAGTTTCATGTAATCATCGAACGGGTTTTTTGAATACAACAATGCTTTTCCTTCCGGACACTCAAGTTTTTTATTAATAAGAATCGTTGTTGCTTTTGAATTGAGGGCCTTATTATAATATTTCGGATGGTCAACAAAAGTTAAATCACCCTCTTCAACCATATGAATTTCGTTGATCCCTGTAATTTCAAAACCGGGCTTGCCAATAAATTCAGCATCAATAATATTGGCTAATTCGGAAAGAGAATAGGGCCGGGTAAGCTTCATTGCAATAGCTGTTAGTTAGTATCAAAAAAAGTGTTATTCTTTTACCCTCTCCGAATAATCCCCTGAGCGTGTATCTACTTTAATTTTTTCGCCTTCGTTTACAAACAGCGGAACACGAACTGTGGCACCTGTTTCAACAGTTGCTTCCTTAAGTGCATTGGTGGCTGTGTTTCCTTTTTCTCCGGGTTCGGTATAAGTGATCCTTAAAGTGACATAGGCAGGCATATCACAGGTTAAGGGAGTTTCTGTATCAGCATGGAAAAGGATTTCTACTTCTTGTCCTTCCAGTAAAAATTGTGGTGCACTGATAATATCTTCTGAAATCGTAACTTCTTCCCAGGTTTCGGTATTTAAAAAATGGTAGCCAAAATCGTCTTTATACGAAAACTGATAGGTTCTTCTTTCAACTCTTGCGGTATCTACTTTTACCCCGGCATTAAATGTATGTGGAATCATTTTGCCGGTTTTGAGGCTCTTGAGTTTTGTCCTTACAAATGCGGGCCCTTTTCCTGGTTTTACATGTTGAAATTCTACAATGGACAACAGGTCGTTGTTCATTTCCAGTACCAGTCCATTTTTAAAATCTGCTGTACTTGCCATATTTTGAATTTATGTTTTGACAAAAAAATTTAAGGCTGCGAAATTAATGAAATATTTTGTTTCGCTTCTCTTTGTTTTTCTAAAAATTGATTTACATTATTGCTGAAAGTGGTAAGTTGCAGAAATATATATAAACCAATCTATGTCAATAACTTTCTTGAAATTTGTTTTCAATGAAAGGTTTTTAATAAAATTTTTTTAGCTTTGTCAATTCTAATTCAGGTCTGCAAATATGTTAATAAGTTAATCCCAAGTATATTTAATTATTAATTTAAAACAAGTTGTATGAAAAACACATTATTTTCATTGCTTATGGTGTTAATGACAGCATCATCCATTTTTGCACAACAGGTTCCCCGTGAAAATGTTGTAATCGAGATTGGAACAGCTACCTGGTGAGGATATTGCCCTTACGCAGCAGCAGCAGCTGACGATTTGATAGCAAACGGTTATGATGTTGCCGTTATTGAACATCATGTTTCTTCATCTGGTGGAGGACTTTCCAATGCGTATTCTCAGGCCAGGATTAGTTATTATGGCATTAGCGGAATACCAAATTCAATCTTTGATGGCAATTCAAGTATTGTTGGTGGAGGTACCGGAACATACAACCAGTTCCTTGCCAAATATAACCAAAGGATTGCCATACAATCTAATTTCACTATGGATATTTTGGGATCTACAAGTGATTATCTGGCATGAAGTTGTTGTTAACGTCAGCAAGGTCGCCAGTAGTTATGGTGCTTTGAGGCTTCATGTTTTTGTGACAGAATCCAATATTGCATATGGTGGAGATGTTTACAATTTCGTTAACAGGTTAATGGTCCCGAATCAGAATGGTACTGCGCTTGATTTTAGTTCTCAGAGTAGTCATCAGGTAACGCTGCCTTTTAATTTAAGCGGTAGCTGGGTTTACAGCAATTGTGAAGTGGTGGCTTATTTGCAAAACAATTCAACAAAAGAAATTTATCAGGCTGTGAAGCTAAGTATGAATGACTTCAATCAAGGTATTATGGCCAACTTTACAGCAAACACAACGGAAGTGATAACTGGCCAGAGCGCAACTTTTACAGATTTATCGACAGGCGATCCAACCAGCTGGAATTGGACTTTTGAGGGAGGCTCACCGAGTACCTATACAGGCCAGACTCCACCTGCTGTTTATTATAATACTCCAGGTTATTATGATGTGACTTTAACGGTGTCTGATGGCGTTGATAGTGATACGGAAGTGAAAACAGATTATATTTTTGTGGCTGATCATTGTGAAGCATCAGGAGGTGGATATTATCTCTATATCTCCAATGTGTTAATGGGAGATATTAATAATAGTTCAGGACAAACAGAGTATGCCGATTATTCATACCTTATAACTGATTTAGCGCAGGGTCAAAGTGGTGTTGAATTGACAATCACAAATGGTGATCCATACAATCAGGATGATATTGGCGTATGGATTGACTGGAATCAGGATGGTGATTTTATTGATGCCGGCGAACTGGTTATTTGTGAACCTGAACTTGGATGGGCTACAACCGGATTTCAAACATTTTACTTTGATGTGCCGCCTGATGCCCCATTAGGGACAACTACAGCCCGCATTCGTTTAAAATATGTAGGTGCGGATTGCGGATCATCATGCGGAAGCACTTCTTATGGCGAAGTTGAAGATTATTCGGTGAACATCGTTCCTGATGTAGATCCTCCAATTGCAGATTTTATTGCTGATTTTACAATGCCTGTTGTAGGAGAAACAGTTAGCCTGTATGATATGTCTCAAAATAACCCCACTGCGTGGGAATGGAGTTTTGATCCAACCACAGTAACTTTCACAGGAGGTACTGATAATCAATCGCAAAACCCATTAGTACAATTCGGCTCTGGAGGTTTTTACACAGTTACCTTAATAGCTACAAATGCTGGTGGATCCGACACTGAAACAAAGTACGATTACATTTTTGCATCAAACCCAATTTTGAGTTTGGATATTACTGTCTTCTGTGAAGGCCCATTTGATAATGGAGGAATGCAAACATTGCTCAATGGAAATGTACCATTGTCCCAGCCCTATAACGAAGCCCCCTGGAACTATAATGGAAATGAGTATGTAGCAGGAATGCCTGCCAATATTGTTGATTGGGTAATCTTAGAACTGAGGGATGCTTCTGCTCCTGAACTGGCGACACCTGAAAAGGTTATCGGAAAAAAAGCTGTTTTATTGAGGGATGACGGAAAATTGGTTGCTTTGGACGGATTGTCAATGGTTGAATTTGAAACTTCTTTCAGCGATGGTTTATATGCAGTTGTCCATCACAGAAATCATCTTTCCATAATTTCCTCATCCGGCTTAACCAATAATTCAGGCATTTTTTCATGGAATTTTACGAATTCTGAAGCCATGGCTTATGGTGGAGCCAATGCTCAAAACGAATTGGATCCTGGTATTTGGGGAATGATTGGTGGTGACAGCAATGCAGATGGTACCATTGATGCTATGGATATTGATCTGAAATGGATGGAATTAGCCGGAATGAATGGCTATCAAAGCAGCGATTATAACTTTGATGCGGAAGTGAACAATATTGATAAGAATGATTTCAGTATACTGAATTATTTAAAATCAACTATGGTGCCGTAAAGTATTTATTGTTTTTCGGTTTTGTTTATAAAACCGGTTATCACAATATTATCAAAACTGTCTGGATTTTGAACTTCAAATTCCAGACAGTTTTTTTATGCCCGTGATTGTTTTAAATTTTGTGAGTGGAAATTTATTTCTTTTTTCTACTTTTGTTCTTCAATAAACAATTATGAACACATTCTTCAACATAGTGGTCATTTTTTCGTGCTAAGCGGAATATCAGTTTTTACATCAATTTACTGATTCTTCAGCATATCCTGCGGGCTTCCCGCACAATATTTCAATTTATTATTTTATTAACATTTTAATTATTAGGAGAAAAAACTATGAAAACAATTACAATCATTTCTATGGCTGTGGATGCATATGCATTCCTTTTTGGATCAATCAATCCAATATTAATAAGAACAACTACCGAATTGAATGAACACGTTAAAAGAAAGCAAAATGAATAAAATATATAAATTAGCTTTGAAATTTTCATCACTGATGAACGAAGGCCACATTAAATATAAAAAGATCATAAAGGACATCAGGGAGGCCATTGCTGGTACTGAACAAGACTTTACAACTGGAAGTATAAAGCGGGCAATCTTTTTATTATCAGTTCCAATGGTACTGGAGATGGTAATGGAGTCCATTTTTGCAGTCGTGGATATCTTTTTCGTATCCAGGCTGGGTCCTGAGGCTGTAGCAACTGTTGGAATAACGGAATCACTGATCACCATTGTATATGCCATTGGAATTGGGTTAAGCATGGCCACAACAGCATTAGTCTCACGAAGGATAGGAGAGAAGAACCCTGAAGGAGCGGCCATGGCTGCCTTTCAATCCATCATAACCGGATTGTTTGTTTCACTATTGATAGCAATTCCAGGAATTTTATATGCTTCGGAACTATTGAAACTAATGGGTGCTTCCGAAGAGATATATACCGAAATGAGCAGTTATACTGCGATAATGTTGGGAGGCAATGCGGTTATTATGCTTCTCTTCATAATTAATGCCGTATTTAGAAGTGCCGGGGATGCTGCTATTTCAATGCGTGTTTTGTGGATAGCCAACATTATCAATCTTATTCTTGATCCCATACTGATATTTGGGATCGGACCATTCCCTGAATTGGGTATTATGGGAGCTGCAATTGCTACAAATACAGGCCGTGGATTGGCAGTTATCTATCAATTTTATCTTCTGTTCAAAGGAAATGGACGTGTAGAATTACTGGTCAAACATATATCTGTTCATTGGCAAACGATTCGGTCATTATTAAGATTATCGATTGGTGGGATTGGTCAAAATGTAATCGCAATGTCGAGCTGGATAGGATTGGTACGAATAATATCAGAATTTGGAAGTGAGGCTCTTGCCGGGTATACGATTGCCATTCGTATTATTATTTTCTCTTTATTGCCTTCATGGGGGATTAGTAATGCAGCGGCTACTTTGGTTGGACAGAATCTGGGTGCCAAAAGGCCTGACCGTGCCGAAAAATCCGTATGGGCTGTTGGTAAAGTGAACATGGTTGCAATGGGAATCATCAGTGTGGTATTAATCCTGTTTCCTTCAGTATTTATCCGTCTTTTTATAGATGATCAAATGGTTATTTATAGCGGTGCATTGAGTTTACGGATACTTTCTTATGGATTTGTATTCTATGGATTGGGAATGGTATTGGTTCAGGCTTTAAATGGGGCAGGGGATACCCTCACGCCAACCAAGATCAATTTCTTCTGTTTCTGGCTTTTGGAAATACCACTGGCCTATTTGCTTGCTATTTACCTCGGAACAGGTGAAACGGGCGTTTATTATTCCATCCTGGCAGCTGAATCTGTTATGGCCATTACAGCACTTTGGTTATTTAGGCGAGGCAAATGGAAGTTGATGGTGGTATAATAGGCTATAGAAACCGGGTCGAAACAATAATTTTTCGACCTGATTTTCTTCTTTTATCTTCATTTTTCATTTCCCAATATTTGAACCATTTGATGTAATATGTATTGCTTCAATAGTTTATTACAGGAAATGGTCTTTTTATCTGTCGAAACCTGCACAAAAACAGAAGGTTTTGTTCGGTTCTGAACAAATGAAAATTTAGCAAATAATATCATGAGTGGAAATTATTATTATATTTGGACATTGAATCTAATTTGGTAATTGATCTGATAATGGGATTTTAAGTTTCATCGTGGGAATTTGATCCTTTATAAAATGCATTCCGAAATCGTGAATTTTTTATTTAGCAATAAAAAAAGTATTTGCAACCGAAGTTTAGATAGCCTTCTATGTATTGTTTTTAGAGGGTTTAGAGAAATCGGTTTGATGAATTGACCGGAATCTGTGTTTGTTAAATGTTAACACTGGTATTAATATTGAATTGCATAGTTGAAAAGTTGATAAAAGATTTTATGCCTTTGCGATCCATATATTTTGTTTATTCAATTTTGCTCATTTGGTTTTTGTCGTTGGAGGGTTCTGCACAATTTGAAGTTCAGTATTCCGGTACCAATAACGATTTGACTGCTATCCATTTTCCTGATAAGGCAACAGGTTATGTTTGCGGAAAAGACGGAACATTTCTTAAAACCAGAGATGGAGGAAGAGCATGGAGCAATTTATCTCTTTCCACGGTTGATAATCTGAATGGATTGTATTTTAAAAACCCGGATACAGGGTTTGTGATTGGGGAAAACAATATTTTTATGAAAACGATGAATGGTGGATATACCTGACAGGAAATAGGCTTACCTTCAGATGCTGATCTGACAGCTATAAAATTTGTAACGGATTCCATAGGTTATGTTCTAGGGCATAGTTTACAGGGTGGAATATTGTTGCGCACTATTGATGGAGGTGAATCGTGGGAAGGGAAAGCGATTAACGAGAACTGCCAGGGAGAGGATGATGGATTTTTGCCGGGATTGACTAGATGATATTTACCTCTTTTCCATGTCCTTTCTTAGTCCAACTGAAGGAATACTTGCGGGTTTTCATACAATTACCGAACAGGGAAGAAACCATTTATTTGCAAGACTACTGATGGCGGTAATTCTTTTATTGATATTTCACCGGAATTGAGTGAAGAGGATATGGACTTGGGCAGCGAAATCGTTTCGGTAAATTATATGTCGCCACACGATGCAAGTGCCATCCTGAATTCAGGGCGGGGAAAAAGTTTTTTGTTCGTAAGTGATTACTATGTTGATTCTTTCGAACCCAACTTAAACGGCCCTTATTACGATTACCATGGGAGCCTGTATTTTCATCCTGATTTGTAGATCGCTTAATAGGTTATTTTTCGTGTTTGGTCGAAGGTGAACCACAAATCATAAAGACCATTGATCTTGGCGACTCCTATATGTTTTTGAATCCGCCCACAAAAAATTCATTGTATGCTACCTATTTTGTTGATCAATTCAATGGATATTTTGTAGGCCAAAACGGGACAATATTGCGTTTTACAGATGAGAATAATGTTGTTCATGATCCTTTCAGGTATAGCGAGGAGTATAGGGATCCCCCTTTTTCAATAGCTTCTCCCAAAAACAGATCCACACGAACCCAAATACAGGTTTACAATATGCCAGTTGAGAATTTGAATGATTTGGATGTCGTTTTGTACGATAAATTTGGAACTGAAGTAGGGATCAAAAGGTCGAAAGCCAAACAATATACCGATGAGATAAGAATGAAGATTGTTACTACCGAATTGGATATGGGTACTTATTTTTACAGTGTAAAAGTTAATTCAAAAACAATGGTTAACGGAAAAATTATCATTGGCAGTTATGACCAATTAACCTCCAAATAGCTTACACCCGAAATTTATTTTTTTTAGTTCCATGGTTTTTTATAAATTTGATACCATAAATAAACTGATTTCGATAATCGGTTTAGCTAAATACCTCAATACGTCTTTTTAATGGATACTATAAAAGTTCTGATTGCTGATGATCACCAGATCATTATTGATGGTTTAAAATCACTTATTAATGCAGAGAAAAATATAGAGTTGGTGGGTGAAGCTTCGAATGGAAAAGAAGCCATTGACCTGTTAAAAATTATCAATGCTGATGTTGTGCTGCTCGATATTAATATGCCTGTTTTGAATGGTATCGAAACCATGAAATGCATTAAATCTGATTTTCCTGATATAAAGGTTATCATCCTATCGATGCACAACGAAAGCAGCCTGATCAAAAATTTAATTGAACTGGGCACGGATGGCTATTTGATAAAAAATTGTGATCAGGATGAATTGAGAGAGGCGATTTATAAAGTGGGCTCGGGTCAAAAATATTTTTCATCGGAAGTTACCCTCTCTCTTTTGAATAAAACGAGTGGGATAAAATCGGCAATTGGTGATGATCCTACGCTGGCATCCTTAACGGATCGTGAAATTGAGATACTGAAACTGATAACCCGGGGATTGACGAATAAAGAAATTGGTGAAAAGCTTTTTATTAGCCACCGAACAGTTGATACCCACCGAACCAACCTGATGAAAAAACTTGAGGTGAATAATATTGCCGGATTGATCAGATTTGCCATTAGAAATGGTTTTATTGAATAATATTAGCCTTATCTCTTTTTTCCATAAATTATTAGATTCCCATTTGGTTCTGGATTCTACGAAAGTCAAAATTAAGGTATTGTACGTAGATAAATACGAACTATCACCTATTTTTTTGCATTGATTCCTGAGGTAGTTTTGTTACATAATTGTGAAACCTCAAAATTTATGTCAACAAAATGCTATATAGAAGGACTACGCTAAGATGTTTTCTGTGGATTTTATCCCCGATTTTTGCTAGGTTTTATAGCAATTTTTTGCAGAGACTGCCTGGGCTTCTTCTGTTTTGTAAGGATTAATTAAAATGATAGAGTTTGTTAAAAATATTGTCTTCTGTATAATTCTCATTTTGCTTCTCGGGCTGATAATTGAATCGTCCTGTTCGGGTTATGGGGTGAAATCGGATCAAATCGAAGAAGTTATCAATACGATTGATTCAATCTCTCAGGAAAGAGCAAGCATCGCCTTCATCCCGGGAAAAACGATTGTTTCCGTAACCGCAGCTTTCGAGGTAGTGTTTAAATTTATCAATCTGAAGACAGATCGTAAGATCTAATGCAACGAACAAATTCAACTTACATTCGTTTTTCTTATACGAATCTCAATCTTTTTCGAATGGTGAAGGACATAGGTTCTTGAAAGGGAAAGTTCTAATTATCGTGCGGTTGAGCCCTGTGGCAAATGCCGGGGTTTTAGTTTATAAGTTTCTGAAAATCATCGCCCGATGGATTTTGAAAAATCTTAAGTTCAAACTCAGGAACTACAGCCAGAACATGATCAAAAATATCCGATTGAAGATCTTCATATTTTGCCCATTCCTGAATTTTACTAAAAACATAAATTTCGATGGGCAATCCTTTATCTGTGGGTTGAAGTTGCCTTACAAGAAAGGTCATTTCGTTGTGGATTTTGGGATGATTTTTCAAATATCCGTTTAAATATGCCCTAAACACACCGATATTGGTTTGTCTTCTCCCATTTACCAAGACCGAATCGTCAATGTGATTTTTTTTGTTAAATTCTTCCAGGACTGCCTGTGTTTGTTTTACATAATTTTCTACGTATTGGTATTTTTGGTATTTAGCCAGCATTTCTGGAGTGCAAAATTTAATGCTTTTCATGTCTATGTTAATAGAACGTTTTATTCTTCGTCCACCTGATTCTTCCATCCCTCTCCAGTTTTTAAAGGAGCTTTCGATCAGCGAATAGGTAGGTATAGTAGAAATTGTTTTGTCCCAGTTTTGAACTTTTACAGTTGTAAGTGCAATATCAATAACAGTTCCATCCGCATCGTACTTAGGCATGTTGATCAATCTCCAGCCATATTGTTGGCGGATAGCTGTATCCCTCCAACAAATCCAAGTATAGGATCTTTAAACACCAATAACAAAACTGCTGAAAAGGCACCCAATCCACCTAATAAGCCCAGAGGGTTTTTTGAATAAGGCTGGCTATAATAACGATAGCCCCGAGGATATAAACAAATATTTTACTATTTGAATATATCCTTTAATTGGTTTTGATTTTGCTATGGTAAAATCATCATAAATGGTGGCAATGGCATTCAAAAACGCATTAATGGCCAGCAAAACTACAATGATCATATACACTTTCAGGAAAATTTGAATGCCTTCAAATACGAATGGATAATCTTTCAGGACGAAAGGAGAGAGCGAATAAATAATAAAAGCAGGTACAAGATAGGATACTTTACTGAAAAATCTTTTTTCGATCAAAATATCATCCCAGTTGGTTTTGATTTGAGTGTAAGATTGTGTAATACTTTAATCAGTATTCTTCTTGTGATTGTAAATGTAATTAAGCTTAAAACCACAATAATAATAAACAAACCAAAATCCGAGATAATCCTTGCTGTACCTGACTGAATACCTAGCCCGATAAGCCAATCATTACTTTGTTATCTAAATGTTTAAGCATCCGATGTACAATTTGATTTGATGGCAAATTTAGCAGAAAAAGGCTGGCAAGGTTTAACCGGCCGAAAACCTTTAAAGATTTAAACTATTTATTTAGCAATAAAAGTGTAAATCATATTAGTCAGGTCAACCCTAATGGTGTAGTTTCCACTACCCGGTGAAGCTACCTCTGCAGGGTCGGGACATCTTCTGATGGGCGGGCCGATCCAATAGGCCTGTATCTCCTCCTGATCCATCGCTTCCCCATTGTGGGGCCCACATTCACCAAAATTTCCATTTCATCCCGCCATCAGTTAATGCAGTAGTAATTTCAAAAATATGGTCTTCAACTTCTGTAAAAAGGCAGTCCGGCAGTATTGTCCGCAACGGTCGTCGCAGCTCCAGCAAGATAAAGCTCGCCGGAAGTCAAGAATGTTTTGTATGTTAATCCAACTGTATCGGCCTCAATATAGTAATCTCCGGCTACCAGCGGAACCGGCAAGGCATCCGGGTCTGGTGTTGCTTCATCCGGACGGTAAACCAACGGCCCCTCTTCGGGAGTGCCGGTTGCATCTGTTCCCCATTGGGGAGCCCATGCACCTAAAACAGAAATAAACTTATAAAAATTACCTGCAGCAGGATCAAGATATGCAACCCTTGCATAGCGGGCTTCTTCAAGGTGAGCCATAGGTAATGCATTGGCATTGTCCCAACCAACTGTAGTTGCTTCGCCAAGCAGATAAATCAATTTTGTATCTGTGGGAGGAGGAACCGGAGGTTCAAAAGTTGTAACAGTAAGTGTAATGATTTCAGAAGCTACCTGAGTATCTTCTGCTCCACTGATTTGTGCCAACACACGGATGTCAATTTCACCTGTTGAATCTGCAGCCATTCCCATACTGATCAGGGAATTGTTAAGCTTGTAATAGATGGTTTCAAACTTAAGGTCTTGTGTGTTGAACAATTCCTTTGAACTCTCAAAGCTACTGCCTGAAAACACCATCTGAAGTGAATAGGTGGGTGCCGGAAGCACAGCATCTTCAGTTGTTGAATAGGTCGTTTCATTCCATTGAACTACAAACGGGTTAGCCGAATCAGCCAGGGTCAAAACAATGGCAGTTCCGCTAGCCGGAGTGGTTATCGCTGAAGCCACCGTCTTTTCAATGTTCAATTTCGGCTCTTTGTCGTTCTTCTCACATCCCGAGAAAAACAATCCGATTCCCAGAGCCATCGTGAATATTAAAATTATTTTTTTCATATCTGTTTTCATTTTCAAGTATTAATAATTTGGGTTTTGCGAAATGTTGGGATTGGCATTTACATCCTGAGCCGGCAGCGGAAATAGATTGTATTTCGCATCTGTCGAACGGCCCTCCTTAATATTGCCTTTCCAGGTCCAAATATAATTACCACCTGTTAATTTGTTAAATCGAATTAAATCGGTACGGCGGTGGCATTCCCAATACAGTTCGCGTGCCCTTTCATCAATAATAAAGTCAAGTGTCAGATCACTACCTGAAATTGGAGTTGCATCAACCCTGTTTCTGAGGGCATTCATATAATCCAGTGCTTGTCCGGCATTTCCTCCTCCACCTCTTACAACTGCTTCAGCATACATTAAATATACGTCAGCAAGACGGAACATGGGGAAATCAGTGTCCATATGAGTTTCGTTTGATCCCGAAATGGCTACTCCATTTTCATAATACACATTTCTAAACTTCGTAACAGCATAACCTTCCTCAAAAGTTCCAATGTCTTCAATTTCCAGATTTTGGCCATCGGTATAAAACATTGCCCGGCTATCATCACCAGAAAACATTGATACAAATTCCTTCGTTGTCCGGGTTCCTCCCCAACGTTCAGCAGTGCCATAATCCTGTGCTGTCATGCTGCCACCTATCGAAGCGGCAATAATAAAGGTTGTTCCTCCCCATGTTTGGGTTTGAGCTCCATCATAACGGATTGGGAAGATAATCTCCTTCATGGTATTTACATCCTGGTCGTTATTCGCCCAGAAAAGTTGCTGGAAAGTAGGTGCAAGAGAATAGGGCCCGGAAATGATTTTATCACAATAAGTGATACAATCAGAATACCTGTTCTGGCCAATGTATACTTCTGCATTTAAATACAATTTAGCCAGAACCATTTGTGCAGCAGCCTGGTCAGCACGACCATATTCAGGATGCGGGGCTGGATAAAGTGAATTTTCGATTGATTTTAGTTCGGACTCAATATAGCTGAATAAGTTATCTTTTGATATTGCAGGTGGGAAAAAGTCACCTATAGGGTCTGTTTCCACTACAAAAGGAACTCCATTGCCAAACATATCAAGTACATGCCAGTAGCTTAATGCTCTAAGGAAACGAATTTCAGCTCTGTAATAGGTAATTTTTTCGCGCCAGTCATCCGTAACGCCCCTGTCATCAAGCAAATCGTCGGTAGTCTGACGAAGGTATTCATTACAAAGTGAAATCTGATAATAAATCCTGTAATACATAGCCGCAATAAATGTGTCACCATCACCCCATTGATGCCAATGGAAATCTTTGATGGTTGCATCGTCCCAGCCAATTACAGCTTCATCGGTGGTTAATTCCTGATGATACCAATATTGCCTTAAATACTGACTGAAACCACCATCAATACCACTGATGTCGGCCTGGCCATCACCACCTTGTTGTCCTCCAACTGCAAGACCTGCATAGCATTTAGCAAGAAACTGAGTGTAGGATTCGGGATTTTCAAAAACGGTAGCGGAGGTTACTTCATCCGGATCAACAGGAGTCAAATCCAGATCTTTTACACAGGAGTTTGAAAGAATTGAAACCCCTATGAACAATACCAATATATAAATTATTTTTTTCATATTCTTATGCTTTAAATTAGTTAGAAAATGAGGTTTACACCAAACATCCATACCCGGGTCCGCGGGTAAACATTGTTATCAATTCCATTATTGACTTCCGGATCAATGCCACTGTAATCGGTAATGATAAATGCATTGTTTACGGTAGCAGCTAACCGAATGTCCAGACGATCTTTTATCAGATCTGCAAAAGTGTAGCTCAGTGTAATATCATCCATGCGGAAGAAGGCTGCATTTTGAATGTAGTAGTCTGAGAAATAACGGGCAGTTTCAAAATCGGTTTCTGAGCTTGCCGATGTTATGTTACTGATATAAGGCCCTTCGGAGCGGTACAGTCGATTATACCAGCCATTTTCCGATTGAACATTATTGTACATATAATTCCCGAAATTAGCCCGCCCTGAGAAATACAGGCTCCATTTTTTCCAGTTCAAAGTGGAAGAAAGTCCAAGGAAAACTTTTGGGGCAGGATTTTCAAAGAAATATTTGTCGTCTGTGGTTATCTCACCATCCCCGTTCCTGTCTACATAAAGTCCTTCAATTGGAGTTCCGTTGTCATCATAAACTTGCTCATAAACGTAGAATGTATTTGTGGGTTGGCCTACGGCATGAACCTGGATGTTGTTTCCAACACCTCCGGATATGCCGCCAACTTCCACACTTGCTCCCTGGTAGAGTTCAGTGATCTCATTTTTGTTGTATGTCACGTTAAATCCAATGTCCCACAATAAATCCTCTTTTGCAATTGCTTTATAGCCAATGGAGAATTCCACTCCTTATTATCAAGTTCACCGATATTCCTGTTGATGTAGTTACTTAGGTTCGAACCTGCAGGTACTGAACCCAACTAAGCAGGTCCTTGGTGTGGCGCTTATAGAAATCCAATGAACCATAAATACGGTCTTTCATAAATCCATAGTCAATACCAATATTCCAGGTTGTAGTCTCTTCCCATTTCAGGTTTGGGTTATAACCTTCAGGACGGAGGGTGATGTTGTAATAACTTCCGAAAGGATACGTGGCAAAAGAATTTCCGTAGGTATATCTTCCCATATAATCATAATAGCCTCCAATATCCTGTTGTCCGGTGATACCCCAACCAAGACGCAGTTTTAGGAGACTGACTGTTTTAGAAGTACTCAGAAATGCTTCTTCATTGATCTTCCAACCTAAACCAACAGCAGGGAAAAGTCCCCAGCGGTTATCTTCACTAAAACGAGATGTTCCGTCATCACGCAATGTAAACGTGAGGAGGTATTTATCATTAAATGTATAATTGAGTCTTCCGAAGAAGGATATCAGGTTATATTGCCCTTTATTCACAATCGTATCCCTAATATATCTTTGATCGGTAGGATTACCTGTTACAGGATCTTCGAAAATTGGAATATTGCTATTGTAGGATGTAGAGCTGTTAAAAAAACTTTGGTATGAATAACCGGCCATGATATCAAATTTACTCAATATGTTTTCTACATACTTCGAATAACTCAAATAGAAATCAAGTAATTTGTTTTCATACCTGTTGTTATAGCTGTTATCTTCTCCACCGCCATCCGTTGCATTGTATGACCAGGCTGCATAATTAGGGACATAACGTGTTCCATCATTTTTAGAAAAATCATATCCTACATTAATATTGGCTCTTAAATCGGGTAAAAAATGGAATTTATAATCCAGTTGTAAATTTCCGAATGACCTGTTCGCATTTGATTTGTCGTCTGTCAGATTCAAAAACGACATAGGGTTAGTTGTTGGCTGTGTCAATGGGATTCCATTTGTGCCTAGCCAGGCCCAATAGCCGCCGTATGAACCATCAGGGCTGTTGATGGGTTTCGTCGGATCCATTTGTATGGCTGATCCGATGGCACTTTCGTTGGCAAAGTTGTGCTTAATAAATGCGCCATTTACATTGAAATTAATATTAAGGTGATCATCCAGCAGTGAAGGTTTTAAAGAAAGTCCCACGGTTGTACGGGTGAATTTTCCCGTCTCTAATATACCATCCTGATCGGTATAACCTAATGATACACGGTAGGGAAGTTTTTTCCATGCACCGTTGGCACTTAAGGAATGATCCATAGAAAAGGCATTGCGGTATATTTCATCCTGCCAGTTGGTGTTGTGTATAGTCTGGGTATATCCCGTTCGGTCATCAGGCAAATTGCCATAACCAATAGGATTTCCATTGGGATCTGTCCAGGTGCCTAACATGTCAACCCGGTCTGGATAACGGTTGGTAATTTCATCCTGAAATTCACTGGATGAAAGTATATCAATTGTTTTGGGTACTTCGTTCATGGAAAACTTTCCTGAATACTGTAACTGAAATGGTTTACCTTCTTTACCCTTCTTGGTAGTAATGATAATAACACCGTTCGAAGCGCGCGATCCATAGATTGCTGTAGCAGATGCATCTTTCAAAACAGTAAAGGTTTCAATATCGTTTGGGTTGATGCTGTTGAGTGGGTCACGCGTTCCACCCGGTACATCGTTAGAGATCGGCACACCATCAATAACAAATAAAGGATCGTTGCTGGCACTTAAAGAAGAACCACCCCTGATCTTAATGCTGGATGATGTTCCGGGTGCTCCACCGTTGGGGGTGATTTGAACACCGGCAACCTTACCTGTGATCAGGCCGGCAGGAGAAGAGAGAACCCCTCTGTTAAAACTTTCGGCTTCGATCGCTGTAACAGAACCGGTAGCGTCTTTTTTCTTAACAACTCCGTATCCGATTACCACCAGTTCATCAAGCATGGTGGACGACACGCTAATTTGTACATTGACCGTAGTATTGGGTTGCACCCCAACCTCTTTTGGCTCATAACCTACATAACTGAAAACCAAGGTGTCGTTTGATTCTACCACTATTGCAAAGTTACCGTCAATATCTGTTGTGGTACCATTTGTAGTCCCCTTAACAAGGATCGTTACGCCAGGAAGGGTTTGCCCATCTGTTGCATCTGTCACCGTCCCGATGACTTTGCCACTTTGTGCATATATTGTCAGGTGTCCGAACAACAGTATTGACAACACAAGAAATTTAGAAAATAAGTGTTTTACCATAAGTATTATGTTTGAATAATTAATTATTTCCATAATATATCAGAGAATCATTAATCCTCTGAACATTTGCTGAACTATACAACTGTAGCATAATTCAATAATTACATAAGCCCTCGCAAAAGTAGAAAAAATAAAATTATTTAACATCCATTAACAAATTTATTAGTTAATTCTTTAACAAATATGTTTTCAGTAATTTACGCCTCAACTAATACTATTTACTAACCAAATCAAGTTGAAAAAAATAAACTAATCACAAATTTAATATCGAAAGGAATTGTTTTTGTTATAAAATTTGCAATTAAGACACTATTATTTATTAATTAAAATTTACAAATATGAAAAAATCTACTTTAAAATTTACAACAGTTTTGATGTTCTTGTTCATGGGAACATACTTAATGGCTCAGATGCCTGCTGCAATTAACATACAGCCATATGATGCACACGCAGGACGAAATTACCTTAATTCTTGATGCCAGTTTATCGTGTCCTGACAGTGCTTTGTTTGGTGCTGATTCAGTAATGATACATTCCGGAGTTAATATTGACGGAGCAGCCTGGCAAAAAATGTAATTGGATTTGATGGAATGGGTGCTGATGGAACGTCACCAAATGATGAAAATGATGTTTCCACTTGCCATTTCAATGGCACCCGAAAATGCTACTGCATCCGATGAAATTACCATTACTCTTGACGTTAATAAATCTTGCCCTGCAGGTGCTTTGATGGATGCTGATTCAGTAATGATGCACTCTGGAGTTACCCTTGATGGTGCTGCATGGCAAAACGTTGTTGCATTTGATGGAGTTGGTGGTGACGGACAAACTCCAAAAATGATGAGCAATGGCGATACATGGTCAATTACTTTTGTTCCTGTTGACTTTTACGGCGTGACTGCTGGAGAGGTAACTGCTATCAACTGTGTATTCAATGGTGGTGCATGGGATGCTGGTGAAGGAAAAGATACAGACGCTGAAGGCAACTGTGTTGACTTCACTATTCCTCTGGGTGGCATGGATACTTATAAATGGATGATCACTTTCACTCCTGCTGATTATTATGATATTCCGGAAGGGTCAGTGGTGACAGATGATTAATGCTGTTTTTAACAATGGAAGCTGGGATGCTGAAGGAAAAGACTTTGATACAGCCATGAACTGCATCGACTTTACTATTCCTTTCCACATTAACGCTATTGGCGACCATCCCGAAGTTACCTTTAAATTGTATCCAAACCCTGTTGAAAATATGTTAACAGTTGAGGATATTGAAGGTGCTGAGAAAATTGAAGTTTATAATGTAGTTGGAAAATTGGTAAAAACCATTGATCGTATTTCAACTCCCGTTGTTAAGATCAATACTGCTGATTTAACTCAGGAATTTATTTTCTAAGTGTTTTCAATCAGGGAAGCGTCCAGTCAACAAAATTTATTAAGAATTAATTTTAGAATGATTATTTTTAAAAAAGGCCCGGTCATTTCAATGATCGGGCCTTTTTTTCAATGTGCCATATATATTGTGGCTATCTGCTCAGTTCCTTATGAATGAAATAGTCTGTTAAGGTATCCGAATGTATTATTGAATTCTCAAATCAAATAATCTATTCATTAATTCGTTTTCATTTCTTGATATTCATTCACTCCAAAAACGTTGTTTAATTCCATTGGATCCCTTCCAGGTCGTACATTTCCCACTCATCAATATCATAGTAAAGTGAATTAATTTATATCGGTTGGTCCTTATACCATAATGTCTTTTTGAGCGTGTATTCATAGATATTCGTAATAATGATAATAGATCGCTTCACGCCAATTTTTTTCATTGTTTGTTAGCAGAGGAAGAAGACTTCTCCCTTGCATGTCAGCTGGTATATCAATGCCGGCTATATCAAGGAAAGTTTCGGCCAAATCAAGGTTCTGAACCAAATTTGTGTTCACTTGCCCGGGTTTAATATGATCAGACCATCTGATCAGAAGTGGAGTTCTGAATGATTCTTCATACATAAATCGTTTGTCAAACCAACCGTGTTCACCAAGATAAAAGCACTGGTCGGAAGTATAGACAAGCAAGGTGTTTTTGTCCAGTCCTGACACCTCCAAATATTTCAATAATCTTCCCCACATTAGCATCAACCGATTTTATAGTTGACAGGTAATCTTCCATATAACGTTGGAATTTCCATCTGATCAAATCCTCGCCTTCCGGTATATTCTGAGCGAATATAGCTATCTTCGGATAATAAACAGAATCCCAAAGCATTTGTTCTTCTGGAGTCATTCTTATATAGTTGTTTTGATAACATGCTGATACCATGGCTGAATTCTGTTAAACCCAATTGGTTCATTATATGGGGTAGCACCTTGTTGTCATTGGTATATCCCATATGCTCCTGAATGCGCATTTCAGCCTCATTTGCCGCAGTTCCTCTCCCAACATAATCATCGAATAAAGTGGGTGGTTCAGGGTAATCTCCATCCTTAAAGTTCTTCAGGTTTTCCGGTGGTGGCAACCATTCCCTATGTGGTGCCTTGTGATGGATCATCAGCATAAAGGGTTTATCTGTTTGCTTTCTTTCCTCGAGCCAGTCAATTGATATATCTGTAACTATGTTTGTAACATAACCCTCTTTTTCAACTACACCTTCCGATGTTTTAAATTGAGGTTTGTAGTAATAACCTTGTCCTGGAAGGACATTCCAGAAGTCAAATCCAGTAGGCTGCGATTTCAAATGCCACTTACCTACAATGGCGGTTTCGTAGCCTGACTGTTGTAATAATTTCGGAAAAGTTTGTTGTGTACTGTCAAAAATATCCATATTGTTCCTGACTCCATTCAAGTGGCTGTGCTTTCCGGTAAGGATAACGGCCCTGCTCGGTGAGCAAATGGAATTAGTAACGAATGCCTGATCGAAGCGCATACCTTCATTGGCAAGACGATCGATGTTCGGTGTATGGATCAAGGTTGAATCATAGGCACTGATGGCTTGGTATGCATGATCATCGGCCATAATGAAAATAATATTGGGCCTATGATCAGTTTCCTTATTATTACATGAAGTTAAAAGTAATAAGCAGGAAAAAAGAAGAATGAGAGGAAATAGATTTTGTCTATCCATAAGGAAAATTGTCCGTGTTTCATTCATATGGTAATAATTAGCGTAACTCCAAAATAAGGGGTGATCTGGCAGGAATAGTTAGGTTTTCTAAAAAGTATACCCTATCCGTAAAAAGATCCGTTGCTGTTTTATAACCCCCTGCCACTTCTTTAAATCTATTCATGTCAAGTTTAACTTCAGTTTCGTTTTTATTCAGAATAACCATCACCATTTCATTGTCGGTGTATCGGAAAAAAACATAAACCCCTTTCAAAGGGTCGTAATGTGTTAGTTTACCTTTGTGAATGCATTCTTTATTTTTACGCCAATTTAAAACGGTTCGTATATAGTTTTTGGCAGCTAACTGCTGGTTATTCAATCCTTTATTATCAAAAGCATTTACTTCATCACCTTTCCATCCTCCCGGGAAATCGCTTCTTATCTCACCATGGGCATCGCTATTGGGATTACTCATAAGGATTTCTGTTCCATAGTAAAGTTGAGAATACCCCTCATGGTTAAAATGTATGTTATTGCCATTTTAAATAACCCAATATCTTCATTTAACTGGGTGAAAATTCTACTCATATCATGGTTGTCAGGGAATATTACAAGGTTGTAGGGGGCAGCATATTGAAAATCGTTCGCCAGCATTTCATACATTTTGATAAAACCATGATTGTAAACTTCAGGTTCGATTAGCCCGGCAGTAAGGTTCATCTGAATGGGAAAATCCATCATGCTGGGCATACATGAAGTATAGCCATCCGGATTTTCTTTTCCTTTTTGCCAATATGCAACAAGGGCAGGGTTGGGGCTCCACTCTTCACCAACAATATTGAAATTCGGATATTCATCCATTATGGCACATGACCAATCATCCATGAAATCTTTATCAGGATAGCTATGAGTGTCGTGCCTTATGCCTTGCAAATGAGCATATTCAATCCACCAGATGGAATTTTGAATCAGGTATTTTGCCATGAGGGGATTTTTCTGGTTCATATCGGGCATGGCTGACACAAACCATCCATCATGAAAAGGTCTTTTTCGGAGGGGGGCTACATAGGGTCCTGCACGGTTGAACGGCGATGGTTTGTGCTTACAAATTCCCCTCCAAAATTGATCCAGTCAGCCGAAGGCATATCTTTCATCCACCAATGTTCTGAACCGCAATGGTTCATGATCATATCCATAATCATTTTGATTCCCATTTTTTGAGCCTTCAAAGTAAGGTTGACAAAATCTTCATTGCTGCCGTATCGGGGATCTACTTTATAGAAATCAGTTGTAGCATATCCATGATAGGAAGTTCGGGGCATGTTGTTTTCGAGAACAGGGTTTAACCAGATTGCAGTAAATCCCATTTCATCAATATAGTCAATGTGGTTCATGATCCCGACAAGGTCGCCACCGTGACGTCCATCTTTATCTGATCTGTTAGCTTGTTCCGTATATCCTTCTATATTGTCGTTTTCAGGGTTGCCATTAGCAAAACGATCGGGCGTGATCAAGTACATCACATCTGAATTGGTAAATCCTTGTCTTTCTGCAGAGCCCTCTTCCTTTCATTCAATAAATAAGTATAGGCAATCTCAACTCCCTTTTTATTAAAGAATTCAATTGAGAAACTCCCTGGGTTCGTTTCCTTGCTTATGTTTAGATTCAAAAATATATAATTGGAATTTTGTACACGAATGACTTCATTCAATGTTACACCCGGATATTCAAGATGAGGCTTTAAATCAGCAATGCCAGGCCCATAGACCAAAAGTTGCAAACGGGTATTTTTCATTCCAACCCACCAAAAGGGGGGTTCAATCCGGTCAATGGTATATTTTGCCGAAACGTTAAACGAAAAGTATAGTATCAATGCAAGGGTAGATAGAAATGCTTTCATATTTTTTTTTTAATCAGATCCATTTTGAAGAAACAAAAATAGGATTAATTTTATGCAGGCTTAATAGTTTTGAAATGAAATTGTATATGGTAATTATTTACAAAAGAGTAGTAATAATCTTTTTAGGATTGTTTTTTATAGCTAATTTATCCGAAGGGTGTAAGCATGAAGAATCAGAAAGAATGTTTAATATGAAGAATGTGGTATCAGATTATGTAATTCCACGAAATGTGGATGTGTGGCTTCCTCCTTCGTATTATTCAACCAAGAATAAACGATTTCCGGTATTGTATATGCACGATGGACAGAATTTGTTTGATACGGCAACCGCCACCTGGGGAATTACCTGGGGCATTGCAGAATGGGTTGAGAAACTTTCCGGTCAGGGGAAAATACCGGAAGTTATCATCGTTGGAATGTGGTGCACACCTAAACGGTATTTGGAGTATATGCCAAACAAGCCTTTTAATCTTTTGAGTAACGAATTACAGACCACCTTAATTGATGAATACGGAGGAAACCCATTGGGTGATGAATATCTGAAGTTTATTGTTGAAGAATTAAAACCGGAGATTGATAAGACTTACAAAACGTTGCCTGATCAGGCCAATACTTTTATTATGGGTTCAAGCATGGGTGGATTGATATCGTCATATGCCATAACCGAATATCCTGAAGTATTCGGGGGAGCTGCATGCCTTTCAACACATTGGATTGGGAGCACTAAAAATGGAGGCCATGAAGTATCCAATGCATTGGTCAAGTATCTTACTGAAAATCTCCCATCGCCCGACAATCATAAATATTACTTTGATTTTGGAACCAAAGCCCTTGACTCTCTTTATAAGCCGCACCAGCTTAAAATTGACAGTGTTATGCACAAGGCTGGCTATTTGCAAGGAGAAAATTGGATGACTCAAAAATTTGAAGGAGCAGAGCATAATGAATACTTCTGGCAAAAACGGCTGGATATCCCTCTTGTTTTTCTGTTGAATAATTAGCATATTCATTTGATTTGCCAGGTTTAAAAAATGATTTAATTGGACCATTAGCTTCTGTTTTTAACGATTATAAATTATGAACTCCCTATATTTCTTGCGTGTTATTCACTATTTTTACAGGCAGTATAGGTTTAGGATATGTTTAATTTTAACAAAAAGTTTCTATTCTTAATCGTTTTAATAGTCTCACAAAGTGTTTATGCTCAATCTTTCAGGCCGGGTTATGTTCTTACTACTCCCAATGATTCAATAGAAGGATTTCTGAAGTATGCAAAAGGAAAGAAAGCCTCCCAGGCATGTATTTTCAAATTATCAAAGGAAGCTAAAGGAATACACTATTTGCCTGATGAAATTTATGGCTACACATACAGGGAGGGAAGTATTATATTTCAAAACAACGGGTAGTTGGAAAAGATACCCTATTTCTCTTTTTTGAATACTTGATCAAAGGTGTTGACAATATGTACTATCTGAATGACGATTGGGGTGAGCATTATTTTATTGAAACGGAACGAAACGGGATGGTTGAATTGAGCGATGAAGACAGGGTTCAATATACCGAGGGAGGAACCTTTTTAGCACCATCACTTTACAAGGGTAAATTGATCAGTTCGTTAAGTGATTACGATGGGATCCAGCAAAAGGTTAACAAAACAAACCTGAACCATAAGTCACTGATAAATCTGGCAAAAGATTATCACAATACAGTCTGCGATTCGGTTGCATGTATTGTATTTGAAAAGAAGGTTCAGCCCATGAAATTGAGGTTTGGTGCACTGGCAGGGTTTTCTTTCAGCAGCCTTGATTTTGGGAACAAATTGATTTCCGGCTATACGCTTAGTCCATATTTGGGAGCTGTTTTATCACTAAGGAATATCTCAGTTGCCGATGAGCGCTTTATTTTTCAATTGAATTTAATTCTGCAACACTTTTCAAATATTACCCTTACCAGGAAGAATCCTTTTTATGACTTTGTTATGTACAATGGAGAAAAATATTACATCAATCAGGATAGGACAGATACTATAGGGGATATTGTCAGGTATGTTAAGGAATTGGATGTTGATTTGAAAATGTGGGCAATTAGGCTTCCCATTACAATGCAATATTCATTTTCAACTGGTAAATTCAGGCCTTTTGTTGAAATTGGTTTTGCTAACATGATTGTCCTCTCTCAAAACCCCGATTTTATTTATGAGCCTTTTTTTACCGAATATGGAAAAACAATTCCTTCCTTTTCTCTAGGATTTTCTGGTGGTTTGGGCTGTTCACACAACTTTAGGGCAGATCGTAAACTGTGGATCAGCGCATCTTATGAATATTTGTTCAATGTCAATAATCTAAACGAGATGCTTCGATTTAAAATGAGAAGTTTCCCACTTACGATTGGTTTTTCATTATAATGTTATTAAAACGTAAATTTTGTAACCCGGATGTAAGTGTTTATTTCAAATTTTAGTCATTCCAAATTATTTTCTTAATGAAATGTTAAATTTCATATTTACATTGATTTCATGTATAATTTTACTATCTTTGGAATTCATTAACCAATATTTATTTGACATATTCGTAACGGATTTATCGGTTTTAGTTTTGGATTCAAGGTTATCATGTAATTAAATTAAACCGTTCTTTTGGTTAAACAGGAAAATATGTTCACTCAGACTAACCGGTGCACCACTGTTAAGTTTTGCAAACAAAAATCTGTTAAAGCTTTTCAGGATTGCCCTGACTAATACTTACAAACATGAATATCAGCAGTAAACACCTTTTGGTAGGCGACCAGGTTTCACAAATGGAATGTTCGAAAAATAAATTGAAATTTGAATCCGGTTTGCCCGATACCATTGTCATTCATTACACAGCCGGAAGGAGCGCCGAATCATCAGCACGCGAATTGTGCAATCCCGTTGTTAAAGCATCGGCCCACCTGGTGATTGGCAGGGAAGGGGAAATTTACCAACTCGTCCCTTTTGATACCATCACGTGGCATGCCGGAGAAAGTTTTTACGGTGGCCGCAGCGGTTTGAATAAATATTCAATCGGTATCGAAATTGACAACGCCGGCCAGCTCGAAAAAGTGGGCAGTGAATACAAGGCCTGGTTTGGAAAGAAATACCAGGAAAATGAAGTATTGTATGCTGCACATCGCAACAATTCTACAAAATCTTATTGGCACTTATATACTGAAAAGCAGATTGAAGCTTGCCGCCAGGTTTGCGTGGAATTGATGAAACAGTATAAGATTACGACCATTGTTGGCCATGAGGAAATAGCCCCCAAAGAAAGATTGATCCGGGCCCTGCTTTTCCACTTGATAAATTCAGGGATCACCTGCTTTCGCAAAACCGTTCAGATGAGCCGGATGAAATCAATAAGGAGGGTATTGTGTCTACCGATTTCCTTAATATACGCGATGGTGCAGGAATTGATTTTAAGAAGATTGCCCAGCCCCTTCGTCAGGGAAGCAAACTTGTTGTATTGGAGGAAATGGATGGCTGGTACAAAGTTGAAACAAAAATTGTTGGTTGGGTAAGTAAGGCTCATATCCAATTGGGAAATGAATAGTGTCAACCGTATATTGCTATTATTGCTGGTTGCCGGATTGGTATTCCTGCTTATCCTTTTTGTCAGCAAACCCGAATTGCTTGATACTATCTGGCTATGGCTGGTGGGTTTAGCAGGTGCCATTGTTAAATCATTTCAATCGCTGATCGAGTATTTCAAAAAGAAATTTGGACAGAAAGAAGAACCGGCTAACGAAGCTTCTCCCAATGGCAGCGGGCAACAAAATAGGGGGGACGCGCAAAAGGAAGTGGTGACGAAACCTTTTAATGGTACAACCCTCAATCTGCTCCGTTATTCTGACAATGGCAACACCACTGTTGGTTTGTTGAATGTCAACGGGCAGTTTTACTGTTATACACTTGAAGATACGTATCATGAAGAAAAAATACCGGGAGAAACCCGAATTCCCGCAGGCATTTACACTATACAATTTAAAAAAGAACTTACCGAATTGACAAAGAAATACCGTGAAAAATATTCGGAGTGGTTCACCTGGCACCTGGAATTGCAAAATGTTCCCGAATATAACTCCATTTACATTCACAATGGAGGTGACCACACACATACCGAGGGCTGTATACTTGTTTCTGATAGCTTGAGTATCACCGATGCCAGCACTACACTTACCAATTCACGAATGACATTTCAATTTCTCTATAAATTTCTAAAAGAAAAACTCGATAACAATGTCCCATTGCGGATTGTGATCAAAGATGAACACTGGATTAAAGAACTAAAATAAAAATATCATGGCTGAACAAAATAGAATTCAAAGGTCAAAATTCAATAAAGTGATAATGAATCGTATATTTATCGGTATGATGGCCCTTGTTGAATTGCTGATATTGGGTGCCCTTGCCTACATTGCCGTGCAACTTATCAAAGGCCCGGGCAATGAATTGTATAATCTGATGGCAATGGCCATATTGCTTATCTGGTTTGGCGGGCTCGCTGCATATTATGCCTGGGCCATTTATTTCTATAACATCAATTTGGGCCTGACCAATGAAGATTGGGCAGAGATCCGTGAAAAAAAGAAATATATGCCTGAAGGAGAAGTGAAAGAGCCTGAACAAAATCCCAACATCAACCAAACCTTGGGACTTCCTACCGGGACAGTTAGAGGAACCGTGGCCTTAACCCTTCTGGTTGGCGGACTGGCATTAACGATCGTAGCAGTGGGTATGAAAAAGGAATTTACTGAAAGCGCCTTTTTTATTGATCATTTCGACTTTTTCAAAACCGCTTTCCTGATGATGATCGCCTTTTATTTCGGAAATAAATCACTTGAGATGATTGGTTATAAAAGCAAGCCAGGTACTCAGATAAATGTACCTGGAAGTGGAAGCCAAAACGGACAGGCTGTTGTTTCAGGACAGGATGCACCCCTAGCCCCAAGATCGCAGGCAACGGATATCAAAAACCTACTGCAGAAGCCGGATTTGGCAAATGTTGAAAAACCACCAACACAATTGGATTTAACGGCCAATGACTTTGATCATCCTGATGCCGTTCAGTAAGATGTACAGAATAGTTGCCATATCGTTTATTCTTTTGTTGATCGTTGTTGCAGGATGCAAACAACCCAAACGGCATTTTGTGATCAGTAAGATTAAAAGCACGGCAAAATTGGCTACCACCGAAACCATTATTGATAAGGTGGTTATTGGTCAGAAAGAAAAAAGGATATTTGGGTTGATGAAAGTCAGTGATGCCGAATTTGTTGCCTATACTCAGGCAATCATAAAAACGGGGATTGATCTTACTAAAATAGAAAAAGATGATGTGAAGATTGATGGGTATATCATTGAATTGGAACTTCCACCTGTTGAAGTACTTGATTTTGCCTACCCTTTTGAAAAATTCAGAATAGACTCGCTTTTGTCTGACAATGATCTTTTTAACAGTATCGATGTAATTGATCAGGAGAATTTTTTCAGGCAAGCCGAAATTGATATCCGAAAGCATTTGAAGTACATGGGCATCACTGAGCAAACACAGGAAAATACCCGAAAGATAATGGAGGGCTTGCTGAAGAACCTGGGCTATAAAGAGATTTACATAAGTTTCAAAGATACAACACAATTGATACCTCAGGTAATTATTGATAAAATTGCAGAATAGATGGGAAATATCATTGGAAAAGGGGCATCGCTGATACTGCAAATAGTTTTTGTAGTTGTACTGGTATTGGTATTTGCATGGTACGATCCGTTTGATATTTTTATGCCAACCAAACTCAAACTTAAAAATACACCCATCCAGGTTCAGAGTATTCGTGAGATTGGCGAGCTGATCACTGCTGAGTATTATGGCGAAGTGGTTGCGTCATTGGAAGAGGTGATTGGGGAAAAGCAATTTGTTGACCAGCAGAAGTTCAATTATATTGTTGAGGATATTCATTCAGATTTCAAAGATGCTATGACATTCCTAAGGGATGAGGTGAATACCGGCAATAAGCAGGACATTTACGATTATTTCACAAAAGAAAACCAGGATTTGGCAGGCAACCCCATTTTCAATAATTACCTGTATTTTATTAATGAGAAGCTGAAGAACAGGAATTATAAAGAAAGGGAATTTGATAAACAGTTGAGCGAAGGGCAACAAAAAAGGCTGATCAAAAAGATTTATAAGAATACCGATAGGTTTTATGATGATCTGCTTACAATCCAAACAACTGATTTTACCACCATTAAGCAGGAGATCATTGAAAAAACTACGAAAAAGGAATTCAAGCGGAGTCGCCTGGTGCTGGTTGGCAGGGGATGGGTGAAGGCCGGTTTCCGGTTTGGGGAGTTTTCTGACCGGAATTTTCGGTATGATGCTGAGCGCAACCGTATTCATTTTATCGGTATGCAGCCTGAGATTATCAGCGCTACCATCAATCCATGGTTCATCCCGGAAGAAGGAGTTGAAGGTTTTGAATTCCTGATGGCGGAAAAGGGTGCCCGCCTGAAGCCGGAGTATACAAAAATGGTAAAGACACGTTGCCTCGAAAAACTCAATATGCAAGCCATGGATAAAAATATCCTGCAATTGGCTCAAAAAAATGCCGAAGAGCATATGAAGGCCTTTTTCTCACTTTTGTTAGACAATGAGATAGAGGGGGTCTATTTTCATGCAGATATGCTTTCTTATACATTTGATGTATTGATGGCAGATTCAGTTATCCGAAACGAGGAGATATTTACTATTGACTCAACTTTGTGTGAGTTTGACCGTACTTATAAATTCTCTGACAAGTTTGAAAAGATGGGAGCCTTTATTCTTGGTATTGATTCTTTAGGGGTAAAGGATTTTTATGGAGAATCGTTTTCACTTAATTCCAAATCCTCTCTATTGTTCAGCATAATCCAGGATCGCAGGATTGATTCGCTGGATATAGTGAGAATGAACAATCGGACAAACCTACAAAGATTGGATTCGCTTTGGCAGATGGAAATCTTGAGGCCCTACTATGAAAACCCGAAAGCAAATGTGCCGGATTCTGAATTCCTTATTGAATCTTTTGAATCAGTTGATGCATCGTTCTTTGCCGATCTGAACAGGATAATTGCTAATCTCAATTTGGAAAGGGATACAGTGGATATTTTAAATGAATCACTCAAAGAAAGAATATTATTATTTCCGAATAATTAGTGACTCTGCACTTTGGCGGTTTTAATGCACTTCCGAATCCTTATTACCTTCTCTCAATTTTAACAGAAATGTAGCTGAAAATCAATCCACTCCATTTATGTTCATCTCAATCCGGTAAACGGAAGAGCGGGCAGTGATGAAAAGGAAATTTCTGTTTTTGCCACTAAAACAAACATTGGTAGGTTTTTCGGGAACTTCGATGGTTTCCAGTAATACACCTGAAGGGGAGAATATCTCCACAATCGGTTTCCCATTGGTGGTTATATAAATATTTCCTTCTTTGTCGAGGGTCATTCCATCGCAGCCATATTCAACAAAAAGTGTTTTATTGGCAAGTGAACCGTCTGGCATTATATCGTACTTAAATGTTTTTCCTGCCTGGTTGTCAGTTATGTATAGTGTTTTTCCATCGGGTGTTCCGATGATGCCGTTGGGTTTCTCAAAATCATCACATACACGGGTAACTGTTGTATGGCCGGGATGGATATAATACACATGCATTCCATCTTGCGAAGGCTCATTGGCTTTATCACCATATTTGGGGTCGGTGAAATATACACCCCCTTTTTGGTCGGGCCAAATATCGTTGGGCTGGTTAAACCTTGTTCCATTGTATTTGGTAGCAATGGCAGTGCGAACACCTTCAGGGCTTGTTGAGGTGATCTGACCCTTTTCTCCCTCGCAAGCCAACAGGTTTCCGCTTTTATCGAAATACAGCCCGTTGGCGGCGCCACTGTTCATACTGAAAGTGTCAAGTGTGTTGTCAAGGGTCCAAATGAGGATCATATTGGCTGGAATATCGGTGAAGTAAACATTGCCCTCAACATCTACCGCCGGGCCTTCGGTAAATTGAAATCCACCGGCCAGCTTTTCCAAACCGCCCGCAACCAATGTCTTCGATTGATCTTCTATTTTCTGATTGGAATCCCCGGTTGGTCTGTTTGCACAGGATGCGAGTGTAAGGGCTATTAGCAGGAATGTGATGATTTTCATGGCAATTAATGTTTGGATGAGTTAGTGTGATTATTTGATGAGGCAATACAAGCCGGGGGTTTGATTCAACTGCGGCCATTTCGGGAAATTGTCCAATTAATGACGCGGAAATTTGTTTTCCTTGTCTGAACCGCCAGGGCCCCTGTCAACACCTATTGCAAAATACTTTGAATCGCCCCTCCAGGGTACCTGAATATAACGCTCTTTGTATTTCAGATTTACCCTGTTGCCGGATAGCGCTGCGGCATTTAATTCATCAATTAAATCCTGATTTCCTTTTTCAATGGAGAATGTAAAGGTTTCTGATATTATGTTATCGGTTTTTACAGCTCCAAATGTTTCGAGGTTCATCTGGCCTTCCCATGTTTTAAAGATGGTGCCTTTTTTGCTGATTTTCATGATGATGCCTGCACGGTGGCCTTCGCTGTAGATCCCAAAATAGAGGAAAGCGATTATGGCAAGCCCAATAATCAGAATGCCTATCAGTATTTTTTTTAGTGTTTTCATTTTATCGGTTGATTTTATGGCTGCAAATATACGAGCAAATTTAATAAGTTGTTGTTGCTTATGTTTACGGAATGCCGGTTGTTTGCTTTATGAGGCCAGTGGGTTGGCTGGTTTTGTTATTTGCCGGCTTTGAGGAGCTGGAGGACGTCGGTGAGGAGGGTGTTTTCGCGTTGGAGGTTTTCAATGGTTTGTGTAAGCTGGGTTATTTCGGCTTTGAGTGCTTTGACGGTTTCGGGGTTTATGTCGGGGTGGATGCGGTAATACTGGAGGAAGTCGTGGTTGAGGGAGCGGGAGAACTGGAGGATGCGGGTGAGGGATAGGGTCTTGCGTTTGGGTAAGCTATGGATGGTAACGGTTGATAAACCTGTTATGCGGCCGAGTTGGGCGGCGCTAATGCCTTGTTTTCTGGCTTCTTCGAGGATGTGTTCTCCTATTTTTTTCATTGGATGATGTTTTTTGATTGTGCGGGGGCAAAGATAGTTAATTTATGGTTAAGTTAAGTTAATTAGAAATTAACTTTCATTAGTTGGAAAATAACATCTGTTAGTTGGAAATTAATTTGCTTAGGATTGAATTAATCTTTCTTAACTTTGAATTAATCTATCTTAAGATTGGACTAATATTCTTTAAGAATGGAATAATCTTTATTAACATTGAAATAATCTTTGTTAAGATTGGATTAATCATCATTAAGATTACATTAATATTAATTAATCTTGAGTTAATCTTTCTTAATATTGAATTAATCTTTTTTGACCACGAATTTGTTTTAAGTAATGGTGAAATGCCTGAATGCTAAAATGGGGCTGATGTAATGGGGCTGCAAAGGCAGGAGTGGAGCCTGCACGTAAGCATTGCCGGGACTCTCGCGCCATTTGGTTTCCGGGGCCCAAGTCATGCCTGCCCGCAATTGCTATTACATGAAGACTTGAGCCAGCGGGGGGTGGCAGGGATTGCTTCGTCGTACCTCCTCGCAATGACGGGCCTGGTGGTGGGAGCAAGACAGCAACCGGAGATTGGAACCCGGGGGGTGGCAGGGATTGCTTCGTCGTACCTCCTCGCAATGACGGGCCTGGTGGTTGGAGCAGGACAGCAATTGGAGATTGGAACCCGGGGGCACAAGTTGCAAACTTGCGCCAGTTGGGAGCTTCTTTTCCATGAAACTTAAGACTTGCGGATTTAAGGTGCAAACGAGGACGAGACTGAGGAAGTATTATTTCAAGCTGTTGCACAACTCGTTTATATAGCAAAAGTCCAATCTTCTATTTTAAAAAATACAAATATTCATAAAGCGTAGTGGACAATACATTTAAGCATTTTCATCCGACAACAAACGGCTACAAGCGAATGTTAACCGAATACAACTAATTATTAACCGAATCGGGGGCGGGGCGGGGTGTAATTTTGCTTCATCAACAAAACAGTTCGAAGTTCGGAGTTTGAAGTTCGGAGTTAAAAAAAAACAAAAATGGCAACTTTTGAAAGATTTGAAGACATCAAAACCTGGGGTAAAAGCCGGGAATTATCAAAATTGATTTATTCTATAGTTAATAGAAAAGAATTCAAGAATGATCAATCGCTTGTATGGCAAATTAAAAAATCTTCCGGTTCAATAATGGACAATATCGCGGAAGGATATGAGCGTGGCGGGAACAAGGAGTTTATTCAGTTTCTGGCAATTGCTATGGGTTCTAATGCTGAGGTGAGGTCACAACTTCATCGTGCACTCGATCAGGAATTACTATCAAATGAAGAGATGATCAGGCTACAAAAACTTTCAATAGAAATCAGTAAGATGATATCCGGACTAATCAAATACATAAAATCATCAGACTACAAAGGATACAAATTTAAATAATCTCGAACTCCGAACTCCGAACTTCGAACTTCAAACATTCAATTAAACTTTTTATAAACATTTAAAACTAAAAATTATGAATTCACTAAGAAACAGAGTACAGCTCATCGGAAACCTGGGAAATGACCCGGAAGTAAAAACTTTTGACGGAAACAAAACCATTGCAAAATTTTCATTGGCAACAAATGAAACCTATAAAAAAGAGGGTGGCGAGAAAGTTACTGAAACCCAATGGCACAATGTTGTTGCCTGGAATGGGACTGCAAAGATTGTAGAAAAATACCTAAAGAAAGGCAATGAAGTTGCCATAGAGGGAAAATTGACTACGCGTAGCTGGGACGACAAGGACGGCAACAAAAAATACATTACCGAAGTTGTAGCTCATGAAGTCCTCCTTTTTAAGCAAAAGGATCAGGATTAACCTAAACCTCCTGAAAGGAACCATCTTCTCAATTGAGGAGGTGGTTTTTTTGTTTGGGGTCTTGTTGTGAATTCGAATATCTATGTGCTGTCCGGTTTTAAGCATTTCCTGCTCGTGAGCGAACAATATTATCCAATTTTGAAGGTTTAAAATTTTATAATGCTTTGGGAAATAGTTAATTGTTTTGTTTGGTATAAATTTGGTAAATTTGAGAGCCGTCAAAAGTGGAGGTTTCAATGAGGACTGTTTTATTTTTATACATGATTGTTATTTTTCTCCCTGTCAGGTTACTTTTTTCACAGGGAGTCACACAGCAGCAGTTTCAAAGTTTTTACGATGAAGTAGATCGAAATAAGCGGTTGTTTTCATCGTCTTCCAGCGATTTTTCAATGATTCTTGGAAACCCCTATGTGTTTGCCGATTTTGCTGTGGGCGAGATGGAGTTGAAAAATGGAACCGTATTGACTGATGTTGCCTTCCGTTACAATATTTTTTCGGATGAAATGGAGTTTATCCCGATTCAGTCAGGTGATATGGATTTACCTGAAGTGAAAAAAAATGATCTGTATAATGTGGAGGTAAAGGTTGTACCCAAAGATACATTTATTTTGGATAAACCCTATGAAGTAAAGGAGATAAGGGTTGGTGGAACAAAGTTCCTGTATGCTTTACTGATGAAGAAAAGAGGGTCGGTACAGTATCTGCGGAACGGATACTTTGAAGTTATTTCGGATGGGAAATGCCAGTTGCTTTACCGCAGGGAATTGAAAGTAAGTGTTAACAAATATGCTTCAAATTATGGAGGAGGTGGAGGTGATGGCAGTTATTACTTTAAGTCGTTAAACAATTATTTTATACGGATGAATGAGGGTGCCGCCATCCTTTTAAAGAAGAATAAAAAAGAGATCCTTTCCTTATTGTCGGATCACAAGGATGAGGTGGGGCTTTATGCTAAGAAGGAAAAACTTAGTTTCAAAGTAATATCCGATTTGGAAAAGATAATTCAATATTATAATTCGTTGTAGTATGAACAGGATAAAATTTACAATTGGTATCGTTTTCATTGGCTTTTTATTGTTTGGAAATTTATTGCCAGCCCAGAGAAACATTCCCTATGTAAAGCATATGAAGCTGGGAGTGGAAAGGGATAAAGTACTGGTGAGTTATGATTTGGCTAATGCATCGCCCGATAGCAATTATAAAGTAAACCTTGTGTTTTCAGATAGCCGTTTCCGCATCATCGTTCCTGATTCTGTAACAGGTGATATTGGCAACAGGGTGAATGGAGGAAAAGGAAAGCAGATTGTTTGGGACATACGAGCGGACCAGGTGAAATTCAAGAATGATTACCGGGCTTCACTGGTGATCAACGGCATCCCCGACAAGGGTGGCAAGGGGGGGCCAAAAAATGCATTGTTATCTTTGGCTATGCCAGGACTTGGGGACTATTTTGTAAGCAACTTTAAGCAGCGGAAAATTAAGCCCTGGTACATTACAGTATCTTCCTGGGGATTGATAGGTTTGGGAATTTACGCTGGTAGCCAAAGATATACTGATCAAATTATTGATAAATGGCAGGAAGAGAGTAGAGTGTGGTTACCCGATGTCGGATGGACGGATGTTTGGGTTGAAAAGCAGCAAGCCAGGGATGGAGAAACACATTATAAATTTTTTAAAGCCGATATGGAAATATTTATTGGAGTCGGGGCTGCCATATGGCTGGCCGATATTGCCTATGTATGGTCGAGAGGAAGCCAGAATAAAAAATTAAAGCACAATGATATTCTTCAAAATGTTAGCATGAATACTGCTGTGATGTATGTTCCGGGTGGAATGAAGCTGAGATACGTTTATAATTTTTGATTGCAGGCTTTAGAATGAACAATGAGAACGTAAAGCTTAATTTATTTTAATAATTCTGTGCCTGCTTATTCCCCTATCGTCTATAATCACAAGAATATAAATGCCGGCAGGTTGTTGAGCGATATCAATACTCACCATCTTTGATGGAGTATGTGAAGATTTGCTGATGCAAATTCCTGTAAGGGTATAGACTTCCCAACCCAAAATATTACCCGGGCTCAGAATATTGATTTTGTCTTGTGTTGGATTGGGGTATATGGTCAAAGGAACAGCCCTGATTGAATCAATGTCACTGGACTCACATTCAATATCCAAATCGTTTACTTCAAAAAAAGATTCCAATTGTTCTTTTAAGATGCAATGGCGTTGGGAAAGAAAATTCCTGATCACGTCCAGCTTGTCGTACCACGAATTGAGGCTGCTAAACAGGATCCATCTGTTGTTTGTGTTTTCAATTTCACTTTCGACGAGCGATTGCCAATAATCAACAATTGCAAGGGTGTTATCAGGATGAAGGTCGTTTTTGAGCACTTCAATAAAACGGTCGAGAAACTGTTGTTTAAAAGTATCGTTTTCCATGATTGCCTTGAGAAGCTTGGTTGACCATTCGGGATTGTAAAGGTCCACAGTGTCGCCCACTACCCTTCTCATATTGTCCTGGTATAATTTTTTCATGGAAGCATCCAGGTCATACATAAACCACCTCCATTTGTGCCCATCGCCTTGTTGCCTGAATTTGGTGTAGTTGTTTCCCGGCCAATCTTCATTGTTTACATAGATGTTAATAATATAATAATCAATATAAGCCGGAATATCAATCATAGACTCAATAACCGCATAGTTCTCCGGAAGAGAAAGGTCATGGTTCTCGGCAAAATCCATTAAGGCAATGTGCTCCAAATTGTTACCTTCTTCAACCTCGCCCCAGGCTTCAATAATATCAAGGTTGTCGGGGGGTATGTCGAAGTGTTGACTGACATAGTATTTATTTTGCTTTTCCCTGAGTATTTGCAAACCCCAATATTCACCGTTAATGAATACAGCAGTGGGTTGCCATGCCTGAAAAAAAACATTTAAATCTTTCGCAATATGTTGCACGATTTCATCCCTGATGATGCTTTGGAAATGTGCTGAAAAAATGGAGCGGGCTATAATCCTTTTGTATTCAGTAAAATCCCGATCCTCAAAAAAAGGATAAAGTAGTTTGTCATTTCCATCATATTTGTCATCTGCGAAAAATTGCAATGCTTTTTGGGGTGCTGACCGAGTTATATTTCCATGTATCCGCAATCCGACTTCCTGTTCAAACAACAATTCACCATTGGCCGAAAACATTTCAATGGACGTTGGCCTTTCCCAGGCATCTCCTCTTTCGCAATAGTTCCCTGATTTCAGAACACCGGGAACATGCCTTACGCCCGGAACATAAATGCCTGTGTCGTCGCAAAAGAGAGAGATGCTATCCGTTATCAAGGATAAAACCGGCATGGTAAAGCGGGATTGAATGTCCGGGTCGATAAAATAGGTGTTTGCTGCTACATGGCTCATGGCTTGTCCATTTTGAAAAACCCTGGCCTTAACAACAACATGTTTTTCAACTTCTCCGATGGGTGTGTGCCAGAAATAATATCCATAATTATTGGCAGGTGTAGTGGGGATATATGAATAGATTGCTTGTTGATTTTGACTTTCTTCAAGAGGGATCGCACTGTTGAACTGGAAAGTGTAATTTGTTCCTGGCATGGGATCATTGCCGTTAAGGGTGTAATGTATCTGTCCATCCGGGTACTGCTTCGATAATTCTAAATCGAAGCCGGATTCGTAAAACCCTGATTCGTCAGAAAAGGAAACACTGTTTAATACAATATTCCCTGAATTGGTTGTGCCCGGGCTACCCTGATAGAAAATCAACATTTGGGAATTGCCATCTATGTTTCTGCCAAATGTTTCATCATTTCGCAGAGCAACAGATTCGTATTGATCAAGGAGGTTTTCATTGTTGTCGGAAAGGATCAATTCTTCACCGGATGACTTTAACTGAAAACAAGTATGAAGATAGTTTGATAGTGTATCCCTGCCACTGCAAAAAATCAATATAAATCCATTGGGTTGTAAACTCGTATCGGGAAACTGCCATAGTAAAGGGTTTTCTGCCTGATCGGACAAATACCACCCATCCAGGTCAATTTCTGTGGAGGAACTGTTGTAAAGTTCAACCCAGTCAGATGTTTCACCAAAGTCATCTATGATGGTTTGGGTGTTCAGCGACATGATTTCATTAATTACAACGTCTTGAGCAAAACTGAACGCATAAATGCACACAAACAATATGACCAAAAGATTTTTCAAAACTATTGCGAAATTATTTTGTGGTAATAAATGATATCGTTAATGTCTGTCACAGATAAGATCATCAATCCTTTTACAGGAATGGCAATAATTTGTTTATTTCGAATAATTTGACTATTCGTATAAACTGATTTTCCGTCTAAATCGTATACTTCAATTTTTTTAAGCGGCACTCCATTTGGTATTTCGATATAAAAAGTACCTGAGAATGGATTTGGATATAAGGAAATAGTTCTCTGGTATTCTTCGATATTATTGCTTTGGTCGTAATACCGGGCACCCATATCAGTTCGTGTGAAATCAGGATCAAGAGGTGAGAATGTATCACCGGCATCAATGCATGGGGAGCCAAATTGTAAATTAAAATCATCTGCATCCGGATTTACAAAAAGAGGATCATCATGAAGGTTTTCGTTTCCGTTATGCAAGGTCATGTCGGAAAGGGAGAAGTTAATCTCTATGCTTGAACTCGATTGTAACAAATAATCATCCATACATTCTGAGAAAATTGTATTGGTAACAAAGGCATGTCCCCCCGTATTTGGGTTGTTGTCGTTATGAAAACACCGGATTCCAATATCATTGGCATAGAGGGTATTGTTAATTATTTGGGCAATTGCATCTGTATGTACCTGGATTCCACCATTACAATGTGCAATAATATTCCTGACAAGACTTGCTGTAGTGCTTTCACCGATGGAGATGCCCATGCTTTTGCAATTGTACATCTCATTGTTTTCGATGGAGATGCTGGTGGAATTGTTTCCGATATCTATACAATCGTCGCTTACATCATAGAAAACGTTTCCCGTAAATTCACCCGATGGAATGTTTTTGCAATCAATGCAATCCCGCTTGTCGTTGTTTGGCTGTCCGAAAAATACATTGTTTCTGAAAATTACATTTGCAAGGCTGCCTGAAATTAAATCATTCTGATCTTTATTTGATTCAAAAAAGGTGCAGTTTTCAATTTGAATATTTCCTCCCGTAAATGAGATGGCCTTCTCACCTGAATGCAACTCAACATTTGAGAAGTGAATACTTCCATTTTCTGATTTAATAAATTTCCAAAACAGGCCTTGCTGACCTCTAATTATAATTGGTTCGTTTGCACTTCCAATGAAACTGAGCGAACCATTAACCAACATTTCAATATCTTCGCCAAACATAATTTCTACTCCCGGCTCGCAATACAAAGTGGCGCCTGAGTCAATCACAACATCCTCATTGATCATATAGGGTGAGCAGGCATTAACCAGCATAAAATCGTTTGAAATAGTGTTGGGTAACTCACAATTGGGTTCAAAACGAGCATGCAACACCTGATCATCTGTGAAAGTGTAATACAGGCTATCTTCAGCAGCGATGCCTTCCCAATCAATGAAATTGTATCCAAGGTTAGCTTTGGCAACCAATTTGACCGGTATATTTTTGAAATAGGAATGAATAGAATCATTATATGGAATCAGAACGTCTTCTATGTAAATTCTGCCACCATTAGGATGGCTCTTTTTAAGATTAACGGAAACCATCCCATCCAAACTATAGAACTCATTTAAGCGGATAAATAGCGAATCCTTAATTTCTTTGGTGTATTTGCTCATCAAAAACTTTTGCCAGCCCCAATTTGCCATTGACTCAACACCGCCATAGGGTGCCCAACGTTCGATGTGGTAGGGCATTTCAGATTCAATATTGCCACCCAGGCTGTCAATCAAATGATCAATATAGCTTTTACGGAAAGTGACATTCATATGCGAAGAAGTCTGTTGCAGGTAATGATTGCGATGGTTAAGGTTGGTGAGCAGTTTGCTGAATATGGGGTCATCATCGTAAACCTGCTGGAAGATATCCCGCCATGAATCCATAAAGGATCGGTCAGTATCGTAGATCAACCATTTGAATCCATCTGTAATGTCGTTTTGCCTCCAGGTTTTTATGTTATGGTTATAACTACGGTTGCCTATACAGATTTGTGTAATTACATAGTTTGTATAGTTATCCACATTCAGAAATTCAGAAACTCCTGCAAAAACTTCATCATCTGTGAGGTCGTTGTTATTTAAATAGTCAATCAGGTCAAAGAACGTTTCATCAGATCCGGCTAGCACTTCTACACCAAATTTCCAGTAATTCAATTTGATCAGGTCAATGCTGTCTTTATTAATGGAGTGGTTGTTTTTCAAGTAGTCCTCATTCAATTTTTCGCGAAGGTTGAATATTCCAAAGTATTCTCCGTTGATATACAAAACCGTTGGTTGATATGCCTGGTAATCAATATTGAGCTTATCCTGAACGATGGTATGCACCATGCCGTCACGGAACATGGTTTTGCTCCAGTCGTCGCTTGAACTTCGCATAATAAATGAATCGAATACCGACAATGGTTTGCAATCAAAAATCTGATATTCAATATCAGTGTCGGCCATCACGGCAAATGATTTTTGTGGAAGCAAATAGGCCGTAGCCCCGAAAAGGCGGATGTTATTGGCTGCTTCAAATGCCAGTTGGTTGGATTTAAAATATTGAAACACAGATGAACGCTCCCAATCAGTACGTTGTGATATTAGTGAGTCATTAAATATTCCAATTTCAAAACTCCACAGAAAATCCGGGTCAATGATCAGCGATACGACCGGAATGTCTTTATTAACTTCGATCAGATAGGAGTGGGTTGTTTCTTCGCTGGGAAGTAAATCCCCAAACGTTTTGGCTCTGATAACAGCAATTTCTGTTAGTAAGATCGGTCCGGTATAGATTTCTGAGTTTTCAGTTGGGTACGAGCCATCTGAAGTAAACCGAATTGTATTTCCTCCTGACGGAGTATTCATAGTCAATTCTGAATTTGAATTGTAGAAGCCGGAAAGTATCGAGAATTGAGGAGGTTCATTCCGCTGAGACGAGAAATAGGCTGCCGTGTTATTTGCAGCCAATGGAGTTGGGGTTGCGAACCATGCCAATCCATTTGCAGCTTTGCCAAAGGAAATATCCGTATACTGTTCACCATAGATCAATTTATCAATTAAGCTGGTGTCAGGATCAAATATGCAAACACAACCACCGTCCGAACTCAATTTGAAATTTGTGTGTATTCCGTTTACCGTAATGTTTTTATCATCGGCCCACAGGATTAGGTATTCGTTACTTCCAATGATTGTGTTTTCGGTGAATTCCCATTTTGTGCTATTGAGCGAATCATCCGTTACAAAATAGCCAAAAAGGTTAACAGCCTCCTGCCCTGAGTTGTAAATTTCAATCCAGTCAACAAATTGAGTATAATCATTATCAGAAATTACATGGCTGTTTTTTGTGCAGATTTCGTTTATAACAATGTCTTGTGTTAATACCGGTTGGTGAAAAATAACCGGAAGCAGAAGTGTCAATATGAAAAATAATTTCCGATTCATTGAGAATACAAAAATACAAATATAAGCGCATAAATTTGTGTTTAGAACTAAAAATAAATTCACCCGACGATTTCAAATCATCGGGTGAATGCATTTAGGTTGTAATAATATTAAATTGGCTGTTAAATTATCCTATTCAATAACATAACTGTTAAAGTCATTGTTCTCATACCAGAAATCATTCTTGTCGAGGTTATCGGTTTGACCATTCATGTTGAAGTCGCCGCTTCGATAGCCTGTAAATCCTGCATTCGGATTCCATGCAGTAGTCTTATCAGCCGCATTTACATGGCCATCAGCGTTGCCATCACCAGCGGCCATACCGAATCGCAATGGGGAAGCATCAATCTGTTTGTGCCCTCCGGTTCCACCATATACTTTATCGGATTGGTCGGAGAAATTATAACTATAGATTTCGCCTGCCAGGTCTGCTCCGTAATTGCTTATAACATCCAGGTGATTTCGATGCCTGATTACAACGAATAACGAACCGGAAAGTTGCGGATTTCCAATCATGGGCAGGCTGCTTCCATCCATATCCACTAATGACCCGTCGTTTTTGAGGAAAGCAGCTTTCCGCCAGATATATGTTGATCCATCGGCATTGGCCGGTGAAGAAGCGTCCCTCCACTCAATCAATACCCAGTCGACAACACCTGATGGTATTGATGCAACTTGTTCTGTGCCCGAATAGTTCCAGGGTAAACCCTGATAAGGTTGTGTGAGTGGAATTGCTCCTGAATCAGAAAGGCCTGTCATCATTAAGTCAGTGCTTTCATCGTAAGGGCCCTCAAAGAAGATTGTTGCTTCAAGCTGTTTTGGAAATGTTGAGAACGAAGCGGGTCCTGCCCAGTTGCTTTGCACTTCTTCTGAACAGATTGACTGAACATAGAATTCGTAGTAAGATTCAGGTGTTAGCCCGGTTATTTCCAATGGTCTTGATGAAACATCCGTCAGGATTATTCCGGTACCCGGTGTGAATCCAGCAGGGCCGTATTCAACATTCCACTCGGTTTCCGAATCCCCCTGGCTCCAATCAAGAATGGCTGTGGTGTATGTAATGTACCTGTTGATCAAGCCTGTTGGCTCGGGACAATGCATCTCCCCCAGGGTAAAATCACCAAAAGTATCAAATGCTATCAGATTGGTATAATTTGGTGCGGTTGTTTCATACTGGTTCACAGTGAATCCATCACCGCGCAACATGCGCACTGTGCCCAGTGGGGAAAAGCCCGGAACATCCAGGGTAACTGTAAAGGTGTAATTGACACCGCCCGTTTGAGATATAGCCCAGTAATGATCTGCCACAGTTGACAAATTGCCCGGAATGGTTCCCGGTATTGTCCCATCAACAAATTCTACCTGTACAAGGCTTGTTCCGGTGAGGGACAAGTAATTCAACACCATCGGGCCATATTCATTAGCGGTGCCAATAGGAAATAGTCTTGATCCTATGGCATTGTATCCCCAAATTAGCCTTCCATAAATATAGGCCGTTGCCGATCCACCGCTGATCAAACCATTGGATAAAACTGTTACCGAGTAAATTCCTGTGGTGATTATTCCGTCCGTAAGCGTTAACAAATTCCTGACAACAAAACTTCTGTGCAGCAATATGCCATAGGGATTATTAACTGTAAATCCATAAAAATCGGTTTCGTTGGTACCATCAATTGTCTGCTGCGCTGTTCCATTGAAAACGATGGTGCTGGTTCCATAAACGAAAATACCATTGTTTATCCAGTTTCCATAGACATAGTGTGTATATGAACCGGCATCAAAATAATTATGGATGGTAATGTCACCGTAAATTGTCAGTGAGCCGATTGCAGTCACGGTTCCTGTTCTTTCAAAAACAACATGATAGAAGTTGTTGATGCCGATAAACAGGTTTCCGGATCCGACAAATCGTATAGTGGAAGTGTTGTGAACAAAGGTACCATAGTTATACCAATTGCCATAAATATGGTGCTCATATGTTCCGCCATCAAAATAGTTGTTGATGGTTATGTCGCCATAAATGTACAATGAACCTGTGGCTTCGATGGTTCCGGTGCCTCCAAATACAATATGGTAGAAGTTGCTGCTGCCAATGTAGATTGACCCGTTGCCCAGAAAATGGATGGTTGAAATTCCGTAAACAAAGTTGCCAGTGTTGGTCCAGCTACCATAAACATAATGGGTAAATGTTCCTGCATCGAAATAATTATTGATACTTACATCCCCATAAAAAGTAAGCGAACCAGTGGCAGTTACTGTTCCAGTGCCACCAAATATTACGTGGTAAAATTCATTTTCAGCGATGGAGATGTTTCCTGATCCAGTGAAATGGATGGTGGAGGTTCCGTAAACAAAAACTCCGTTGTTGTAATAATTGCCATAGATATAATGGATATAGGATGCTGCATCGAAGTAATCATTGATTGTGAAATCACCATACACTGACAAAGAACCTGTGGCTGTGATGGTTCCGGTACACGCAAAAATTACATGATAGAAATCACTTGTTCCGATGTATATATTTCCATTTCCAATAAAGTGGATTGTTGAGGTTCCGTAAACAAAGGTTCCCGCATTCGTCCAGCTACCATAAACATAATGGATATAGGAACCGCCGGCGAAGTGATTATTGATTGTCACATCGCCATAGAGTCAGTGAACCAGTTGCAGTGATTGTTCCTGAACCATCAAAAATCACATGATAGAATTCATTGGCACTGATGAGTATATTTCCCGTTCCCATGAAATGTATCATGGAGGTACTGTAAACAAATACTCCATTGTTGTACCAGTTGCCGTAAATGTAGTGGGTGTAGGATGCTGCATCGAAAGAATTGTTGATGGTAAAATCACCATACACCGAAAGCGAGCCTGTAGCTGTAATGGTTCCCGTACCTGAAAAAAGGATGTGATAAAAATCACTGCTGCTGATAAAGATGTTACCGCTACCATAAATTGAACGGTAGAAGTATTGTACACAAAAACACCCGTGTTGGTCCAGTTTCCATAAATGTAATGGGTATAGGTCCACCATCAAAATGATTTTCAATCGTTACATTTCCATATACTGTCAATGACCCGGACGCTGTTATGGTTCCGGAACCTGCAAAAACTACATGATAGAAATTACTGACATTGATGAAAATGTTTCCTGTTCCCATAAAATGTATCGTGGAAGTTCCATAAATAAAAGTTCCGTTGTTGCTCCAATTTCCATATATGTAATGGGTAAATGAACTTGCATCGAAATAATTATCAATGGTTATATCACCGTATATGGTTAATGACCCTGTGGCTATAATTGTTCCGGTACCTCCAAATACGATGTTATAAAAGTTGTTTACATCAATGTAGATATTACCGGATCCTATGAATGATATGGTTGATGTACCATAAATAAAGGTGCCATTATTGATCCAGCCTCCATAAACATAATGCACAAATGAACCTGCATCAAAGTAATTGTTGATGGTTACATCACCAAAGAAAGTAATTGAACCGGTTGCTACAATAGTCCCCGAACCACCAAATATTACATGATAAAAATCGCTGGTGCCAATCGTTACATTGGTTGTTCCGACAAAGTTAATGGTTGATGTACCATAAACAAAGGTGCCGAAATTTATCCAGTTTCCGTGTACATAATGTATAAATGAATCTGCTTCAAAAGTGCTTCCATTGCTAATTGTAACATCACCATAGAAGGTGATCGAACCAGTAGCTGTGTAAATACCAGACCCGCCGAAAATAACGTTGTAATAGTTGGTTACACTTATGAAAATATTACCACTTCCGGTAAACTCTACTGTAGATGTACCATAATCAAAGGTTCCATTGTTTATAAAATTGCCTGCTATTGTATGTGTATATGCTCCAGCATTAAAGTAGTTATTGATGGTAATATCACCAATAACAGACAGGGAACCGCCCGCTGTTACAGTACCGCTTCCGCTGATAACAATGTTGTAGAATGAACTCACACTGATGATAATGCTTCCACTTCCTGTAAACTCAATGGTTGATGTACCGTAAACAAAAGTTCCGCTTTATTTGTCCAGTTGCCATACACATAATGAACAAAAGAACCTGCTGCAAAATAATTATTGATGGTTACGTTGCCATAAAAGGTCAATGCTCCGGTTATGTTGTTATGGTTCCTGTCCCTCAAATATTACATGATAAAAATTGCTGGAGCCGATGTTAATATTTCCGGATCCCAAAAAGTGTATGGTTGAAGTTCCATGAATAAATGTCCCGCCGTTGTTGAACCAGTTACCATAAACGTAATGAACAAAGGATCCTGCATCAAAATAATTATTGATGGTTACATCTCCGTAAATGCTCAATGAACCTAAAGCCGTTACAGTTCCTGCTCCGTTCCGGCAAAAACAATATTGTAGAAATTGCTGACACTGATAAAAATGTTACCGCTACCCATAAACTGAATGGTGGAAGTACCATAAATATAGGAACCGCTGCTAATCCAGTTTCCATAAACAAAGTGTGTGAAGGAAGCTCCGTTGAAGAAATTATTAATGGTTATTTCCCCGTAAATTGTCAGGTTTCCTGCGGCTGTTACGGTATCGGAGCCCGCAATAACAATATTGTAAAAGTTGCTCACACCAATGCTTACATCTATTGTGTTGTTGAAGTAAACGGTAGCCGTTCCGGGAAGGAACACATCATCATTAATCCAGTTTCCTCCGAGCGAAATGTTAAACCCATTTACATCCAGGGTTCCCTGCAGAATGTGAATGCTTCCGTTGATATTGATTTCCTGGGAAAGTGTTACGGTTACTCCGGGTGCATTGATTGTCAGGTTGCCGGGAGTGTTTTGTGTAAAGCCATCTCCGGTTTGCTGATTGGTTGTGCCAATATACACGTAATTAGCATCCTGTCCATAATGCCTTTCACCACTAACCTGAATGTTCCCTTCGGGTGCTGATGCTGTAATCCCCTGTGCCGAACCTACATGAATTGTACTTAAGGGTTTTAGATCAAAAGTACCTGCCCCACTAACAAGCGATGCTGCATGCATAATCAATTTCCCGTTTATTGTAAGTGTGTCGTTGGCTACAATACCTAACTCTGCACCATCATTGATTTCCAGAATTCCACCTTCATCCACAACCACATTTCCAAACTCAATATTGGTATCTAATTCAACAGTATGTCCGTTTTGAATACTGGCAACAGAATTTGGGCAGCTAATGGAAGCTGATGAAGGATATTCGGTGGCATCAACCCATTGTGTACCATCAAACTTTTCCCATGTTGAAGGATTGTCCCATTCACCAGAAGTCTTGGTACGGTAACGGTCGTTTTTATCAATCGTAATGGCTATTGTATTCGATTCAACTGATCCAGTCCAGTCATTCATGCAATTTACCCTTGCAAGCCTTTTAAACCAGGTGTTTGCTGTGAGCGTTTCACCGAAAGTCAAATTCTCTGAATCGCTTGCAGGAATATCAGTGAAATCAATATTATCGGTTGATATTTGCCATTTGTATTCAAGGATGCCCGAAAAACCCGTTGCCGGACTGACACTGATAAATGGATCCGGCGCAGTTCCAAAACAAATAATTTGAGAGTCTTCAACAATACCCCCATCGGTTGGATTTGAACAGGGATCACCTCAAGGGTTGTAAATGTTCCGTGGCCCTGCCCAATCACTCACCGTTGATCCGTAACAGGCCGAACGGACATAAAAGTCATAGGGAAGTATTAGAAGCAAGCCCATTTAGATAATACTGATGTTGTAAATATTGTTGATCAGTGTGCCGTTTGCCCAAAGTAAAACTTGCGCCATACTCCATTTCCCAGGCTGTTTCCATATTCGCTGCCGACCAAAAGGATGGCTGATGTATCGGTTGTATCACTAACAGACAAGTCAGATGGTGGTGAGCAGGTATAAACTGAAACCACCTTTAACAATGGTGTCAGAACATCCTTCCGGTGTAACCAAAATGAGCCTTGCATTATAATCGCCCACTGCCGAATAGAGGTGGGTAAATCCTGCGTTATCTGTATAATCTGTCACGTCATCACCATCCACATCCCAGAAATATTGAGTATCTGGATTAACGTTTTGAGACAGATCAACAAAGGTTGTTAATTCCCCTTCCCAAACATCATCGGCCGAGAAATCAGCGGTGGGTGGATGACAATATTCTTCAATGAGTGAGCTCCAATTACCTGATTCGTCTAAAACCCTTACAAACATTCGGTGATTACCAGTGATGAGCCCTGAAACATCAACCAGAAAATTTTTGTCAATATCAATTGAAGGGGTCACGGGAATTTGCATACCGTTTCCAAATCCCGGATCGGTATCTAAAAAGTATTCCATTGCAACAACATCGGTTAGGGAGGCTGGGTGTGCCGGGGACTTCCAGTTTGAAAATATCCCGCTTATCGGTTATACTCCACAAACCGTCACTATCCTGTACCCCGAAAATAGTGTGTGAAATCCAATGTCATATTCCGTGATATCAAAGATATATTTTCATCAATATTTAAACCCGAAGAAACAACAAGTGCGGCTCCACTTCCAAATCCGGGGATCCGTATCAAAAAATATTCCATCTTAACCACATCTTTGGTTGGGTGCCTGGGTATCGGGTTGCCTAATCTTGAATATATCCCTTTTATCTGTCATGCTCTATTATAAATCTATCGCTGTCTTGCACCCTGAAGAAAAGTACATGAAAACCATCTGTTAGGCCTGTAATATCAATGACATAGCTTTCTTCTAAAAGTGTGAGGCCGGAAGTAACAGGAAGTGCTGTTGCATTTCCTTGAACCCCGGATCTATATCAAAGAAATATTCCGTAGCAAGCACATCTTTGGTTGGGGTTGGGCATCGGGTTGTCTTATCTGAATATATCCCTTTTATCTGTCATACTCCATACTCCATCTGCTGTCTTGCACCCTTGAAGAAAAGTTCATGAAAACCATCTGTTAAGCCAGTGATATCAATTACATAATTCTCACTTGCATTTTGACCCGACGTAATCGCAAGAGCCTGTCCCATTTCCGAAGCCGGATCCACATCAAAAAAATACTCTGAAGCCACTACATCCTTGGAGGGAAGTTAGCATCGGGTTGCCTGATTTTAAACATATCACGCAAATCGGTTAGCCCATCTTCCATCGGAATCTTAACCTGAATGAAAAAGTTGGTGGAATCCAACTGATATAGACGATAGGTCTATTGAGAAGTTTTCGTCAATAATCGTGTTTGCTGTTATCGGAATTTTATTTCCATTACCAAACCCCGGGTCCAAATCAAGAAAGTATTCTACTTCCGTGATATCCGGTGTCTGTGCAAACAGGTTTATTCGCCACGGTATTATCAGAAATATTAGTACCATGGAGAAATATTATATATTTCCGTTTCATGATGAACCTTTCTAATTATAGATTTCTGCCTTGATGTTCACATCAATAGTTACGTTGTCGCTACCGTAGCTATTCAGACTTACATTCCAAATTGCGGGAATTGCCGGTACAATGAAATAACATAAGGGCTATCCCCGCCGAATATCCTGCAGTCTTCTCCAAATAGCCCTGCACCAATTGCGGGAGAAATTGTTGCCGCCTGAAAACGATATCAATACCGGTTGAGTAATCAATAAAAACGGTGGACATGTTAACATTTTCCCTGATTACCATTTGCTGTTCCAAATTGAGTGCTATTGCATATATTGTTATTATAGTATGACCCATTGGGATAAAAATTACCAGAAATCAGAATGTTATTATAGAACTGGGTTTCATTAACAAGAACGCGTGCGTTACTATTTGATTCAAAAACATTTTGATAGACAGTTACATTATCAGCTAGTACAGTTGCTGAAAGACTCATAATATAGTTTTGATTGGCGTAACCTGTAGATTCCCGGGCGTAAATATAATTATTCCTAATTGTAAGGTTGGTAAGGTTTGCGCCGCCTGATGAAATTCCGTAGTTGCGGGCGTAAGTAGCATAATTATTTATGTATATCCAGTTATTTTCAATTAAAACATTTTCGCTATTTTCAGCTATTGTCACTCCATAATAATTTGCATAATTATGGTTTGTACTTGTCTGTATCCTGTTTCTTCTTAATGTAATATCAGAAGTATTAATTGCTACTGATGAGTTCTGGACACGAAGTCCTTCCATTATACTGTTTTCAGAACCGGCGTTAAAAGTGATATTTCCAACTATTGAAACTTCTTTATACGCCTGTGTTGAATCATTGTCATTCAGAAAATCACCGGCACCAATTATAAAGAGTTGTTTAGTAGAAGTCAGATTGCCATATGCCGTAGGGCTTCCTTCTACATAAAGGGTGTCGCCTGCAGTCGCACCGTCATGTGCTGCCTGTAGTGTAATAAAATCTGCATCTGCATTTACACGGTTGTTAATTCTCCATACAGTTGCGGTTGAAATTTGGGCAATCATAACAATTGCCATTGCTAAAAGTGTAGTTTTTGTTTTCATTTTTTTTATTTGTTTTGAGGTTTACTAATGAATTTATTTCAAGGTGTAAAAATCCACAGAATTGATAGCACATGTAATACAGTAAAGAACTTATTTTGGTAGGGTAAATACCGTAGAAAACTGCCATAAGGTTGAAAAATTTGGCAATAAGAAATTCATTTGGTACATTAAGGTTGCCAAATGAATTTCTAAGAATACGTTGTTAGGAGGTTTATCCTATTTCAAAACAACCATCCTTTTGGTTTCTACCACCTTGTTTTCAAATTCTAAGCTGTAGAAATATGTTGATGGCTGAAGATCTCCTTTATTGAAAGTATAGATATAGTCTCCGGATTGCTGGGATTCATTGACTATAGTTTGTATTACCTTACCAAAAATATCGTAAATCTTTAGGCTTACAAAGCCTGTGCTTTCCAATGAATAAGCAATTTTTGTAGATGTATTGAACGGATTTGGATAATTCTGATCCAGGCCTGCTAAACTCTTTTGTTCAGGCATGTCTTCTATTCCTACCAGTATCTGATCCAATGGTTTTCGATAAACTCCACCACTTTCCTTCCCCACTTTTTTTTCTGTCGTAACACCGAGGAAAACGTGAGTGGAATTGGCATGAGCCGTCATAACTTCTCCCTCAAGTCCACCCATGTTCAATTGGGTCCAGTTCATGAAATCTTCAGAATAAAATCCGTTTTCCCCAAATGCGAGGCACATAAATCCAGTCGGGGAAACAGATGACATCACAAGAATCAGGGTGTTTAATTTTTCGTCTGAAATAAGAGAAATCCAGCTTTCGCCAAGATCCAGGGTGTAGTAAAGCCCACCATGGGTAGCTGCCAGAATGAAAGTCCCCAGTCCGGCCAATCTTTTAACCTTCAGAGCTTCACCGCTAAGCCCATTGTTCTTTTCTTCCCACACGGTTGCATTATCAATTCCCCAATAGGTGCCTCCATCAGTTGCCATAACGGTGTAGGATACAGAACCATCGCTATAACCACCCATATCGTTAACAATTAAAGCATCCCCTGATAAACCATTGTTGAGGGCTAACCATGGGCCAGCATAATCATCAGAGCCAAAAACCCCATCGCCATTGGTCCCAACCATAAATTCTCCTCCCATGTCTTCATTGCCCCACCAAAAATAGTTGATATCGGTATTGGATAGCCCCGTTGAAGTACAATCGGTGTAGTCAGCCATATCCATGGTAACGAATGGGCCACCTTCTGTAGCAACAAACATTGATGTAAGGGAGTTAAATCCCCGGATGTCATTAACATGTAAATTTCCAAGATTACCACTAATATTAACCCAGTTTTCACCATTGTCTGCAGTTTTGTAAAGTCCTCCACCATCTGTTCCCAATACCATTTCTTCAGCAAATGGCCAAAGGGTTGTGGGCGGGAAATTATCAAGCCCGTTGTTTACCGGTGTCCATTGTGCAAACAGCGATGCACTAAATAAAGCGATTACTAATTGAATTGTCATTTTTTTCATTTGGTTTTCCTCCTTGTTTTTTGTTTTTGAGATTTTATAGCATTTTGTAAAAATTTGAAATGTAAAAGTGTAACATGCAGTGGGTATAAACAATAGGGTGAAATACATATTCCCCTACGGTAAATACCTTAAATTCTAAGATGTTATCGTAAGGCTTCATCACCTTTTCCCTTTATTAGTCATAAGCAGTAACCAGACAGGCACATCTTACCTGTACTGAAAATATGCTTTCAATTTGGTTTTGGATTACTTTTTCATCAAAATAAATTATATTTTTGTAAAAAATTGTTAACTATCTAAAATACACCATTATGAAAATCAACAGGTACGAAGACATTTCTCAAATTGAACGGGAAGCAAAAAAGGATTATATCGATCGTCATTCAGCATTTGTACATTGCGCAAACAAGGCAAAGAAGGGTGAAAAATTTACTGTTAAGGTGAAAGTTGGAAATGAGTATTTACACCCCGATGATTTCGATCATTACATTTCCTATATTCAATTATGGAATGGAGAAATGATGCTGGCCTCAGCTCATTTTACTCCCGGAGCATTGGGCAATCAGCCCGGACAAGTTGAGGTTGATTTTAATATTGTCCCGCAGAAAAATATGAAGCTTATGGCTCATGCCTTTTGTACCAAACATGGTTTGTGGCAGAGTGATGAAGTAGCTGTTGAGGTTGAATAACTGAAATAGTATTACATCTTAAAAGGTTCCCATTGAATTGTCTGGGAACCTTTTTATTTTACACCCTTCCACCATTTTGTAAATTGCTGAAATTTGGATTTTTTAGCATAACGAACTTCTCCAATAATGGGCGTAATTAATTGAAGGTTTGCATCTTTGTTTAGCCTTGATATTTCTGAAAGAGGTTCATCAGGGATGGTTTGCTATGGCAAACTTTTGAGGGAATGTACAGGAAACAGCCTTTTGGCTTTTAAATCAATAGCAGCCTGCAACACTTCTTCAGGCATCATATGAATGTATTTCCATTTTTTGTCGTATTGGCCATTTTACAGGATCACCAAATCGAATTCTCCAAATGTTTGTCCGATTTCAGCAAAATAGGTGTCGTAGCCCCCCATCCCCACCAATAAATAGATTCATGGAGGGTGTTTTTAAAACGAAAGAAGTCCAGAGTGTTTTGTTCCGTTGAAAACCCCTTCCCGAAAAGTGACGGGCTGGAGTTGTATGGACGATAAAACCACTATCCAAAACAATTTTCTCATTCCAGTCTTTCTCGATGATCCTGTTTTTGTCAAATCCCCAGTATTCGAGATGCTCTCCAGTGCCAAGCCCACAGATCACTTTGTTGATTTTTGATTTTAGTTTTAAAACTGTTTCATAATCCAGGTGATCCCAGTGGTCGTGTAATGAAGAGATAATCAATTTCAGGAATATCATCAGCGATATAAGGGTCAGTCCCCTTAAATGCTTTGGAGGTAAACGAAACAGGCGAAACCGAACCACTGAGTACCGGATCAACCAAATTTTCTTTCCATCAATCTGGATAAAATAAGATGAATGTCCAAACCATACAAGCAAGTCCATCCCTGAATCCAGATTTAGCAAATCTGTTTTCATCGAAGGAATACTGTCAATAGGTTTTAACCGTGGTTTTTTGGTAAATAGAAAATCCCTTAATACGGTGAAAATCGTCTCTCCCTCTGTCAGGTCAGGTGTGAAACGTAAATTTTGAAATTTTCCATCTTTGTAATTGGGTGATTCTTTTATCCTTTCCAACCGCTCCCCGGCAGGCAATCTGCCAAACTTCGGATGTTGCATAAAGATGTATACAGACAGACTTAATAGTGAAATAATCAACAGTGCTATGATCATTGTTCTTTGGATTAGTTTGGATTTGCTAATTTTCATAATACGTTAACAGAAATAACAGATCAATGTTTAGTAATTATGAATTTTTAAAATTTGCCGAAAGTTCAAAAAGAGAAGTAAGCTTGCATTTTTATAAGAAACGAAAAAATTTTATATTTGCTCGATCAAAACAAGAGTTTTCAATTATTCATGATGCGATGAAAAATATCAACCACTTACCAAAATATTTATTAATTGTTTTCCTTCCTTTCTTAATGTTTTCCTGTGGAACAGATGAGAAAGATCCTTGTGATGAAACTGCCCGAACGGAAATACAGGTCAGTATCAAGGCTTTTGTGCATGTTTATACAATGGATGATGAGCCCATAGTCAATGAACTGGTTAAACTAAATCTATATAAAATTCCATGTGGTGCCACTGCAAAAGGTTTTTTTGAATTCAATGGCGCAACCAGTGAAATGGGTATTTACCAATCAACTGTTTGTGGTTATAATTTGCGGAATCTGGATGATGAGGTCGTCGTGGACATTTTTGTCCCAAACCTGGGAAATGGTTCAGCCAGTGCCAATTCGGAGTACGCAACTTATAAATACAATGATTTTATAAGCGGTTCGACCAAGGAGGTTCATGTTTATGTTTATAAGCAAAATTGATTGTTCAAAAAAGAAGTCAGCTAATCCTGCTCCAATTTTTCATTTTCACAAGGGTAAAAGAACCTGGCATTAGAAATTCATTAAAAAAATTTTGTTGTTATGAAATTATGACGTATGTTTGCGACATAATTTATTTTAAATATGACGTATACAAAATCTACAGCTTTTCAAACCGAGCTTCAGGAGGTGGCAAAGTTTGCCAAAGTATTGTCGCATCCTGCACGGCTGGCAATTTTGCAACATCTTTCGAAGTGTTGCTCATGCTTGTCAGGTGATATTGCCAATGAATTGCCTTTAAGCCGGACTACCGTTTCTCAACATTTGCAAGAACTAAAAAGTCTTGGACTTGTTAAATATGAAGTTGATGGGGTGAAAGTTTGTTATGAGGTAGATGCCGAAATACTTTTGAAATACAAACAAGCTTTGGACACCTTTTTTGATGTGGGATTGCATGAGTTGACTTGCGGGTGCAAGTGAAGAAGTTTCAGGTTCGAAAAAATTAAAAGAAATTAATAAACTAAAATAATAATGGAAGAAAACGTAAAAACAATAGAAGAGAAAAAAGAACACGTTAAGCACAGTGCATGTGGGTGTGGATCGGGTGGATGCGGAAGCCATTATAATGACCATGGTCACGCTCATGGTCAAATGGAATGCCCATCCGTTTCCAGATATTGAGGGAAGGTGACCGCGTGGTTGAGTTTGGTTCAGGTACAGGATATGACGTACTTGCTGCGGCACAGGTTGTCGGAGCCACAGGAAAGGTTGTTGGAATTGATATATCGGAAAAGAACATAAAAACAGCTCAGGACTATTCCGACCAACTAAAAATCAACAATGTTGAATTTCGACAGGGCGATATCCGCCAGGTTCCATTGCCAAAAGAATTCGCGAACATTGTATTGGCCAACTGTGTTTTTAATTTGCAGGAAAACAAACAAAAAGTTGCCGATGAAATGTACCGCATTTGCGACCACAACGGGCTTGCCTGTGTGTCTGATTTTGTTGTAATTCAGGATATCCCGCTGGGTTTGCGTGAAGATGCAGCTGTCCTTGCCGGTGCCATTGGCGGTGCTGAAAAGATCAATGACTTTGTTGACTATTTCAGGAAAACCGGCTTTCAAAATGTAGAAATCGTAGAAATGAAGAAAGTTCATTTGCCCCAGGATGTTTTTGAAAAGCACTTATCAGCCGGGGAAGTTGAGGAATACAAGGATGTAAAATCAGATAAGGGAATTTTTAGTGTAACACTTATTGGAGAAAAGCCAACAACCTGTGCCCCTGAAACCTGCTGTTGCAATTCTGATAAACATCAGCATTAAAAAAATCGGACATTAAATTTATGACCCCATAAACTGAAAATCCATAATTCTTTCGTTTTTCAGTTTATGGGATTTTTTATTTGGTGAATTATCATTTTCTTAAAGCTGGAGTTTCTCATTTTATTCAAGTTTTATTTTTTCTCTTGGCTGTCATACACTACTTTTGTTTGAAATACATTTAGTAATCTTTATCGATTTTATATAATTTTTGATGCCCGGGCAGAAGAAATCTTTATTAAATAGTCCCCCTCAAAAGAGCAAAGGGTTTTTTACGGATGTTAAATATTTTTTGTTCAACAAACCCATAATCCCCACATTAATCAAGTTTCATTCCGAGCCCGAGCGGCATAGTTATGGGCGAAGAATTATGCAACGTATTGGCATAGATGTAAATAATTATTCCATATTGAATATTCATCAAATAGGGATTGATGTGCCTGTGAATTATGTTTTTGAAGAACTGTTAAACTGGAATGGTGAATCAACTTGCTGGCCAAATCATATAGCAAAAGTTTATCGTATTGATGACCGCCTTGAGAATATTCAGATTCTGCCTTTTGGATGGCATCATTATCCATTTGGATTCAAGAAAAGCTTTTTGGGGTTTGGGTTTATTCCATTATTTAATATCAAGGCCTTAACCATAAAACAAGTACCTGATCAGGGCGATATGGACAATTCTCGATATTTGGTCTTTGCTTGCAGTGGAGGGTATCCCATTGGAATATTTTCTTTTTATGTACGGTCTTCTATTCCGGAACAGAACGAAATTGAGCAAACCCAATTATTTCTGGGTGTGGGCTTCGATTTTTATGGGAAAAAGAACTGGTCAAGAAAGCACATGGTTGTCAGGCTGTGGAAATTGATACATGATCGGGTTACCGGAAATGTGATGGTTAGATTTAAACAGCTATGTGAATGGAAATTTAATGAATTAAAAAAGGGCAGAACATTTTAATTGTTGAACTTTTTAGTTTGGTTAAACAATTGTTTAAAACTGTTAATTTTTTCAATTGATATCCTTTTTTGCAACTGCTTGCTCCACTGCTTCCCTGTATGAAAGTGGCTTAAGGTTCAGGATTGTTGCAATGTTGTTGTTGCAACATACAACTTCATTTTTGCATCCCTCAATTAAACACTTAGTAATGGAAGGTTGAACATTAGTAAACAGGCTTGTAAGGTTTCCAAAAAGAGATGTATTCGAAAAAGGGACATTTAAAAATATCCTTTTTTTGCCCAGTACATCAACCATGATTTTTATCATTTCTTCATAGGAGAGAACATCTTTTCCGCCAATGTCATGATATTTGCTTGTGGAACCAGTATATTCCATTATGCCTACAAGGTATTTAATAACATTTTTAATGCCAATGGGTTGACATTTGGTTTTCGCCCAGGGAGGCAAAAGTATTATCGGCGAATTTTTTACAACCTGCATTATGATTTTAAAAGATGCACTTCCCGAACCAACAACAATAGCTGATCGCAAAGTAGTAACCGCAACACTTCCTTTTGACAGTTCGGTCGCGACTTCCATTCTGCTGGTGAGGTGTTGCGAAAGTTTTGTATTTGAATTTCCCAGACCGCTTAAGTATATAATTCTTTTAATTCCTTTTTCTTCTGATATTTTTCTGAAGTTTTGCGCAATCTCAATATCGGCTAATTCAAATTTCGATTGACCCAACATTAACGAATGAATTAAGTAATATGCTGTCTGAATTTTGTCAAGAGCAACTCTTAGCTGGTTAGGGTCTCTGGCATCAGCTACTACAATTTCAACTCCATCCCATTTTTTATGCATTTCCTTGTTTTTTGTCCTTACCATTACCCGAACATCATAACCTCTTGCAACTAATTCAGGAATTAAAAGCCCTCCAATATAACCTGTCGCACCGGTCACCAAAATTTTACCTTTTTCAGGTTTAGGGATGGTCGGTAAGTCATTACAAAATAAATGTTCTTTATTGTAATTCATTACAAGTTAAATTATGACAGGAATTCAAGGCTTGAAAATCTGCAAATAGAATTAATATTCACTCAATCTTTTGTTCTCAAGATTGTAAAAATAATAAAAATATGTAATAATGTACATCTTTGCTTTTAAGATTATAATCTGTTTTATATATTTTTGTCATATAATAATTAATTTTTATTGACAGGCATATGCAACGACAAATTTTACTTCTCTCCCTTTTCATTTCATTCACGATAAACATTTTTGCCCAGGTTCATACCACTTATTTGTGGCATCTTCAGCAACCCATCTATTGGCCGGAGCTGAGCCAATGGAATCCTGATCATTACCAGGCTGCATGGGAGTCGCAGTACTTGAAAAGCAATAATGGAAACTGGTACAGTGACGGACAACAACATCCCTTAAATGATCTGCAGGATATTTTCAATAAGGATGACCGTAAGGCAGTTTATCAATGGAGAGCAAAAGAATCAGTGCAATCGCTTTTGGGTTTTACAGATGCCGGAGCGCAGGTCAATTATTCGGGATGCCTTATAGAAAATGTAAATAGTTTGGCTAATGCCGGACAATGGGGCTATTCCAATGGTTGGGAAAATAATTATGTGACTGCGCGCAACTGGCAGACTTCCGGAGGAAAGCCACGTATGGATATTGTTGGGTTTACCTTCCACCATGCTCTTTCACCGTTGCTAAGCGACCGTGTTTTAAGAAAAGAAATTCAGGCCCACCGATATATATACACTCAAACCTTTGGATCAAATCCAGATTATTCGAAAGGATATTGGCCCGCAGAATGTTCTTTTAGTGAAAGAATTATTAAGGTTTTGGTGGAAGAAGGCTTTGAGTGGTCTGTAATCGCTAATAGCCACCTGGCACGTACGCTTTCGGATTATCCCTTAACATTTGGAACCTCAGGCTGCAATATGGAACCACCCAATTACGCAGATGTTACTTCCTTTACTGGGAACAATTGGTGGAGTGGCCAAATCGATGGCAGGGGAGGGGTTTTTGCTGCACCTTTCTGCTACCAGGCGCATAAGGCCAAATATGTAGACCCGGAAACGGGAATGGAGTATCATTTAACCGTAGTACCGATGTGCGACTTGTTAAGCTATATGAATGGATATTCCTTGATGGGAACAGGTGAAATTGATGCTCATATTGCCCCTTATGATGATCCTGCACAACCATCTATTGTTTTGTTGGCTCATGACGGGGATAATGCCTGGGGTGGTGGCTATGTTTATTACAATAATTCAGTTCCCGGCTTTGCTTCCGCAGCGGCATCTAAAGGATATATTCCATCTACAATTCAACAATTTTTAGCAAACAATCCTGTTCCGGCAAACGACATCGTACATGTGGAAGATGGAAGCTGGTTCAATGCTGCCAATGACTGGGGGCATCCGCAATTTATTAACTGGTTGTGGCCAATGTATACTCAGAATTATGAATTTGATCCCAGCGGTTGGACAGAAGATGCCCGGAACTGGGCAGTGTTGGTTGCTGCTGAGAACCATGTTGTGATGGCAGAAGATTTAAGTGGAGCAACTGATATTTCCGATATTGTTACTCCGAATGCTTCATCAAATCTGGCTGAAAAAGCCTGGCATCATTTATTGCCTGGATTCACCAGTGGATATATGTATTATGGAACCTCATTGGACATGGAGGTGAAGCAAACTTTGGCTTGCAACCTTGCAACAGGTTTTGCCAATCAGATAATTGATGTAAATCCCGGTATTGATAATACACCACCAACTGTTTTTATTCCGCAGCGATACCCTTATAATCCGGGAGGAATTGGTTTTGGGCCTACCTATGCCTATCAGCAACATCAGAACTCATCTGATTTCACTGTTTGGACATTTGCCTATGATGTGTCAGGAATACAATCGGTAAATTTGATGTACAGGCTTGATAATGATGGTGTAAATCCATTGACGGATAATGATAATGATACTTATGCCGGTGGGCCCGGTGTTCAGGGGTGGCAATCCATTTCCATGAATGAAAGGATATTTCCTAAAGAAAACGTAACCGGTAATCCCGATATTAACTTTTTTATTTTGCCTGATTATATCGCTAATCAGTATTATGCTGAAATTACCGGATTTTCAGATACCCTAGTGGATTATTATGTTGAAGCTATTGATAACTTAGGAAATGTTTATAAAACACCCATTCAACATGTTTATGTCGGAGCCTATAGCCCCGGAGGGGGTGGTGGAAACTACTCGGTGGCCTGGGAACCTCAGGAACCCGATCAGAACTCCATAATTACGATAACAGTTGCGAATCCAACAAGTGTTCCCTATCTGCATTGGGGAGTTAATCAACAGGGTAGCAACTGGCAAAACCCAAACAGTGTTTACTGGCCTTCAGGTACAGCTTTGTTTAATGGTTC